>NZ_JAQIRJ010000001.1:0-621016 GCF_032601995.1 Klebsiella sp. 141153 | reverse complement strand
TCACCGCCTGGCGCACCGAGCGCTTTGCCAGCCCGCAATACGCCGATAAGTATTATCAGCGTAAGCCTTTTTATCAGCAGGCGCTGAATGAGCAGACCGGCGCGCTGCCGTCGGCGACGGCGCCCGCGGAAAGCGAAGGGCCGCGAGAAGTGCCGTTTATCGATAAGGATCGGCTGGACCGCGCGGCGTGGGGTTATGACTTTGCCCATACCGGTATCGTGGCGCTGCTGGGCCAGGTGCTGCTGGATGTGATCCCCACCACGCAAACCGACCAGCTTGGCGGTCCGCTGGTGGCGGCGCAGGAGTCGGAATATATCCAGATCAAGAAAAGCGGCGATGCCCGGCGGGCGGCGCTGATGGGCTCGCCGACGATGCTGGATTTTTACGATAACTACGTGCATGACACGCTGGCCAAATATAATCATGATCCGCTGCATTCCTCGTTTTCCCACGGTTATTTTGCGTCGCGGACGATTTACGATAACGATGACGATACGTGGGATTCGGTGAAACAATTTGGCCAGCGGGTAAAAGCGATTATTGATATTAATGTTGGCGATATATTAGTGCAGGCGCGAACGGATATGAAAGATCTGAATACGGTATCGGGCGTGCTGGGGAAAATATATCGGGATATAAAAAGCGAGGCTTTTAAAATACTGCTTCCCTGACACTTTAATTACCATATTACTATGGACGGCGTCGTAAAAATAAAAATCTGAAATTACGTCATCTCTTAATAATTCATTACTTTATTTTATTTTTGTAAGGATACATCAATGATAAAGCATACCCGTATTTTGTCCACAGGGCTGGCGGTACTGGTCGCCGTTTTTCTCTGTCTATTGACGGCCTGCCGCGATCACAGTCATGACGGCATGAGCGGCGCTGATATAGCCGTATTAAACCACGGACCTGATGCCATCGTTTCGGTGCAGGTTGATGGCTACGGAGGGCCCAGGGCGAATCCCTACGATGGCGGTGGCGGATTCTGCTGCGTGATGGTGCCTGATGTCTGGCGCCCGGGACTGACGGCAAAAATCACCTGGACCTCCGATCCTAATGCCTGGATGAAATCGAGTGAGATGCCCGATGATTATGAGACTCACTATCAGAAACATGGGCCGATTACTGTCCCCATTGAACGCTGGGAGAAGGGGCAGGCGTGCGGTTTTGATGTGCATATTTTCCCCTGCGATAAGGTGCGGATAGTCCGTTCCTGCTACGGTCGCGCAGATCCGAAATACCCGATACTTCCTCATCCTGATGAGGATAAAAAAGCAGATAACGTTATTTTCAAACATATCAAGGAGGAGATCGTATGTCCGACACCGCAGACTCCACGCTGAATGCCCTGGCTGGGCGCCCATTTGGATGTACGGCTACAGCTGTATGTGGCCCGCCATTTATTACCGGCTGCGCAACGCTCTTGCCAACCCAAAAACGCGGCGCGGTTAGGGCGGACCGCGGTACTGCGCCCGCTTAACGCGCAATACCCTGCTACTGACATTATCACCATTCATCTGGGGCGTTATCAGCGCGTCCGAAAAATATTCACCGAAGGGAGAACGATGAAGATGGCAACTATCGTTGGTAAAAATTGCGCCACATTGCTGCCCATCACTCTCACTGCAGCCTTAACCGGCTGCGGCCTGACGCAGAGCGTAAAAGATGGAGCCGTCTCAGTGACCTACGCTATTTTTTATAAACAGATCAAAACGCTGCATTTGGATATTCGGGCCCGGGAAGGGGTGAACCACAATGCGCAAGGGGCGTCATTGGCAACCGTAGTGCGAATTTACCAACTCAAAGAGCGCAAAGCGTTTGACGCCAGCGATTATCCCTCGCTATTTGCTGACGATAGCCGGGCAATACCAAGCGATTGGCTGGCCCAAAAAGATATCCGTCTACACCCGGGGGAATCCGTGGCGCTGGATATGCCGCTGGAGACGGCGGCGCAATACGTCGCGGTGGCGGGGATGTTTATCGCGCCGGATCGGGTCAAGGACAGCTGGCGGTTAGTGTTGACCCGCGACGACCTCGACCCCGACAAGCCGCGTATTATCGAAGCCGGTCACAACCGGCTGACGCTGCAACCGTTAAAAGGTAACTAAAATGCCGCGCCCCTCACTTTACGACACCCTGTTTGGTAATTTCTCCGGCGGTCTCGATCTGCATCAGGTCGGTGAAGAAAATCAGGTCATTTTATCGGTGCTTGATAATATGCAGCGTATCCTCAACTGCCGGGCTGGCACGCTGGCGCATCTTCCGGATTACGGTCTGCCGGATATGACAAAAATTCTCCAGGGGATGCCGGGTAGCGCGCACCAGTTAATGACCACGCTGTCCGCGGTACTGCTCAAATACGAACCGCGGCTGAACAGCCTCCGTGTGGAGATGCTCGAACAGACACAGCCAGGCGAACTGCGTTATGCCATCGACGCGGAACTGAAGGAAATTGGTCTGGTACGCTATGGCACGGAATTTATGCCTGAAGGCAGGGTTCTCCTTCGCCATCTGAAACAGCAACAGTATCTGAATGCCCGCACCGCTATTTAGCCCTCACTCTGGTTACCCCTATGACAACTTATCCTAAGCGTCACCTGATTACCGGCGGCGACCCGCGCACGCTGGCAGACTACGCAAAGCTGCGTGAAGAAATGCACAAACTCAGCCACCCGGCGCGCCCCGACGTTGACTGGCTATACGCAGAACGGCTTTGCCTGTCATTATTTGACCGTAACGGCGTAGAGCTGCAGACCGCGGCTTGGTATACGCTTGCCCGTACGCAGTTAACCGGCTTATGCGGGCTGAATGAAGGACTGGCTATCCTGGAAACGCTGATTACCCGTCAGTGGGGGAGCCTTTGGCCACAGCCGGTACACGCGCGGATGGAAATCCTTAGCGGTTTGGGTAAACGGCTACTGCAAGCGCTGCGTACGCTGACGCTAGCCTATGTCGATCTTAGTTTGATTTATGAGGCGGAAGTGCATCTGAAAGCGCTGGATGCTGCGCTGCAGCGTCTGGAATTAAAGCACGCCAGTCAGTTTGATGCGTTGCTCAATTTGATGCATAACGCGGCTGTACGGCTGGAGAATAGCGATGGCGTGACCAGCGCTGATACCCTACCGCACGTAGTCACGATGGAGAACGCGTCCACCCATTTGGATGAGCGGGTTGAGCGAACAAAGTGGGTTTATATTGCGCCGCCGGAAACGCTGCCAAACGTGCAAGTCGGCAATGAGCGTCAGAACTCTGAAAAACGATGGCGACCTTTTATGGCCGGTATGCTGACGATGCTGGTGCTGACCGCAGCGGCAGGGTGGGGGTGGCAGGCGATGAATCAACCAGATCCGGAACAGCAGCAATTCGCTCTCAGTCTGGCGCCATTGCCGACGGTACTTTCGCCAGATCAGTTACGCTCCTTTTCTCTGCACGCACCGTCAGCAGACAGTGGGATAAAGCAGACCCGGCAGCAGCTTACACATCTGGCTCAACTCAAACCTAATTGGGCCATCGACTATGGCGATCAACTGGTACAACAGGCACTGGCGCTATGGCCGGAGCAGGCGAAAACATTGTCCTCGCAGTGGCGGCAGCAGATCATAGCCGCCGCGCTGCCGGCGGAAAACCTCACCGGGTGGTATCAGGGAATGCAGCAACTGCAGCAATTAACTCAGCGTCTGAATGCCCTGGATGAGCAGAAGGGACAATACCTGACGGTCAGTGAACTAAAATCCGCGGTGTTCGCCATTACTCAGTCCCTTAATCGAACCGTTCCGGCTGAAGAACAGTTACGCCAACTAACGGCGATGACAGAAGGGCAAATCAGCCGCGCCTCGCAGCAGCAACAAGCGGAACAGCACCTGCAGCAGCTGATAGTCTCTTATGCACTAGTAAAAAATAAAACCGTGGAATAGCTTCGCGCAAGGAGTAAGGGCTGGGGGGCATATTGTACCGTAGCGACTCCAGCCCTGGAAAAGGCGCTTACCGCTGCAACACCTCGGCAAATTTAGCAAGCCACTGCGGGTGGGCGGGCCAGGCGGGAGCGGTCACCAGATTGCCATCAACGTGCGCCTGGTCGATACCGATATCGGCGTAATGTCCGCCACTGAGGCGAACTTCGGGAGCGCAAGCTGGATAAGCGCTGCAGGTACGGCCTTTAAGAATGCCGGCGGCCGCGAGAAGCTGTGGGCCGTGGCAGACGGCGGCAATCGGTTTACGCGCAGCGTCAAAAGCCTGTACCAGCTTAATCACCTGCTCATTCAGGCGCAGATATTCTGGCGCACGGCCGCCGGGGATGAGCAGTGCGTCGTAGTCTTGCTCATTGGCGCTATCGAAGTCTGCGTTCAGTACGAAGCGATGACCGGGTTTTTCGCTATAGGTTTGTGCGCCGTCAAAATCATGAATCGCCGTCATAATATAGTCGCCTTTGCTTTTATCCGGGCAGACAGCATCGACCTGATGGCCAATCATCTGTAATGCCTGAAACGGGACCATGGTTTCGTAATCTTCAGCGTAATCACCCACCAGCATTAAAATTTTCTTGCCCATTGCAACAGATCCTTGATGAATAATGATGCCTAAGGTATAGCCTGGTAAAATGAACAATGCCAATGGTTAATGCATGAATAAGAATGAAAGCAGCAATGTCGATAAAATATAGACCTGATGTATCGGATCAAGAGTAATAAATTTAACGCATGAATTAAATTCCGCACCAGGGAAGTTTACATTAAAAAGAAATGACGCCTGAATATTGTGTTTTGCTTTTTTTGTTGACGGGGAGGGTGTATTTGTTAATATCGGCTGGCTCTTTTTATTGGCGTGCGAATCTTTGGGGTATATTGTTTGTCTTATGTATGTCTTGTCTTTTTTACATGCGAGAATATATTCGGATATTTCGAGTTGTTGAACGGCGTCAGGTGTTAAAAATGCCTTTTTTATTAGCGGCATAGTGTAAACCTATTAATTAAATTAATATGTTACGATGAGTAAGCATAATGGAGTATGAATGAATAAAATTCACCGTCTGACATTGATTGGTATTATTATTAACTTAGCCATGTTTCTTTTGGCGCTCAATGAGGTCAACTCGCTTTCAGATTATTATGGCTATGATCGAACGCTGCGTTTGATTAAAGATTTGGTCACAATTGTACTTCCTTTTGCTATAGTTGTTCAGGTGGTAAGCGTTTTTTTATTACCGAAAGTCCCGCGTGTTGGTATTGTGTTTGCTTATATCGGTGGGATTGCTATGGTGCCGATTGGTTTGTTGTTTTTAATCGGTTATCTTTTTAGCTACGAAAGATACTGCAATGCAAACCTTGATGTTTATAACCCTGAAGCTGCGGTTGAAATATCTAAGCCTGAAGATAAAAACTATAAATTAACATGCGATACATCCCGATTTACTCCTACTGGTGCTATTGCTTTGTGTATGGGAGTTATTGTGCTGGTGATGGGCGTGGGAATTGGCTATTTATTGGTCGCAGTAGGCATTCTCAATATCTGGAATGGGGTACGCCTCAAGGAGCGCGTTATGATTGGTCTTTCTGGTGATAAATTGATAGTTAAACCAAAATTGTACTCAGATACTTTTATCGTACCGCTGAATGAAATCGTATTAACAGGCAAAGGCGTTACTAATGACACGGTATCCCTAAAATTCTTACGTACAGGCCGGGCGTTTAGCGTGCGGAAGAAAATGCTGGCAGGTGAGAATATTGATGAATCACTCGAATATATTATTTCAAAAATCCCCACCGCCTGATTGGTACTCACCAAAGTGAATATAAAACGGCACCTTTGAGGTGCCGTTTAGTCTTTTCTGGCGATATCAAAGGGTTGTGTTAATCCACGTTAGTAAAGTAATCGCGAGCGACTGCTTCCACACGCTTTGCTTCCAGACCGGTCTTTTCGCTGATCCCGGCGATAAACGGCTTGAACTGCTCGGCCATCACGTGACCGCCGTCCCAATGAGCAACGTAGTAACGGCACTGATAGCGATAAAAGTGGAGGGTCTTTTCTCCTAACGTGTAATACATGACATTCTCCTGTCCAGTGTGTCGGGTTGCGTCCGCAGAAGCTGATGGGGCGTTACCACAATAATCAGGTATTTGATTATATCCTGCTCCCAAATGTGGGAAATTTCCAGCAGGCAATAGGCAAGCGGAGCACATTTTCTTCTGGTTGCGATCTATGCCATTTGCGGTTGAATATTGATCATACATAATGTATTTAATTAGACGAAATGTATTAGGTCCTGATTACTCATTGAACAACAAGGCGAAACAATGACTCTACAACTTCCCGATTATCGCGACGTGGCAGCCGCCGCCCGGCGGATTGCCGGTTACGCCAACTCTACTCCTGTGATGACCTCCCGTACCCTGGATGAGCAATACTCAGCGCAGCTGTTTTTAAAGTGTGAAAATTATCAGCGCATGGGGGCATTTAAATTCCGCGGCGCGATGAACGCGTTGCAACAGTTTAGCCCAACGCAAAAACGGGCCGGGGTAGTGGCGTTTTCTTCTGGTAATCACGCGCAGGCCATTGCACTAGCGGCTAAACTGCTGGACATTCCGGCGACTATCGTCATGCCACACGATGCGCCTGCGGCTAAAGTCGCCGCCACCCGGGGCTACGGTGGTAAAGTCGTTTTTTATGACCGCTACACGGAGGATCGCGAGCAGATCGGTCGCGATCTGGCGCAACAGAATGGGTTAACCCTTATCCCTCCTTACGATCATCCGCACGTGATTGCCGGGCAGGGGACGGCGGCGAAAGAGCTAATAGAAGAGGTCGGTCCGCTGGATGCGCTATTTGTCTGCCTCGGCGGCGGTGGGCTGTTGTCAGGCTCGGCGCTGGCGACGCGTCATCTGTCTCCGGGGTGTAAAATCTATGGCGTAGAGCCCGAAGCTGGCAATGACGGCCAGCAATCTTTTCGTTGCGGCAGCATTGTGCATATTGAGACGCCGAAAACCATCGCCGACGGCGCGCAGACCCAGCATCTGGGGCAATATACTTTTCCGCTAATACAGCAACACGTCGACGATATCCTGACCGTGAGTGACGATGAATTGGTCGCAGCGATGAAATTTCTCGCCGAGCGGATGAAAATGGTGGTCGAACCGACCGGCTGTCTGGGCTTCGCTGCCGCACGAGGCGCCATGGCGCATCTGCGGGGTAAAAAAGTCGGCATTATCATCAGCGGCGGTAATGTGGATATGAGTCGTTACAGCGCCTTATTGGCCACCGGGAACGAATTATGAGTAGCGAGATGTCGCCCTTGCTGGCACAGCTTGATCTCCTCGCCCAGGGGTTAAGCGAAACCTTCGCGCCGTTTTGTGAAGTGGTCGTCCATGACCTGACGCATCCTCAACAGGCCATTTTATCTATCCACAATAATCTCTCCGGTAGAGAGGTTGGTCAGCCGGCGACCGAGATGGGGTTAGCGCGGATTGCCAGCGCCGAGTTCCCGGCCATCGTTGCCAACTATGCCAATCAATTTGCCGATGGCCGTGCGGTGAAAAGTACCTCCATCGGTATTAAGGGCGATAACGGTGAATATGTTGCCGCCCTCTGTCTTAACGTCGATATGACGTTGTTTCGCGGTATGCAGAGCGCGTTGGCGCGCTTTACCGCCACGGAAAGCGCCACGGTGGTTGAACATCTTGAACCGGGCGGCGCAGCGGCCATTCGCCAACGAATTGATGCATTCGCCGCCGAGCGGGCGACGACAGCCAGGGCGCTGAGTGCGGCGGATCGTAAAACGGTGATTCGACAATTGCGTAAAGAGGGGCTATTAGATCTGCGCAAATCAATGGAAATGGTCGCGCAGCATCTTGGCATTTCGCGGGCGACCGCCTATTTATACGCCCGACAGGAGAGCTAAGCGTAGCGGCCGCGCGGAGCTGCAGCCGCTATTGCATCAAGGGATTACTGAAGCCCGGCCAGTTCGTCGGTGGTTAACGCCAGCTTTTGCACGCTGCCGCTTTCTGCTGAAGCAACGGCGGCTTCCAGCACCGCCATCACCGCCAGCGCCTGTAGCGGCGGCACCGGGTTGGCGATTTTGCCCTGCAGGGCATCGCGAACCTGAATATAGTACTGACGCTGATCGCCTTTCGGTGTGGCGAGCGTGTGTGCCTGCAGGCTGGCGTCGAACAGCGTCATGCTGTCGTCATCCTGGCCCCAGCTTTCGCTCCCTGGGATGACCCCAGCCAGCAGCTGGCTCTCTTGCTGGTCTGCTTTCAGTTTCACGAGGCTGCCGCTATCGCCGTGGACCGTGAAGCGCGAGACGCCGCCGGCCACCAGCATGCTACAGTGCAAAACCACTTTGTGCTGCGGATAATTCAGCACCACGTGCGCCCAATCGTTGATCTCCGCGCCCTGTCGCAGAGTGGCTATATTGCCTTGTACCGATTGCGGCAGGCCGAAAAGTTGTAGCGTCTGGTCGATCAGGTGCGGGCCGATGTCAAACCACAGGCCGCTGCCCGGCACGTTCTGCTCGCGCCAGCGAACGCGTACTTCCGGGCGGAAACGGTCGATATGCGACTCGAAATGCTTAACCTTGCCGATCAGCCCCTGCTCGATGGCCTGCTTAACGCCGAGATAATCGCTATCCCAACGGCGATTGTGGAAGACTGAAAGCAGTCGTTGCTTTTCGTCCGCCAGCGCGATCAGCTCGCGCGCTTCCTGCATATCGAGAGTGAAGGGCTTATCCACCACCACGTGCTTACCGGCGTTCAACGCCAGTCGAGCCAGCGGGGCGTGGGTGGCGTTCGGCGAAGCGAGTACCACCAGATCGACGTCCGGATGCTGAATGGCCTCTTCCGGAGAAGCGATTACCGTGACATCTGGCAGGTCCTGCTTCACTTTGGCTTCGTCGCGGGAGGCGACGACGGCAAGCTTTAACCCATCGACCGAGTTAATGAGCGGCGCGTGAAACGTTTTGCCGACAAATCCATAGCCGATCAGCGCAATGTTAATAGGTTTACCTGCGCCGGTAATAACTTTATGCATGACTTTCTCCACGTTATTCAGCGTCAGCAATGCTGACCTGCATTGAATTGTCTTCGCCAAGCGCGTGCCATGGCTTGTCGAGGAACAGACGATCGATGTGTTTCAGTTCGGCGACCAGGTATGGCTCGCAGCGATTAAGTTTCAGATGGTCAGCCACCAGCCAGTGCTCGACGCTGGCTGCCAGCATTGCGCGCTTTACCTCCGCATCCGCTTCCTGGCTGGCGCTAAGCCCTTGTTGCGCATGGATCGCGCAGGCGCCGAGAATGGCGATATCCGCGCGGTAACGAGAAAGCAGCGCCAGCGTGGCGCTACCGGCAAACAGCCGCTGTCGCATATCCCATTTTCCGCCAAGTAAAACCAACTCGATATCGGGCCGTTCGCTAAATAGTTGGGCAATATCCAGCGAAGGGGTGATGACCGTCAGCGGTCCTTTTAGATGAGCGGCGACGGCCAGTACCGTGCTGCCGGCGTCTAAAAATAGCGTTGATCCTGGAGGAATCTCACGGGCGACCAGCGCGCCGAGGCGTTGCTTAGTCTCGGGCAGCAGCGCATTGCGCGCCTGACGATTCATAGCTGGAAGATCGAGAGCGATAGCGCCGCCATGGTTTTTCTGTACCAGTCCGCGTTTTTCCAGGTCACTAAGATCGCGGCGAACGGTATCGGGCGAGACCTGCAATCGTTCGACCAGTTCGCTGATACTAATTTGACCGTTTTCGCTCAGTAGTTCGAGTAAAAACTGTTGTCGGGCGGTTTTATGCATAATCGTTGTTCCTGCAAAAGACTGCAATAAGCCGCATAATACAGCATGAAGTGAGAATGTGAATCGCAAAAAGCAGCAAAAAATGCGTTGCCAGCTAAAAGGGGGGATTGTGCATCGCTTTTTGGGAAGGGGGACCGGCTCAGCGCAGACTACAGAGCGTTAAGCCGGTCTATTTAAAGGTACTCCGCTCAGCGCATTACCCAGTGCTGATTACCGACTTGTTCGTAGCGGCGGGTCGGCGGCTGCCAGTCTTTATCGCGAAACGGCGAGGGTAGTTCATCGTTATTGGCTTCGCGCAGAAGATGTCGGCGAGACGGATCGGTTTTCGGGATCGCCGCAATTAACTTCTGCGTATAGGGGTGTTGCGGATTGGCGAAAATTGCCTGCCGCGGGCCAATTTCGACGATTTCGCCGAGATACATGACCGCTACCCGGTGACTGATGCGTTCAATCACCGCCATATCATGAGAGATGAACAGAAAGGCGATTTTCATCGTTCGTTGCAGTTCGATAATCAGGTTGACCACCTGCGCTTTGACCGACACATCCAGCGCCGACACCGACTCGTCGGCGATAATCACCTTGGGATTCATCGCCAGCGCGCGGGCAATGCAGATACGCTGGCGCTGACCACCGGAAAATTCATGCGGATAGCGGTTAAGCACCGCGACGCTGAGTCCCACTTTCTCAATCAATTCATGGGCGCGCGCCAGCGCCTGCTGGCGTGTGGCGAGGCCATTTTCCAGCAGTGGTTCAATCAACGTTTCCTGGATTTTCAGCCGTGGATTCAGGCTGGCGAACGGATCCTGAAAAATCATCTGGATATCCTGACGCATCCGCTTTTGCTGTTGGCGCCCGGCTTGCAGGACGTCATAGCCATTAAGGCGAACATGGCCTGATTGCGCCTGGACCAGGCGAATGAGACTGCGACCGGTGGTCGATTTACCGCAGCCGGATTCGCCCACCAGCGATAGCGTTTCGCCGGGCCATAGATCAAAGCTAACGTTTTCTACGGCGTGGATATGCCCGGCTAACTGATTAAAAAAGCCTTTTTTAACTGGAAAACGGGTGACCAGATTTTTGACCGATAATACCGGCTCGTTGCTGGTCAGGCTGAGGTCAGGCTCTGGCGGGTAACGACGGATTTCTCCGGTTTGCAGGTTAACCGATGGGAACTTACAGGGGGTCGAGCTTATATCCATTTCACCTGCCGCGGGTACCGAGGCCAGCAGCGTACGGGTATAGGGCTGCTGCGGGGTAGCGAATAGCGTCGGCGTACGCTCGCATTCGATAGCATCGCCGCGAAACATCACCAGCGTATCGTCGGCGGTTTCCGCGACCACGCCCATATCATGGGTAATAAATAGCACCGCGGTATTGTTTTCCGCCTGCAGGGTTTTAATCAGATCGAGGATTTGCCCCTGGATAGTGACGTCCAGCGCGGTCGTGGGTTCATCGGCGATCAGCAGTTTCGGCTTCAGGGCCAGCGCCATCGCGATCATCGCGCGCTGGCGCATACCGCCGGAAAACTGATGCGGATATTCATCGAAACGCTGCGCGGCATGCGGAATGCGGACTTTTTCCAGCAGGGCAATGGCCTCCTGCTTCGCCTGGCGCGCCGATAAGCCCTGATGGCGGATAAAAACTTCCGCTATCTGATTGCCGATGGTAAATGCCGGGTTAAGACTGGTCATCGGCTCCTGAAAAATCATCGCCACCTCGGCGCCGCGCACGCGACGCATCTCCTCTTCAGGAAGGTCGAGCAGGGATTTGCCGCCGAGCAGCACCTGTCCTTCGGTACGGCTATGCCGGGCAGAAAGCAGGCGCATAATGGCCATCGCCGTCACGCTTTTACCCGAGCCGGATTCGCCGACGATCGCCAGCGTCTTACCTGGATAGAGGCTAAAACAGATATTACGCACCACTTTCTGCCAGCTATCGCCGTGGCGGAAGGCGACGCTCAGATTGTCGACGGCCAGCACTGGCGCAGGCGTTTCGCGGTTCATGAGTCAGCACTCCCTGGCAAAGGGCGCGCGAGCGGAAACCCGCACCAGTGGGGTGAATTCGAGATCACGCTTAAATGGCCAGGTCGGTGTCAGCATCCGCAGACGCGCCACCCGTTCAATATCCTGATCGACCACCCCTTCCGAGAGCGCCATCAGGTTCGGATTGGCCAGCGGCGCCAGCTCCGGCGATAAATAGCCGGATTTGACCACCAGGATTTTCACCTGCCGCGGGTCGAGTCCCAGCGCGCTAAAGTCAGCGATATCGTGATACGGGCGTCGGCGGTCGGCTACCACCACGGTAACACCACCTGTCTGTAGCACCGCCTGATTGGCCGGGCGCTGCGGATCCGCCGCCAGCAGACCGGTGACGGTAAAACGCGCGCTCGCGCTGACGCCCGCCGGATCGAGGCTGGCGCCGATAGTCAACTGCAGTTCTGCGCCAATGCCGGCTTCAAAGGCCGCACGCGTCGCCGGCGCGTCGGTAATGCCGGCCACCAGGTTATTTTGCGCCTGCTGGCGTAGCAGCTCGGCGAGCACATCGCCGCGATCGCCGACGCCGCCGCCGGTTGGATTATCGCCAGAATCCGCCAGGATCACCGGGCCCGTGGGGCTGGCGATGGCCTGAGCGACGCATTCGGCGACGCTGCCCGTCCGGCAGCCGAAAACAAAATTTTCCCGCGCGTCCCAATAGGCCTGCGCCAGTTTTGCGGCCTGTTGCTCCAGTACCGCTCGATCGGTGCCGGTAAAAATGGCCGCGGCGGTGGCGCGCGGTTCATCGGCCCACACGTAGCCGACCATTAATGAGCTATCGAGTACGCCGTCGATCTGGTCGCTGTGCGGCAACATGGCGTACAGGCTTTTTGCCGGTTCATCTTCCGTACTGGTTCGCTCGCCAGGCAGTAATACCGGGATAGGGGCCCACACTATGCCCGGGCGCACGCCGTTTTGCAGACTATTCACCAGCATACTGACCGAACGGCGCATGGTCTCTTCGATATCGATATGCGGCGCGGTGCGATAGGTTGAGTAGATATCGATGGCGTCGATGATGCGCTGGGTCACGTTACCGTGAAGATCGTAGCTGACGGCAATCGGGCAGTCATCGCCGACGCAGGCGCGGGCGGCGGTGATCCAGTCGCCTTCAGCGTCTTCCATACCTTCAACGTACATTGCGCCGTGCATCGCAAGGTACAGGCCGTCGATTGGCAGTTGCGCCTGCAGCCGGCTTAAGAATTCGGCCTTGAACTGTTCATAGGTCTCTCGCGCCACCGGGCCTCCGGGAATCGCCCGGGTGTGCAGCGTCGGCAGAAATGTCGCCGGATAATCGCGTAAAAACTGAAAGTGAGGCGCTTCCAGCAGGGCTTCGCCCTTGACGGTGCGAAACTCCGCTTCATGAGTCAGGACCGGATTAAACGTGCTGCATTCAATATGTATTCCGCCAACGGCAATGCGCATAAGGACCTCGAAATTATCCTGGAAAGAGAACGTGAGTCAGCGCGACGCTCGCCGCGGCGAGCGCCCAGCTGTCCTGAGCCAGCGGACGATAGATAAGCGGCGTTTTTCCCGCCATCCCCGGCAACAGGTTGGTTTCAATGGCTTGTTGCATCACGGTATTCAGTAAACCGTTAAAGCTTTCCGGCTGGTGGGCAAGCATGATCGCCGCCGGATCGTGAGTCTGGATCTGATGTGAAATGGCTAACCCTAACGCATCGCCGGCCCGATGCAGGATCTGGATGGCGGCGCTGTGGCCCTTACGCGCCATGGCTTCCAGTTCATCCAGTTGGTTAGTGTCGATACCGGCCATACGCGCCTGTTCAAAGATGGCGGTGAGAGACGCAATGGTGTCGAGACAGCCACGCTTCCCGCAGCGACAAGGCGTGCCCGCCGGCACGATGGTGCAGTGGGCTATTTCTCCCGCGCCGCCGTGGGCGCCGCGCCAGATTCGGTTACAGATGACCGCCGCGCTGCCGATGCCGCTGCCGTGAGAAATCACCACTGCGCTCTCCAGCTTGCGTAGATGGCCAAAAGTTTTCTCCCAGTTCGCCAGGGCCCGGGTGTCGTTTTCAATCAATACCGGGATCCCGCCGGTCGCGCGGCTTAACAGTTCAGCTAGCGGTACCTGATGCCAGCCCAGCAGCGCCGACTGTATGCAGACCGATTGCGCGGCGTCGACAAAGGCAGACAGGGCAAAACCGATGCCGACCAGCCGTTGGCGCTCGATAAGCGTATCGTTTAACAAACTGCGGATTTCATCCGCCAGTTGCTGGATTAAGGCGGGGATTTCAAGCAGCGGCGTGAGCAGCCGCTCGGCGATTTTCTCACCGCTGGCATTCATCAGTACCAACACCAGCTGATTATCAATCAGCGAGATGCCGATAGCGTAAGCGGCGTCCGGCGCCAGCGAAAGGGTGACGGAGGGGCGCCCCTGGCCGCCGGAAGCGGCCATATCGCTCTCCTCTAGCAGCCCATCGGCCAGCATCTCTTTTACCAGTGCGCCAATGGCCGCTTTACTCATACCCGTCAGGCGGGCGAGGTCTGCGCGGCTGGCGCCTTCCTCGCTACAGACCAAATGAATCAATTGTTGGTGGAGTTTGTTCAGCATAGTTACTCAGCCATAACGCTTTTTTCTGAACATAATCGCGGGCTGGCGCTTTAGCAACCAGTTTATTTTCAAAAATAACTAAACAATCACATATAAGTTAAATTTATTACCTAATTAAGTGTTAATCATGGCTAATATCACATTTATGGGACTCTGTTTTGGGTAAAAAGAAAACCTAATCGCAACATAACAGCCACAACTGGCGACATAACAGACAGGTAGGGGTTAACGGATGAAGGCAATTATGAATAAATATCGACTTGCCATTCTGGCAGGCTTACTGGCAACCGGCGGGGCGACGGCGCTGCAGGCAGCGACGCTGAACGTGATGCAAAACGAACCTCCGCGTAGCATGGATCCGGGCGACCAAACCGCGACCTTTACCGATACCGTTTTAAAACCGATGTATGAAGGTCTGGTGGATTTGTCGCCGGATTTCAAAATCGCCCCGGCGCTGGCCACCGCCTGGAAGGTCAGCGATGACGGTAAAGTCTGGACTTTTACCCTGCGTAAAAACGTCACTTTCCATGACGGCTCGCCGTTCAATGCCGATGCGGTCGTCGCCAATATTGAACGACATATCGACCCGAAAGGCGGACTGGCAGCCAGTTCGCGGATGCGCAACGTGATCGCTTCCGTGAAGAAGCTCGATGATGACAACGTCGAGATTACGCTGAAAAAGGTCTATCCCTCTTTCCTCAATCTGTTGACCGGCGGCTCGGCGAAGATGGTGAGCCCGGCGGCGGCGAAAGCCGGCACCATTGGCCGTAAAGCGGACGGTACCGGTCCATATATGCTGCAGGAGTATAAAACCGGTGAATACGTGCTGGAGAAGAAAAACCCGAAATACTGGGGCGAGAATCACGGCCCGGATGAGATTAAGTGGACCTGGAGCGCGGAGCCGTCGGTGATGAATATGGCGCTGCTTTCCGGCCAGGTCGATGTGATTAACCCGGTACCGCCGCAGTTTGGTCTGCAGTTGAAAAGCAACCCGCAGGTGAAGCTGGAGCAGGGGCAGGGAGCGTCGGTATTCTGGGTAGCGCTCAACGTTGAGCAAAAGCCGCTGAATGATGTCCGCGTGCGTCAGGCGCTGAACCTGGCGACCGACAAAGAAGCGCTGCTGAAGGCGGTGATGTTTGGTTTTGCTTCTGCCGCCAACTCGCCGCTGGCGCCGGTGAATGAAGGATATGATAAAACCCTCAACGACTATCCGTGGGATCTCGATAAAGCGAAAGCGCTATTAAAAGAGGCCGGGTACCCGCAGGGCTTTGAGATGAACATCGCCGTGCAGGGACCGGATGCGCGTACCGCGCAAATCCTGCAGGCGATGTGGGGCAAAGTTGGCGTGAAACTTAATATCCAGCAGATGGAGAGCGGCGTCTGGAGCAAAGCGGCGTTTGCTCCGGCGGCGGAAAAGTTGGCCAACCGTACCGATGCGGTGCTGGCCTCCTGGTCTTCCGGCCTTAATGGTTCGGATTTGCAACTGCGCCCGCTGTACTACTCACAGAGCGCCGCGCCGGCCGGGGCTAACCTTGGTTTCTACCGCAACCCGCAGGTAGATGAGCTGTTAGATAAAGCCGCGACCACCATGGATGACAACGCGCGTATCGCCGAATATGTGGCGGCGCAAAAGGCCATTATGCAGGACGCGCCGCATGTGATGCTCTACTTCCAGGACGATCTGTACGCCACCCGCGCCACTATTAAAGGCGTGCGGATGGAGCCGGGCGGCGAAATTATCGTAACCGAAGCGCAAAAACCGTAACGCTGGGGTCAGGGTGGAGTTGTTATGAAAGCTTATGTGATTAAAAAACTGCTTTCTTTGCCGCTGATCCTACTGGGCGCATCGCTGATTGTCTTTCTGGCGATCAGGATGCTCCCCGGTGACCCGGCCCGCCTGATGGCCGGGCCGCAGGCCACCCAGGATGATGTCAGCCGTATGCATACGCGCCTCGGCCTGGACGATCCGCTGGCGGTGCAGTATGGCCATTTCGTCAGCGGAATGCTGAAGGGGGATTTTGGCACCTCGCTGAAGTCCGGCCAGCCGGTCTCCGCCGAAATGAGCGAGCGGGTTCCTTATACGTTAGGCCTGGCGCTGCTGGCGTGGATGATGGCGGTGATCCTCGGTATTCCCATGGGGATGTGCGCGGCCATTTACCGCAATCATGTAGCCGACCATGTGCTGATGCTGGTGGCGATAGCCGGCGCGTCGATAGCCAACTTCTGGCTGGCGCTGATCGCCATGGATACTTTTTCGGTGAAGCTGGGCTGGCTGCCTTTGCTGGGCGCGGATGGCTGGAAAAGCTATATCCTGCCGTCGGTCTGCCTGGGGATTTTCCCGATGGCGGTGATGTCGCGGATGACCCGCTCCAGTATGGTTGACGTGTTAGGCGAAGATTATATCCGCACCGCGCGGGCCAAAGGGCTGGCGCCGTTTCAGGTCTATTTCAAGCATGCACTGCGTAATGCGCTGATCCCCATCGTGACCATTATCGCACTCAACTTCGGCAGCCTGATCGGCGGCGCGGTGGTGACCGAGTCGGTGTTTAACTGGCCGGGGATAGGCCGCTATCTGGTGGATTCGGTGCGCTATCGCGATTATCCCGTTATCCAGGGCGTGACGATGATTACGGTGGCAAGCGTGGTGGTGATGAACCTGGTTGGCGAGATGATTATCGCCAGAATCAACCCGAAAATAAGGTTTGACTGATATGTCGGAAATTTCACTCGCCAAATCGCGCAGCGGCGTACTCAGCGGCCTGCGCTGGGGGATGGAGCATCCCTCGCTGACCCTCGGCGGCATCATCGTCGCTTTAATCCTGATATGCGCCATCTTCGCGCCATGGTTAAGCCACTACGATCCCTACGCGCAGGACCTGCTGAATATTCTCTCCGCGCCGTCGGCCGACCACTGGTTGGGCACCGATGACTATGGCCGCGATATCTTTTCCCGCACTATTTACGGCGCCAGGATCTCACTGATTGAAGTGGTGGTCAGCGTGGCGCTGTCGCTACTGATGGGGCTGCCTCTGGGCATCATCGCCGCGTTGTGCGGGAAAAGTGTCGATCACCTGATTATGTGGGTGATGGATGTCATTTTCGCTTTTCCCGGCATCGTGCTGGCTATCCTGCTGGTCAGCGTCCTCGGCGCAGGGTTGCTGAATATGCTGTTGGCGATAGCTATCTTCTCCGTGCCGGTTTACGCGCGCCTCAGCCGTAACCTGACCTTGGGTATCAAGAATATGGAGTACATGGAAGCGGCGCGGGCGCTGGGAATTGGCTATCGCCGACAGATAATCCACTACATTCTGCGTAATACCCTGGGGCCGATTACCGTGCAGGCGACATTGACCGGCGGCTCGGTGATCCTGGCCGCCGCTTCGCTCTCCTTCCTCGGCATGGGCGTGCAACCGCCGATGCCGGAGTGGGGAACGATGATGAGCGACGGGCGTAACTTCCTTGGCATTAGCCTGGGGATTTCGCTGTGGCCGGGGCTGGCTATTGTCTTTTCGGTATTAGGCTTCAACCTGCTGGGCGATGGCCTGCGTGACATCATGGACTCTCGCCTATGAGCAATAGCGTGCTGTGCCTGGATATTGGCGGAACCTTTATTAAAAGCGCTATCTCTCCGGCGCCTGGCCAGGTAGTAATGCCGCGTCAGCGGGCGATGCCGCTGACTTCCTGGCCGGCATTCATCGACGCCGTACAGGAGATTATCGCGCAATATGGCGATGCGATTAGCGGACGGAGTCCGTTGGCGCTCTCCTGCGCCGGAGTGGTGGATGTTGCCAACGATCGTATTCTGTCGAGCAACATTCCGCCGTTTGCCGGTATCGATATTATCCAATCCCTGCAGGCTGAGCTCGGGCGCCCGGTGGCGATGGCTAACGATGCTGACTGTTTTACCCTGGCCGAAGCGCGTTTCGGCGCGGCAAAAGATCTGCCGGTGGTGTTGGGGGTGATCCTCGGCAGCGGGATCGGCGGCGGGATTGCCATCAACGGCAAAATCCTCTACGGCAATCAGGGGATCGGCGCCGAGTGGGGGCACGGACCCATTACGCGCACTCATCTGCGGGGAGTTGAGTTGCCGCGGCTGCCCTGCGGCTGCGGACAGCAGGGGTGTCTTGACACCCTTGGCGGGGCAAAAGGGATGCAGCGGCTGCATCAACTGCTTAGCGGTCAGGCGCTAAGCAGTGTCGAGATCGTGACGCAGGGCATGACCGGAGAAGAGACTGCGGCGTTCACCCTTGAAGTATGGCTTGATCTGGTGAGCGAACCGTTGGCACATGCGGTAAATATCCTCGGGCCACATAAAATCGTCGCAGGCGGCGGGCTGGCGAGCGAAACGTCTCTGCTGGCGCGCCTTGATACCGCGTTGCGGGCAAAGATTCTGCTGAAGAGCGCCGAGCCACTACTGGTCGCCGGGCAATTTAGTCGCGAAGGGGGATTACTGGGGGCATCGGTGCTGGGCTGGGAAAAATTTTAGCCAGGAATGTGGCAAATCTGACGGAAGCTTCTAGGATTAGAGCCTATCCCAGTAGGCGTAATTGGCGCAGCCAGTTTGAACACGGACAGCGCGCAGAAACCGGAGCGTACACGTAGTACGTGAGGATTTCGAGCACTGCCCTGGTTCAAAATGGCAAGTAAAATAGCCCTAATGGGATAGGCTCTTAGTCTGCTTATAAAAATGGAGTAATAACCATGTGCACCAATTTACACGATAACGCCCGCCGCTATGCGGAAGAGAAAAAATGAACGCTTGCTGCTAATCCCGTCCTGTGCCCGCCCAGACGATGGCAAGGATTACTACTGTGGATTAGCCGACGACTGATACGAACTAATAAGAACCCGCCAATGGCGGGTTCTCCCTTTCTGGCGGCCTGAACAACTTACTTGAGCATTTTGTTATAGACGTAAAAATCCGTATCACGTACGAAGCCGCTACGCTCGTATAACGCCTGCGCTTTAGTATTATCGGTTGCCGTGCTAAGCATAATAAATGCTGAATCACTCTCTTTTGCCAGCTGTTCGGCACGGGCAATCAACTGCTGCGCTACGCCGTGCTGGCGGGCAGACTCATCAACGTACAGATCGTAAAGCAGCCAGATGCGCTTCATTTCCAGCGAGCAGAACAGGGGATAGAGCTGGGTAAAGCCCACCGCTTTGCCGTCCACTTCTGCGAAGAAAATGACCGACTCATTCAGTTGCAGGCGCTTAAGGATGAACTCCCGCGCCTGAACGAGATTTTCTTCGACCTGATAGAAACGACGATAGGCGAGATACAGCGGCAGGACGGTATCGACATCCTGGGGCTGGGCTTGATAAATATTCATACTAAAACCTCATTAAAATTACGGATGTAATTGTAATACAAATATGATCAGCTGTCGCCAAAAGCGGTATGCTGCCTATTTGTTAGGCGATTGCGACGATTGCGGGAGGCGAAATTCAGCCGAATAGCGTACCTTATGGATTATTCACGCTTTTTACAGGCATGCATTAATGGAGGTTCAGTGGACGCGATTAAGGGCTCGGAGCTGAAAGTGCCGGACGCCATCTTTGCATGGGTGCTCGACGGGCAGGGCGGCGTAAAGCCGCTGGCTGATAACGATAATATCGATAAGAGCAATCCCTGCTGGCTACATCTCAATTATACCCATACCGACAGCGCCGACTGGTTAGCCGCCACGCCGCTGCTGCCGAATAACGTTCGCGACGCGCTGGCCGGGGAAAGCACGCGCCCGCGGGTGACGCGCATCGGCGACGGCGCGCTAATTACCTTGCGCTGTATTAACGGCAGCACCGATGAACGCCCCGATCAACTGGTGGCGATGCGTCTGTATATGGACGAGCGGCTGATCGTCTCCACCCGTCAGCGTAAAGTACTGGCGCTGGATGATGTGCTGGGCGATCTGCAGGAGGGCAACGGGCCGACGGATTGCGGTAGCTGGCTGGTGGAAATCTGCGATGCGTTGACCGATCACGCCAGCGAGTTTATTGAACAGCTGCACGACCGGATTATCGACCTTGAAGATGACCTGCTCGACCAGCAGGTGCCGCCGCGCGGTTTTCTGGCGCTGCTGCGTAAGCAGCTCATCGTGATGCGCCGCTATATGGCCCCGCAGCGCGATGTCTACGCCCGCCTCGCCAGTGAACGCCTGCCGTGGATGAGTGACGATCATCGTCGCCGAATGCAGGATATTGCCGACCGTCTTGGACGGGGGCTTGATGAGATTGACAGCTGTATTGCCCGCACGGCGATCATGAGCGATGAAATCGCACAGATTATGCAGGAGTCGCTGTCGCGGCGGACTTACACGATGTCGTTGATGGCGATGGTCTTTTTGCCCAGCACCTTCCTGACCGGGCTGTTTGGCGTCAACCTTGGCGGTATCCCGGGGAACAGCTGGCATCTTGGTTTTTCGATTTTTTGCGTAATGTTAGTTGTTCTAATTGGCGGTGTTACTTGGTGGTTACATCGTAGTAAATGGTTGTAAGAAATTGTCTTTACAGGCGATTTTGCCGTTGAAACCCCGGCAATATTTGAGCGAAATCAATAAACCTTCTACCCATTCAGGGCAATATCTCTCTCGCAGGTGAATGCAACGTCAAGCGATGGGCGTTGCGCTCCATATTGTCTTACTTCCTTTTTTGAATTACTGCATAGCACAATTGATTCGTACGACGCCGACTTTATTGAGTCGGCTTTTTTTTTGCCCTCTGCCAGCTAACTTCTACGCTTAAAGAATAGTCCTGTAAATAGAGGGGATAAACTATGCGTAAAATGGCGCTATCATTGCAGTCGATACCCATCGGCCCTGAGCCTAACGATCCGGTGCCCGTTCCCGATCCGCGGCCTCGTCCACACCCGCTTCCCGACCCGCCGCCAGACGATGACCCGATTAAATTGTCGCATCAAGAGCGGAGATCTGCGAGGATACGCGCCTGCAGATTGTCCGCCCTTTAATGCGAGAAAACATTGTGACCGCTTTTTCAACACTGAACCTTTTGCCCGAAGCTCAACTGAACAACCTTAACGAACTGGGATACCACGCGATGACGCCGGTGCAGGCCGCCGCGTTGCCGGCAATCCTTGCTGGGAAGGATGTGCGCGTACAGGCGAAAACCGGCAGCGGTAAAACGGCGGCCTTTGGTCTGGGATTGCTGCAGCACGTTGACGCCGGTCTGTTCCAGACCCAGTCACTGGTTCTGTGCCCGACCCGCGAACTGGCGGATCAGGTTGCTGGCGAACTGCGTCGCCTGGCGCGCTTTTTGCCAAATATTAAAATATTAACCCTCTGCGGCGGCCAGCCTTTCGGCGCCCAGCGCGATTCCTTACAGCATGCGCCGCATATTATTGTCGCCACGCCGGGTCGCCTGCTTGACCACCTGCAGAAGGGGACCGTGTCGCTGGAAGCGCTGCAGACGCTGGTTATGGATGAAGCCGATCGTATGCTTGATATGGGCTTCAGCGATGCTATCGATGAAGTGATTCGTTATGCGCCGGCTTCGCGCCAGACTTTACTGTTCTCCGCGACCTGGCCGGAAGCCATCGCCGCGATAAGCGGCCGGGTGCAGCGGGATCCGCAGACGATCGAAATCGATAGCGTTGATGCGCTGCCGTCTATTGAACAGCAGTTCTTCGACGTTTCGCAAAGCGGTAAAATCAAGCTGCTGCAAAAATTGCTCAGCCAGCATCAGCCGGCTTCCTGCGTGGTATTTTGTAATACTAAGCGCGATTGTCAGGCGGTGTGCGATGCATTGAACGCTGCCGGCCAGAGCGCGCTGTCGCTTCATGGCGACCTGGAACAGCGTGACCGCGATCAGACGTTGGTACGTTTTGCTAATGGTAGCGCCCGCGTACTGGTGGCGACCGATGTCGCGGCGCGCGGCCTGGATATCAAATCGCTGGAGCTGGTGATTAACTTTGAACTGGCGTGGGATCCTGAAGTGCACGTCCACCGTATCGGGCGAACCGCCCGCGCAGGCGAAAGCGGCCTGGCGATTAGTTTCTGCGCGCCGGAAGAGGCGCAGCGCGCTAACATTCTTGCCGAAATGCTGCAGATCAAACTCAACTGGGCTAACGCGCCGGCGGGTAATCATATTGCGCCGCTGCAGGCGGAGATGGCGACCCTGTGTATCGATGGCGGTAAGAAGGCGAAGATGCGTCCGGGCGATGTGCTGGGGGCGTTAACTGGCGATATGGGGTTTGATGGCGCCGATATCGGTAAGATTAACGTTCATCCCGCGCATGTTTATGTCGCTATCCGCCAGGGCGTGGCGCAGAAGGCGTATAAGCAGTTGCAAAACGGCAAGATTAAAGGCAAGTCCTGCCGCGTACGTCTGCTGAAGTAAGGGGCGGCAAGTGACGGTCTCCGGCGGTTGCCGGAGACGTGTTGCTTGTTATTTTACTTCAACCACATTCAGACGCAGTTCATCTAACTGAGCGTCTTCTTCTTCCGGCTGCCAGCCCGCAGGCTGCAGCGGGATCTCTTCGCGGTCAAAAGCCAGATCGCCGCCGTCAACCACCGCCGATCCGTGAGTGATGGATTTAAAATCAAACAGATTGACGTCGCTCAGGTGCGACGGCACCACGTTCTGCATTGCGCTAAACATGGTTTCGATACGGCCAGGATAGCGTTTATCCCAATCGCGCAGCATATCGGCGATCACCTGACGCTGCAGGTTAGGTTGGGATCCGCACAGGTTGCAAGGAATGATCGGGAAGCCTTTGGCCTGCGAGAAGCGTTCGATATCTTTTTCGCGGCAGTAGGCCAGCGGGCGGATAACGATATGCTTGCCGTCATCGCTCATTAGCTTCGGCGGCATACCTTTCATTTTGCCGCCGTAGAACATGTTGAGGAACAGCGTCTGCAGGATATCGTCGCGGTGATGGCCGAGCGCGATTTTGGTCGCGCCCAGTTCGGTCGCCGTACGGTAGAGAATGCCGCGGCGCAGACGAGAGCACAGTGAGCAAGTGGTTTTGCCTTCCGGGATTTTCTCTTTAACGATGCCGTAAGTGTTCTCTTCGACAATCTTATACTCAACGCCCAGCTGTTCCAGATACGCCGGCAGAATGTGCTCCGGGAAGCCCGGCTGTTTCTGATCGAGGTTAACGGCTACCAGCGAAAAAGAAATAGGCGCGCTTTTTTGCAGGCTGCGCAGAATTTCCAGCATGGTATAGCTGTCTTTGCCGCCGGAAAGACAGACCATAATACGGTCGCCATCTTCAATCATGTTGAAGTCGGCGATCGCCTCACCGACATTACGGCGCAGACGTTTCTGCAGCTTGTCGATGTTGTATTTTTCTTTTTTACTAATTTCTTGATTTTGCAACATTTAATAGTGGCTCAATTCATAGTGTGGCATCAGAAGAGCACGCGTTGTGCCAGTCGCTGGAGCAACTCCCGCTGGCGCGTAGCAATGAGTGAGGTCTGATAGAAAACCGTGGCGTGTATGGTACGGATTCGGGGGGGCAATGTCAGCATCTTTCCGGCACTTTAATCCGCGAGGAGTAAAGATAATAAAGCCCGCCGGGCGGCGGGCTTGCGATTATCTGACGACCAGTACCGAGCACTCGGCATGGCGCACCACCGCCGCGGCGTTAGAGCCGAGCAGATAAGTGGTGATGTCCGGGCGATGCGAGGCGATAATGACCAGGTCGGCGGGCAGCGATTTAGCCAGCGCCAGGATCTTATCTTTTGGCGAGCCTTCGGCAACGTGGAAATGCATTCTGTCTTCCGGAATGGCGAAGCCTTTGGCTAATTCGCGCAGTTGCGCTTCCGATTCGGCGCGCAGTTCATCCATTGCCGGCAGTTCAGCGGTATAGGCCATACCCAGAGAGGCGTAGTAGGGTAGCGAAGGGATAACGGTGAGGAAATGCACCTGCGCGTCATCGACGCGTGCTTCGGATTCAACGTGGCGGATCACACGTTGAGTAAATTCTTTATCAGAAATATCGATGGGTACCAGAATCATTCTACTCATAAAACCTCCTGTTTTAATAACCACCAAAACAGTATGCCATCAGGATTGAGGTTCTACTACTGCGTGAATCACAAATTGGTACGACAACCGGCAATTTATTGTCGGTTTAAGTGAAACGCCCGCCGTGAAAGGCGGGCGCAAGCATTAGAACTGATATACCAGACCCAGTGCTACGATATTGTCGGTAGAAATACCGTTGTCTTTATAGAAGTCGTCATTGCCGTCGAGCAGGTTGATTTTGTAATCAACGTAGGTGGACATATTACGGTTGAAGTAATAGGTCGCGCCGACATCCATATATTTAACCAGGTCTTTATCAGAGTACTGGCCCATATAACTCAGGTCTTTGCCTTTGGATTGCAGGTAAGAGATCGCCGGACGCAGGCCAAAGTCGAACTGATATTGTGCGGTGACTTCAAAGTTCTGCGTCTTATTGGCGATACCACCGCCATGATCGCTGTTGGTAGAACCATATGGCGTCATATTACGGGTTTCAGAATACATAGTCGCCAGATAAACATTGTTGGCGTCATATTTTAGACCTGCAGTCCAGGCATCCGCTTTGTCGCCCTTGGCGTAGCGATCGCCAACAGTATAGTTTTGCTGGGCGTTTGTACGATCGGATGAAGTATATGCTGCCCCAGCGCTGATACCCATGCCTAAGTCATAGGTAGCGGACAGGCCATAGCCGTCGCCATTGTCATAGCGAATATCGCCATCGGTGCTGCGGTTATTGGTACCCACATTCATATCTTCAGTATTCTGGTTTTCATTTTTACCCTGATACTGAAGCGCGAAGTTCAGGCCGTTAACCAGGCCGAAGAAATCGCTGTTACGATAGGTCGCGACACCGTTGGCGCGGCCGGTCATAAAGTTGTCGGACTGGGTATAAGAGTCGCCGCCGAACTCTGGTAGCATATCGGTCCAGGCTTCCACGTCGTACAGGACGCCGTAGTTACGGCCATAGTCGAATGAACCGTAGTCGCCCGCTTTGATCCCGGCGAATGCAAGACGGGTCCATGCCTGATCGCCGGAGCTTTCGGTGTTGTTGGCCTGAACGTTGTATTCCCACTGACCATAGCCGGTGAGCATATTGTTAATTTGCGTTTCACCTTTAAAGCCGAAACGCAGGTAGGTCTGGTCGCCGTCTTTGCTGGAGTCGCTGGAGAAATAATGTAAACCGTCTACCTTGCCGTAGAGATCTAATTTGTTGCCATCTTTATTATAAATTTCTGCCGCGTGAGCAGCGCCGGCAGCCAATAATGCCGGGATAACCAATGCCAGTGCTTTTCTTTTCATTTGGATATTCCTTTAACTATTTTTGTTTTAACTTCCTGGGTGGAAGTACGGCCATGCTAAAGGAGCGCATTCTGATATGATAAGTATCAATTGTTACAATATAAGTAAATTCTAAAGTAAATAAATATACAGTAATGATAATTTTCCGCATGAATGGTTTGCGGGTAAATATATAAAATAAAAATTATACAATACAGATTGAATATCGTATTCTGACTGCGTTATATGCCTTTATTGTCATTGAATCCTTATATTGTTGCCGTCTCATTCATATTGAATGATTAATTTGTCGGAAAATGACAAGCCCGAATAGATTTACTATTCGGGCTTTTTTTATAGCACCAGATTTGCGTCAGCCGGTTTAGCTTTCGGTTGTCGGTTTCTCCGCTTTACCTGCCAGCTGGGCCAGGAAGTCATAGCGTTTTTGTAGGTCGGCGGCCGCGTCTTTCCACAACTGCTCGGCAACTTCCGGCTGCTGGGCGTTCAGGCGGCGGAAGCGTTGCTCGTTGAGCAGCGTCTCAGCCAGCGCGTCTGACGGCGGGCGCGAGTCCAGCGCCAGCGGCAGCTTACCTTCATCGGCGCGACGCGGGTCGAAGCGGTACAGCGGCCAGAAGCCGGTTGCCGTCAGCTGGCGCATCTGGTCGTGGCTTAGCGCCAGGTCGTAACCGTGCTCCTCGCACGGGCTATAGGCGATAATCAACGAAGGACCCGGATAGGCTTCCGCTTCCTGAATGGCTTTCACCGTCTGGTTAAGCTGCGCGCCGAGCGAAATCTGCGCCACATAGACATGACCGTACATCATCATGCTCACGCCGAGATCTTTGCGTGCCTTACGTTTGCCGTGCTCGCCAAACTTGGTGACCGCGCCGAGCGGCGTCGCCTTCGATGCCTGCCCGCCGGTGTTTGAGTAACACTGGGTATCGAGCACCAGGATATTGACGTTTTCCGTCAGGCTCAGCACGTGGTCAAGGCCGCCAAAGCCAATATCATAGGCCCAGCCATCACCGCCGATAAGCCAGACCGATTTCTCAACTAACGCATCCGCATCGGTGAGCAGCTCTTCGGCTCCGGCGACGCCCGTTAGCGCCTGACGCAGCTCGGCGACCTGTTCGCGTCGCGCTTCCGGCGACGCTTGCGCATGTAGCGCGGCATTCAGTTCAGCCGGCAGCTTATCGGCAAATTCGCTCAACAGCCGCATTACGCGCTGGCGGTGTTGATCGACGGTTAAGCGGAAGCCCAGGCCGAATTCGGCGTTGTCTTCAAACAACGAGTTGGCCCACGCCGGACCGCGGCCGTTAGCGTCAGTGGTATAAGGCGTTGAGGGGAGGTTGCCGCCGTAAATAGAGGAACAGCCGGTGGCGTTGGCAATCAACATCCGATCGCCATACAGCTGGGTCAACAGTTTGATGTACGGCGTTTCGCCGCAGCCGGAGCAGGCGCCGGAGTATTCAAACAGCGGACTAATCAGCTGCGAGGTACGAATATCAATGCGCTCAAGTTTCGTGCGATCGATTTCCGGCAGGTTGAGGAAGTAATCATAATTGACTTTCTCTTCTTCAACGTGCTCAAGGCGTGACATCATATTGATGGCCTTGATGTCCGGATTCTGGCGATCTTTCGCAGGACACACTTCGACGCACAGGTTGCAGCCGGTGCAATCTTCCGGCGCGACCTGCAGAACGTACTTCTGCCCGCGCATATCGCGTGATTTCACATCCAGCGAGTGCAGGCTGGCAGGGGCGTTTTCCATCTCTTGCGGTGAGACCACTTTGGCGCGGATTGCCGAATGCGGACAGGCGGCGACGCAGTGGTTGCACTGGGTACACAGCTCTTCCTTCCAGATAGGGATCTCTTCGGCAATGTTGCGTTTTTCCCAACGGGTTGTGCCCATGGGCCAGGTACCATCTGGCGGCAGCGCGGAGACCGGCAGCGCATCGCCAAGACCGGCAAGCATCGCCGCGGTGACGGTTTTGACAAAGTCCGGCGCGGCATCGGAGACCACTGGCGGACGATTAGGGCTGCTGGCGTTAACCGGCTGCAGCGGCACTTCCGCCAGCGATTCGCGGGCCAGCGCCAGCGCCTGCCAGTTGCGTTCCACCAGCTCCTGACCTTTACTGCTATAACTTTTGGCAATCGCACCCTGCAGTTCGGCCAGCGCGCTGTCGCCCGGCAGGATTTGGGTTAAATGGAAAAAAGCCATCTGCATAACGGTGTTGATGCGCGCGCCAAGGCTGCACTCGCGGGCGATTTTCGCTGCGTTAACCACATAAAAGCGCGCTTGCTTTTGATTCAGCGCGGCCTGTACTTCCTGCGGCAGGCGGGACCATACCTCATCAGCGCTGTAGGGCGTATTGAGCAGGAAAATGCCGCCGGGCTTCAACCGCTCTACCATCTGATATTTATCGATAAATTGCAGCTGGTGGCAGCCAACGAAATCGGCCTGCGAGATCAGATACGACGAGCGGATCGGTTTTTCGCTAACGCGCAGGTGCGAGACGGTCAGGCCGCCGGCCTTCTTCGAATCATAGACAAAATAGCCCTGCGAGAACCACGGCGTGGAGTTGCCGATAATCTTGATATTGTTTTTGGTCGCCGAGACGCTACCGTCGCTGCCGAGGCCGTAAAACAGCGCTTCCAGCTTTGCTTCCGCAGGTAACGTGTTTTCCCCCAGCGGCAGCGAAAGGTTCGTCACATCATCGTAAATGCCAACGGTAAAACGAGGCTTGGGCTGTGCGGCTTGTAATTCATTGAAGATAGCCAGCACGCATTCCGGGCCAAACTCTTTGGACGAGAGACCATAACGGCCGCCAATAGTACGCGGTAGCGTTTCGCGCTCGCCGCGGTTGAAGGCTTCCGCCAGTGCGGTCATAACATCGAGGTATAACGGTTCGGCCAGCGCGCCGGGTTCTTTGGTGCGATCCAGTACGGCAACCGCGCGGGCGCTTTCCGGTAAGGCCTGCAGCAGATGCGCGGCGGAGAACGGGCGATAGAGGCGAACTTTCAGCACGCCGACTTTTTCCCCACGGCTCAGCAGTTCATCAACGACCTCTTCACAGGTACCGATAGCGGACCCCATGATGACAATAACCCGCTCTGCCTGCGGATGACCGTAAAACTCGAACGGTTTGTACTGGCGACCGGTTGCGGCGGCGAAATCATTCATCGCCGTTTCAACGTGCTCGTACACCGCGTCGTACCACGGGTTGGTTGCTTCACGGGACTGGAAGTAGGTGTCCGGATTGGCGGAGGTGCCGCGAATGACCGGATGCTCCGGGTTAAGGGCGCGTTGGCGATGCTCGGCGATTTTATCCTGCGGTAGCAGGGAACGAATAGTGTCATCCGCCAGCGGAGCGATTTTGTTGATTTCGTGCGAGGTGCGGAACCCATCAAAGAAATGAATAAACGGCACGCGGCTTTGCAGCGTGGCGATATGGGAAATCAGCGCGAAGTCCTGCGCTTCCTGGACGCTGCTGGCGCAGAGCATCGCGCAGCCGGTCTGACGCACGGCCATCACGTCGGAATGATCGCCGAAAATTGACAGCGCATGAGTGGCGACGGTACGGGCGGCGACATGCAGGACAAAGGGCATCAACTGGCCGGCCAGCTTGAACAGCGTCGGGATCATCAGCAGCAGGCCCTGCGATGACGTAAAGGAAGTGGAAAGGGCGCCGGTCTGCAGCGCGCCGTGCACGGCGCCGATAGCCCCGGCTTCCGACTGCATTTCGACCACGCGGGGGACGTCCCCCCAGACGTTTTTCAGCCCATCGCCAGACCAGGCGTCGGCCTGCTCCGCCATCGTTGAACTGGGCGTAATCGGGTAGATGGCGATAACTTCACTCGTGCGAAACGCGACTGAAGCGACCGCGCCATTACCGTCAATCGTAATCATAAGAAGACACCCTTACATTGCGCAAAAAGAAGGGACTCGTGAAACGGCGACGAGTCCTGTTGTTATTTCCATATTTTAGCAAACGCCCGCCGCGACCATTTTCGCATTTGTGTCCTTGGGAATGTCCTTATCTATGTTTGGATCAATTTTTTGGCGGAAAAACAGAAAAGTGGCTGACCAGAGAGCTCAAAAGGTAGTGACGGATACCGGCGATGCATCGCTTAAACAAAGCAAAATATATTTTTAAATTTAATAGCTTTTAGCCAACCGGCAATCGCGTGCTATTTATTTGCTGCGGTGAATTCCCCTCTGCGGCGGAGCGTTCAGTTCAGTTCCCTGTTGGCGAAAATTAGCACGCGAATTAGCTCGAACTGGCTAATTCACCGGGAGGCACCCGGCACCGCAATCATCATGTGCAAACTATGCCGCCCGGTCGCTGCAACCGTGATTTTTTCGTCGGGAAAATATTTCGGGCTGGGATGAAAAGCGCGCTGGTAAGGCGCTTTGCCTGCCGAGATCAAGCTTTAAGCGGAAAATTTGCTAGAAAATGTTAATGAGGCGCATAAATACGTATTTCGCCTCTCGACGGCAGGCGCTGCGCTGCCTATTATTCTTGAGTTTGTTTATTCTAAGATGTTTCTGAAAGGGGGAGAGGATGCGAGCTGCGTTTTTAGTGGGGTGCGCTGCGTTATTACTGTCGGCTTGTAGCAACGAGCCGGTGCAACAAGCCACTGCGGCACACGTACCGCCCGGCATGCGCGCGGCGATGAGCGACAGCGGCCAGGCGAATTGCGCGATGGTTGGCGGTTCATTATCCGTTGCCCGCCAGCTTGATGGCAGCGCTATTGGCATGTGCGCGCTACCGAATGGTAAACGCTGCAGCGAGCAGGCATTAGCGGGCGGAAGCTGCGGAAACTACTAATACGCAACGCGTCTCGCTACATTAAATCGGCGAGTTTATACACCAGTGATTGGTCGGCGGTCGCCAGCGTGAGCTGATTCTCCGTCAGATCGACCTGCGCGCCATCGCGCAGCATTTTGCTGAGGGTATTATCCAGCGCGTTCCGTTGCGGATCCGCGCACAGCTTACGCGTCATCGCCAGCTGTTCAACTTTTAGCTCGCCGTCAGACAGCTTGCCCTGGCCGCTGAAGCCGTTGCACATCGTGCCTGACACATACATTTTTTCGCCGAAGCTAATTTCCGGCGGCGGCGTCTGGCCTGTCGGTAGCGCCTGGCCGTTAACGCTGGTCAGCACAAAACGGTGATGCTGCAGTTGTTCGGCGTTGGTAGAAACTTTGCTGTTGTATACGCAGCCCGATAGCAGTATTCCCGCCGCCAGCAGTGCAGCAAACTTATTCATTCGTACTCCAAAACATTTGTCATATCAATAAAACGAAAAACAGTGTAACTGTAATGCAGGCAGGATCTGTGGGGATTGTCTGAATGTGCCCCCCGCTAACGGGGAGCACAAAAGGGGAAAGAAGCTTAGACCAGCGCGTTCGGGCAGGTTTCGCCCTTAGCAACCTGCTGAAGATTACTCAACGTTGTTTCGGAAATACCGATCAGCGCTTCAGCCGTCAGGAACGCCTGGTGGCCGGTAAACAACACGTTGTGGCAGGCGGAGAGTCGGCGGAACACGTCATCCTGAATGACATCGTTCGATTTATCTTCAAAGAACAGATCGCGTTCATTTTCATACACGTCCATTCCCAGCGCGCCGATTTTCTGATGCTTCAGCGCGTCGATAGCCGCTTGAGAATCGATTAGCGCGCCGCGGCTGGTATTAATGACCATCACGCCGTCTTTCATCTGATCGAAGGCTGCCTGATTGAGCAGGTGATAGTTTTCGTCGGTAAGCGGGCAGTGCAGCGAGATAACGTCGGACTGCGCGTACAGCGTCGGCAGGTCGACATATTCAACGCCGAGATCCAGCGCCGCCGCGCTCGGATAGGGATCAAACGCCAGCAGGCGCATACCGAAACCTTTAAGGATCCGCAGCGTCGCGACGCCGATTTTACCGGTGCCGATCACTCCCGCGGTTTTACCGTACATGGTGAAGCCGGTCAGCCCTTCCAGCGAAAAGTTGGCATCGCGGGTACGTTGGTAAGCGCGGTGGATACGCCGGTTCAGGGACATCATCATACCGATGGCGTGTTCTGCTACGGCTTCCGGCGAGTAGGCCGGAACGCGCACGACGCGCAGACCCAGCTCTTTAGCAGCGTCAAGATCGACGTTGTTAAACCCGGCGCAGCGCAGCGCGATGTATTTCACGCCGTGGGCTTTCAGCTCTTCCAGCACCGGACGGCTACCGTCGTCGTTAACGAAGATACATACCGCTTCACAACCGTTGGCCGTTTTTGCGGTCTTTTCGGTCAGCAGGAAGTCGAAAAATTCCAGTTCAAAGCCGTATGCGTCGTTAACATGCTGCAGATACTTTTTATCGTACTGCTTGGTACTATAAACAGCGATTTTCATAAGGCTTTCCTCTAGTGATAATACCGTCACGGTAGCATAATTAAAATAATCTTACAAATATTAAAAATTAGTTTAATCATCAGGTTATGATATTAATTCTAGAGCATATCGCAGTCTTAAGAAATCTCTTTAAAAGACAATACGTTTCACCAAAAACTGAGGCTAAATGCTCCCGGCGCCAGCAGGATAAATGGCCAGAGTAAACCCGATGCAACGTTGGCCACCTGAAAACGCCATAGCGGCGTACCGCTGGCGCCGGTAACCAGCGGTAACGTTGCTCGCAGCGGCGACAGAAAGCGGCCAAAGAATACCGCCCAACCGCCGTGACGGCGCAGGAATAGCTGGCTGCGCAGCACTCGTTCGGCGCTGAGCCAGCGCAGACGCTGCAGATGATGCTGATAGCGACGGCCAATTTGCCATGAGAGCCAGAATCCGCCGATTGCGCCGAGGCTGGCGCTTAGCCACATTAGCAAGAAATGACCGATACTGGTTGACGCCAACGCCCCGAGCACCAGCAAACCGGAGGTCCCGGGGATCACAAAAGAGATGAGGGCGCAGGATTTACTGAAGGTCAGCAGGAAAACAATCAGTAATACCAATGAATAGTGGCTCTGCGCGCGTTCGATCAGCGAGATAATGAGCTCCACGGAATAACGGCTCCTTATTACCTGTTTTTCCAAGTGTCGCAGGCATAATTTAAACGAAGACTAAATATTTTTTCAGCAGAAATGAGTGCGGCTATCCTTAATCTGGACGTTAACTTTCACTCGCGGGTCGAACGTGCCACAATAGGCGCTTATCGGCTTTTACTTAGAATCAGGATTTGACTGCCCATGAAGGGTAAATATAAAGCCGCTCTTGCGCTGTTATTAGCTCTAATTTTGCTGCCGTTGGCCCTGCTGGCCACATTAACGCATTGGGTTCCGACGCTGGCGGGTATCTGGCTGCCGGTCGGCACGCGGATCTCGCTTGGCGAAAGTCCGCGCCTGACGCGCTCCTCGTTGGTTATCCCCGATTTACGCTACCTGGTGGGCGATTGTGAAATTGCTCGCGTCAGCAACGCGCGTCTTACCCGTCCCAGCCGCTGGCGGTTACACCTGAGTGAACTGGATATCAATAGCGCCTGCCTGGCTAAGGTCCCCTCCAGCGAGCCGCTCTCCGGCGCGCCGCGAACCCTCGCCGAGTGGCAATCGATGCTGCCGTATAGCTGGTTAACTATCGACAATCTGCGCCTGTCGCCGTGGGAAAAATGGCAGGGAAAACTGGTGATGTCGTTGACGCCTGGGCAGCAGGATATCGGTTATTCAGGCAAAGAGGTCACGCTACAGGCGAAACTGCGCGGCCAGACCTTAACGGTCAGCAATTTCAGCGCGCGGCTGGTGGAAGATCAGGCGCCGGTTAAGCTGGTCGGTGAATTCGAAATGCCGCTGGTGCCGGATGGCTTACCGGTCGATGGTCATCTGGTCAGCACTTTCGAATTCCCGCAAACGCCGGGTCTGGTGGATGCGGAACTGGAATGGCAGAAAAATCGCGGCCAGCTGCTGGTCACGCCGCGCGGTGAGGTTGAGCCGATGCTCGATCTGCCGTGGGAAATAACCCCTGAACGTATCACCATCAGCGACGGGCGCTGGAACGCGGTTTATGCCGGCTATCCGCTTAGCGGGCGGGTGGCGCTATCGGTTGGCGACTGGCAAAAAGGCACCGAAGAGATGGAAATCAGCGGCCGGCTCAATGTGTTAACGCACGGTGAAGCCGGTAAGGGGAACGCCGTGCTGAACATTGGCCCAGGTAAGCTAAGCATGGATCACAGCGACATGCCGCTCAGCCTGACCGGCGAAGCCAAGCTCGACGATATGATTTTTTACGCCGTGCTGCCCGCCAAACTCAGCGGGCCGCTAACGACGCCGGAGCTGGCTTTTCATCCCGGCGCGCTGCTGCGCTCGCGCGGGCGGGTGATTGACTCGCTGAATATCGATGAGATCCGCCTGCCGTTGGCGGGAGTGAAAGTGACTCAGCAGGGGGTGGATGGCCGCCTGCAGGCGATACTGCGCGCCCACGAACAGGAAATGGGCGATTTCATCCTGCACCTGGATGGGCAGGCCGACAACTTTATGCCCGACCGCGGTCGCTGGTCGTGGCGATACTGGGGAGATGGTCACTTTACGCCGATGCAGGCGCGCTGGGATGTGAAGGGCGCCGGCGAGTGGCGGGACAGCGCCATTATTCTTAACAGCCTGTCGACCGGGTTCGATAAGCTACAGTACGACACCATGCTGGTCAGCACGCCGCGCCTGACCCTCGATAAACCCATTCACTGGCTGCGCAATGAACAGCATCCAAAATTCAGCGGCGCGTTGTCGCTTGATGCCGGTAAAACCACTTTCAGCGGCGGCAGCGTTTTGCCGCCGTCAACGCTCAAGTTCAATATTGATGGCCGCGATCCGACCTGGTTCCTGTTTAACGGCTCATTACACGCGGAGAAAATCGGCCCGATTCGTCTGACCGGCCGTTGGGACGGCGAACGCCTGCGTGGCCAGGCCTGGTGGCCGAAACAGTCGCTTAGCGTATTCCAGCCGCTGATCCCGCCGGACTGGAAAATGACCCTGCGTGAAGGTGATATGTATGCGCAGGTAGCATTTTCCGCGGCAGCCGGGCAGGGTTTTGAGGCCGGGGGCCACGGCGTCTTAAAAGGCGGTAGCGCCTGGATGCCGGACAACCAAATCAACGGCGTCGACTTTGTTCTGCCATTCCGCTTCAGCGGCGGAAGCTGGCAGCTCGGTACCCGCCGTCCGGTTTCGCTGCGTATTGGCGAAATCGTCAACCAGTTTACCGCCAAAAATCTCAGCGCCGATCTCCAGGGAACATGGCCCTGGAGCGAGCAGGATCCGCTGGAATTGAGCAACGTCAATGTTGATATCCTTGGCGGTAAGCTGACCATGCAGCAGCTAAGGATGCCGCAGCATCAGCCAGCGCTACTGCGTCTGCAGAATATCTCCAGTAGTGAATTAATCAGCGCCATCAAAGTAAAACAGTTTGCGGTGTCTGGCGCGTTTAACGGCGCGTTACCGTTATGGCTGAACAACGATAAGTGGATCATAAAAGACGGCTGGTTTAGCAACCCCGGCCCGATGACCATGCGTCTGGATAAAGATACCGCCGATGCGCTGGTGGCCGACAACGTTTCCGCCGGCGCGGCGATCAACTGGCTGCGCTATATGGAAGTCTCGAAATCCTGGACGCGTATCAACCTTGATAATCTCGGGAAGCTGACGATGAGCGCGGCGATTAGCGGCACCAGCCGGGTGGACGGAAAAAGCAGCACCGTGCATTTAAACTATACCCATGAAGAGAATATTTTCGATCTGTGGCGCAGCTTGCGCTTCGGCGATAATTTGCAGGCATGGCTTGAGCAGAATGCGAAACTGCCCGCCCCGCGCTGTACGGATACATGTAAGGAACCAAAATGATAAAACTGTTCGCCGCGGCGCTGGCGACCCTGCTGCTGGCAGGCTGTACGCCGCGTATTGAAATCGCCGCGTCCAAGGAGCCGATCACCATCAATATGAATGTCAAAATTGAGCATGAGATTCATATTAAGGTGGATAAGGACGTCGAAAATCTGCTGAAGTCGCGTAGCGATCTGTTCTGAGGCGATAATGAAAAAACGACTGCTGACAGCCACCCTGGCGTTAATGCTGTTGAGTAGCCCGGCGCTGGCGCTGACCTTGAATGAGGCGCGGGCGCAGGGGCGGGTGGGGGAAACGCTGAACGGCTATCTGGCGCCGCTGAAACAGGATGCGCAGACGTTGGCGTTAGTTAAACAGATTAATGCCGCGCGCAGCGAAAGCTATCAGCAACTGGCGGATGACAATAACCTGCCGGTGGATGAAGTGGCGAAAATGGCCGGGCAGAAGCTGGTCGCCCGGGCGCAGCCGGGGGAATATGTGCAGGGTATTAACGGCAAATGGCTGCGCAAATAGTTACCGATAGCGCTTACGGTATTCGCCGGGCGATACGCCGAAGCGCTGCTTAAACGCTGTCGAAAAATGGCTATGGTCGGTAAAGCCCCAACTGTAGCCAATTCCCGCCAGCTTCTCTTCATCATGAGCGTTTTGTAGCGCCCGTGCGCACAGGTCTAGACGCCGGTTCTTAATATACTGCGCGACCACCAGCCCCTTATCGGCAAACAGGCGGTACAGGCTGCGTACCGACATGCCGGTTTCCCCGGCCAGCCACTCCGGACGCAGCTGCTCTGACTGTATCGACTCATCTATCAACGCCATGATTTTTTGAAACTGCTTCTCGCGACGCGTCGGCGGTGCGTCATGCTGCTGTAGCATTGGTCGCAGCAGACAGACGATAGCCTCCAGCGCCGCTTCGCCTTCGCTTTCTGAGAGCGCCGGGCTGCGCATACTTTCTTGCAGCAGCCGTTGGCTAAGCTGGACCATCGGCAGCGTTTTATTCAGCCGGGTGGCGATGCTGATGTCGCTGCCGTGCAGCTGGCTTTCCACGAGCTGGCGGGGCAGCAGCAGCGAAGCCTGTTTTGACGTTTGTTGCCAAAAGATAGAGCAGGGGCGTGAGGCATCAATGAGCGTGATATCGCCGGCCTCAAGCACTACCTGGCGCTCGTCCTGCTCGATAGCCGCCTGGCCCTCGAGCTGAAAAACGGTATAGAACCAGGCGTCGTTGTCGCGTTTAATTTCATTACGGGTGCGGTAAAGATTGACGCCGCGGGCGGTGACGGTACTGACTTTGAGGCTGCCGGTATAGCTTGCATCAATTTCGCCATGGAACGCGCCTTCCAGCGGACGGGCGGCAAAATGGCCGCATACCTGGTTAATCTTCGCTAACCAACGCTGATAGTCCTGCCCGTTTTCTACCGTCGCCATCGTCTGCACCCTGTAAAAATAATGTTTCTGTATTGTTGCATTTACGCCGTGAGTGGCAAGAGCGCAGCGTGGAGTATATGAAAGAACTATTACCTGCGGCACATTTCGCCGCCTGCCAGGGTGTTTAATTGCGGGACCTGTCACAGCGGCAAAAATGATTGTCACAGAGAAAAAAGCGCAAATGGCTGACCCGTCCTAGACTGTGTGCACTATCCGCGAACAATAAGGAAGTCGCATGTCCACATCACAGGTCGCGCTGCTCGCCAGCGTACAGCAATTTCTCGACAGACAGCATGGCTTATATATTGATGGCAACCAGCAGGCGGCACAGAGCGAAAAACGCTTAACCGTCTGGGACCCGGCCACCGGCCAGGCGATTGCCACGACGGCAGATGCTAATGCCGCCGACGTTGACCGCGCGGTGATGTCCGCCTGGCGCGCTTTTGTCGCCCGTAGCTGGGCCGGGCGAACGCCGGCCGAGCGCGAACGGATCCTGCTACGTTTCGCCGATCTGGTGGAACAGCATGGTGAAGAGCTGGCGCAGCTCGAAACCCTTGAACAGGGGAAGTCGATCAATATTTCGCGCGCGTTTGAAGTCGGTTGCACCCTCAACTGGATGCGCTACACCGCCGGATTGACCACTAAAATCAGCGGCCGTACGCTGGACGTTTCCATTCCGTTCCCGGAAGGCGCGCGCTATCAGGCGTGGACCCGTAAAGAGCCGGTTGGGGTGGTGGCGGGGATTGTTCCCTGGAACTTCCCCCTGATGATCGGCATGTGGAAGGTGATGCCGGCGCTGGCCTCCGGTTGTTCCATTGTGATTAAACCCTCTGAGACTACGCCGTTAACCCTGCTGCGAGTCGCGGAGCTGGCCACGGAGGCCGGGATCCCGGACGGCGTCTTTAACGTCGTCACCGGTAGCGGCGCCGAGTGCGGGGCGGCCTTAACGACCCATCCGCAGGTGGCGAAAGTGAGCTTCACCGGTTCGACCGCCACCGGCAAACAGATTGCCCGCGCGGCGGCCGATCGCCTGACCCGCGTAACCCTTGAACTCGGCGGCAAAAACCCGGCCATCGTGCTGAAAGATGCCGATCCGCAGTGGGTGATTGAAGGGTTAATGACCGGAAGTTTCCTCAATCAGGGGCAGGTATGCGCCGCCAGTTCGCGGATCTATATCGAAGCGCCGCTGTTTGATAACCTGGTCGCTGGCTTTGAGCAGGCGGTCAAGTCGCTGCAGGTGGGGCCGGGAATGGTTGAAACGACGCAAATTAACCCGGTGGTGTCGCAGGCGCACTGCGCCAAAGTGGCCGCTTATCTGGACGAAGCGCGTAAGCAAAACGCCGAGCTGATCAGCGGTAACGTTGGGCCGAATGGTAACGGTTTTTATATTGCGCCGACGCTGGTGATTAATCCGGATGCCGGGCTGCGCCTGAATCGCGAAGAGGTGTTTGGCCCGGTGGTGAACCTGGTGCGCGTCGCCGATGGCGAAGAGGCGCTACGCTTAGCTAACGACAGTGATTTTGGCCTCACTGCCAGCGTCTGGACTCGCGACCTGACTCAGGCGCTGAACTATACCGATCGTCTGCAGGCCGGTACGGTATGGGTCAACAGCCATACGCTGATTGATGCCAACCTGCCGTTCGGCGGGATGAAGCAGTCCGGTACCGGGCGTGATTTTGGTCCGGATTGGCTGGACGACTGGTGCGAAACCAAATCGGTGTGCGTGCGCTACTGATTTTTTGTCGGATGGCGCTACGCTTATCCGACCTACGGTTCGTGCGGCCTGCCTTTAATTTATTCACCACGCTGGCTGACACTACTGGTGCTGGTGATCTCAAAACCCCCCGGTGGCGCTGCCGCTTACCGGGGCTACAGTGCTGTGCGATTTGGTAGCCCGGAGAAGGCGCACATACCTCTTCCCCCTGAGCGCTGATTTGCTATGATCGGCGCTCTTTTTTTCTGATGTTGCCCCGCTATGTGGAATGATGCGCTTTGCTATCAGCAGTACGGCGCGCCGGAAACGGTGCTCGCGCTGCATCACCTGCCGTTGCCGCCGCTGGCGCCCGGACGAGTACGCGTGCAAATGCGCTATGCGCCGGTCAACCCTTCCGATCTGATTCCCATTACCGGCGCTTACCGCCATCGTACGACGCTGCCATCGGTAGCGGGTTATGAAGGTGTTGGTGTGGTGATTGAAGACGCGACGAGTGGGTGTCCACGACTGGGGCAGCGGGTTCTGCCGCTGCGCGGCGCCGGAACCTGGCAGCGTTATCTTGATATTGACCCGCGCTGGCTGGTGCCGGTCGCTGAAGAGATAGATGACATCCTGGCCGCGCGCGGCTATATCAATCCGCTGACCGCAATGCTGATGCTGACGCGCTGGCCGGTGGCGGGGAAACATCTGCTTTTGACCGCGGCTTCATCGTCCTGCGCCAGCTTGCTGGGACAGTGGGCGCTCGCCATGGGCGCGCGTTCGGTAAGCGGTATTATTCGCTCGCCGCAGCACATCCCGCGCTTACAGCAGTATGGCGTCTATCCGCTACTCGAAGGTGACAGGGCGCTGATTGAACAAGTGAGTCAGTACAGCGATCTGGTGTTTGATGCGGTGGGCGGTGAGCTGGCTGACTTTCTGCTATCGGTACTGCCGCAATCGTCAACGCTTGTCTCTTACGGCTTGCTATCCGGTAAACCGCTCACCCAGACGCGAGGCAGCGCATCGGTACGCAAATTTCATCTGCGGGAGGCCTTACCAACACTCAGCGTCGATGCGTGGCAGGCTGCTTTTACGGCGATCTGGCGACAGCTGTCGACCACGGCGCAGCCTGCAGCGCAGGTGATAAAGCTGCGCGACTGGCGTGAAGCGATTGCCGCCGCAGGCCAGCCGGGAAGAAGCGGTAAAATCCTGCTCGATTTCACCGCGGGTTAAGATTATTTTTTCTTCTCGCCAAGCGTTGGGGTTTCGTCAAAGAAGTTCCACGGCTTGAGCAGCGCGTGCGCCCACTCGGTCGGCATGATCGGCCACTCTTCGGCGCGTGCGACGTGCGTGGTGCCGGTAGTAATCCATACGACGTCATCGTGGTTAGTCAGCGACTCATCATCCTTTGCGTACTGGCCTAAGCCGGTATCCAGGGCGGAGCGGTTGGGATATTTTCCTTCCGGATAACGTTCGCCTGGATGGTAGCGCGTCACCCACAGCTGTTTATCCATAAAGCTCAGACGATGATATATCCACTCGTCCGGGGCGAACCTGGCGCCGGTCGCCGCCGGGTGCGTGCCGCCGGCATAAGGGATAATCTGGTAAGAGACCGGGTTACCCATGCGGTTTTCTTTGCTGGTGTTGCTCAGCAGGCGGATGGTGCCAGGGTCGAATTTCTGCGCCGCTTTCTGCTCGCTATCGATTGTGTACTGATTCACCTGCATGGTGCTGGTGCGCGGGCCGCCGGCGGTGTTTGGCTTCACTTCAGGATCCATCGCCACCAGGGTGTTGTTTTCGCCGTCCACGTCGAGATCGAGGCGGAAATTATAAATATGCTGGTGGGTGGTGCCGACAATATTATGGTCGATCAGCGTCCCGTAGCGGGTATCCTCTTTGGCGCTGGGGTCGTGCATGGTCTTCGCCATCACGCCTTTAACGGCTTCAATCCCGGTGGCGCCGGCATCGATGCCGATGGTGCCGTTGTCGTGGAACACCCAGTCAAAGATATAATCATAGTTCCCGACGGTACTGATCCAGCGCACCACCAGTTCCCGGCGCTCGGTGCTGACGTTAGGTTTGCCCATTTCCAGATGCTTATATTCCGGCCCGGCATAGCGTTCAAATATGGCGACCGCGCCGGGAATCGTGGTCGGTTTGCCGGTGTAATCGGCGATAGTTTCATCCAGCAGTACCGCATTCGATGGCGCATCTTTGCCGCGGACAATCGGCGATGTCAGAGTGCCCATGCCGTAATCGCCGGAGTCGAGGTAGGCTTTGAAATACCAGCCGACGTCCGGGTCGCCGTAGGGAACGATCATCCCGCCGAGGGAACCTTCATACATCACCTGGCGTTTTGTGCCGTTATCGTTGTAAGTCACCGTCGAGAGAATGGGCCCGACGCGCGAGTTAAGGCGCAGGTGGAAATCCCAGTTCCGCCAGTGGATGGTATCGCCGGTAATCGTATAGTTTTTGCCTTCCGGTTCGGTAATATCCAGCGGTTTCACCGCCGCGGCGTTGCGGTCTCGGCCATCATAAGGTCGTGGTTCCATTGGGACCGGGATCACCGGGCCTTCTTCAATTTTGATAATTTTCTTCGCTTCAAGGTCGACCACCGCCACCAGGTTTTCAATCGGGTGCGCCCAGTAGTTGCCGTCGCCGGTATCCAGGTAACTGACGACCTTCAGCAGACGCGCATCCTGCTGCAGGCCATCTTTGCCATCAAAGTAGCCAACGGTGAGCGGGGTGGTGACCACTTTGCTGGGATCGGTAATACCGTGCTTTTTCAGCACCTCAGCGAATTCGCTGCTGGCATTGATAATGTTCTGCACGCTGACAAAATCATCGAGCAGCACCATCCCGTGGGCGCCTTTAATTGGCGTCCATGAGAGGATTTTTTTGTTTTGCAGATCGACGACGGCTTCAATGACATGTTTGCCATCGAGCATCACCACATCGGCGGTGCGCGGGGCATCAACGGGCGTTCCCTGCAGGGCAAAGGCCCATACCGCCGCCTTGTCCGGATCGTGTAAGGAAATCTCAGTAAAGCGGGTATTCGGCTGGAACTCCGGCGCGGCTTTAACAATGGTCACCGCTTCACCGATTTCCGCCGCCGAGAGCGAATTTAACGGGTGAGGGCGCTTTTCTACCTGGAAGGTCTGATCGAGACCGGACTGGAACACATCGTTGATAAAGGTATCGGAGACCCAGGCTTTACCTTCCTTCATTACCACCGGCACCTGTAGATCAAGGGATTTACCGTTGACGATCGCCGTTTTGGCGCCGGGCTTCACTTTGACGTAAGCGCCGTCTTTTATCAGGGTAAACATTTGCGCGTAGTCATCCCACTGCACATCGGCGCCGAATTCCTGCAGCGTTTTATCCAACGGCACCATGTGCGCTTCGCTACCGTGAGCGAAGACCGGTGATTGCCAGGCGCAAATCACCGCGACAGCGAGGGCCAGCGCGGTTTTACGAGGGGAAAACATTAAGCCGTTTGCCATTGTGACCTCATCTTATTGTTGTGTTGTTATTGCCGCTGCGAATGTCGGCTTTGTTACGCTTACCCTAGCAGTCTGCTGCCCAGGAACGTTTGTTTGCTTTTGCCAGCTTGTTTGTCAGTTTTGCCAGACGGACGTAAAAAATGCCTCCGTAGAGGCATTGAGAACGTGCGCCGATTTTTTTGCCGGGTTTGACTGTCTGTAGGCCCGCGCAAGCGCAGCGCCGCCGGGCGATTTTCAGCGCATCACGTCGGGAAATCTCCCTGCTGGCGCGCCACCAGGGTAAGAATGGAATACAGCGCCACCGCCTGCTGGTGCTGGTTGAAAATCTCAACAGCCCATTCAACGACGCCGGTGGCTTTCTCATCGGCGCTGCGCTGACGTTTAACCGTTTTCCGCTTACAGGTCAGGCGAACCTGAATGGTGTCTCCCGGTTTGACGGGTTCAATAAAGCGCAGGTTTTCCATGCCGTAGTTAGCGATAACCGGCCCGACGCCGGCATCGACGAACAGCCCGGCCGCTGCGGAGATCAGGAAATAGCCGTGAACCACCCGCTCGCCGAAAATCGACTCGGCGGCGGCGATTTTGTCCATATGCGCATAGAAATGGTCGCCGCTCAGGCAGGCGAAGTTAACGATATCCGCTTCGGTCAGGGTTCTCCGCGGGGTTAATAAGCTATCGCCGGGCTGGATCTCTTCGAAGTATTTACGGAACGGGTGAATGCGGTCTTCGCTAACCTGCGCGCCACGCACCCACTGCTGGCCGATGGTCGCCAGCATCGTTGGGCTGCCCTGGACCGCGGTACGCTGCATATAGTGTTTCACCGAGCGCAGCCCGCCAAGCTCTTCTCCGCCGCCAGCGCGGCCGGGGCCGCCGTGTACCAGCTGCGGCAGCGGCGAGCCGTGGCCGGTCGACTCTGCCGAGGACTCCTCGTTAAGGATCTGAATACGACCATGCGCGCGCGCGGCGCCAAGGATAAACTCGCGCGCCAGTTCGCCGCTGGTGGTGACCAACGTCCCGGCCAGACTACCGCCGCCGGCGCGCGCCAGCGTCAGCGCATGCTGGCGGTCACGATATGGCATCAGTGTTGCCACCGGGCCAAAAGCCTCAATGGCGTGGACTGCCGGCGTTTCATCCGGCTGTGAGCAGTACAACAGGGTCGGCGGGAAGAATGCGCCGTCAGCATTAAGATCTGCCTGTCCGCCAAGCAGGGCTTCGCAGCCGGCGGCAATCAGTTTATTGACGTTATCCTGCACATCCTGACGCTGTTCGCTGTTAACCAGGGCCCCCATCTTAACGCCCTCCTGCGCGGGGTCACCGACGGTTACTTTATGCAGGCGGGAGATCAGTGCATCGCTAACCACATTAATCTGAGCTAGTGGCACAATGATTCTGCGGATAGCGGTACATTTTTGCCCGGCTTTCGCCGTCATCTCGCGGACCACTTCCCGAATAAACAGCGCGAATTCCGGTTGCTCCGGGGTGACATCTTCGCCTAATACGCAGCAGTTGAGCGAATCAGCTTCCATGGTAAAGGGAATGGATTTGGCCACCAGGTTAGGATGCGACCGTAGCTGCTGGCCGGTGGCGGCAGAGCCGGTAAAGGTCACCACGTCCTGGCTATCGAGATGGTCGAGAAGATCGCCCGCGCCGCCGCAAATCAGGCTGATGGCGCCTTCCGGCACCAGGCCGCTGTCGACAATCGCTTTTACCATCGCCTGGGTGAGCTGGGCGGTAGCGGTTGCCGGTTTAATGATAGCCGGCATACCGGCAAGCCACGTGGGCGCCAGTTTTTCCAGCATTCCCCAGCAGGGGAAGTTGAAGGCGTTGATATGTACGGCGACGCCCGACTTCGAGGTCAGCACGTGACGTGCGGCAAAACCGCCCTGTTTGGAGAGCGGAATTAGCTCGTCCTCCGGCCACAGGATATCGTCCGGCAGTTCGCGACTACCCAGCCCGGCATAAGTGAACAAAGTACCGATACCGCCTTCAATATCCACCCAACTGTCGGCGCGGGTTGCGCCGGTTTGCGCCGAGATGGCGTAGAACTCGGCTTTCTGCTCCAGCAGGTGTTTCGCCACTGCTTTCAGCATCGCGCTACGTTCAATAAAGGTCATCGCCTGCAGGGCTTTGCCACCGCGTTCAATCGCGAAGCGGCGCGCCTGCGCCATATCCAGTCCTTCACTGGTCACCTCCCAAAGCGCCGCGCCGGTAATGGCGTGATGGATAGTACGGGCGCGGCCCCGGCCGGTCTGCCAGGCGCCGGATAAGTAACTGGCTAACTGCTGCATCGCAAATCTCCAAATATGTTACGTGTGATATCTATAAATAGTTCTTTTATGAATCATAAAAATCAAGCCCGTATTTAATATTTTATTAACATTGTGATCGGTGGTTAATTGGTTGCTGTGCTTATATCGCTGTTTTATCTGTCATTTACAAAAGGTTTTGCGGTTATCATCACAAAAAGAACAAACAAAATTTGTGGTTTTATTTAACCAATATGTAACCTTCAATAAACAAAGTGATTCACATAAATGTTTTTATTGTGAATATCGGAATCATAAAGGTGATGACGTGACAGAAGAACAACGCTTTGACCAGCGCATCGCGCAGGAAACGGCCATCGAACCGCAGGACTGGATGCCGGATGCCTATCGTAAGACCTTGATTCGGCAGATAGGCCAGCACGCGCACTCGGAAATTGTCGGCATGCTACCGGAAGGCAACTGGATCACCCGCGCGCCGACGCTGCGCCGCAAAGCGATCCTGCTGGCTAAGGTACAGGATGAGGCCGGGCATGGGCTTTATCTCTATAGCGCCGCGGAAACGCTGGGCTGCGCGCGGGAAGACCTGTATCAGAAAATGCTCGACGGGCAGATGAAATACTCCTCCATTTTTAACTATCCGACCCTCAGCTGGGCGGATATCGGCGTGATCGGCTGGCTGGTCGATGGCGCGGCCATCGTCAACCAGGTGGCGCTGTGCCGGACCTCTTACGGCCCCTATGCCAGGGCGATGGTCAAAATCTGCAAAGAAGAGAGCTTTCACCAGCGTCAGGGATTTGAAGCCTGCATGGCGCTGGCGCAGGGCAATGACGCGCAGCGGCAGATGCTGCAGGACGCTATTAACCGCTTCTGGTGGCCGGCGCTGATGATGTTTGGCCCCAACGATGACAACTCGCCGAACAGCGCCCGCAGCATGGCGTGGAAAATCAAACTGCACTCCAACGACGAGTTGCGTCAGCGCTTCGTCGATAACACCGTGCCGCAGGTAGAGATCCTCGGCATGACCGTACCGGACCCGGATTTGCGCTTTGATGAAGCCAGCGGCCACTACCGCTTCGGCGAAATCGACTGGCAGGAATTTAACGAGGTAATTAGCGGCCGTGGGATTTGCAATCACGAACGACTGGCCGCCAAGCGTAAGGCCTGGGAAGAGGGCGAGTGGGTGCGCGAGGCCGCGCTGGCCCATGCGCAAAAACAGCAGGCCCGCAGCGCGGCATGAGGAGAGAGAACATGAGCAAAGTTTACTGGCCGTTATATGAAGTGTTCGTTCGTAGCAAACAGGGATTATCCCATCGCCACGTTGGCAGTCTGCACGCCGCCGACGATCAAATGGCGCTGGAGAACGCCCGCGATGCCTATACCCGCCGCAGCGAAGGCTGCTCGATTTGGGTGGTGAAGGCCAGCGAAATCGTTGCTTCGCAGCCGGAAGAGCGCGGCGAATTCTTCGACCCGGCGGAAAGCAAAGTCTACCGTCATCCGACTTTCTATACCGTGCCGGACGGCATGGAACATATGTGAGGCGGCGATGAATACCCCTAACCCCGTAGCCACCTACGCCCTGCGTCTTGGCGACAATGGTCTGGTTCTGGCCCAGCGTTTAGGCGCCTGGTGCGGCCATGCTCCCGAGCTCGAGATCGATCTTGCGCTGGCCAACATCGGCCTCGACCTGCTCGGCCAGGCGCGCAACTTTTTAAGCTATGCCGCCGAACTTAACGGCTGCGGCGACGAAGATACGCTGGCCTTTGGCCGCGAAGAACGCCAGTTCAGCAACCTGCTGCTGGTGGAACAGCCAAACGGCAATTTTGCCGACACTATCGCCCGTCAGTTCTTTATCGACGTCTGGCACGTCGCCCTGTTCAGCCGCCTGGTGAACAGCCGCGACGCGCAGCTGGCGGCCATTGCCGCTAAAGGGCTGAAAGAGGTGCGTTACCACCAGCGTTTTAGCCGCGGCTGGCTGGAGCGTCTCGGTAACGGCACCGAGGTATCAAATCGCAAAATGCAGCAGGCGGTCGACAATCTGTGGCGCTTCACCGGCGAACTGTTCCTTGCCGATGAAGTGGATCTCCTCCTGGTTGAGCAGGGCATTGCGGTTGATCCGCGCGAGCTTCAGGCCGAATGGCAAAGCGCGGTACACACGGCGCTGCTCGACTCCGGCTTACAGATCCCGCAGGAAGAGGCTTTCCGCAGCGGCGGCAAACAGGGGCTGCACAGTGAACATCTCGGCCCGCTGCTGGCGGAGATGCAGTATCTGCAGCGTTCGCATCCCGGACTGCAGTGGTAAGTGAGGTGACTATGCAACGTCTTGCCGACATCGCTCCAGCAGAGGTTCGTACCATCTGGGGATTATTAAGCGCGATCCCGGATCCGGAAGTGCCGGTACTCACTATCACCGACCTCGGTATGGTGCGCAGCGTCGCGCGCCACGGCGACGGTTGGGTGATTGGCTTTACCCCGACCTATTCGGGCTGTCCGGCGACGGAGCATCTGCTGGGCGAGATCCGCGCGGTCATGAGCGAGCATGGCTTTGTGCCGGTACATATCGTCCTGCAGCTGGATCCGCCGTGGACCACCGACTGGATGAGCCAGGATGCTCGCGAGCGCCTGCGCCAGTACGGCATCAGCCCGCCCCAGGGGCACGCCTGTCATGCGGACATGCCCACCGAGGTGAGCTGCCCGCGCTGCGGCAGCATCCATACCTCGCTGATTAGCGAATTCGGTTCCACGGCCTGTAAAGCGCTCTATCGCTGCGACAGCTGCCGCGAACCTTTTGATTACTTTAAATGTATTTGAGGTTGCCATGACGACGTTCCATTCGCTTAAGGTGGCGAGAGTCGAGCCGGAAACCCGCGATGCGGTGACCATCACTTTTGCGATTCCGCAAGCCCTGCAGGCGGAGTACTGCTTTCGTCCGGGCCAGCATCTGACGCTAAAAGCCCGTCTGGGCGGCGAAGAACTGCGCCGCTGTTATTCCATTTGTCGCAGCCGCACGCCCGGCGAAATTAGCGTCGCGGTCAAAGCTATCGACGGCGGGCGCTTTTCGCGCTACGCCCAGCACGATATCCAGCAGGGTATGGAGCTGGAAGTGATGGTGCCGCAGGGGCATTTCGGTTATCAACCGCAGGCTGAACGGCAGGGTGAATATCTGGCGATTGCCGCCGGTTCCGGGATCACGCCGATGATGGCGATCATTAGCGCTACGTTGGCGACCGAGCCGCAAAGCCGCTTCACGCTGATCTACGGCAACCGCAGCAGCCATAGCATGATGTTCCGCCAGGCGCTGGCCGATTTAAAAGACCGCTATCCGCAGCGCCTGCAGGTGATACACCTGTTTAGCCAGGAGTCGATGGACAGCGATCTTTTACAGGGGCGCATTGACGGCGACAAACTGCGCCAGCTCTCCGCGCATTTACTGGATTTCAGCCGTTTCGATGACGCCTTTATCTGTGGACCGGCGGCGATGATGGACGACGCGGAAGCAACGTTACGTGAACTTGGCGTAGCGGAGAAATCGATTCATCTCGAACGCTTTAATACACCTGGCGGCAATGTGAAACGCGCCGCCGGCGTGCAGGCGGAAGGGCGCACGGTAACCATCCGCCAGGACGGGCGCGATCGGCTGATCGCCCTCAGCGCCGAAGACGACAGCATCCTGGATGCCGCATTGCGTCAGGGCGCGGATCTACCATTTGCCTGTAAGGGCGGGGTTTGTGCCACCTGTAAATGCAAAGTGCTGCGTGGCGAAGTGGCGATGGCCGCCAATTACAGTCTGGAAGCGGATGAGCTGGCGGCGGGTTACGTACTGAGCTGCCAGTCGTTACCGACCAGCGGCGATGTGGTAGTCGACTTTGACGCGCGGGGGATGGCATGAGTGACCTGCTGATCCACCGTCATGGCCGGGTGCTACAGCTGACGCTGAACCGCCCGCAGGCCCGCAACGCGCTGAACAATGCCCTCTTAACCCAGATTGCTGAGACGCTGGAGGCGGCGGCAGTCGATGGCAGCGTCAGCGTCTGCGTTATCAGCGGTAACGCGCGTTTTTTCGCCGCCGGGGCTGACCTCAACGAAATGGCTGAAAAAGATCTGCCTGCCACCCTTGATGATATTCGCCCACGGTTGTGGGGGCGAATCGATGCCTTTACTAAACCGCTGATCGCTTCGGTCAACGGCTACGCGCTCGGCGCCGGCTGCGAGCTGGCCCTGCTGTGCGACCTGATTGTCGCCGGCGACAACGCCCGTTTTGGCCTGCCGGAAATTACCCTCGGCATTATGCCGGGCGCTGGCGGCACCCAGCGGCTGATCCGCAGCGTAGGTAAGGCGTTGGCCAGCCGGATGGTGCTGAGCGGCGAAAGTATTGACGCCCGCCAGGCCCAGCAGGCCGGGTTGGTCAGCGATATCCATCCGGCGGCGTTAACCGATGAGTACGCCCTGAAACTGGCTGCCACCATCGCCCGCCATTCGCCGCTGGCGCTACGGGCGGCAAAACAGTCGCTGCGCCTGTCGCAGGAAGTCAGCCTGCAGGCTGGTCTGCAACAGGAGCGTCAGCTGTTTAGCTTGCTGAGCGCTAGCGAAGACCGCCGCGAAGGCATCGACGCCTTCTTACAAAAACGTACACCGGAATTTAAAGGACGCTAATCGTGGAAGCTTTCATTCTCAGCGCAGTGGAACAGGGCGTCATGACCATTACCCTCAATCGCCCGGACCGCCTCAACAGTTTTAACGATCTGATGCATCAACAGCTGGCGGAATGTCTGAAGCAGGCCGAGCGCGATGACGGCATACGTTGCTTGCTGATCACCGGCGCCGGTCGCGGCTTTTGCGCCGGCCAGGATTTGAACGACCGCAATGTCGACCCCAGCGGCCCGCCGCCGGATCTCGGCATGTCGGTAGAACGCTTTTACAACCCGTTAGTGCGCCGTCTGGCGGCGCTGCCGAAGCCGGTCATCTGCGCGGTCAACGGCGTGGCCGCTGGCGCAGGCGCAACCCTGGCGCTGGGCTGCGATATCGTGCTGGCTGCGCGTTCGGCCAAATTTGTGATGGCGTTCAGTAAGCTCGGCCTGGTGCCGGACTGCGGCGGCAGCTGGTTCCTGCCGCGGGTGGCCGGCCGCGCTCGCGCAATGGGGCTGGCGCTGCTGGGCGATAGCCTAAGCGCGGAACAAGCCGCGCAGTGGGGAATGATCTGGCAGCTAGTGGACGATTCAGAACTGGCGGATACCAGTCTGCAGCTGGCGCGCCATCTGGCGGCGCAACCGACGTTTGGTCTTGGGCTGATTAAAAAGGCGCTGCTGGCTTCTGAAACCAACAGTCTCGACGCGCAGCTGGACCTGGAGCGCGATTATCAGCGTCTGGCCGGGCGCAGCGATGATTACCGCGAAGGGGTCAGCGCGTTTCTGGCCAAACGACCACCACAGTTCAGCGGGAAATAGGCCATGACAACATCCTTATCCACGGTGGCAGTGATCGGCAGCGGCACCATGGGAGCTGGTATTGCTGAAGTGGCCGCCGCAGCCGGACATCCGGTGCGTATTTTTGATATTAACCCTAAGGCCGTAGGCCAGGCGATAGAGGGTATCGCCGGGCGTCTGGCGTCGCGCGTTGCGCGGGGCAAACTGGCCCCTGAGCAGGCCGACGAACTGCTGGCGCGCCTGCATCCGGCCCACGATTTAGCCGCGCTTGCCGATGCAGATTTAGTGATCGAAGCGGCCTCTGAACGTCTGGAAGTAAAAAAGGCGCTGTTCGCGCAGTTGGCGGAGATCTGCGCGCCGTCAACGCTGTTGACCAGTAATACCTCGTCTATTTCGATTACCGCCATCGCCGCCGGGGTCAAAAACCCGGAGCGGGTGGCCGGGCTGCACTTTTTTAATCCGGCGCCGGTGATGAAGCTGGTCGAGGTGGTGAGTGGCCTGGAGACTTCTGCGGAGGTGGTAGAGCAGCTGTGCCAGTGCGTAAGCGGCTGGGGGAAACAGCCGGTGCACTGCCGCTCAACGCCCGGTTTTATCGTTAACCGCGTAGCGCGTCCGTTCTACGCCGAGGCCTGGCGCGCGCTGGAAGAGCAGGTTGCCGCCCCTGAGGTTATCGATGCCGCTTTGCGTGACGGCGGCGGTTTTCCGATGGGACCGCTGGCGTTGACTGACCTGATTGGCCAGGACGTCAACTTCGCCGTGACCTGTTCGGTGTTTAACGCCTTCTGGCAGGACCGCCGTTACTTGCCGTCACTCCTCCAGCAAGAGCTGGCGCTGGCCGGGCGGCTGGGTAAAAAGAGCGGTCACGGCGTCTATCGCTGGCCCATGGAGACGCAGCCGGACGCGGCGCTGCCGTCGGTATCTACTGGCGCTCAATCCATTACGGATGTAAGTGACAACGTCACTGAATTGGATGAGCTCTTGTTGCTGGAGACCGAAGGCGAGACGGCGCTGGCGCTAAGCGTTAAGCATCACCGCCCGGTGGTGGTATATGACCTGTGCGCCAGCAATACGGTGGTGCTGGCCGCAGCGGCGACCAACGCGCCAGCGGCCACTGATAAGGCCGTGCATTACTTCCAACAGCAGGGCAAGAAAGTGCTACGTATCGCCGATTATCCCGGACTGCTGGTGTGGCGCACGGTGGCGATGCTAATCAACGAAGCGTTGGATGCGGTGCAAAAAGGGGTCGCCAGCGCGCAAGACATCGATACCGCCATGCGCCTTGGCGTCAACTATCCGCAAGGCCCGCTGGCGTGGGGAGAACGCCTTGGCTGGCGGCGGGTGCTGCAACTGCTGGAGAACCTGCAACACCATTATGGCGAGGAGCGCTATCGCCCCTGTTCCCTGTTGCGCCAGAAGGCGCTGATGGAGAAGCACCATGAGCAATGATCCGTGGCGCAACGCGCGCGTGATGTACGAAAAAGATACCTGCGCCAGAAAGATGGGGATCGAACTTATCGAAATGGACGACGGCTTTGCGCAGATGAGCATGACCGTCTCGGCGGACATGCTTAACGGCCATCAAACCTGCCACGGCGGTCAGCTATTTACGCTTGCCGATACCGCTTTCGCTTACGCCTGTAACAGCCAGGGGCTGGCGGCGGTGGCCTCGGCGGCGAGCATTGATTTTCTTCGTCCGGCGTTTGCCGGCGACAGGCTGGTCGCTACCGCCAGGGTCAAACAGCAGGGCAAGCTGACCGGCGTCTACGACATCGAAATTGTTAATCAACAGCAAAAGATTGTGGCCCTGTTTCGCGGCAAATCGCACCGCATCGGCGGCACAATCACGGGAGAAGTGTAATGCGCGACGCCTTTATTTGTGACGGGATCCGCACGCCGATTGGCCGCTACGGCGGAGCGCTGGCCGGCGTCCGCGCCGACGATCTAGCGGCGATCCCGCTGCGTGAGCTGCTGAGCCGCAATCCCGGGCTCGACCCGGCAGCGATTGATGATGTGATTTTCGGCTGTGCTAACCAGGCCGGTGAAGATAACCGCAACGTAGCGCATATGGCGACGTTGTTGGCCGGTTATCCGCATACCGTGCCGGGCACCACGATTAACCGCTTGTGCGGATCGGGTCTGGATGCAATCGGTTTTGCCGCCAGGGCGATCAAAGCCGGCGATGCCGATCTGTTGATTGCCGGCGGCGTGGAATCGATGTCGCGCGCGCCGTTCGTGATGGGAAAAGCCAGCGCGCCTTATCAGCGTCAGGCGGAACTCTTCGATACCACGATTGGCTGGCGTTTTGTGAACCCGCTCATGGCGCAACAATTCGGAACTGACAGCATGCCGGAAACGGCAGAGAATGTAGCTGAATTGTTAAATATCAGCCGGGCCGACCAGGACGCTTTCGCCTGGCGCAGCCAGCAGCGCACGGCGCAGGCCCAGCGCGATGGCATTCTGGCGCAGGAAATCGTGCCGGTGCAGATCATCGGCAAGAAAGGCGCGGTCAGCGCGGTACGCGATGATGAGCATCCCCGCCCGGAAACTACGCTTGAGCAACTCGCGCTATTAAAAGCGCCGTTCCGTAAAGGCGGAGTCATTACGGCCGGGAATGCATCCGGCGTTAACGATGGCGCAGCGGCGCTGATTATCGCCAGTGAACAGCAGGCCAGCGTACAGGGACTCACGCCGCGCGCGCGTATCGTGGCGATGGCGACGGCGGGTGTTGAGCCGCGCCTGATGGGTTTGGGGCCGGTACCGGCGGTGCGTAAAGTGCTGGAGCGCGCCGGACTCAATATTAACGATATGGATCTGATAGAGCTGAATGAGGCCTTCGCCGCGCAGGCGCTGGGGGTGCTCAGACAACTCGGCGTGCCGGATGATGCGGCGCACGTGAATCCCAACGGCGGCGCCATCGCGTTAGGTCATCCGCTGGGCATGAGCGGCGCGCGGCTGGCGCTGAGCGCCAGCCTTGAGCTGCAACGCCGGGGCGGGCGCTATGCGCTGTGTACGATGTGTATTGGCGTGGGTCAGGGCATTGCCATGATCCTTGAGCGAGTGTGAGCTAATTTACCTGCGAGTACCCTACAATGATAACTACTACAAAATTAGATCCGATTGAAACCGCATCGCGTGACGAACTGCAGGCCCTGCAAACCCAGCGCCTGAAATGGACGCTGAAGCATGCGTATGAAAATGTGCCGATGTATCGCCGCAAATTCGACGCAGCAGGCGTGCACCCTGACGACTTCCGGGAATTAAACGATCTGAAAAAATTCCCCTGTACTACCAAACAAGATCTGCGCGACAACTATCCGTTCGATACCTTCGCGGTGCCGATGGAGCAGGTGGTGCGCATTCACGCCTCATCCGGCACCACCGGCAAACCGACGGTGGTGGGTTATACGCAAAACGATATTGATAACTGGGCCAATATTGTCGCCCGTTCGCTGCGTGCGGCCGGTGGTTCAGCGAAAGACAAAATTCACGTCGCCTACGGCTACGGCCTGTTTACCGGCGGCCTTGGCGCGCACTACGGCGCGGAACGTTTAGGCGCGACGGTGATCCCGATGTCCGGCGGTCAGACCGAGAAACAGGCGCAGTTAATCCGCGATTTTCAGCCGGATTTGATCATGGTGACGCCGTCCTACTGCCTGAATCTGATTGAAGAGCTGGAACGCCAGATGGGCGGCGATGCCCGCGGTTGTTCATTGCGGGTCGGCGTGTTTGGCGCCGAGCCGTGGACGCTGGCGATGCGCGCGGAAATCGAGCGCCGCCTGGGGATCACCGCGCTGGATATTTACGGTTTGTCGGAAGTCATGGGTCCGGGCGTAGCGATGGAGTGTCTGGAAACCGTTGACGGCCCGACCATCTGGGAAGACCACTTCTTCCCGGAAATCGTCAACCCGGACGACGGTACGCCGCTGGAAGATGGCGAGCATGGCGAACTGCTGTTTACCACCTTGACCAAAGAAGCGCTGCCGGTGATCCGCTATCGTACCCGCGACCTGACGCGCCTGCTGCCGGGAACCGCGCGGACCATGCGCCGCATGGATCGCATCAGTGGACGCAGCGACGATATGTTGATTATCCGCGGAGTTAACGTCTTCCCCTCGCAGCTGGAAGAGGAGATCCTCAAGTTTGAACACCTGGCGCCGCACTATCAGTTAGAGGTGAATCGCCGCGGTCATCTTGATTCGCTGGCGGTACGCGTTGAGCTGAAAGAGAGTGGGCTGGCGCTGAGTCATGAACAACGCTGCCAGATTTGCCATCAGTTGCGTCACCGTATTAAGTCAATGGTCGGGATTTCTACCGATATTACTATCGTCAACTGCGGCAGCATTCCTCGCTCTGAAGGAAAAGCTTGCCGGGTATTCGATCTGCGTAAAGCGGTGGTTAGCGGTTAAATCTCTCCCGGTAACCCGGCTGAGGCCTTTACGCCGTAAGCCGGGAATTTCCTGTGCTATGATTCATAAAGGAAAAATATAACAACAGAATGAATCAGATGAGTAAACTCGACGCCTTTATTCAACAAGCTGTAACGGCGATGCCGATTAGCGGTACCTCCTTGATTGCCTCGCTGTATGGCGACGCCTTATTACAACGCGGTGGGGAAGTGTGGTTGGGTAGCGTCGCGGCGCTGCTGGAAGGATTAGGTTTCGGCGAGCGCTTTGTACGCACCGCGCTATTTCGCCTCAATAAAGAAGAGTGGCTCGACGTCGTCCGTATCGGCCGGCGCAGCTTTTATCGCCTGAGCGATAAAGGACTACGTCTGACCCGGCGCGCGGAACATAAAATTTATCGGGCGAACGCTCCCGAATGGGACGGAACCTGGCTGCTGCTACTGTCGGAAGGATTAGAAAAAACGGTTCTGGCGGAAGTCAAAAAGCAACTGCTATGGCAGGGATTTGGCGCGTTGGCGCCAAGTCTGCTGGCCTCGCCCTCGCAAAAGCTGGCCGATGTCCAATCGCTGCTACATGAAGCGGGCGTCGCCGAAAACGTCATCTGTTTTGAAGCCCATTCGCCGCTGGCGCTCTCAAGGGCGGCGCTGCGTGACCGCGTAGAAGAGTGCTGGCATCTCACCGAACAAAATGAGATGTACGAGGCGTTTATCGCATTGTTCCGACCGTTACTGCCGCTGCTGCGCGACAGCGAACCGTCAGAGCTGACGCCGGAGCGCTGTTTCCAGATCCAACTGCTGCTTATCCATTTCTATCGCCGGGTGGTATTAAAAGACCCGCTGCTGCCGGAAGAGCTCCTGCCTGCGCACTGGGCCGGGCAAACCGCGCGGCAGCTGTGTATCAATATTTATCAGCGCGTGACGCCCGGCGCGCTGGCCTTTGTCGGCGAAAAAGGCGAAAGCTCGGTTGGCGAGCTTCCCGCGCCGGGGCCGCTTTATTTTCAACGCTTTGGCGGTTTGCCGGGCGTCTAAGGAGGTTGCATGCCGATTTATCAGATTGATGGGCTGACGCCAGTGGTGCCGGACGAGAGCTATGTTCATCCGACGGCGGTGCTGATTGGCGACGTGATCCTGGGAAAAGGGGTCTATGTTGGGCCAAATGCCAGCCTGCGCGGCGATTTTGGCCGTATTGTAGTAAAAGACGGAGCCAATATTCAGGATAACTGCGTCATGCACGGCTTCCCCGGCCAGGATACGGTGGTGGAAGAGGACGGTCACATCGGCCACGGCGCAATTCTGCACGGCTGCGTGATTGGTCGCAACGCGCTGGTGGGGATGAGCGCGGTAATTATCGACGGGGCGGTAATTGGCGAAAACAGTATTGTCGGCGCATCGGCCTTCGTAAAAGCGAAAGCGGAAATGCCCGCCAATCATTTAATTATCGGCAGTCCGGCGAAAGCGATTCGTACGCTGAGCGAGCAGGAACTGGAGTGGAAAAAACACGGTACCCGTGAATACCAGGTGCTGGTGGAACGCTGTAAGCAGTCGCTGCATCAGGTGGAGCCATTAAAAGAGATAGAGGCCGGGCGTAAGCGTCTGGAATTTGATGAAAACCTGCGGCCAAAATCGGCGAGCTGAATGTGACTATTGTTTTTATTATAGCGTGACCGCTCCGGTACAGGTTTGTTGCCGCCCGGACACGGGGCGGCGAACGTCATAATCAGCGCTTCTGCTTGTAAAAGGAATCAATTAATTCATCAATAAACTTCTGCGCCAGCATCTCTACAGCGCCGCTACGGGTAAGCATCGCCAGGCAGGCCAGGCGGTCCAGTTTACGTAGCACTGAGCGTTTAACCGACAGCGAAATAGCCTTTTTTTGATCCTTATTCAATACCACTTTACCTGATGGCATCGGCATTTTCAGGCCGCTATTGACACGGATCGCTTCTGCCATTCGCTCCATCATATCCTTAGTCAAGGAGCCACTGGCGACAAGTTGATAGGTATGGGCGGCTTTACTATATTTTATTTCCGCCTCATAGGTGTCCCGCAACGTTTTCAACGTTCTTGATAACGTTGGATCCGAACAATCCAGCTTTTCCAGCAGTTCCGCTGAGGATACCGGTTGCCCGTTGCCGAGAATAAGCGCCAGTTTAAAAATGCGCTCTTGTTTACTATTTAATCTCATCCTGAGACCATCGCATTATCCATAGTGGGTATGTTGATTAATTTATCTAACCCTGGGCTAAAGCATCAGGGGCGAAATCACTAACAATGCCGTAATAGGCTGCTCTGGCCAGAATTGCCGCTGCCCAGTTGCGATGGGTGGCCGGTTCGCACATTGTTCCCTGAGATTTAAACACTGCCTGGCTGGAGTTAAGGATCCGTAGCGCATCAGCGTGTTCGCCGGGCGTGACCATTAGCGCACGCTCAATAGTCAGTAACTGATTGGGATGGATGGCTGTTTTTCCGACCAGGCCGTGGGCCATATCCAGTTGCAATTCCCGCTCCATGATCTCCTGGCTGTCGATATGTTCGCAGACCGGTGCTGTCAGGGCAAAATGATAGGGAGAGAAAACGGATACCAGCATTTTGATAACGTATCCCATTGGCCCGTCATACAGCGTCAGATTACGCGAACGACGAAGCGAAATAACATTCATGAGATCGTTACCACCGATACGCAAGGCAATTATCCTGGCCCGACATGGATGGGCGCTGAGCTCTCCGGCAAGCTGGCGCATTTTCTCGCAATCAAACACCTCTTCGGTTTCCAGCGTTGGCATTATGCTCAAAGGCGTGCTGCCGATCGCGCGCCACCAGCCAGCCAATGAATGATGCGTAAATTTGGGAATGACCAGACCGTCAATGGCCGTTAAATCAAAGTTCTCAATTAGCAGTTTCGCCATGGATAGATGTCGTGGGCGAATAAATACCAGCGGCCAGTAATGATGCTCTTGCGTTGCTTTGGCACGGGCTAGCTGTATACAGAGGTTTTTGAGGTTTACCAGAGCATGTTTGATATCGCTTTCGTTAACCGAATCTTCAAGACAGATCACTAATGAGCGTAGCCCTTTAATTTTGCCGTCAATAATAGTGGAGGCAATATCGTGGCGAGTGGCGGGCATGTATAGGGTCGCTCCCAGATTCCATGCCGAGAGACGTGTTTTCATTAAAATACCTTCTTAATAATAGTGACGGCGCGGTATTGGCCAATTTCATCGCCAACTTCGCTTATATGAATACCTTTATCGCGGGCTAACGCCATCAGTAGCGCAACATCCGGATCGTTAATGGCGCGCACCAGAACATGATCGGGTACCCTGCGAAGCACCGCGCGCGTTGCTTCTGCGATGCCTGGTTTGATGCGGTTAAGATTGTCGACGGCATATCGTTCAGCGAGATGAAGCACTACCGCTTCGCTTTTGCGTCGAAGTCTGGCTTTCTGCGCTAAATCGGGTTTAATCTGCGCGGCAGAAACTAGCGTCTGTCGATAATTATCAACGGTATCAACTAGTAGTTGGCCGCATTCAAAATCAGCTAAATGATTGCATTGCACACAACCGTGAAAGCCGACCAGTGACCATAGTGAGCGAGAAATCAGACCCGATACCGGCGCCCCCATGATACCGAAGGGGATTAACCAGTCATCGTCAGACGCGGACAACCATGCGCAGCCGCAGGGGTCGGCTAACACCACCAGCTTTGGTTCGGCAGGGTAGCCTTTTCGGCCGTGAAGCGAACGCTGCAGCTGCGAGCGAATGGCGCCTTTACCGGTCCATCCGTCGACAAATACGATACCTTGCGTACCGTGACGATTTTCAATCCATTCAAGTGCGGCGCTATCAATACCGCGATCGCGAATAATGCTGATACCGTAGTGGAAGGACGTTTTACCCGCGTCGCGCAGCGCCCGCTGTAGCATCACCCCCAGCGGGACACCCGCACGCACCAAACTCACCAGGATGATAGGCGTATTGTTGAACTGCGCGATGAGCGTGTGACTGAGCTGCTGCACTTCGTTAGCCATACGTGGCGTTTCGCGCTGTAGGGCTTTGGCAAAAAGATTAAGATGCCACTGACTTGGCGCGGGCTCCTGGCTTAGCAAGTCGGAATAATGCGCTTTACCCGATTGAATCAAAGCCTCTTTTTCATCAACCGACGTCATGGCGATATTCACAGGATTGAGCAAAAAGCGGACGTCATTTTGCGCAAAAGCGCCGGAAAAGTGATGGAGCTTGTGCATATTAAGAACCTGCGAAAATGTGGTGATTGATAGCTGTGGCAAACTGGCTCTGCTGGGGGACGGCAAACCAATGGCAAAGTTGCAAAAAGCGATGGTCGCTAAGACTGTCGCCAAACCCGAGCACCGGGAACGTACCGCGCTGGGCCTGCAATTTATTTATTAGCCAACCGACGGCCAGCCCTTTATCGACAGGCTCCGGTATCCAGGCAACGTTATTGCCGTTGCGGTGAAGATAAAACCCCTGCAGCGTGAAACGCTGCGTCAGCCAGTCGGCAAAAGCGTAGAGCTCGGCGATTCTGGTGCTGTCGCGATGTTTCATCACCAGGTAAACGGGCACGTCGTCATACTCTTCGTTGATGCGCGCCCAGCCGTCGATACCTTGAATAGCCATCTGGGTAGTTATGTCGTGTTGCATGGCTTTAAGTCTGTCAGCATAGGGCGCCAGGATAGCCACCATATGATGTTGCCACTCGGTATCCGGTAGCCCTTCAGGCGTCATGATGACTGCGCCGTGGGTGGTTATAGCCCATGAGCGAAATGGGATTTGCACCCGCGTCAACTCTTCGCTCCCTCTGGCGGTGACGGGGATCAGTTCGGCGTGTTCAAGCAACCAATCGACGAACATGGCCTGAGCTTCGTTCATATAGCTGCGCGGACGCATTTCCCTGTCCAGCGCGGCGCAACGAAAGGGGGCCGCAGAAAGTTCATTGACCATTTTTCGTCTGGTCTGAAATAGCGTATCGTCGAGATCGGAAAATACTACTGGCTTATTCATAAGATAAAATCTCCAGTCGCGAACAAAGCGACTCCAGCGCGTGGGCCAGGTGGGGATCAACGCTTTTCGTAGGGGTCTCTATACATAAAATAATGCGATCGAAACGCTGGTGGGCGACGTTGTAGACAAAGTTTGGGATGCCCAGCCCGTAATTATCGTTAAATGACAACAGCGATTGGATCGCCATGCCAGGCGCAATCGGCGAGCGACTGGTCGCGCTGAACTTAACAGTGGCGCCTTGTTGCTCAAGGCGTTCGGCCAGCAAAAATGGTTCCCAGACAAACTCACCGCTGCCCAATACCAGGATAGTCTCTCCTGTGGTTGCGTTGATCTCGATGCCAAGGTCTGCCGCGGGACGTATCATTCCCAGACGCCCCCACGTCTGGCGCCGGGAAAGAGCATACTCCCCACGCGAGGTGATATTGACGGCAGGCATGTCGGGAGGCGTAGCGTTGGACAGCGGATGCCATTCCCAACGTCCTTTAACTAACGCGATCTGGCTCACCGGCAGGTTACAACGCCTGGCGAAGGCATCGCCGCTCCAGTCGGTAAGCGTCACGGAGACAGCACTTTGCAAATGTGTCAGGTGCGGGTGTAACGCGGACACGAGATTGATGAAGGTATTGCCGGTCGTGGCTTCATCGTCGATGAGCACCAGAGTTTTAGCTTCCAGCACCCGTCGGCGCATCTCTCGAGCGTGGGGGAGATAAATCAAATGGTCCGTGGCATGGCTGTGCGCTTCTTTAAATTCGCACAGTAGTTCCGCCTCTTGCGGATGACGCGTAGAGGTGAGATAGATTGCCCGGTCAACGCGTTTGCGGAGTTCGTCAAACACGCCAGCGCCGAGACCAACGGCAGTCTCAGCCATCCCGACGAACAACACCGGACCGGCGAGGTCTGCGGGGAAACTTACGGCAAGCCGCTGGTAAACTGCGCGCATGGTTGCGGGCGAAACAGGAATATGCCGACCTAAAACATGGCTGACAAAGAGAAACGCCCTTTTAGGGTTGCGCCGTTCAGCGATGTCGAACAGCGCATGAAGTTCGTTTTCCTCGCCGTGGTGAAACACGCGTAATTCGCCACTTGAGAGCTGACGGAGGTAGCAGTTTTCGTTTTTCATCATTTCACCTCCGCATTATGCGAAGGCGCAAGCGCATTATTGAGTTGCTGAGGATATTGACAGCTCTCTGTCATGACTCTGATGGTTGCAGGGGTGAATTGATGCGCTACGCGCTGCACAATGTCATCCGCCGTCAGTAAACCCAGCCGCTGCGCGGCGAACAACCCGGGCAAATTCACGCCGCTGTGGCGGGTATACCCAATACCACCGGAGGGGCGTAGATTAATCTCCAGTAAAAGCGGTTTGCCCTCTGTATTGTGACGAGTCTGTACGTTTACCATACCATCAGCATGCAGTGATTCGGCGCAGGCGCAGGCAAGTTCGATCGCCGCTCCTTTATTTTCCAGATACTGCAATGCACCTTCTTTTCGCCTGCCAATGGCTGTCAGTACTTTGCCATGACTAAGCAGCATGTCGACAGAGTATTCTGGACCTGGAAGCCGGGGCATGAGTACCAGTGGAGTAAACGTCTCACTGGTCTTAACGGCTTCAATATATTGTTCCGGGCGGATACGTCGCTGTTCCGGATGATTAATAATACCTGTAGAAAGCGCGTGCTCATCAAATAGCCAAAACCCCGCGCCATAAATGCCGGTAACGGGTTTCACACATAGGCGGCTGCCGGGGAAAGGCGAAGCTTTGAGTAGATATTCCAGCGTGTTGGCATCATTGACTCGTATGGATGGCACCACGGGAAGCCCACATGCTTGCATGGCTTTCGCAAAGTTAACTTTGTCATCGGCAATTTCAAATGTGGACACCTGGCAGGCGCCCGTGGTGAGAGTCACGCCCAGCGCTTCAATCTGCCGTCGGTGCTGTTCGTACCAGCGGCACGCTTTGCCAACCTGAATTGCGGCAATGCCATACTCTTTTACTATTGATGAAATAAATGGCATCCGTGAATTGATGTCGGTGGGTTCACTTAATGAAAAATGTGCCGTTGATAATATTTCATGTCGGGGTTGACTGTGTGAGGCGTAGGTGGTTATAGGATGTTCGTTATTATTGATTGTGAAGCCATTAATGCCGAAAATGATATCGCGTTGGGAGGATAGTCCCTCCATAATCCATATTTTTCTTTCCATTGATATTATTTCCACGCGTCCAGCGTTAAATTTAACTGGAGTCTAAAAGCGCTATGTTGGCATGTCAATCATAATATGAGGCGCTTTTTTTGTTTTCGGAATGATTATTTATGAAATGAATGTATTCATATCTCCGTAATGATTTTTAAAATGATTTATCATCGGCGAGTTTTTCTTTTTCTTAATTTTCTAAATTGCCTTGTGTCAGTTCTTTATCATGATATGATTTTTTTGAGTCTTTAACGCATATTGATTTGCTAAATGTATTTAATAGGGAAGAATAAATGGTCTCACTTACTAAAAATCAGACAATATCATTAAGCAAAGTATCTCCGGCATTATCGCAGCTGACTTTTGGTCTGGGCTGGGATCCTCTGCGGGCAAAGAAAAAAGGGCTATTCGGCGGGTTGTTCTCCGGTGGCGCAGGTTCTATCGACCTTGATGCAAGCTGCATTCTATTGAATAAGAATGGCAACGTGCTGGATACCATTTGGTTTGGCCAGCTGAAATCTCGCTGTGGCGCTGTCGTGCATAGCGGCGATAACTTAACGGGAGAAGGTGACGGTGATGATGAAGTCATTCGCGTTAATCTGGAGAAACTTTCCGCTAACGTGGAATATCTGGCCTTTACCGTCAATAGTTTTCGCGGCCAAACGTTTAACGAAGTTGAGAATGCCAATTGCCGCGTGCTCGATCAAAATAATCAGGAATTGGCCCGCTATCAGCTAACCGAGCAAGGTTCTCATACCGGCATTATTATTGCTTCATTAAGCCGCCAGAACGGCAGTTGGGATTTTACCGCCCATGGTCAAGCAGCTCAGGGGCGCACCATCGACGATATGAAAAGTGACGTATTACGCATTGTGGTGCGCTAATGAAACTATTACCCGGAGGAAATAGCGCGGTTCCTGTTGCTAACCTTAGTATCAAAATAAGCGCGGGCAGTAGTATTGATGTGTCGTCATTTCGTCTCTATGCCAATAATAAGGTAAGAGGCGATGCGGATATGTGTTTTTACGGCCAGCCGCGAAATGATGATAATACCATTGAGCTGAGTACTAATAATACCGCTACTGTATTTCTGGTAGCATTAGGGCTGCTGCAGGCGGATGTCCAGAAAGTGGCCTTTACCGCAACCTGCGATAATAACAGGACTATCGGTGAATTAGGCCATTTGACGATCGCGGTGGAGCATAACGGTACTACGCTGATTGAGTGTCAGGTCGATGTTCACGGTCGAAATGAAGCAGCGCTGATACTGGGCGAACTTTATCGGCGTAATGGCGAGTGGAAGTTTCGCTTTGTCGCACAGGGATTTACTGGCGGCCTAAAACCGCTCGCTGAATACTATGGCGTTGATATTGCCGATGAAGCCTTGCCTCCTGCAGATGAACCCGTGAAAGTGAACCTCAGTAAGGTCACTTTGACTAAAGAGAAACCGGCAATCAGCCTCGCTAAACGTGACGATTATGGCGAGATACGCGTAAATCTGAATTGGCATCGCCAAAGCTCGGCTACAGGTTTATTTGGTTCATTATTAGGAGCAGGTGCCAGCAACGTTGATCTGGATCTGGGCGCTTTTGTCGAATTAAAAAATGGCGATTTAAGCGTAGTACAAGCACTGGGTAATGCATTTGGGCGATATCAACAACCTCCTTTTATTCAGCTTCAGGGTGACGATCGCACGGGGGCGGTTAACGATGGAGAATGGATCTGGATCAATGGTAGTGAATGGCAAAAAATTAAACAGATATTAATCTATGCCTTCATTTATGAGGGTGTCGCCAGCTGGGATAAAACTGATGGTGTTGTCACGCTACATGTTCCAGGGCAGCCGCCAATCGAAACCCGACTGACCGAAGGCAATAATCGTCGAACAATGTGCGCTATTGCTCGCTTAGTCAATGATAACGGCGCCATAAAAGTAGAGCGTATAAATCAATATTTCACCGGCCATAAAGAGATGGATCGCGCATTCGGCTGGGGATTCCGCTGGCGAGCCGGTTCTAAATAAAGAAAACCAAGTGAGGGAACGATGGGATTATTCAATAAAGTAAAATCGACATTGACCGCCAGCCGCGTAGAACTGGTCAAACAGGTTGGGCGTTTTAAAAATAAGAAATTCATGCAAGGAACTGTTGCGGTATGTGCTCGTATTGCCGTTTCCAGTGATGGTGTTAGCGCCGAAGAAAAACAGAAAATGATGGGTTTTCTGCGTTCGTCGGAAGAAATGAAAGTTTTTGATACTAACGAAGTAATCGACTTTTTTAATAAATTGGTATCCAGCTTCGATTTCGATATGGAAATCGGCAAAGGTGAAACCATGAAATATATTCTGGCCTTAAAGGATCAGCCAGAAGCGGCGCAATTGGCTGTGCGGGTAGGGATTGCGGTGGGTAAAAGCGATGGTAATTTCGACCCGGATGAACAGGCGGCAACCCGAGAAATAATCGCTGCGCTCGGTTTTAACGCTGAAGAGTTTGGTCTTTAACCACAGCACTTAAAGGTATTTCATGGTCTCCACTCATTTAGGTTTTCCCGTTGAAACGGTGAGCGTTTTTATTATTCTCGCCATTGGGGCGATCGTAATTGACCTCGTAATGCATCGTAACGATAGCGTCATATCGCTGAAAAGCGCGGCGTTATGGTCACTATTTTGGGTTGCGGTGGCGATGGTTTTTTCCGGGTTTCTACTGGTGCACCACGGCGCGGAAGTGGCTAGTTTATTTGTTACTGGTTACGCCTTAGAAAAAGTGCTTTCGGTCGATAATCTTTTCGTGATGATGGCTATCTTCTCCTGGTTTGGCATTCCGGAACGCTATCGCCACCGTGTCCTTTACTGGGGAGTGATCGGCGCGATTATTTTCCGCGCTATTTTTGTCGCCATTGGCACAGGACTATTAGCGCTGGGCCCGTATGTTGAAATAGTCTTTGCCTTAATTGTGCTTTGGACGGCCGTCATGATGTTAAAAAGCGGGGAGGAGAGCGATGAAATTGAAGATTACTCGCAGCATATCGCTTACCGTCTGGTAAAACGTGTATTCCCTATCTGGCCAAAATTGGTGGGGCATGCTTTTTTACTTACCGCGAAAGAGGTCGATCGTGAACGGGCGAAGCCGGAAAATAAAGATCTCATTATCAGCACCGGAAAGCGCGTCGCGTTATATGCAACGCCGCTGATGCTATGCGTGGCGGTAGTTGAACTCTCTGATGTGATGTTTGCTTTTGATTCCGTGCCGGCCATTATTGCAATAAGCCAGGAGCCGCTGATTGTCTATAGCGCGATGATGTTTGCCATCCTTGGCCTACGTACGCTTTATTTTGTATTGGAGGCACTCAAACATTATTTAGTGCATCTTGAAAAAGCGGTCATCGTATTGCTTTTCTTTATTGCCTTTAAGCTTGGTCTGAACGCCACCGATCATCTTTGGCACCATGGCTATAGTATTTCGGCGACCGCCAGTCTGTATGTCGTTCTACTGGTGCTTATTGTTGGTATTGTCGCCAGTTTTGTCTTTCAGGATAAAAACGAGGAACAGCCAGGGGAGCATTAATTCCTCGCGCTGTCCTTATTCATGTTCACTTTAAAAAGGATTTAATATGAGCGTATCACTGTCAAAAGGCGGTAACGTTTCTCTTAGCAAAAGCGATCCGTCAATGAAAAACGTGCTGGTTGGATTAGGGTGGGATGTCCGCACTACCGACGGCCAGGATTTTGACCTCGATGCATCTGCCTTCCTGTTATCAGAGACGGGAAAGGTGCGCAGCGATAGCGATTTCATCTTCTACAACAACTTAAAATCGGCAGACGGTTCGGTCACCCACACCGGCGACAACCGCACCGGGGAAGGCGATGGCGATGATGAATCGCTAATCATCAAACTGGATATGATCCCGGCCAACGTCGCCAAAATCGTCTTCGTGGTTACCATTCACGATGCACAAATGCGTCGTCAGAGTTTTGGTCAGGTGTCAGGCGCTTTTATTCGCCTGGTCAACAACGATTCACAACTTGAAGTGGCCCGTTACGATTTGACGGAAGACGCTTCCAGCGAGACGGCAATGCTATTTGGTGAACTTTATCGCCATAACGGCGAGTGGAAATTCCGCGCCGTTGGGCAGGGATACGCTGGCGGATTATCCAGCGTCTGCGCCCAGTATGGCATTAATGCATCTTAAAAACCGAGCAGCCCGACCGTCCGTCGGGCCATACAGTAGTTTATAACAGGAGGTTTAAAATGGCTGTTTCCCTCGTTAAAGGCGGTAACGTATCACTCACTAAAGAAGCGCCGTCGATGAATATTGCGATGGTGGGATTGGGTTGGGATGCGCGAGTAACGGATGGGCAAGATTTCGATCTCGATGCATCGGTCTTTATGGTTGGCGAAGATGGCAAGGTGCTATCGGATGCGAATTTTATCTTCTTCAATAATAAGAAGAGTCCTTGCGGCGGCGTAGAACATCAGGGCGACAACCGCACCGGTGAAGGTGATGGCGATGATGAGCAGGTCAAAATCACGCTTTCCCAGGTGGCCGCTGAGGTCAAGAAGCTGGTTTTCTCCGTCACCATCTACGACGCAGAAACGCGGAAACAAAACTTTGGCATGGTGCAGAACAGCTATATGCGGGTGTATAACCACGATAATGGCCAGGAAATTGCGCGCTTTGATCTATCCGAAGATGCATCAACGGAAACGGCGATGATTTTTGGCGAGCTTTATCGTCACGGTGCGGAATGGAAATTTAAAGCGGTTGGTCAGGGATTTGCTGGCGGTCTTGCTGCGCTGGCTTCAGCACATGGCGTTAGCGTTTAATTATTGGCAAGAATAAAACCTCCCGCTGGTGCGGGAGGTTGGTTTTATCAGGCTGCAACCACGCTGTCGATTGCCGCTTTGGCATCGGACTGTGCTTTGGCCGCAACTTCTGGACCATAGGCAATGCCTTCTGCAAACACGAAGTTCACGTCGGTGATACCGATGAAGCCAAGGAAGGTAGAGAGATACGGCGTGACCAGATCGGTTGGCGTATCTTTATGGATACCGCCGCGGCTGGTCAGAACCACGGCACGTTTGCCGGTAACCAGACCTTCAGGGCCTTTCTCGGTGTAACGGAAGGTGACACCTGCACGGGCAACCAGGTCAAAATAGTTTTTCAGCTGAGTCGGGATGTTGAAGTTGTACATCGGCGCAGCGATAACAATCACATCGTTAGCTTTCAGTTCAGCAATCAGCTCATCGGAGAGCGCCAACGCTTCCTGCTGACGCGCAGTCAGCTGAGCATCGCTCGGACGCAGCGCGCCAACCAGTTCACCATCCAGTACCGGAATCGGATTTGCCGCCAGATCGCGCACGGTGACCACGTCGCCCGGGTGTTTTTCGCGCCATTGTTCAACAAAATAGTCGGACAGCTGGCCAGATTGTGAGTACCCTGCAAGAATACTGGACTTCAGAACTAATACTTTGCTCATGGGTGTTTCCTTTTTAATGTGATTGACGGGACAATGCCCTGGTGCCTGGTGACACTGTATTCACAATCATGCCGTAGAGATAGCGCAATATATCGAATCCTATGTTCAGTTTTTTTGAACAAGGCATGAGTTCAACAGATGTGGTAATCTACAGCAATATTTCATAAGAGATTTTTCCGGCAGAGCACTGCCCGATAACGCTATGACAGAACAACAAAAAAATACTTTCTCGCAGCTTTATGCACGGCTTGATGACCTGATGCTGCGCGATAAATCGCGCTACAGCCGTCGCCTGCATGGCGTAAAGAAGGTTAAAAATCCTGATGCTCAGCAGGCCATTCTGCAGGAGATGATGCAGGAGATAGAACAAGCAGCAGGGAAAGTCCTGCTGCGAGAAGCCGCGCGTCCGACGATTACCTATCCGGAAAACCTGCCGGTTAGCCAGAAAAAACAAGAGATTCTCGAAGCGGTGCGCGATCACCAGGTGGTGATCGTCGCCGGTGAGACCGGTTCAGGTAAAACCACTCAGTTACCTAAAATCTGCATGGAGCTGGGGCGCGGCCTGAAAGGCCTGATTGGCCACACCCAGCCGCGTAGACTGGCGGCGCGAACCGTCGCTAACCGCATTGCTGAAGAGCTGCAGAGCGAGCCGGGCGGTTGTATCGGATATAAAGTCCGCTTCAGCGACCACGTCAGCGAAAACACCATGGTTAAGTTGATGACCGACGGTATCCTGCTGGCGGAAATCCAGCAGGATCGCCTGCTGATGCAGTATGACACTATCATTATCGATGAAGCGCATGAGCGCAGCCTGAACATTGATTTTCTGCTGGGCTATCTCAAAGAGCTGTTGCCACGGCGCCCGGACCTGAAAATTATCATCACTTCCGCCACCATCGATCCGGAACGATTTTCGCGCCATTTTAATCATGCGCCGATTATCGAAGTCTCCGGGCGGACTTATCCGGTTGAAGTGCGTTATCGTCCCATTGTTGAAGAGGCAGACGATACCGACCGCGATCAGCTGCAGGCGATTTTTGATGCCGTCGATGAACTGGGGCGCGAAGGCCCCGGCGATATCCTGATCTTTATGAGCGGCGAGCGGGAAATCCGCGATACCGCTGATGCATTGAATAAGCTCAATTTGCGTCATACCGAAGTGCTGCCGCTATATGCGCGTTTATCTAACAGCGAGCAAAACCGGGTTTTCCAGTCGCATAGCGGGCGGCGTATTGTCCTGGCGACCAACGTTGCCGAAACGTCGCTGACGGTACCTGGAATTAAATACGTTATCGATCCGGGTACCGCGCGTATCAGTCGCTATAGCTATCGCACCAAAGTGCAGCGTCTGCCAATCGAGCCGGTATCACAGGCCTCCGCTAATCAGCGTAAAGGTCGCTGCGGGCGCGTATCGGAAGGTATCTGTATTCGTCTTTATTCGGAAGACGATTTCCTGTCGCGGCCGGAATTTACCGACCCGGAAATTCTGCGTACCAACCTGGCCTCGGTCATTCTGCAAATGACCGCTCTGGGGCTGGGCGATATCGCCGCGTTTCCGTTTGTCGAAGCGCCGGATAAGCGCAACATCCAGGATGGCGTACGCCTGTTGGAAGAGCTCGGCGCCATCACCACCGATGAGCAGGCAACGGCTTATAGGCTAACCCCACTGGGCCGTCAGCTCAGCCAGCTACCGGTGGATCCGCGTCTGGCTCGGATGGTGCTGGAAGCGCAGAAACATAGCTGCGTGCGTGAAGCGATGATCATCACTTCCGCGCTGTCGATTCAGGATCCGCGCGAGCGTCCCATGGACAAGCAGCAGGCGTCTGATGAGAAACATCGCCGTTTCCACGATAAAGAGTCTGATTTCCTTGCGTTTGTTAATTTGTGGAACTATCTCGGCGAACAACAAAAGGCGCTCTCGTCGAATCAGTTCCGCCGCCAGTGCCGGGTGGATTTCCTCAACTATTTACGCGTGCGTGAATGGCAGGATATTTACACCCAGCTGCGCCAGGTCGTGAAAGAACTCGGCCTGCCTATCAACAGCGAGCCGGCGGAGTACCGGGAGATTCATACCGCGCTGCTGACAGGTTTATTGTCGCATATCGGGATGAAAGACTCCGATAAACAGGAGTACACCGGCGCCCGTAATGCCCGGTTCTCTATCTTCCCAGGTTCCGGTCTATTCAAGAAACCGCCGAAGTGGACGATGGTTGCGGAGCTAGTGGAGACCAGCCGGCTGTGGGGGCGTATTGCCGCCCGCATTGAGCCTGAGTGGGTCGAACCGGTGGCGCAGCATTTGATCAAACGCTCATATAGCGAACCGCACTGGGAACGGTCGCAGGGCGCGGTGATGGCGACAGAAAAGGTGACCGTTTATGGCCTGCCGATCGTCGCCGCGCGTAAGGTGAACTATAGCCAGATTGACCCGGCGCTGTGCCGTGAGCTGTTTATCCGCCACGCGCTGGTAGAGGGCGACTGGCAGACGCGGCATGTTTTCTTCCGCGATAACCTGAAGCTGCGCGCTGAAATCGAAGAGCTGGAGCATAAGTCGCGTCGTCGCGACATCCTTGTGGATGACGAGACGATGTTCGAGTTTTACGACCAGCGCATTAGCCACGATGTCATCTCCGCTCGCCACTTTGATAAGTGGTGGAAGCAGGCCAGCCGCGAAACGCCAGACTTGCTCAATTTTGAAAAGAGCATGCTGATTAAAGAGGGGGCGGAGCAGGTCAGTAAACTGGACTACCCGAACTTCTGGCATCAGGGCAATCTTAAACTGCGTCTCAGCTATCAGTTTGAGCCCGGTGCGGATGCCGATGGCGTAACGGTGCATATCCCTCTGCCGCTGCTCAATCAGGTGGAGGAAGCCGGGTTTGAATGGCAGATCCCCGGCCTGCGTCGCGAGCTGGTCATTGCGTTAATCAAATCTCTACCGAAACCGGTACGACGGAATTTTGTCCCGGCGCCAAACTATGCGGAGGCTTTTTTAGGCCGCGCGACGCCGCTGGCGTTGCCGTTACTGGATTCGCTGGAGCGTGAGCTGCGTAAAATGACCGGCGTGACTATCGACCGCGAGTCCTGGCAGTGGGATCAGGTGCCCGATCACCTGAAAATCACTTTCCGGGTGGTGGATGACAAAAATAAGAAACTGCAGGAAGGGCGCTCTTTGCAGGCGTTGAAGGACGCGCTGAAAGGCAAAGTTCAGGAGACGCTATCGGCGGTGGCCGACGACGGTATTGAACAAAGTGGGCTGCATATCTGGAGTTTCGGCACGCTGGCGGAGAGTTACGAACAGAAGCGCGGTAATTATAAGGTGAAAGCCTGGCCGGCGCTGGTGGACGAGCGTGACAGCGTAGCCATCAAACTGTTTGATAATCCACAGGAACAGCAGCAGGCGATGTGGCGTGGTTTACGCCGTTTACTGTTGCTCAATATTCCGTCGCCGATTAAGTATCTGCACGAGAAACTGCCAAACAAAGCCAAGCTGGGACTCTATTTCAACCCTTATGGCAAGGTGCTGGATTTGATTGACGATTGCATCTCCTGCGGCGTTGACAAGCTTATCGATGAAGCCGGCGGCCCGGTATGGACTGAAGAGGGCTTTAGTAAACTGCACGATAAAGTGCGCGCCGAACTGAACGACACGGTGGTCGATATCGCGAAGCAGGTCGAGCAGATCCTGACGGCGGTATTTAACATCAATAAGCGTCTGAAAGGGCGGGTAGATATGACGATGGCCCTGGGGCTGTCGGATATTAAAGCGCAGATGACAGGTCTGGTTTATCGCGGCTTTGTGACCGGCAACGGTTTCCGCCGTCTCGGCGATACGTTGCGTTATCTGCAGGCAATTGAAAAGCGTCTTGAGAAGCTGGCAATCGATCCACACCGTGACCGCGCCCAGATGCTGAAAGTCGAGAGCGTGCAACAGGCGTGGCAGCAGTGGTTGAATAAGCTGCCGCCGAATCGCCGTGATGATGACGACGTACAGGAGATCCGCTGGATGATCGAAGAGCTGCGCGTCAGCTTCTTTGCTCAGCAGTTGGGTACTCCGTATCCGATCTCGGACAAACGCGTATTGCAGGCGATGGAGCAAATTACGCCGTAGTTTGGCCGGTTGTCCTCGGTGGCGCTGCGCTTACCGGGGCTACTGGTCAGGTGCCCACGTTTAAGCGTTTACCCACGCCAGAGTAAAGCCGTCCCAGCCTTTATTACCCACGGTCTGCAGCGCCGTTGCCGTCAACCGTGGCTCGGCGCCCATCATCTCAATGAACTGACGCACGCCCTGAACGCGCTCGTCGGCGCTCTGTGAGTTGACCACTTCGCCGTCGCGTACCACGTTATCGCCAATAATTAAGGTTCCTGGGCGGGAATAACGTAGCGCCCAGCGCAGATAATGGGGATTATTCGGCTTATCGGCATCGATGAAGATCAGGTCGAAAGCGGGACATTCGCCAAGCGCCTCCAGGGACTGTAGCGCCGGTCCCTCCCGCAGCGTGACCAGATGGTCAACCCCCGCCAACTGCAGATTCTCCCGCGCTACCTGGGCATGATGCGCGTCGGCCTCCAGCGTGAGTAGTTGGCCGTCGGCAGGAAGCTCGCGCGCCATCCAGATGGTGCTATAGCCGCCGAGAGTGCCGATCTCCAGTATTCGCTTAGCTTGGGTAAGCCGTACCAGCAGGGCGAGAAACTGACCCTGATTGGCGGCGACATCGTGTGCCGGCAACCCGGAACGATGGTTGTTTTCGAGTACCCGATCGAGCACAGCATCGCCGGGAATTAAGGCCTCAATCAAATAATTGTCTACTGCCGACCACTGTTGTTGCATATGACGCTTCCCCATTCAGCTCCCTGATGAGTCAGACCAGCCGCCTCCCAGCGCCCGGTACAAATCAATCTGCGCCAGCAGAAGATTATTTTTCACCTGCACCACGCTTAATTGAGTGGAGAACAACGTTCTTTGCGCATCCAACACGTCCAGATAAGAAGAGTAGCCGTTACGATAGCGGTTCTGCGCGATACGCAACGTCTCTGCGGCGACCGATTCCTGCTCCTGGAGCTCGGTTAGCTGTTCCCCGTAGCGGCTGATGGCATCCAGGCTATCGTTCACCTCTTTGAACGCGCCGCGTACCGTTTTCTCATACCCGTACAGCGCCTGATTGCGCTGGGCCATCGAGACATCAACCTGCGCATTTAGCGCCTGGCGGTTGAGTAACGGCGTCAGAATGCTGCCGCCGATGCTCCAGAGCCGCAGCGGATTATCGAGCAGTTCCGGCAGCGTCCGGTCCTGTAGGCTGCCGGTGGCGGTCAGGTTAATCGATGGCAGCAACTGCGCTTGCGACGAGGCAAGGGTGGCATCGGCGGCCACCAGCTGTCGTTGAGCCTGTACAATGTCAGGACGGCGGCTCATTAGCGATGATGGCAGCTGCGAGGGCAGCCGTAGTGGGGTAAGTTGCGCGAATTCATTGCGTTTCACCGTACCGGGATTGTCGCCCAACAGCACGCTCAGGGCGTTCTCCTGCTGGGCAATTTGATGTTGCAACGGCGGGATCTGCGCCCGCGTGGAGCGTAGCTCTGAATCCGCCTGCATGAGCTCCAGGCGCGAGGTATAGCCGGTTTCATACTGGCGTTTAGCCAGATTCCACGCATCTTCTCGCGATTTCAGCGTTTGGCGGGTGACCCGCAACTGCTCGTCTAATGACAACAAGGTGACGTAGCCGACGGCGACCGATGTCGCCACGGTCAGATTAGCCGCGGCGGCAGCGGCTTTCTGCGCTTCAAGGCTGGCCTCGGCGGCGCTGGCGGCGCTGCGGTTGGCTCCCCATATATCGACGTCATAGCTGGCGGTCAGGCCCCCTTTGTACAGCGTGCTGTGAATGGGCAGGCCGGTCGCGGCGGACTGTGCGCGAGCGCGGGTACCGGTCAGGCTGGCATCAAGCGAGGGGAATAAGCTGCTATTAGCAGCGTAGGCACGCGCCTGATACTCGTTAACCCGCTCACGGGCGATCAGGACGTCGCTGTTGTAGCGCAACGCCCGATCGACATACTGATTAAGCGCGCTGTCGTGGAAATTACGCCACCACACGCCTTCTACCGGGCTGGATGGACCCACATCGGCCCGCCAGGCGGCAGGGATCGCCAGCGTGGGCTCCGCGCGTGGTACATCGGCAGACTGACAACCGACCAGCGCCAGCGCCACGGCAAGGGTTAACGGGCGGATCATTGTTTATTCTCCGCGCGGGTATCAATCGTCACCTGCACCGACATTCCCGGGCGCAGACGATGGCTGTTTTTCTGCCCCTCATCGACCGCGATACGGACAGGAATTCGCTGGGCGATTTTGACAAAGTTGCCGGTTGCGTTATCCGGCGAGATCGCGCTGAATTCGACGCCGGTTGCTGGCGAAATACTTTGTACCTTGCCGTGGAAGGTTTCGCTATTCAGCGCATCGACCGAGAAGGTAACCGGCTGGCCGACGCGCACCTCGGCGAGCTGCGTCTCTTTCAGGTTGGCGATAACCCAGTGCTGAGGCGGTACCAGCGAGGTCAAATGCGTCCCCGCGCTGACATAGGCGCCAAGGCGTACGGAGATTTGCCCCAGTTGCCCGGTCGTCGGGGCGATAATCCGCGTATTCTGCAGGTCGATTTCGGCAAGCTCGAGCGCTGCTTTGGCGCTGGCTACATCGGCCTCCAGCGAATCGCGATTGACGATAGTGGACTGCAGATCCTGGCGCGACATCTCCAGCGTGGCTTTCGCCTGTTCGATATCGGCAGCGCCTTGAGCCGCGCTGGCCCGCGCGGAATCGCGTTCGCGAATGGATAACGACCCGTCCGCGGTAAGCTCCTGGACGCGTTTTAAATCGGCCTGGGTTTTCTGATTCTGCGCGCGGGCGTTTTGCAAGGCGGCCTCGTTTTTGGCGATCGTCGCTTCGGCGCTTTTCCGCTGCTGCTGGTTGTTTTTCAGCGCCGCCTGTTTCATCGCCAACGTCGCCTGCGCCTGGTGTACCCGCTGCTTATAGATGCGATCGTCAATCTGGAACAGTACCTGTCCCGGCTGAACGGTATCAAAATCTTTGACGTTCACCGCGGTGATATACCCGTTAACCTGTGGGCTGATAAACGTCGTCTGACCGCGCACATAAGCGTTATCGGTGAACTGACTATGCCGGGTGAAAGGGGGCAACTGCCAGGCGTAAAGAATAACCAATACACCGACGATGCCGATCGCCGCGGCGGTAAAAATAGACACCACGCGGATGTTGTTTCGGGTATTGGCCTGTTGCCTGGCCGCGTCCTGCTGACTCATAACCACTCCAGAGTAAAAATTATCTTATTATTTGTTGCCGGTTGCGCGTTTTAACGCGATACGGGCGGTGATTCGCAATCTGATTAAGCGCCAGAAAATCCACACCATCGTTGCGGCAGAGATCGCCGCCGTCAGGAGATAAGTGTCATTGTAGGCGAGAATATTGGCCTGTAGCGTCGAGGCGTTTTGCAGCAACGTGGTAGCCTGCACGTTCAATAGCGTGCTGTCGCCAATTTGGCTTTGATACATCTGGCTGTACTGCTGCAGTCGCTCGGCGATCAACGGGTTCAGCGTGGTTATCTGATCGGCCAAATGGCTGGAATGGAATTTTTCGCGCCAGGTCTGAAAGGTACCGAGGATAGCTGAGCCGAGCAGGCCGCCGATATTTTGGCTCATGCCAAACAGTACCGAGAAGCTGACCAGATTGCGCTGGTCGGCAATCACCCCGCCAATTCCCGCCAGCATGGCCGGCGCGAGGAAGAAGGCGCTGCCGAAACCAAGTAAAAACTGGCTGAACATTAACTGTTCCGGACGGGTCAGGGCAGTGGACTGACTATCAAGCAACGAGGCAATCATGATCAACGCCAGCGCGGTCGCGGTGGGCCAGTAAAGGCGCTGCGGGTTAAGCGTCAGACAACTGGCGACGATACCGCAGACGATACCGGCGAAAATCGACCACGCCAGGTTAGTCATCTGCTCGTTTTGCAAGCCGACGTACTGCAGCCAGCCGATGACCCCGGTATTCTGTTCCGCCAGAACGATACGAATCAGCAGCATAATCAGCCCCAGACGAATGATACTGCCGCTGGAAAGCCATTTGGTGTTAAGCAGCGGATTCGTTCGATTATGTTCAAAGGCGATAGCCGAAACGATCAGCACCACCGCCCCCGCCAGCGACCAGCCAAGCCACGGCGCCTCAAACCACCAGTCCAGACGGCCCAGCGACAGCACCGCGCAGACCAAAGCCATGCCGGGAGCCAGCAGGAAGAAGGTAATAAAATCCTTCTTCTCAAACACTTTTTTGCGATCGCTGGGCGGCAGTTTGAGCGCGATGACGCAGGCGAGCGACACCAGCGCCAGCCCGAGCTCAAAGAAATAGAGCCCGCGCCATTCGTCAATCTGCAGCAGTTCAGTCGAAAACAGACGCGCCAGTGGGATTGCCAGCGACGATCCGGTGATCCCAATGGTCAACGCCTTCAGACGGTGGCGAGCCGGCCAGGCCTGTACCTGATAGTAAATCCCCAGAGAACTCAGCGCCGCTGCCACCATGCCGTGCGCCGCGCGAACCATCATTGCCGAGCTGAGGTCGTTGACGAACAGGTGGAAGAAAGTGACCAGTACATACAGTACCAGGAAGCCTTCAGTAAAGGCGCGCAGGCCAAACTGCTGGCGAAATTTCACCAGCAGCAGGTTGATAGAAACGTTAGTCATCACGTAGACCGCCGGCAGCCACGCAATTTCCGTCGACCAGGCGGCAAAAGTGCCCTGCAGCAGCTGCAGGTTGGCGGTAACGACGGCATTACCCAGCGCGCCGGTCAGACACACCAACAGCCCGACGATGCCGTAAGCGACGCGTTTCGGCGTACTGTGGATTGGCGTCGACGGCGAACCGAGCATCGCCGGCTTTTCATGCGGCGCCCAGTCGTGGGGCACATAAGGATTAGCTTCGCGACGAGGCATTATTTCTTTTCCACCTCGTGCAGCAGCTTTTCCAGTACCCGATGGGTTTGCTCACGCTCTTCCGCAGTGATGGCGGTGAGGATCTCCTCGCGCAGGTCGTCGGCGACCGCTTTCACCTGATGGAAAAGCGCCATCCCTTTTGCAGTGGCGACCAGCAGACGCTTACGTTTATCGCTGTCAGGCTTAACGCGCTCCACCAGTTCAAGTTCGACCAGGCGGTTAATGAGCGGGACGATGGTGGCGCTTTCAACACCGAGCTCCTGCGCCAGTTCGCTTTGCGAGAGGGGCTGCTCGTTGCGGGCAATGGCTGAGACCGCCACCCATGACGCCTGGCTCATGCCAAGATTTTTCAACCGCCGGTTAACCGCCAGCCGCCAGTGATGCGCGGTTAAGTATAAGAGATGGGAAAAGTTAAGCTGTCGGTTATCCATGTTCCGCCTGCAAATTCATTAGAGCTCTAATGATTTTAGGCGCGGCGATTTACCGATTTCAAGTCACGAAGATAAAAATAGGTTAACGCAATGTGCGTTTTTTGTGGAAAAGGCCGGCTGACACGTGGAAAAAAAATAAAAAACCCGGGCGAGCCCGGGTTGAACATCTGGATTACCAGGACATTAGCCCGGATAGATGCCGCGATCTTTACGCGCCAGCAGGATGCGCTCACAGGCGACGATATAGGCCGCGGTACGCAGAGAACAGGCTTTCTCGGCGGCTTTATCGCAGACATGAACGATAGCATCGGTCATGATGCGGTCCATTTTGGCGTTGATCTCTTCTTCGCTCCAGAAGAAGCTCGCCATATCCTGAACCCATTCGAAGTAGCTGACGGTCACGCCGCCGGCGTTACAGATAACGTCCGGAACCACGATCACTCCGCGGTCGGCGAGCACGTCGTCGGCGTCCGGATAGGTCGGGCCGTTGGCGCCTTCGAGGATCAGCTTACAGCTGATTTTTTCCGCGCGCTCACGGGTGATTTGGCCTTCCAGCGCTGCCGGGATCAGGATATCCATCTCGGTGGTCCAGAAATCTTCTTTAGCGATTTCACGCGCGCCCGGGAAGCCGGCGATCTTCTTGTTCTCGGCCTGCCATGCGGTCAGCGCCTGCATGTCGATGCCGCCTTCGTTGAACAGGGTCGCGGTGTGATCCTGGATCACGACAATACGCGCGCCAACGTCGGCGAACAGACGAGCGGCTTCGCTGCCGACGTTACCAAAACCTTGCAGCGCGACTTTCGCGCCTTCGATTTCGATACCGTTACGACGAGCCACTTCACGACCGGTGACGAAGACGCCGCGGCCGGTAGCTTTTTCACGCCCCAGCGAACCGCCGAGATGAATCGGCTTACCGGTAACCACGCCGGTGATAGTGGTGCCGTGGTTCATAGAGTAGGTGTCCATCATCCACGCCATCACTTTACCGTTGGTGCCTACGTCCGGCGCCGGAATATCTTTCTGTGGTCCAATGATAATGCCGATTTCGCTGGTATAGCGACGGGTCAGACGTTCCAGCTCGCCTTCAGACAGTGAGAACGGGTCGACGCGGATGCCGCCTTTGGCTCCGCCGTAAGGAATATTGACCGCGGCGCACTTGATGGTCATCCAGGCAGAAAGCGCCATTACCTCGTTAAGATCGACATCCGGATGGTAGCGAACACCACCTTTACCCGGTCCACGCGATAGATTGTGCTGTACGCGATAGCCTTCGAAATGGCGGATGGTGCCATCATCCATCTGCACTGGAATATCAACGATCAGCGCGCGTTTCGGGTGGCGCAGGGTTTCCACCCAGTAGGCGAGGTCGCCCAGATACGGCGCGACGCGGTCGATCTGGCGCAGGTAAGTGGTCCATGGAGATGTACTACTTTCAGATGCGTAAGATAACTTTTCCATAAGAGTCCTGTATCTCAATGTTATTTGTGTCGTGTAAAACCGTGGAATAGGTACAGCAGTAAAATCTGTGTGATGAATGTTATCACCAATTTTATAAACCAGTATTTGACGGCTATTCCGAATTTTACATTTTTGTTAGTTTTTTGGGGTTGCATTTGAATAAATAAGCACACTCTGGCGCCTGCATGTCATGCATAAATATGCATATTTTATGCAGATAAGTGAATACTGAAATAATTTTTTCATATTTTTCATTATATTGATGATCCTCTAAAAGTGAATAAAATGATTCGTGGTTGTATTGACTTTGTTGCGCGTCAGGGCCCAGCATTAGCTCACGCAATACACAAGGTATTAACCGTGAATTAACATATACCCATACAAATAAAATAGCTTATTTCAGTTGTGGTGAAAATATTTGTCATCGCAGCGGGACGTGTGCGCCCTGAAAACGGCTAAAGGGAAATTGTTAAATTCGACTATTCACGATTGGCCAATTTATGCCGCCGATCCTCGTTCCGGAGAATTGTTATGTCAGGCAGTATCACTCGCGAAGATTTTGATGCTTATATGGTTCCGTGTTTCGCTCCCGCGCCGTTTATCCCGGTGAAAGCGGCGGGCTCCCGCGTCTGGGACCAGCAGGGTAAAGAGTACATTGACGTGGCTGGCGGCATTGCGGTTAACGCGCTGGGTCATGCGAATCCGGCGCTGGCTAACGCGCTGAAAGCGCAGCTGGATAAGCTGTGGCACATCGGCAACGGCTATACCAACGAACCGGTGCTGCAGCTGGCGAAAACGCTGGTGGAGTCGACCTTCGCCGATAAAATTTTCTTCTGTAACTCCGGCGCTGAAGCCAACGAAGCCGCGCTGAAGCTGGCGCGCAAGTATGCGCACGACAAATTCGGCGCCGACAAGAGCGAAATCATCGCCTTCAAGAACTCTTTCCATGGGCGCACTCTGTTTACCGTCACCGTGGGAGGACAGCCGAAGTATTCCAGCGACTATGCGCCATTACCGCAGGACATCACCCATCTGCCGTATAACGACATCGACGCGGTGAAAGCGGCATTCTCTTCCCGCACCTGCGCGGTCATCGTCGAACCGATTATCGGCGAAGGCGGCGTCATGCCGGCGGATCCGCAATTCCTGCAGGCGCTGCGCGACCTGTGCGATGAGCATGAAGCAACGCTGATTTTTGATGAAGTGCAGACCGGCGCCGGGCGTACGGGCCAACTGTATGCTTACCAGCATTACAACGTGGTTCCGGATATTCTCACCAGCGCGAAAGGGCTGGGCGGCGGCTTCCCAATTGGCGCGATGCTGGCGAAAGAGGCCTGGGCGCAGGTGTTCCAGCCCGGTACTCACGGCACGACTTTCGGCGGCAACCCGCTGGCGGCGACCGTCGCTAATAGCGTGCTGGCGCAAATGGATAGCGCGCTGCTGGCGGGCGTGGGCGAACGCCATACCCTTATCGTCGATAAACTCAATGCGCTGAACGCCAAATATGATGTCTTTAGCGCCGTGCGTGGGATGGGGCTGCTGATTGGCGCCGAACTGGCAAGCCATCTGCGCGGCAAAGCCAAAGCGCTGACCAATCTGGCGGCGGAAGAGGGGCTGATCGCGCTGATAGCCGGGCCGGACGTACTGCGTTTCGCCCCGGCGCTCAATATTCCCCTGGCGGATATTGATGAAGCCTTCGTGCGCCTTGAGCGCGCCGTCACCCGCTTAACCAGCTAATCCGGGAGACGGCCTATGATGTTATTTCGTCCCGTACGGGAAAACGACCTTGATGATATTGTCCGCCTGGCCTCCCGGGCGGGCGTGGGAATGACATCGCTGCCCAATGATGCCGTGCGCCTCGCCGCACGGATCAAACGTAGCGTAGAAACCTTTGCCGGCAAGCTGACGCGCGGCGAACAGGGGTTTCTGTTTGTTCTGGAAGATACCGAACTGAGCCGGGTTGTCGGCGTCAGCGCCATTGAGGTCGCGGTGGGGCTCGACGAACCGTTCTACAATTTTCGTATTCAAAAGACGGTACGGGCATCTAAAGAGCTTGGGGTATACAAGCATCAGGAATTGCTCAATTTAAGCTACGACCATACCGGCCATAGCGAACTCTGTACCCTGTTTCTGGACCCGGAGTACCAGAAGAACCGCAACGGCCTGCTGCTCTCCAAAGCGCGGTTTGTCTTTATTGCCGCGTTCCGCGAGTGGTTTTCGCCTCATCTGTTTGCCGAGCTGCGCGGGCGCAGCGACGAGCAGGGTAATTCGCCATTCTGGGATGCGTTGGGGCACCACTTTTTCGACATTCCTTTCGCCGATGCCGATCGCCTCACCGGTACAGGGATGAAAACCTTTATCGCCGAACTGATGCCGGCTTACCCGATTTACATCTCGCTGCTGCCGGATGATGCCCGCGAGGTGATAGGCCAGGTTCATGCTAACACCGCGCCGGCGCGGGCTATTCTCGAAAAAGAAGGGTTTAGCTGGCGCGGGTCCGTCGACATCTTCGATGCCGGCCCGGTACTGGAAGCTGAAACCGATAATATTCGCGCTATCAGAGAGAGCTATTCGCTGCCGGCGCTGCAACTCATGACGCCGCAGGCGACGCCAACCATCGTCGCCAACGGACAGTTTGATAATTTCCGCGCGGTGCTCATCGCGCAAGAAACGCCGGGAGCGCTCGATCAGCAGGCGCTGGACGCCCTGCAGGTCAATGCCACCGACCGGGTTCACGCGGTGACACTCAATCCAGAGGAAAACAGATCATGGCGGTAAACGCACAGTTTATAGCAGGTAAGTGGCAGCAGGGCGCAGGCGCGCCGTTAACTAAGCTGGCGCCGGAAGACCAGTCCGTTTTATGGCAGGCGCAAAGTGCGGGCGCGGCCGACGTGCAGGCCGCCTGCGCCGCCGCGCGCGAGGCGTTTTATGGCTGGTCGCATCGTCCATTAAGCGAACGCATTGCCGTGGTTCAGCGTTTCGCGGCGCTGCTGGAAGAGAATAAAGAGGCACTGGCGACGTTAATTTCCCGTGAAACCAGCAAGCCGCTGTGGGAAACCCGCACTGAAGTACAGGCGATGATCGGCAAAGCCGGGATTTCCATTGATGCCTACGCCGAACGCACCGGTTATCGCGAGTCCGCTATGCCGGACGGCAAAGCGCTGCTGCGCCATAAGCCGCACGGCGTGATGGCGGTGTTTGGCCCTTACAACTTCCCGGGGCATCTGCCGAACGGCCATATTATCCCGGCGCTGATCGCCGGTAACACCGTGGTATTTAAACCGAGCGAATTGACGCCGGCGACCGCGGAACTCACCGTTCAGCTATGGCAGCAGGCTGGGATCCCGGATGGGGTGCTAAACCTGGTGCAGGGGGCGAAAGATACCGGCCAGGCGCTGCTGGAAAATCGCGATATCGACGGCGTGCTGTTTACCGGTAGCGCCGCCGCTGGCTTCCACTTCCACCGTTACCTCGGCGGTCAGCCGGAGAAAATGTTGGCGCTTGAAATGGGCGGCAATAACTCGCTGATCGTGGCCGACGTTACCGATAGCGTTGCGGCGCTGAACGTGATTATTCAATCGGCCTTTATCTCCGCCGGGCAGCGCTGCACCTGCGCGCGTCGTTTACTGGTACCGCGCGGCGAACAGGGCGATGCGCTAGTCGAACAACTGATTGATGCCAGTCGGCAGATCCGCGCCGGTAAATGGGACGCCGAACCGCAGCCGTTTATGGGCGGGGTGATTTCGCAAAGCGCGGCGCAGGGCATGCTGGCGGCGCAGGCGAAGCTGGAAGCGCTGGGCGGCAAAGTGCTGCTGCGCATGAGCCAGCCGGACCCTCACTCTACCGTGTTAACGCCGGGGATTATCGACGTTACCGGGATTACGGTACCGGATGAAGAGTACTTCGGCCCGCTGCTTACCGTGATTCGATACGACCGGTTCGATGAGGCGATCGCGATTGCCAATAACACCCGCTACGGTCTGGCGGTCGGGCTTATTTCCGCCGACCCGGCGCTGTTCGACAAGCTGGCCGACGAAGCGCGCGCCGGGATCGTTAACTGGAACAAACCGCTCACCGGGGCCTCCAGCAAAGCGCCATTCGGCGGTGTCGGCGCCTCCGGCAACCATCGCGCCTCGGCGTGGTATGCCGCCGATTATTGCGCCTGGCCGATGGCTTCTCTGGTCAGCGAAACGCTGACGCTTCCGGCGACGACGTCGCCAGGTCTGCCATTCTGATAACCGTTTTTGTGAGGACACTATGTCTGGATTTGAAGCGAATTTTGACGGCCTGGTGGGGCCAACGCACCACTACGCCGGGTTGTCGGTAGGCAACGAAGCGTCACAAAACAACCGTGACGGTTTATCTAACCCGAAGAAGGCGGCGCTGCAGGGACTTTATAAGATGAAGACCCTGGCCGATCGTGGCTTTGTACAGGGCATTCTGCCGCCGCAGCCGCGGCCAAATATGACGATGCTGCGCAGCATTGGTTTTCAGGGCAGCGATGAGCAGGTGATCCAGCGTGCGGCCAAAGAGGCCCCGCAGTTATTATCGGCTTTTAGCTCCGCTTCCTCGATGTGGACCGCCAACGCCGCCACCGTGTCGCCGTCGGCCGATAGCGCTGATAGAAAAGTGCATTTTACGGTGGCGAACCTCAACAATAAGCTGCACCGCATGCAGGAAGCGCCGATCACCTCGGCCATCCTCAGGGCGACCTTCGCCGATGAGCGCTACTTTGCGCATCACGCGGCACTGCCGCAGCATGGCGATTTAGGTGATGAAGGGGCCGCTAACCATAACCGTTTCTGCGGGGATTATGACCGCCAGGGCGTGCAGTTTTTTGTTTACGGTAAGCGCGCCAGCGGCGGTGTTACGCCAGCAAAATACCCCGCACGCCAGACGCTGGAGGCCAGCGAAGCGGTGGCGCGTCTGCATCAGCTCGACCCGCAGTACACCGTATTCGCTCAGCAAAATCCGCAGGCTATCGACCATGGCGTATTCCACAATGATGTTATCGCCGTCAGCAACCGTCACGTACTGTTCCATCATCAACACGCCTTCCTGCAACAGCAGGAGGTGCTGGCGACGCTGAAGGAGAGAAACGCCAGTCTGAATATTCCATTTACCAGCGTTGAAGTGCCGGACGAGCAGGTTAGCCTCGATGACGCGGTGGCCTCTTATCTGTTCAACAGCCAGTTACTGAGCAAAACCGATGGCAAAATGCTGATCGTGGTGCCGGAAGAGTGTCGTCAGCGTGAAAACGTCTGGCGTTATCTCTCCGCTCTCGCCGCCGATAGCGCATCGCCTATCGATGAAGTGGCGGCATTCGATCTACGTGAAAGCATGCGCAACGGCGGCGGCCCGGCCTGTTTACGTCTGCGGGTGGTGCTTAACGATGCCGAGCGCGCGGCGGTCAACGCTCACAGTCTGATGAATGACGAACGCTACCGGCAGCTGACCGCGTGGGTTGAAAAGCATTATCGCGACCGTCTGCATGCCAGCGATCTCGCCGACCCGCAGCTACTGCGCGAGGTTTATCAGGCGCTGGACGAGCTGACGCAGATTTTACATCTGGGCGCGATTTATGACTTCCAGCGATAAGGGGCCGGGAATGGAACAAAACGTCAACGATTTACTGCATTGTAAACTGCAGACATGGACCTTTCCGCCGACTATCGAAGCCAGTTGGTTAGGCGATGGCATTCTGCAACTGCTGCCAAAAACGCCCTGGCGACAGGCGACGGTGCTTTCCGCCGGGGTGCACGGTAACGAAACCGCGCCGATTGAAATGTTGCTGCAGATCCTGCAGGGGTTAAGCCATGGCGAACAGCCGCTGACCCACGCGCTACTGGTGGTGTTCGGCAATCTGCCCGCCATTCGCGCCGGCCGTCGCTATCTGCATAACGATCTCAACCGGCTGTTTGGCGGTCGCCATCTGGCGGCGATGCCCGGTAACGAATCGCGGCGCGCTTTTGAACTGGAGATGGCCGTACAGGCCTTCTTCCGTAGCGCCGATGTCCACGGCAAGGTGCCGCGCACGCATCTCGATCTGCATACCGCCATTCGCGGGTCGAAATATCGGCAGTTTGCGCTGCTGCCCGCTCATGATGGCGACTACGGCGCGGATTTTTATCAGCTGTTACAGGCCAGCGGTATGGACGCCATCGTGCGCCATACCGAACCGGGCGGCACCTTTACCCACTTCACCAGCGAGAAGTTCGGCGCGCAAAGCGCCACGCTGGAACTGGGGAAGGTGATGCCATTCGGTGAAAATGATCTGCGCTTGTTTGCCGCCACCGAACTGGCCATCGGCGCGCTGATCGCCGATGGCATCATGCCGCCGCGCAGCAAAGCGCCGGTCGAATACTTTGTGGTGCAGCAGAGCATCATCAAGAGCGAGAACGGTTTCACCCTTAATCTCGACCCGAAAATTGAAAACTTTACCGCGCTGCCGGCAGGCTATGAAATCGCCCGTCAAGCACAGAAAACCTGGGTGGTCAATGCCGACGCCCCCTACATCCTGTTTCCGAATGCGGGCGTCGCCGCCGGTCAACGCGCCGGGCTGCTGTTGACCGCTACCGCGCCAAGCCTTTCCATGCCTGCTTGAAGGAATCAACATGACTGAACATCAACGTGAGGGGCAGGTTCATCCTGCCGCCGACGGGGAGTGCCCGTCGCAGCTCAAACGCGGCCTTGGCGCCCGGCACATTCAGATGATTGCGCTGGGCGGCGCTATCGGCACCGGACTGTTTATGGGGGCGGGCAGAAACATCGCCGTCGCCGGAACGTCCATTCTGCTTATTTATCTACTGGTAGGTTTCTTTACCTATATGGTGATGCGGGCGATGGGGGAGCTGTTGCTGACCCGCCTGGATTATCGTTCGTTTGCGGATTTCGTCGGCGATTATCTCGGCCCGCAGGCCAGCTTCTATCTGGGCTGGACCTACTGGCTTAGCTGGGTGGTGACCTGTATCGCCGACGTGGTGGTTTGCGGCAGCTATATGCAGTACTGGTTCCCGGAGATGTCGGCGTGGATGCCCGCGCTGAGTACGCTTGGGATCCTGTTCTTGTTTAATCTGTTGTCGGTAAAAATGTTCGGCGAGGCCGAGTTCTGGTTTGCGCTGATTAAAGTTATCACCATCATCGCGCTGATTTTGACCGGCGCGTGGATGATTGCTATTGGCTGGACTTCGCCGGATGGCGTGAAGGCTTCTTTAGGCCATATTACCGACCCGACGGCCTTTATGCCCCACGGCGTGACCGGTTTCTTCGCCGGTTTCCAGATAGCGATTTTCTCCTTCACCGGTATTGAGCTACTCGGCACCATGACGGCGGAAACGCGCGATCCTGAGCGCATCTTGCCGAAGGCGATTAACGCGCTGCCGCTGCGCATCATTATTTTCTATCTGCTGTCGATGGTGGTCATTATTGCCGTGGCTTCATGGCCTGGCGTCTCGCCGGATGCCAGTCCGTTCGTGACCCTGTTCGCCAAGGCCGGGCTGCCTGCCGCCGCCGCGGTAATTAACTTTGTCGCCTTAACGTCGGCCATGTCGTCGGCGAACAGCGGCGTTTACTCCAGTACCCGCATGCTCTACGGCCTGTCGGTGGAAAAACATGCGCACTGGCAGTTCCGTATTCTGTCGCGTAATACCCGCATTCCGGTACGTAGCCTGCTGTTCTCCTGCTTCTGCATGCTAAGCGGCACGTTACTGCTGTTCCTGGTGCCAAACGTGATGACGTTATTTACCATTGTGTCGACGCTGGCGGCGATCATGGTGGTTTTCAGCTGGGGTATGATCCTTGTGGCATATCTGGTGTATCGTCATAAACGCCCGAACCTGCACGCGCAGTCGAAATTCAAAATGCCGGCGGGAGTGGTGATGTGCTGGCTGAGCCTGCTGTTTTTCGCCTTCTCGATCTTCATTATGATTTTCGACCCGGATACGCTGCTGGCGCTGATGGCCTCGCCGGTGTGGTTTATCGCGCTATGGTGCTTCTGGAAAGTGAAACAGAAGCGCGAAGGGCAACTGGCTTTGGATAATGTCAGCGCCTGATGATACCCGGCAGCTTAAGCGTGGCTGCCGGATTTTCCTTTTCGCCTTAGCGCGGTTTATGATGTCGCCCGGCACTTCATTGATGGACCAGGACAATAGAAGGAAAGGGTATGACAGAGCATTTCCCGGCGCTTTCGCTCGAGACGTTAGCGGCGGCCAATCAGATTGGCGCCTGGTTGGCGCAGGATGATTTACCGCAGGAGCCACAGCCGAAAATTGTCGTGCTGGCCGGCAATGCGGTGATCCCGACGATTGATGCCGCCTGTCACCTGGCGGCGCAGGCGCAGGTCCCGTTGCTGATAAGCGGCGGCATTGGCCATTCGACGACCTTTTTATATAACGCTGTACGAAAGCATCCGCACTATCAGGCGCTGCAGGTAGAGGGGCGTCCGGAATCGCATATCCTGGCGGATATCGCCGAACGTTTCTGGCAAATACCGCGCGATCGCATTGTGGTGGAAGACCGTTCAACCAACTGCGGAGAAAACGCGTGGTTTACCCGCCGGTTACTGGAAGAGCGTGGGCTGGATCATACCTCTGGCGTGGTGATTCAGGATCCGACCATGCAGCGTCGGACGATGGCGACGTTTGCCCGCGTCTGGCAGGATGCTCCGGCGCCGCCGCAGTGGTGGAGCTACCCCGGTTGTTCGCCGCGGCTCGAAAAAAGCGCTGCTGGCCTGAGATTCAGCGGAGATGATAGTGGACTGTGGCCGGTGGGGCGTTATCTGGAACTGCTGCTTGGCGAGCTGCCGCGTTTGCTGGATAACCCGCAGGGTTATGGCCCCAACGGTAAAGATTTTATTACCCATGTCGATTTCCCACGCGATGTTAGCGCGGCGTGGCAATGCTTGCGTGCAGATACGCTATTGAGCCAGGCGCTGAACGCCAGAACGCTGGGGTAGGGAGAAAGGCGGATAGCCGCAGCTATCCGCAGATTCTGGGATTACTTCGCGAATTTATCCAGCACGCGGACAAGCTGGGTGACAAAACCGTACTCGTTATCGTACCAGGCCACGGTTTTCACTAGCTGTACGCCGCCGGCCTCTACGATCTCCAGCTGGGTCGCATCATAGATTGAGCCGAAATGGCTGCCGATAATGTCGGAGGAGACAATTTCTTCTTCGGTGTAGCCAAAAGACTCGTTGTTCGCCGCCGCATTTTTCATGGCCTGATTAACCTCTTCCGCGGTGACTTTCTTCGCCAGCACGGACACAAGCTCAGTGACTGAGCCGGTTTTAGTCGGCACGCGCTGGGCGTGACCTTTCAGTTTCCCACTGAGTTCCGGGATCACCAGACCGATGGCTTTTGCCGCGCCGGTGGTGTGGGGTATAACGTTCTCCGCCGCCGCTCGCGAGGCGCGCAGGTCTTTGCCACGGGGTCCGTCGACCAGCGATTGCGTACCGGTATAAGCGTGAATAGTGGTCATGGTGCCCACGGTAATGCCGAAAGCATCGTTCAGCACTTTAGCCATTGGCGCCAGACAGTTAGTGGTGCAGGATGCAACCGAAATAATGGTGTCATCCGGGCTCATGGTGTCGTCATTGACGTGATAAACGATGGTTTTCATCTCGCCGGCAGGGGCGGAAATCAGCACTTTCTTCGCGCCGGCGGTCAGGTGCGCCTGCGATTTTTCAGCCGACGTATAGAAGCCGGTACATTCAACAATCACCTCTGCGCCCGCGGCTTTCCACGGAATATGCTGGGCCTCTTTTTCCGCATAAACGGTAATTTTCTTACCATCAACGATTAGCGCATCTTCTGTAAAATCAACGCTCCATGGGAAAGGGCCGTAGTTAGAGTCATGTTTAAGCAGATAGGCTAAGACTTTCGGCGAGGTGAGATCGTTGATGGCTACGACCTCTAGCGGGCTATTTACTTCCAACAGACGACGAAGTACTAAGCGTCCAATACGACCAAATCCATTAATACCAAGTTTACTCATGGGTACTCTCCTGGTGGTGAAGTTGATACATTAAAACTATCTTCAGATAGAGTGGGGAAGGATATATCTCTTCCTTTCATTGACTTAGCTATTCACCTGCGGTGTTCCAATGGCTAAGTTATCTACCTTAAGCGTCTTCGGTCACTGTCACGTGGAGCGAGATGGTGCGAAGGAAGTATAACCCTGCCTGCTTCATCATGCGGCGTTAAATGGTAAACATTACCTACATGTCGTTACGGTATTTAGGCAGGCGTCCATCCTGCATGCACGCGTATGTGGTTGAATAATGAACATATGGCGAGAGGGTAGAGCTGACGCGGTCTGAGGCGAGTTATCCACAAACTATGCGATCTGATACTGACCCGTTTTGTGGATAACCTAAATGTTTCGGGATACTTAATTCACTATGCGTTATAAGTTTGCGCCATACATCACGATAATCAATGTCTTCACTCGGTACCCTAATATAAGAATACTTAAATAGGGGAATAACATACCAATGAAAAAGAGCATTGCACTGACGATGGTGACGCTGGCGTGTCTGTCGGCTAACGTTCTGGCGGCTGAGAAACTTGCGGGTAATGAAATACTTGCAGTACAAAAAGGCGGGGTGCCAGATAAAGTCTATACCCAAAATCAGCCGAAATTGCGCATAGCAACCTATAATATCGGCAAGAATGAAGCTTCTGATAATGTGGCCGATTTTACGGCACTTAATTCAGCGATTAAAAAAATTAACGCTGACATTATCGCTGTTCCGGAAGTCGATAACAAAACCCAGCGCAGCCAGAAAATCGATCAGCTTAAGACGATTGCCGATGCTAACAATATGCATTATGCCTTTGGTAAAGCGTTAGATTTCGATGGCGGAGAGTACGGTCTGGGGCTGCTGTCAAAATACAAAATCCTGCATTCGCAGGTGGTGAAGCTGCCATCAGGCAATGCGGAACAGCGTGTGGCGCTGCTGGCGCAGGTCGACGTACCTGGCTTTGATTCCGCGCCGATTATCATGGTGACTCATCTTGACTGGCAAAAAGACCCCACCATGCGTACCGAGCAGGCTCGCTATCTGCTCGATTTGAGTATTGGCGATGCGGCGTCTGATTTTAAAGATATCGCCTCCTCAATTAAGATCCTGGCCGGCGATTTTAATTCAACCCGTGAAGAACAGCCGGTGAAAGAGATCGGTTATTTCTTTAACGAAGTGTCGAAGCAGGGGACGGATACGCGTAGCTGGCCTGCCGTTAACCCGGCCATTGATATCGACCACATTTTCACCTTCAAAGGGCAAAAGTGGGATGTGAAGAAGCTGGAGATCCCGCATAATTCGCCGGAATTTAACTGGTCAGCGGCCAGCGACCATCTGCCGGTCATTGCAGAACTGCAGCTCACCGAGCAGTAACATTGCCCTGGGCTCTTTGCAAAAGAGCCCTATGATCTTCAATTCGCGCCAACGCTGTTGTTTAATCCTCGGTAAAGGTTAATGAAAATTTAAGGGAAGGCGGTTATGTTAACAACATCACACTTCCATTAAGGTTTATTCATGCGCGATAAATATTCTGGCCTGCAGATAGGAATACACTGGCTGGTCTTTTTACTGGTTGCCGTCGCCTACGCGGCGATGGAACTGCGCGGCTTCTTCCCACGCAGCGACCGCCCGGTAATCAACATGATCCACGTTTCCTGCGGCATTTCCATTTTTGTCCTGATGGTCGTACGGCTTCTGGTGCGCCTGAAGTCTCCAGCGCCGCCGATTGTTCCTAAACCCTCGCCGATGATGACCGGTTTCGCCCATCTTGGCCATCTGGTGATATACCTGCTGTTTATCGCGCTACCGGCGATTGGCATGGTAATGATGTATTACCGCGGTAACCCGTGGTTTGCTTTCGGCCTGACGATGCCCTTTGCGGCGCAAAGCAACTTCGCTTTGGTCAACACCCTGAAGGAACTGCACGGCGTACTGGCGAATATCGGCTATTTCGTCATTGGCCTGCACGCGCTGGCGGCGCTGCTGCATCACTATTTATGGAAAGATAATACGCTGCTGCGCATGATGCCGCGCAAGCGCTGAGTTCCCCGCTTATCACGACTGAACCCGCCGGCCGGCGGGTTTTTTGTTTCCGTCACTCGCCAATAAATGATTCGTGAAATGTTACTTATGCTGCAAATTTGTATCAATTATGTAAATAAAAATGTCTAAACGAAACGAAAGGTTCTATAAGAATCTCAGTGCGGTGGATTGAATCCAGCCGGGAGGTCGTCGAAACGATACCCTGGCACGTTCAGCGGTATCCGCAGCGTCATTGGCTAAAACGCCTGCATTTTCAATACCGATGAGCAAAAGGAAACCCTGACATGACCGATAATATACCGGCCACTTCTCCGCCTGTCGCCGATGCCGGTGGCGCTGAACGCCTGAGCCCGCGCGAGCAGGTGGTGATCAATAAATTGTTCCGGCGCTTGATCCCTTTTCTGTTTCTGCTTTTTATCTTTTCGTTTCTTGACCGTATCAATATTGGCTTTGCCGGGCTCACGATGAGCCAGGATTTGGGGCTGAGTAGCACCATGTTCGGCCTCGCGACGACGTTGTTCTACGCGATGTATGTCATCTTTGGTATTCCCAGTAACATCATGCTGGGGATCGTTGGCGCCCGTCGCTGGATTGCCAGCATTATGGTGGTTTGGGGGATTGCATCGACAGCGACCATGTTTGCGACCGGGCCGAATAGCCTGTATCTGCTGCGCATGCTGGTGGGGATTGCCGAAGCCGGTTTTCTTCCGGGGCTTCTGCTCTACTTAACCTACTGGTTTCCGGCCTACTACCGGGCGCGCGCCAATGCGTTGTTTATGATTGCTATGCCGGTGACGATGGCGCTGGGCTCGCTGGTCTCCGGCTATATTCTCAGTATGGATGGTATGCTGGCGCTTAAAGGCTGGCAGTGGTTGTTCCTGCTGGAAGGATTCCCATCGGTGCTGTTGGGGGCGGTGGTCTGGTTCTATCTCGATGATAGCCCGAAAAAGGCCAAATGGCTGAGCGATGAAGACAAACGTTGCCTTAACGAGATGATGGAAAAGGACAAACTACGACTAGTGCAACCGAACGGTAGCGCCAGTCTGAGCGCGCTGCAGCAGGGGAAAGGCAGCCTCTGGCGCGACGTATTCACCCCGGTGGTGTTGATGTATACGCTGGCCTATTTCTTTCTCTGTAATACTTTAAGCGCGCTTAGCGTCTGGACGCCTCTCATTCTCAAAAGCTTTAACCAGGGCAGCAGCAATATCGCCATTGGCCTGCTCAGCGCCGTACCGCATATCTGTACCATTATGGCGATGATCTGGTGGAGCAAACGTTCTGACCGCTTACAGGAACGTAAGCTGCACACGTTATTGCCCTACCTGTTTGCCGCCGCGGGCTGGATGCTGGCGGCGCACGGGTCAAATAGCATCATGCAACTGTTGGGGGTGATTATGGCCTCGGCGGGTGCCTATGCGGCGATGGTGATTTTCTGGACCACGCCGGATCAATCCATCAGCCTGCGCTCGCGAGCGATCGGCATTGCGGTGATTAACGCGACGGGTAATATGGGATCGGCCATGAGTCCGTTATTATTCGGTTGGCTGAAGGATTTAACCGGTAGCTTCAACGCCGGATTTTACCTCGTTGCCGGGTTCCTGGTTTTGGGGGCGCTGGTGGTATCGCGCATCCCGATGAAGGCCAGCCGTCCACGAGCGACGCCATAAAAAAACAGGAGTAGCGATGAGAGTGAGACGCGCGGTACCCGATGAAGCCCCTGCGTTGTGGAATATCCGTAATCAGGCGATTCGCCATGGCTGTCGTCAAAGCTATGGCGCTGAAGTGATTCACGCCTGGACGCCGGAACAGATGCCCGAAGGGTATCGTCACGCCGTTGCCGATAATCCGTTTTATATCGTGGAAAATACGCAGGGCCAACCCGTCGCTACAGGCTATCTCGATATTGAGTCCTTAAGCGTGGAAGCGATCTTTACGCTTCCTGAGTGGGGCGGGCAGGGATGCGCGGATTTGATCATGGGGGCGGTTATTGCCGAAGCCCGCCGACGGGGGCTCGAAACCATTACGCTTGAGGCGACCCCCAATGCGGCGGGCTTTTATCTACGCCATGGCTTTGTTTCTCAAGGTGAAAAATATCATTATTCAAAAATGGCCAACGCCGAGTTACGCTGTATAGCTATGACCCTCACGCTCGATTAACGGTAATCCTGCGCCGCTATGCTATGGTTGTTAGCGGCGTTTCAATTTGCCACTTTAGTCAAATAAATATAGTATACCCCCCTATATGATATGGAGGGCATCTCGTGCCACATTCACCAGAAGACAAGAAGCGTGCGCTTAGCCGCGTACGCCGTATTCGCGGACAGGTTGAAGCGCTGGAACGCGCGCTGGAGTCCGGCGAACCCTGCATGACTATCCTGCAACAGATTGCCTCCATTCGCGGCGCCGCCAACGGTTTGATGGGGGAGCTGGTAGAGATGCATCTGCAGGATGAACTGGTTAGCGGCGATACCACCCCGGACCAACGCGCCGCCCGCATGGCGGAAGTTGGTCACCTGCTACGATCCTATTTAAAATAAAATCACGACGAGGAATGGACAGTATGAAATCACGTGCAGCAGTTGCCTTTGGCCCCGGCCAGCCGTTAAAAATCGTGGAGATTGACGTCGCGCCGCCAAAGAAAGGCGAAGTCCTGGTCAAAATCACCCACACCGGCGTTTGCCACACCGATGCTTTTACTCTCTCTGGCGACGATCCGGAAGGCGTGTTCCCGACGGTGTTGGGCCATGAAGGCGGCGGTATCGTCGTTGAAGTCGGCGAGGGCGTGACCAGCCTGAAGCCAGGCGATCACGTTATTCCGCTGTATACCGCCGAGTGCGGCGAATGTAAATTCTGCAAGTCTGGCAAAACTAACCTCTGCCAGGCGGTCCGCGCCACCCAGGGGAAAGGTCTGATGCCGGATGGCACCACGCGATTCTCCTATAACGGCGAGCCGATTTATCACTATATGGGCACCAGCACCTTCAGCGAATACACCGTCTGCGCCGAGATTTCTCTGGCAAAAGTAAACCCGCAGGCGCCGCTGGAAAAAGTATGTCTGTTGGGCTGCGGCGTCACCACCGGTATCGGCGCGGTACATAACACGGCGAAGGTGAAAGAGGGCGACAGCGTCGCGGTGTTCGGGCTGGGCGGTATTGGCCTGGCGGTGATTCAGGGAGCGGTGCAGGCGAAGGCCGGACGCATTCTGGCGGTCGACACTAACCCGGATAAATTTACCCTCGCCAAAGAGATGGGCGCCACCGACTTTATCAACCCGAACGACTACGATAAACCGATTCAGGACGTGATTGTCGAGCTAACCGATGGCGGCGTTGATTTCAGTTTTGAATGTATCGGTAACGTCAACGTTATGCGCGCGGCGCTGGAGTGCTGTCATAAAGGTTGGGGTGAGAGCGTTATCATTGGCGTTGCCGGAGCGGGTCAGGAAATTAAAACTCGTCCGTTCCAGTTGGTCACCGGCCGGGTATGGCGTGGTTCCGCCTTCGGCGGCGTGAAAGGGCGTAGCCAGCTGCCGGGGATGGTTGAAGACGCGATGGCGGGTAAGATTCGCCTCGATCCGTTTATCACCCACCGGTTACCGCTCGATCAGATCAACGAAGCCTTCGATCTGATGCATGAAGGTAAATCGATTCGTACGGTTATTCACTTCGGTGATAACTAAGTATTACCGATAGCGAAACCCGGGCCATTTATCGCCCGGGTTGACTTCTGGCTGTGTTAATACTTGCGCCAGTGCTCATAGCCCGATTGCCAACGTCGTTGCTCTCGCCGTTCTCTTTCGCGTTGAATATCTGACTTTTGATCCTCCCAGACTGGACAATCCGGGCCGCTTGCCACTTCGCAGGGGGCAGAGATTTCGTTTAGCGGATTGACCTTTTTTTCTTCCCACAGCGTCGGGTCGCGTAAATCCACTTCTGGCGCTTTCAGCGCCTGGGCTGAGGTGGTTGCGGCTAATAAGAGTGCGCCGATCGGCAGGTGATGGAGGGCTCCTTTCATCTTTTATCCTTGTTATATTGTTATTGATAACTGTTCGCAATAATAACATAACGCAATAAAACATTCTAAAAGCGCAGCCTGTCGAAGAAACTTATAGTGCTGACTCAGGGATCATATTGATCTTAAATTCTCCCGGCATGGTTGATATCGCTTCTACGGTTAAACCGTTTTTATCGGTTCTGCCCTTAAAGACTCTACCGTCTGGTGTGGTGATTTGGTAAGGGAGATAGGGCAGCGGCATACCCGTACGCGGATTCTTCAACACAAAGTCGTGGCGATAAAGCTGTGGTGGTTCCTCGTTGGCGCATCCCGTTAGTAACGCAGCCAAAAGCAGCGCGCTTGAGCCTTTCATCAAAGCCATAATGGCTTCCTCCCTGTTTATCCTGCCTGAGAAATGAGGTTCCATAGTAACAAAAGCCTGAAGATCGGCGCCTAAATGGAATCTGAAACCGGAGAGATAAAGAAAGGCCCCTGAACGGGGCCCTGGTTTTATTTTTGATCGGGTAAAGCGTAAGCGATGATGTAATCGCCGCGATCGGGAGACTGACGCGCGCCGCCGGCGTTGATAATGATGTATTGCTTACCGGTTTTCGGTGAAACGTAGGTCATTGGGCCGGATTGGCTGCCCACCGGCAGGCGAGATTTCCAAATCTCTTTGCCGTTGGCGGTATCAAAGGCGCGCAGATAGAAATCCTGGGTGCCGGCGAAGAACAGCAGGCCAGACTGGGTAGAAAGCGAAGCTCCCAGCGTTGGCATGCCGATAGGGATCGGCATATGCATGCGGATACCCAACGGACCGGTATCTTCTACCGTACCTACCGGAACCTGCCAGACCAGCTTACCGCTTTTCAGATCGACCGCCGACATGGTGCCGAACGGCGGCTTCTGGCAGGGGATACCTAACGGCGACAGGAAACGCTCACGCATTGCGCCATACGGCGTACCTTCCATCGGTACGATACCCATTTCGATACCGCTGGCATCTTTGGCCACTTTCGCTCGCGGCACCATGTAGTTAGCCAGTCCAAGACGCATGTCGTTGACGAACATCAGGCCGTTATTCGGATCAACCGACACGCTGCCCCAGTTCATCCCGCCAAGCGAGCCAGGATATTGCAAGGAGCGGTCCTCACCCGGCGGAGTAAACACCCCCTGATGGCGCATCTCTTTGAACTGAATACGGCACAGCAGCAGGTCAACCGGGGTGGCGCCCCACATATCCGATTCTTTCAACGTTTCGTTGCCGATCATCGGCATGCCGACGGAGTACGGTTGCGTCGGCGAGTAGCGTTCACCTTTAACGTTACCAGCCGGGACCGGACGCTCTTCCACTTTAGCGACCGGTTCGCCCGTCGCGCGGTTAAGCATAAAGATCATGCCCTGCTTGCTGGTTTGCACCAGTACCGGCGTCGTACCGCCTTTACCGTCCGGCAGATCGTACAGCAGCGGTTGCGAAGGCAGATCGAAATCCCACAGATCGTGATGGGTAGTCTGGAAATGCCAGCGTACTTTACCGGTGGTCGCATCGACCGCAACGATAGAGGAACTGTATTTATCATCCAGCGCCGTACGTTCGCCGCCGAAGAAGTCTGGCGTGGCGTTTCCGGTTGGCAGATAAATAAGATTCAGTTTGGCATCATAGGACATCGCGGACCAGACATTCGGCGTCCCGCGCGTGTAGGTCTGTCCTTCCGGCGGCACGCCGGTCAGTTGTGGATTGCCCGGATCCCAGGCCCAGGCCAGTTTACCGGTATGCACGTCAAAAGCGCGAACCACGCCCGGCGGTTCACCGGTGGAGTAGTTATCCGCTATACGACCACCAACGACAACAAGGTTACCGGCAACCAGCGGAGTAGAGGTCTGCTGATAATAACCGGGTTTGATTTCCCCCATGCCGACGCTGAGATCGACGGTACCGTGTTCACCAAATGCTTCACAGGCTTTACCGGTATCGGCATCGATTGCGATCAGACGCGCATCGGTAGTTGGCAGGAACAGGCGGCGGGCGCAGGCGGCAGGCTGGGTCCCGGCAACGGCATTAGCCTGTGCCTGGCTATCTTCGTAGTAGCCTAAACCGCGGCAACGTTGCCAGTTCGGCGCCGTCGCTTTTGAGTCGTAGCGCCATTTCTCTTTGCCGCTATCGACATCCAGCGCCAGGACTTTGCTATATGGCGTACAAACATAGAGAGTATCGCCAATCTGCAGCGGCGTATTCTGGTCTTCCGCGCCGGAACCGTTACTCTGCGGAATATCGCCGGTATGGGCAATCCAGGCAACCTGTAGCTGGTTGATATTGTTTTTATTGATCTGATCCAACGCGGCGAAGCGGTCGCCGTGAGTGGTATTACCCCAGTGCTCCCAGTTTTTTTGTTCTTCACCCGGTTGTACCGGTTTTACCGGCACGGGTTCGCTGGCGCTGACCAGCGGCTGGGATTTGAACATCCAGCCAAAGCTGACCAGCAGTACCACGGCCAGCACGCCCGCGAGGGTGAAGGCCGCGCCTTTTTTGGCCGGTGCGCTGGAAAGGAAAGGCCAAACAATGGCGCACAGAAAAGCCAGAACGCCAAGCGCGAACAGGCGTGAGAACAGCGGCCAGTAGGTCCAGCCGGCGTCGCTGATAGCCCAAACAATGGAAGCTGCGAAGGCGACGGCATAAAGAATGATGCCGCCGCGACGATTGCGGAAAATAAGCAGGGAGGCGATAACCATCACCAGCCCCATAATGGCGAAATACCAGGTGCCGCCGACGCTTGCCAGTTTGGCGCCTAAAATACCGATTGCCAGACCGATGATTAACATCAGTCCGGCGAGTAGCCACTGCAGGATCCGGGGGAATCCGCGCGGCACGTTGCCCGTAGCCATGTTGTCTCCTTTTACCACCCCTTGCCAGGTGTGTACCAAATGAATCAAGTGCAAATGGAAATTGCTTTTGAGTGAAGCTTATCAAAGCTTCATAAAGGTGATTTCAAAAGATGAATTCATTTCACATGAACCAAATGGTGAAATCATGGCTATGATAAATCTGTTAATGAAATGAGCGCAAATGTTAATGAATGATTTCGCACTAATTGATTAGCACGATGTATATATTAAGGGGGCAGAAGAATGAACGTAACGGTACCGTTACCCCGTTGTATTCGCTCGGGGTAACGACCATGAATAATCAGGCAGGCATGGATTTGCGTATCGCGCTGAGTAGAGTTTGCGCCCCCTGCGACAAGCTGGCGTCCACTCGGGTAAGAATACCGATCGGCTCGCCGGCGCCTTCGGTGGCGATAGGTAATGAGGTTAACAAACCGCGACGCAGGTCGTCTTTCACCGCGCCGGAAGGGACGAACCAGACATAGTCATAATCGACGGTGAGCTGGCGTGAAAGCGAGGCCGACAGCGTTTCAATACAGCCGGGGGGAATTTTACAGCCCTGGCTTTGCAGCAGCGTTTCCGCATTCTGCCGCGGAATGGTCCCTTTTGGTGAGACCACCACCGGCCATTCCATCACCCGGCTGAGCGTTACCGTCTCCTGCAGCAGCGGGTGGCCGGGGCGGACGACCAGTTTTAGCGATTCAAGAAACAGCAGTTCATAGTTGAGGCCGCTCATCAGTTCCGGATCGGACATGCGCCCAATACCAATATCGACATCGCCGGATTTCAGCCCCGCCAGCAGCATGGTGTTATTCATGGTGGCGACCTGTAAGGTGATGTCTTTTTGCTGTTTGTGAAATTGACCAATCACCGTAGGCAAAATACCGAGCGCTGCGGTTGGCAGGGCGCCAATCCTTACCACATCGCTATTCATGCCTTCTTTACGATTGAGAGCCTGGCCTGCGGTATTGAGAGCATCCAGTACCTTGATCGCATGGGTTAGAAACTGTTCGCCAACCAGCGTCAACTGCGCGCCAAGCCGCCCGCGCTCAAAAAGCCGGGTACCGGTCAACTGCTCAAGCTCGTTGAGGGTTTTTGATAGCGCAGGTTGGCTAAGATTCAGGGTTTCTGCCGCCCGCCCCAGGGTTCCCTGTTGTGCGACGGCGACGAAAGTATGTAAATGGCGCAAGCGAATGCGCTGACTGAAGAGACCATTTTTTTCCATAATCGATGTTAAAAACAGAGCTGTCTCGGTAGCAAGCGAAGTTGTTTAATTTTGATAACTAGTTAGCAAAATATTATTAACATTTGATCTTATTGTCTTACAAGTCATTTCTACCAGAGGTGATAAAAAGCCCCGCACTCGGCGGGGCAGGGAAAAGGGAGTAATTTGGGGGCAAATTAAATATCGAAGAACACGGTCTCTTTATCGCCCTGTAAATAAATATCAAAGCGGTACACGACTTCATCTCCACGTACTTCACGTTGTGCGATAAGCGTCTGGCGGCGAACTTCCCATTCAATCAGATTCAGTACCGGATCCTGTTCATTTGCCGCCTGTTCATCAGCGAAATACATCCGCGTATTCAGGCCGATGTTGATACCCCGCGCCACTACCCACAGATTGAGGTGCGGCGCCATAAGGCGTCCGTCACGGCCGACGACCGCGCCGGGTTTGATGGTTTGAAAACGCCAGACGCCGGATGCAAAGTCAGAACAAGTACGGCCCCAGCCGCGGAAGTTCGTGTCCAGAGCCTTGTTCTGCTGGCGGTCGTCGGGATGGTTATAACGCCCGTCGGCGTTAGCCTGCCATAGTTCCAGCAGCACGTCGCGTACCGGGGTTCCGGAACCATCGAAAACCCGCCCTTCAATCGTAATGCGTTGGCCTTTGGTTTCCGCGCTCACTAAGTTGGGGCCAAAGTTTTTCTCAAAAATATGAAATCCTGCAGCGTCCGGCGCCAGACCAATATGCACATAGGGCCCGGCAGTCTGCGAGGCGGTTTCAGCTAAATAGTCTTTCATTGGGCGGCCCCCTGGGTACGATTTTCGAACAGCGTGGCGCGGTGGCCGCGCAGCACAAGGTCAAAACGATAGGCCAGACTGTCGAGCGGCACGGCGGCGTGGGTATCCAACTCGGCAATCAGGGTACGCACGGCATCATCGTTATTGATGGTTCTGACAATCGGACACTGTTTGATAAGCGGATCGCCTTCAAAGTACATTTGCGTAATCAGCCGCTGCGCCCAGGCATCGCCTGAGAGCGAAAAGTGAATATGCGCCGGTCGCCAGTCGCTAACCTGATTACGCCACGGATAGGGGCCGGGTTTGATCGTGCGAAAGCAGTAATAACCATTTTCATCGGTCAGAACCCGTCCGCAGCCGCCGAAGTTGGGGTCAATCGGCGCCAGATACTGGTCTTTCTTATGACGGTAACGGCCGCCGGCATTGGCCTGCCACACTTCGACCAGCGTATTTTTCATTGGCCGGCCAAAGCCGTCGCGCACGTAACCGTGGACGATAATTCGTTCGCCAATCGGCAGGCCGTCTTTGGCGTAGTTGAGAATGAGATCGTTATCCAGCGGGCCAAGGTCGTCGCTGCTGAACACCGGGCCGGTAATCTCAGAAAGTGAATTTTGCAGGGAGATGAGCGCATTGCGCGGCGAGCGTAGCACGCTGGTTTTGTATCCCGGCGCCAGCGCCGGCGGATGGCTATTGTAATCGCGATGTACGACCTCGCGCGGTGACCATTTATTATTCATAGGGTACTCCATCAAACGGAAGAGAGGCATGTTGTTGTAATTTCGCCAGAAACAGTCTCTGTAAATGTTTTGTTAATTTAAAGTGAAATTAAATCTAATTTTTCATAACCCACGGTTATGATTTGTACAGGCGAAACGCGGTAGCAGGTTATCCGCATCACAGTTTGTAAATTCTTCCCGCCACTCTTAACGCGCTTTCCTACACTCCAGGAAGTATTCACTGGAGGTAAGACATCATGGCGAACACCATCACGGCTGATGAGATTCGGGAAAACTTTTCACAGGCTATGTCGGCAATGTACCAGCAGGAAGTTCCGCAGTATGGAACCCTCCTGGAGTTGGTGGCGGATGTGAATCTGGCGGTCCTGGAACACAACCCGAAATTACATGAACAATTGGCTAATGCCGACGAACTGGCACGGCTGAACGTTGAGCGCCACGGCGCGATCCGCGTGGGAACGGCGGAAGAACTGGCGACCCTGCGTCGCATGTTTGCCATTATGGGGATGTATCCCGTTAGCTATTACGATCTGTCGCAGGCTGGGGTACCCGTGCATTCTACCGCCTTTCGCCCGGTCGATGACGCGGCGCTGGCGCGTAACCCGTTTCGTATTTTCACCTCGTTGCTGCGCCTTGAACTGATCGGCAACGAGGCGCTGCGCCAGCGAGCGGCGGATATTCTCGCCCGTCGCGATATCTTTACGCCGCGCTGCCGTGAGCTGATTGCGTTACACGAAGATAGGGGGGAATTCACGGCTGCAGAAGCGCGCGAATTCGTCAACGAAGCGTTGGAGACTTTCCGTTGGCACCGTCATGCCACCGTCGACGAGCAAACCTATCACGCGCTGCATAATGAGCACCGGTTGATTGCCGATGTGGTCTGTTTCCCCGGTTGCCACATTAACCATCTGACGCCGCGCACTCTCGATATCGATCGGGTTCAGGCGTTGATGCCGCAGTGCGGTATCGAACCGAAAGCGCTCATTGAGGGACCGCCGCGCCGCGAGGTGCCGATTTTACTGCGGCAAACCAGTTTTAAAGCGCTGGAAGAGCCGGTGATGTTCGCCGGCGAACATAAAGGTACGCACAGCGCGCGCTTTGGCGAAATTGAACAACGCGGCGTCGCGTTGACGCCGAAAGGACGAGCGCTGTATGACCGCTTACTGAATGAGGCCGGGGTCGGTAAAGACAACCTTAACCACCAGCGCCATTTGCAGGAGGTCTTTAGCCAGTTTCCTGACAGCGAATTTTTGCTGCGTCAACAGGGGCTAGCGTGGTTCCGCTATCGCCTGACGCCTGCGGGGGAAGCGCATCGCCATGCTTTTGGCCCCGGCGACGATCCGCAACCGCTGATCGAGCGCGGTTGGGTAGTCGCGCAGCCGATTGTTTATGAAGATTTTTTACCGGTGAGCGCCGCGGGGATTTTCCAATCAAATCTTGGCAACGAAACGCAGGCCCGCAGCCACGGTAACGCCAGCCGTGACGCTTTTGAAGCGGCGTTAGGCTGTGAGGTCCTCGATGAGTTCGAACTATATCAACAGGCGGAGGAACGGAGTAAACGCCGTTGCGGTCTGCTCTAAAATCGGTACTCTGCATGGCATAACTTGCAAAAGGACGTTGTTATGCAGAATTCATCTATGCCGCTAGTAAAAACGCGGCAGGGCACGCTATCCGGCACTAATGAACAGGGGATCCATATCTGGCGCGGTATTCCCTACGCGCAGCCGCCGGTAGGCGAGCTGCGTTGGCGTTCGCCGCAGCCTCCAGAGCGCTGGCAGGGCGTGCGTCAGGCCGATACCTTTGCCGCCGCCAGCTGGCAGGATATCGAATATTGTCGTGAACTGGGCGGCGGCGATCCTGGCCGTTTCTCGGAAGATTGTCTGTATCTCAACGTGTGGGCGCCCGCCGCCCGCTCGCAGCCGCTCCCGGTGATGGTCTGGCTGCACGGCGGCGGCTACACCATCGGCGCCGGCAGCCTGCCTCCCTACGACGGTAGCGCGTTGGCCAGCCGCGAGGTGGTGGTGGTCACCGTCAATTATCGTCTTGGGCATCTCGGCTTTTTCGCTCATCCGGCCCTGGAAGGCGAAGAGGGCGAGCGGTTGTATAATTTTGCGCTGCTCGATCAGATAGCCGCGCTGCGCTGGGTGCAGGATAATATCCACGCCTTCGGCGGCGACGCCGCCAATGTCACCTTGTTCGGCGAATCCGCGGGGGCGCGCAGCGTCCTGTCGTTGATGGCGTCGCCGAAAGCGAAAGGATTGTTCCATAAAGCCATCGTGCAAAGCGGTTATACCTTACCGGATTTACCACGGGAAAAGGCGCTGGCGAAGGGAAAGCTGCTGGCGGAACATTTTTCTCTTGCCGATGCCAGCGCGGAACAGCTGCGGGCAATCCCTGCCGATGCCTTTTGGGCGCTGACGGCGCCGCTGAATATCGGCCCGGCACCGATTGTCGGCGATGCGGTGCTGCCGGAGCCTATGCTCGACACGTTCTTTAAGGGCCGTCAGCATGCGATGCCGGTGATGATTGGCTCCAATAGCGATGAGGCCAGCGTGATGGCGGTATTTGGCGTCGATATTGCCGGCCAAATTCAAAAACTGCGTCGCGAACGCCGTTTTGGCCTTGGGCTTATCAAACTTCTGTATCCTGGCGTCAAAGGGGATGAAGCGTTAGGCAGAGAAGTGTGCCGCGATATGGCGTTCACCACCCTGGGTTACGTGGTAATGCAGGCGCAGCAGCGTGTTGGGCAACCGTGCTGGCGCTACTGGTTTGATTATGTTGCGCAAGCGGAACATGAAACCTATCTCCACGGCGCATGGCATGGCAACGAAGTGGTTTACGTTTTCGACAATCTGACCCGCGCCGAACCGGTGTGTCAGTACGCCAGTGAGGCGGACCGAGCCTTCGCCGCGCAGGTCGCCGACTACTGGGCCAATTTTGCCAGGCTGGCAGGCAATCAGTGTAGTGAGTTAACCGGCCCGGTGCGCTGGCCCGCCTGCCTGCGCGGACGGGACCGTTTATTGCGTATCGGCCTCAACAAGCGCGCGGGCTTTAAAGTCGAGAACCGCTTTATGCGCGCGCGGCTGGCGCTGTTTCGCCGGGTGATGAAGCATCATGTGACGCTGGATTAACCAGCGCGGCGCGAAAGCGCGCCAGGCCGTCGGCTTTGCTTTGCGAGCGGCGAACGACCAGCCGGTAGCTGGCGCCGGTTTTGACGCTGAGCGAGAAGGGGCGACATAGTCGCCCGGTACGAAGATCCTCGGCGATTAGCGTCTCGTCCGCCATGGCGACGCCGAGCCCCTGCATCGCGGCGGTGATGGCGAGGTCCATGGTGTCGAAATATTGGTTTTTATGCATTTTTAACGTTGGTTCATGCGGATAGTGCGCCAGCCACAGCAGCCAGTCGGTTTTATCCCGCGTCGGATGTAAAAATGTGATGGCGGAGAGCTGCGTATCGCACGGCGTATCGGGACTGGCCACCGGCGTAAGGGCTTCTTCAAACAGCAGATCGCCGGCGCTCTGATGGGTGCCAAAGATAATCGCCGCATCGTAGGGTTCAGTCTTAAAGTTAACGTTATGCTCGGTGGTGGTGGTCAACGCCACCTGCAGTTCCGGATAACGTCGTTCTATCTCCAGCAGTTTCGGCACCAGCCAGCGGATCGCGCAGGTAGGCGCTTTCAGGCGCACGACAGTTTGCTGCTGGCGCGCCTGCTCGGCTACCGTTAACAGGCGGCCAAATGCCGACTGCAGCTCCGGATAAAGCGCGCTGCCCTGCGGAGATAGCCGCAGCCCGCGGGCGTGGCGTTCAAATAGCGGGAAGCCAAACCAGCTCTCCAGCGCGGCAATCTGCCGGCTGACCGCCCCCTGCGTCAGGCACAGCTCCTGCGCGGCATGGGTTAAGTTGAGATGCCTCGCGGTTATCAGAAACGTTTCTACGGTATGAAAAGGCAGGGCGCTACGCGACATGTTGGCTCCAGCTATGCATTTTGATCATAGGCAGTATGCCACGCATCGTTGCGAAATTGGGACGATGCGTTCCGTTTTTGCCATCTAATCGTCATCCTGTGCTTACACTATTATTAGTCTCGTTGATACAACGTCTCTCACCGATTAGTTGATGTGTATAAAAGGAGCCATCATGTCTAAACCTTACGTTCGTCTGGATAAAAATGATGCGGCAGTATTACTGGTTGACCACCAGACCGGGCTGCTGTCACTGGTTCGTGATATCGAGCCGGATAAATTCAAGAACAATGTCCTGGCCCTCAGCGATCTGGCTAAATACTTTAAACTACCGACTATTCTGACCACCAGTTTTGAGAATGGCCCTAATGGTCCGCTGGTGCCGGAACTGAAAGAACAGTTCCCTGACGCCCCTTATATCGCTCGTCCCGGCAATATTAACGCCTGGGATAACGAAGATTTCGTTAACGCGGTAAAAGCCACCGGTAAGAAACAGCTGATTATTGCCGGTGTCGTCACTGAAGTCTGCGTGGCCTTCCCGGCGCTGTCGGCGATTGAAGAGGGATTCGACGTCTTTGTGGTGACCGATGCGTCCGGTACTTTTAACCCGATCACCCGTGATGCCGCGTGGGATCGTATGTCGCAGGCGGGCGTGCAGTTAATGTCGTGGTTTGGCGTGGCCTGTGAGTTGCACCGCGACTGGCGCAATGATATCGAAGGATTGGGAACCCTGTTCTCCAACCACATTCCGGATTACCGTAACCTGATGACCAGCTTTAACCTGCTGAGCAAGAAATAAGCAGCTGGCGGCCAGTTTTCAGGCCTGGCCGCCGCTTCAATCAGACGGGATTATTCACTCATCGAGGCGACAGGGCGCGACTTTGCACGTTGATTTTTCAATAGCCGCGTCGCCAGTACGCCCGACATCATCGACCCATTCACATTCAGCGCGGTACGCGCCATATCGACAATTGGCTCAATGGCGATAAAAATGCCGACCAGCGCCACCGGGAAGTTGAGCGTAGACAGGACAATCAACGCCGCAAATGTCCCGCCGCCGCCGACGCCTGCGACGCCAATTGAGCCCAGAGCGATAGCCGGAAGTAAGCTTGCTAAAAACGAGAACGACAGTGGGTCGATACCCAGCGTTGGCGCGATCATGGCCACCATGATGGCCGGATAGATCCCGGCGCAGCCGTTTTGCCCCATACTGGAACCAAAGGAGGCGGCAATGTTGGCGATGGTATTCGGCACGCCGAATTTTTCCTGTGCGGTAATCGCTAATGGAATCGAAGCCGCGCTGCTGCGGGAAACAAAGGCGAAGGTAAGCACCGGCCACACCGTTTTAAAGTAGCGCAGAGGATTTTGACCGCTAATAGTCAGCAGAATCGCATGCACGATAAACATCATGGCGACTGCCAGATAACAGGCGGCGATAAAGCCTAGCAGGCTGGTGAATTGCGCTAGCTGATAGGTTGAAAAGACTTTTGCCATCAGTGCGAGGACACCGTATGGCGTCAGCGCAATGACGATACGCACCATCTTCATCACCCAAATTTGAATCGCGTTAATCCCGCTACTTAATTTTTGACCTTCCTCCGGCGCCTCTTTTTTCACCTTTAATAACGCCACGCCGGCCAGCAAGGTAAAGATGACGATGCCGATAACCGATACGCTGCGCGCGCCGGTCAGGTCGAGAAAAATATTTGTCGGGATCAGCGAAGTGACCAGTAGGGGTAGCGAAACGGCTGCGGTTTTGCTGACGTCTTCGGCGGTCAGCGTCGATTGCATATGGCTGAATGCGCTGGCGTCGAGACCGATCAGGTTAGCGGTAAACAGGCCGACCCAACCCGCAATCATTACCAGGCACAGCATGCAGGCAACAATGGTTAGGGACATTCGGCCAATACCGGCGCTATTTTCGAGTTTGTTAATCGCTGACAAAATTGAAATAAAAATCAGCGGTACGGCGACAAGTTTCAGCAAATTAACATAGCCGTTGCCGACGATACTGTACCAGTCAATGACCGTTTTACGTTGTTCGTTGGCAATGAAATGGAGTGATAATCCGAGAAGGGCGCCGAGAAAGATTGCGATAAAAACGCTTTTTGATAACGAGTTGCTTTTTTGGTCGAGTTTAAAAAGTCCCCATGATGCGATTAAAAATAACGCGATATACGCTGACGTAATAAACATATGATTTGCCTCTTGCCCCATTCAGCACCTGAAATGCCGGAAAGAGATATATTCTAAATTTCTCTAAGGCGGTCAGTAGCCTTAGAACCGCTGGGGATTATAAAGAATTGAATAGCATAAGGCATACTAAAATTGTGGTTTATACCCTGAGTGTTAGCCCTGTCATGTTTTAAAGGCGTCCTGAGAGCCATGATCGGAATGCATAGCTCTTATGATAACAATTCGCTTGTCGCCTGAAGGCGCTTTGGTTTGAATGGATATGCAAATAAAACGAGAAAGGATTAATCATGGCTCTTAGTGCTTCGGTCACCACTCGCTCGAAATTGCCGGATGTCGGCACCACGATTTTTACCGTTATCGGCCAGCTTTCAGCGCAGCATAATGCGATTAATCTCTCTCAGGGCGCGCCTAATTTTGCCTGCGACCCACAGCTGGTGGCCGGCGTGACGCAGGCGATGAACGCCGGACATAACCAATACGCGCCAATGACCGGTCTGCGGGCTTTAAAAGAGCGTATCGCTGACAAAATCGCTACGTTATATGGCACGCAATATGATGTCGATAACGAAGTGTTGGTTACCGCCAGCGCCAGCCAGGGGATCTATTCCGCCATTGCCGGGCTGGTGCATGCTGGCGACGAGGTGATTTACTTTGAGCCTTCGTTTGATAGCTACGCCCCGATAGTGCGTCTGCAAGGCGCGACGCCGGTGGCGATTAAGCTCACCGTGCCGGATTTTGCGATTAACTGGGACGAGGTGCGCGCCGCGATTACCCCGCGGACGCGGATGATCATCATTAATACGCCGCATAATCCAAGCGGCCAGGTATTATCCGCCAACGACCTTAATCAACTGGCGATGCTGATCCGCAATACCGATATCGTGGTTTTGTCCGACGAAGTCTACGAGCACGTAGTCTTCGACGGCGAAAAGCATCACGGCATGGCAACCCATCCGCAGCTGGCGGAACGCAGCGTGATTATCTCTTCCTTCGGTAAGACTTACCACGTGACCGGCTGGCGCGTTGGCTACTGCGTGGCGCCGGCGGCGCTGATGGATGAGATCTGCAAGGTACATCAGTTCCTTATGTTTTCTGCCGATACGCCGATGCAGTACGCTTTCGCAGAGCATATGCAGAATCCGGCTTCATGGCTGTCGCTGGCCGCTTTTTATCAGCAAAAGCGTGATTTGCTCCAGCAACTGCTGCAAGACTCGCCGTTCCGTTTATTGCCGAGCGCCGGCTCTTTCTTCATGCTGGCGGACTATCGCCATTTCAGCGATGAGCATGACAGTGAGATGGTTAAGCGGCTGATTACCGAATACGGCGTCGCCACGATTCCGCTATCGGCATTTTATACCGATGGCACTGATAACAAACTGATTCGGCTCTCTTTTGCCAAAGATGAAGCCACATTGCGGGCCGGCGCCCAGGCGCTGTGCCGCGTTAAGCCGCGTTAAGGAGCCAGATGATGAAAATAAAAGCCCTAACTCTTGCTTTGGGAATGCTGTGTACCGTTTCAAGCTTTGCCGCCAGCGAGTTACGCTACGGCGTGGAGGCGGAATATCCGCCGTTCGAAAGCCGCAATCCGGCAGGGGAGTTGCAGGGTTTTGATATTGACCTCGGCAACGCGATTTGTCAGGCCGCGCAGTTGAAGTGCAGTTGGGTCGAAACTTCCTTTGATGCCCTCATTCCGGGGCTGGTAGCGAAGAAATTCGACGCGATTAATTCGGCGATGAACATTACCGAACAGCGGCGCAAGAGTATTGATTTCACCCAGCCGATCTACCGTATTCCTTCACAACTGGTGGGCAAGGCCGACAGCGGTATGCAGGCGACGCCGGAAGGGCTGAAGGGCAAAACCATCGGCGTGCTACAGGGCTCGATTCAGGAGACCTTTGCCAAGGAGCACTGGGAAAAACACGGCGTCACGGTGGTTTCCTACAAAGACCAGAACATGGCGTGGGCCGATCTGCTTAACGGCCGTATCGACGCCTCGCTGGTGATGTCTGCCGCCGGCCAGGCCGGGTTCCTCAGTAAGCCTCAGGGTAAAGGATTCGGCTTTATCGGTAAGCCGGTGGCTGATGATACGATTCTGGGTAGTGGTATTGGCTACGGCTTGCGCAAGGGCGATGAGGCGACCAAAAAACAGCTCGACGCCGCAATTGATAAAGTGCGCGCTGACGGCACTATCACCCGTCTGGCGGCGAAGTACTTCCCCGGTATCGACGTTAGTGTGAAATAATCTTTATTTGCGGCTCTTTGCAAGGCAAAGAGCCGCCCGCATTACATCAATACCACCGGTTTGATGACTTTACCGGAAGCTGAATCTGCGAAAGCCTGATTAATCTCTTCGAGCGGATAGAACTCGATAAGCTTATCAATGGGGAATTTCCCTTGTTTATAAAACTGTACCAGCTGCGGAATAAATAGCTGCGGTACGGCGTCGCCTTCAATGACTCCAATCAATGATTTACCTTCCGCCATCAGATCGTTTTGCACATTAAAGGTGATATCGCCGGTAAAGCCGATGACCGCCACCGTGCCTAACGGCTTAATCGCGTGGATCGCCTGCAGGACGATGGCGGCGACGCCGGTCGTTTCGATGGCGTAGTGCGCCCCTTTGCCGGTCAGTTGGCGAATGACCGCAACGCTATCTTCCTGTTTGCCATCGATCACGTGGGTTGCGCCGAGTTCACGTGCCAGCTCAAGGCGATTGGCATGAATATCGACGGCGATGATTTGGCTACAGCCGGTGAGCTTTGCGGCCATAATGGCGCTTAAACCAACCGCGCCGCAGCCGAATACCACCAGCGATTCCCCGGCCACCGGTTTTAGTCGATTCAACACCGTGCCGCTACCGGTTTGAATTCCGCAACCCAGCGGACCAAGAAGCGATAGTTCGACTTCACGGTCGACAACAATAGCATTCGTCGCTTTGGTGACCACATACTGACTAAACGAAGATTGGCCAAAGAAAACGGATAATTCTTGATCATCAAGACGATATGGGGTGGAGCCATCGTCTAAGCGTCCACCAAAGTTTAAGTCATTGAAACTTTCGCACGCGGAAGGATGGTTGGTGAGGCAGTTTTCGCAGCGATGGCAGGCGGCGTAGCTCAGTACTACATGATCGCCAATTTCGACCCCACGAACGGCATCACCGACGTTAACCACGATACCTGCGCCTTCGTGGCCCAGAATGGCCGGCATCGGCAGGATCCCGGCGTTATCGCGGATCACCGCGTCGGTATGACAGACGCCGGTAGCGACAATTTTTACCATCACTTCGTCTTTTTTAGGGGCGCTAACCTGAATATTTTTAATGCTGAATGGCTGTTGATAACCCAACGTCACGGCGGCTTTTACTTTCATTAGATACTCCTGACATTTTCCCTGGAGAATAGAGATTACACCTGGTGTGATGAAAATTTATCCTGTTCGTGCTGAAAATAAACAAAACGCGGGTAAAAATGGGTAGGTATCGGATCAGTGTGTGTTCGCCAAAACAGGTCAGCGATAGCGATCGTATGGCGGTTATTCAGTCTGTTCCGGTGGACATCTTTTTTTTCATGCTTTTCGCCTGCCAACAATTGGATTATCAATCATTTTTGTCTAGAGTGAGCGGAATTCACGACGCAGATGTTTGCAACGTTGCGTATCCGTCGAACTCTTAAAAAGGACGCTTTTCCAGGCATGAACCGCAGACGTTTTCTTAAATCATCCATGGCTGTTGCCGCCGTATGCGGAACGTCAGGAGTCGCCTCGTTATTCACTAAAGCGGCTTTCGCCGCGGATTCCGCTATCGCCGATGGTCAGACGCGCCGCTTTGACTTTTCCGTGCTGCAGGCGATGGCTCATGACTTAGCCCGCCAGCCGTGGGGCGGAGCGCCGCGCGACCTGCCGCCGACGCTGGCGAATCTGACCCCTCAGGCCTATAACAGCATCCAGTATGATGCGGCGCATTCGCTGTGGAATAACGTTGAAGAGCGCAAGCTGGATATCCAGTTTTTCCATGTTGGTATGGGTTTCCGCCGCCGGGTGCGTATGTTCTCGCTGGACTCCCAGTCTCAGCAGGCGCGGGAGATACACTTCCGTCCGGAGCTGTTCCAGTACAACGACGCCGGCGTTGATACCAAACAGCTGGAAGGGCAGACCGATCTCGGTTTCGCCGGTTTTCGCGTGTTTAAGGCGCCTGAACTGGCGCGCCGCGATATCGTCGCTTTCCTGGGCGCCAGCTACTTCCGCGCGGTCGACAGCACTTATCAGTACGGCCTGTCGGCGCGCGGTCTTGCCGTCGACACCTTTACCGATACGCCGGAAGAGTTCCCGGATTTCACGTCATTCTGGTTTGAAACCGTCAAACCTGGCGCGACGGTGTTCACCGTCTACGCGCTGCTCGATAGTCCGAGCGTCACCGGCGCCTATAAGTTCACCGTGAATTGCCAGGAAACGCAGGTGATCATGGATGTCGAAAATCATCTCTATGCGCGCAAGGACATTAAGCAGTTGGGTATTGCGCCAATGACCAGCATGTTCAGCTGCGGTAATAACGAGCGCCGGATGTGCGATACCATCCACCCGCAAATCCACGATTCTGACCGCCTGTCGATGTGGCGCGGCAACGGCGAGTGGATTTGCCGTCCGCTGAATAATCCGCAAAAGCTGCAGTTCAACGCGTTCCAGGATAAAAACCCGAAAGGTTTTGGCCTGCTGCAGCTGGATCGCGATTTCAGTCATTATCAGGACGTGATGGGCTGGTATAACAAGCGCCCGAGCCTGTGGGTGGAGCCACGTAATCAGTGGGGTAAAGGCGCCGTTAGCCTGATGGAAATCCCGACCACCGGTGAAACGTTGGATAATATCGTCTGCTTCTGGCAGCCGGAAAAACCGGTAAAAGCGGGTGATGAACTGGACTTTAGCTACCGCTTGTACTGGAGCGCGCAGCCGCCGGTGCGCTCGCCGCTGGCGCGAGTGCTGGCGACACGCACCGGAATGGGCGGATTCCCGGAAGGATGGGCGCCGGGGGAACACTATCCGGACAAATGGGCGCGTCGTTTCGCCATCGACTTTGTCGGCGGCGACCTGAAAGCTGCGGCGCCGAAAGGTATTGAGCCGGTGATTACGCTCTCCAGCGGCGAGGCTAAGCAGGTAGAGATCCTCTACGTCGAGCCGTTTGACGGCTATCGTATTCTCTTTGACTGGTATCCGACTTCAGATTCCACCGATCCGGTGGAGATGCGCATGTTCCTGCGCTGTCGCGGCGACGCTATCAGCGAAACCTGGCTGTATCAGTACTTCCCGCCAGCGGCGGATCGGCGTAACTACGTTGATGACCGGATTATGAAATAACCCAGGCCGTCGCTACCCGCCCGCGGTGCGCTACTGCGGGCGTTGTTGTTTATCAGTGAGATATTGTCATGACTGGCGAAAACAGCCCCACCATCGAAACTATCCCGGTCAACGAACAGCTGGAGCTGCGTGCGGTTGACGAACGTTACGTCAGTGAGCTACATCAACTGGTGCTCAAAAACCGTAATTGGCTGCAGCATACGTTAAGCTGGCCTGCGGAGGTGCTGAGTGAAGATGAAACCCGGCGCCACGTGCAGGGAAACGTGATGCTGCACCAGCGCGGTTATGCAAAAATGTTCCTGCTGTTTTTACAGGGGCAGATGATCGGCGTTCTGTCATTTAACCAGATTGAACCATTGAACAAGACGGCCTATATCGGTTACTGGATCGATCAAAGCCATCAGGGGCAGGGACTGTTGTCGCAGGCGTTACAGGCATTTATCCATCATTATGCGCAAACGGGCGTCGTGCGCCGTTTCGTGATTAAATGCCGGGTCGCCAACCAGCGCAGTAATCAGGTGGCGCTGCGTAATGGTTTCGAACTGGAAGGTTGTCTGAAGCAGGCCGAGTTTTTAAATGGCGCGTATGACGATCAGAATATCTACGCGCGGATTATCGACCCGCAATAATCGGCTATAACGAACCCAGCAGCGGTGTGCGGGTGATATGCTCGTCGCCGCTGACGATTTTGCGCCCGCGAAGATGAATTCTGTCACCCTCCAGCGCTTCGATACAGGCGTTACCGCAGATTTCTACCTGATGTTCGATAATCACATCGCCTCGAATCGTCGCGTGCCCTTCGATAAGGACCTCGTCATCCAGCAGAATGGGGCCGCCGAGAAGATGGGCGTGCCCGCCGACCATCACACGATGTTTTAACAAGCAGTTGCCTACGACCACGGCGTTTTCGCCCACCTGGGAACTGTAGCGCAGGGTTGGGATCTGATCCTCGCCGCGCCCGGCGACCAGCCGCGCGCAATCGTAGACCCGGGCGTTGTCACATATCCATACGTCGTTATCTTCATTACCTTCAATACGCGCGTTATCGAACACTTCGGCACGGTGTTCAACAAAAGCGTGCTCAACCACGGCATCGCCGTAAATTTGCGCCTGGTGAACAATCCGTGAGGCGCTAACCGTAGCGCGCTGATAAATTTGCAGCACTTTATCGGTATCAGAGGTGAGTCCCTGAGCGGCAATCACCAGACAGTGGGGGAGAATACGCGCCTGGTCGGCGATTCGACAGACGCCCCGAATTTGTGAATGCTTTATTGTGACGTTGTCACTTATTCTGGCGCCGTGACTTGCCTGAACGTTATCAAGCCAGGCGTTATCGCTAATTGTCGCCCCGTGGCTTATTACGCAGGTGCCGGTCAGGCGGGCGTTGTCGTCAACGCGCGCGCCAGCGAAGACAACGCTGTTGGCATCATAAATCCAGCAGTCGCCGCCCTGGCTTAACGCGGCTTCATCATCGAGCCAGCCGCCTTCGCTACCCGCCTTAACGTCTGAGAAATCAATCAGCGCCACGATTTGCCGCAGAGTTACGCTATGTTTAATCCCGTCTTCTTCAAACTGATACAGGCGGACGTGGTCGCTCAGACGATATTTCTTCATCAGTATTTCTCTTTACCGTTGGTTAACACAAACATAGCAAAAATCTCCGTAGCGCGTTTTATAAGGTTCCTTTAAAATGCAACTTCAAATTAAATTGAAAGTTTAATTAAAATGAATAAAAACGCAGCGAGCGGCCAGGTGCTGAATCTACCTGCTGGCTATTTTGGTATGGTGCTGGGAATTATCGGCATGGGGTTCGCCTGGCGCTATGCGAGCACTCTCTGGCCGGTGAGCATGCTTATTGGCGATGCGCTGGTGGTGCTGGCGACGGGGATCTGGGCGCTATTGATGTTAGCGTTTATTGCACGGGCGATTCGTTTCCCGTGGAGCGTGCTGCAGGAGATGCGTCATCCGGTGGCCAGCAGTTTTGTCAGTTTGCTCCCGGCGACAACGCTGTTGGTGGCAATCGGCTTTGTCCCCTGGTACCGACCGTTATCGCTGGCGTTATTTGCTGCGGGCGTTACGCTGCAGCTTTGCTATGCGGCCTGGCAGAGCGCGGGGCTGTGGCGGGGTAAACATCCGCAAGAGGCAACGACGCCCGGTTTATATCTGCCGACCGTCGCCAACAATTTTATCAGCGCCATGGCCTGCGGCGCGCTGGGGTTTAATGATGCCGGACTGGCGTTTCTCGGCGCTGGCGTCTTTTCCTGGCTCAGCCTGGAGCCGGTTATCCTGCAGCGGATGCGCAGCAACGGCGAGCTACCGGCGGCGTTGCGGACATCGTTGGGCATCCAACTGGCGCCGGCGCTGGTGGCCTGTAGCGCGTGGCTCAGCGTCAACGGCGGTGAAGCCGATACGTTTGCCAAAATGCTGTTTGGTTACGGTCTGCTGCAATTGCTGTTTATGCTGCGCCTGATGCCGTGGTATCTGCAGCAGCCGTTTAATGCTTCATTCTGGAGCTTCTCGTTCGGGATTTCCGCACTGGCGACCACCGGCCTGCATTTGGGGCACGGTCAGCCGCACGGTTTTTTCCATACGCTGGCGATCCCCTTATTTATTTTTAGCAACCTGATTATCGGCCTGCTGCTGCTGCGTACCTTTCTGCTGCTGGTGCGAGGTAAACTGTTCATTCGCGTAGACCGTGACACTTTATTGCCAAACAAGGATTAATCATGACGACTCGTGACGAAAACTACTTTACTGAAAAATATGGCCTGACGCGCACCCACTCAGAAGTGGTGTATGCCGCCTCGCTGATGCAGCCGGGGCAGACGCTCGACCTTGGTTGCGGCAATGGACGAAACAGCCTGTATCTGGCAGCGAAAGGTTACAACGTCACGGCGTGGGATAAAAATCCCATGAGTATCGATAATCTGGAGAACATTCGTCAGGCTGAAGGGCTGGAGAACCTGCAGACGGCGATTAAGAACCTGAATACGCTGAGCTTTGATGGCGAGTATGATTTTATTCTTTCTACCGTGGTGATGATGTTCCTGGAAGCCAAAACCATCCCTGGTCTTATCGCCAACATGCAGCGCTGCACGAAGCCTGGCGGCTATAACCTGATTGTTGCCGCCATGGATACCGAAGATTACCCCTGTACCGTGGGCTTCCCGTTCGCCTTCAAACCTGAAGAACTGCGTGACTATTATGCTGGCTGGCAGCTCCTCAAGTACAACGAAGACGTCGGCGAACTGCACCGCACCGACGCCAGCGGCAACCGCATCAAGCTACGCTTCGCCACGATGCTGGCGCGTAAACCGGCTTAATCCGCCGCCAGCAGGCACAGCTGCAGGGCGGTTAGATAGGAGGCCTCAAAGGCGCGCAGCGGCAAAAATTCGAATTTCGAATGGAAATTATGCGCGCCGGTGAAGAAGTTCGGCGTCAGCAGACCCTTTGCCGATAGCGCTGCGCCGTCGGTACCGCCGCGCATCGGCGTGGGTTTTGGCGTTATACCGAGGCTTTCCATCGCGGTGAACATCAGGTCAATAGCCCGGCGGTCTTCTCCAATGGCGTTGCTGATATTGCTGTAAGTATCGCTTATCGTGAATTCAACTCTGGCAGTGGGATACTGGGCGGCGATTTTCTCCGCCACTTCGCCAATCTGTTGTTTGCGGCGGTTAAAACTGTCCAGATCGAAATCGCGAATGTTGGCCTGCAACCGTGTGCTGTTCTGGTCGCCATGAATACCGTTAAACCACACGTAGCCTTCGCGCCCGGCGGTGTGCTCCGGCGTCTGCTGGCGGTCGAAATAGCTCATAAAGTCGGTAGCCATTAACAGCGGGTTGACCAATACGCCTTTGGCGGACATCGGATGTGCCGTGACGCCGGTAAACCGTATCTCCGCAGAGGCGGCGTTGAAGTTTTCATAAACGAGCTCGCCCAGCTCGCAGCAGTCGATGGTCCAGGCAAAATCGACGGCGAAACGCGAGAGATCCAGCGCTTTTGCCCCGCGAAGACCCACTTCTTCGTCCGGGACGAACGCCACGACGATATCGCCATGCTTATGTTCGGCGGTCAGGTTTTCCAGCAGCGTCATGACAACGGTCACCGCCGCTTTGTTATCGGCGCCCAGTACGCTGGTGCCGTCGCTGAAAATAATCTCTTCATCACGATAGGCCAGGATTTCCGGATGCTCGTCAACCCGCAGCCAGATTTGCTGTTCCGAATTAAGACAGAGATCTTCACCAGTAAATCGCAGAATTTGCGGATGAATATCCGGCGACAGCCCGACATCAACGGTATCAATATGCGTGATAAAGCCGATCCGCGGCGCCCCGGGGACGGTGCCTTTTTTTACCGCCGTCACGGTCGCATGCTCGTCGACAACGATATCGTCAAGGCCAAACTGACGTAGCTCGTCGGCTAACGCCTGCGCCATCTGATGTTGTCCGGGCGTCGTGGGTAACGTGGTTGCTCGTGGATCGCTTTGGCTGGTGATAGCCAGATAGCGAAAGAAGCGCTGGGTTAATTGTCTGGTTAAGGGCGAGGCCATAGTGATTCCTTCTTAATTTATTATTTCGGGTGTTTGCAATCTGGCTTTAGTGTTATCTATGGGCAATAAAACAAAAAGCTATTCATTAGTCAAAAAATGAAAAGGGAAACGCATGCAACGCACATCTACTTCAATAGCTCTGACGATAGCGGCATTAGCGGTGAGTTCCGCTGTGAATGCGAAAACACTGGTTTATTGCTCTGAAGGCTCGCCGGAAAACTTTAATCCGCAGCTTTATACTTCCGGGACCAGCGTCGATGCCAGCGCGGTACCGATATATAACCGGCTGGTGGACTTTAAAGTTGGCACCACGGAATTGCAGCCCAGCCTGGCAGAAAGTTGGGAGGTGAGCGAAGATGGTAAAGTTTATACATTCCACTTACGCAAGGGCGTTAAATTCCAAAGTAATAAGTATTTTAAACCGACCCGTGATTTTAATGCCGATGACGTTATTTTTTCCTTTATGCGGCAAAAAGATCCGAATAACCCTTATCATAATGTCTCTAATGGCAACTACTCCAATTTTGAAAGCCTGGAGTTTGGTTCGTTAATTACCGCAATTGATAAACCGGATGAATATACGGTGCGTTTTACCCTCGCGCACCCCGAGGCGCCTTTTGTCGCTGACCTCGGTTGGTATTTTGCTTCAATCCTCTCTGCGGAATATGCCGATGCGATGCTGAAAGCCGGAACCCCGCAGCGCGTCGATATGGATCCCATCGGCACCGGGCCTTTCAAGCTGGCGCAATACCAAAAAGATTCGCGGATCTTGTTTACCGCATTTCCTGATTACTGGCAGGGAAAAGCGAAAATCGATCGTTTAGTATTTAGTATTACGCCTGATGCCTCGGTGCGTTACGCTAAGCTTGAGAAAAATGAGTGTCAGGTCATGCCATTCCCCAATCCCGCCGATTTACCGCGGATGAAAAAGAACCCGCAGATCAATCTGATGAGCAAAGCCGGGCTTAATACCGGTTTCCTCGCCTTCAACACCCAGAAAGCGCCGCTGGATAACGTTAAGGTGCGCCAGGCGTTGGCCATGGCGATCAATAAACCGGCAATTATCGACGCGGTGTTCCACGGTACCGGGACAGTAGCGAAAAACCTGCTGCCGCCTGGCGTCTGGAGTGCCGATGCCGATCTGCAAGATTACAGCTGGGACCTGGAAAAAGCCAAAGCGCTGCTGCGTGAATCCGGCGTGAAGAGCCCCATTACCATCGACCTGTGGGCGATGCCGGTTCAGCGTCCTTATAACCCAAATGCGAAACGAATGGCGGAAATGATCCAGGCCGATTGGGCTAAAATCGGCGTGCAGACCAAAATCACCACCTATGAATGGGGCGAATACCTTAAGCGGGTGAAAGACGGCGAGCATCAGGCGGCGTTAATGGGCTGGACTACCGCGACCGGCGACCCGGATAACTTCTTTGGCCCATTATTTACCTGCCAGTCGGCCAACGGCGGTTCTAATTCGGCGAAATGGTGCTACGCGCCGTTTGATAAAATTATCGCCGAAGCCAAAACCATCACCGACAGGCCGCAACGAGAAGCCTTGTATAAACAGGCGCAGCAGATGATGCACGATCAAATGCCGGCCGTGATGATTGCGCACTCAACTATTTTTGAGCCGGTTAATAAATCGGTGATCGGGTATGAAATCGACCCGTTTGGGAAGCATATTTTTTATCAGGTGGACGTAAAATAAGCATCGTAAATAAATCCGCCGCATTGGCGGATTTATTTTTTGCAAGGAGTTGACGGACCACCATTTTTGTCACAAAACTAAGCGTGAAAGTTTGTTATAAACCTTGCCGACAAACTGCATTTACAGGGATCATCCATGCGTACAAAAATGTTATTTAAAGTAGCCGCTCTGGCCGGGCTACTGGCATTAACTGGTTGTGCAGCCAAACTGGCGCAACCGGAGCAGTATTCCGGGTTCTTAAAAGATTATTCTAAGTTAAAAGAGACCACTTCGGCTTCCGGCAAACCAGAACTGCGCTGGATCTCCCCGGACTACAATCCGAGCAACTATGACAACGTCGTCTACCGTCCAATCACCTACTATCCGGTGCCGAAACCAACGACCCAGGTAGGGGAGAAAGCTCTGCAGGACATCCTTAATTACACCAACAAGCAGATGAAACAGGCCATCAGCGAACGTAAGCCGTTGGCGACCACGGCCGGCCCGCGCAGCCTGATTTTCCGCGGCGCAATCACCGGTGTTGATACCAGCAAAGAAGGGCTGCAGTTCTATGAAGTGATTCCGGTGGCGATGATTGTCGCGGGTACCCAGGCGGCAACCGGCCATCGCACGATGGACACGAATCTCTACTTCGAAGGCGAACTGATCGACGCGAAGACTAATAAGCCGGTTATTAAGGTTGTGCGTAAGGGCGAAGGTAAAACGCTGTCTAATGAGAGCACGCCGCTAACCGCTGATACGTTGAAGCAGGTGATTGATGACATGGCGATCGACGCGGTGAAATTCGACCCGTCGCAGAAGTAATTGATGCGTTAAGCCCGTCTGGCGCGATGCCTGACGGGCTTATTATCAGGCCAGCCGGCGGCGCATAAATAGCTGCTCGGGGCGGGCGAACATCACCAGATTTCCTACCAGTATTAACGCAAGACCTATCACCGCGTTACTATGCCAGATGTAACCTTCATAGAAGGTGGAGATAGTTAATGCCACCAGCGGGAAAAGCAGCGTGCTATAGGCCGCTTTACTGGCGCCGATACGTCCTACCAGGGTGAAATAAGCGCCAAAGGCGATCACCGAACCGAACAACGCCAGATACAGCAGGGCGCCCATATAACTCCAGGTCCACTGTGGCATAAAGTTATCGCCGCGCAGCAGCGCGATCGCGCCCATCACCAGCGTGCCGTAAAACATGGCCCAGCTATTGGTGGTCAATGTCTCAAGCCCGCGGCGCTGGTGGCGAATACTCAGCATATTGCCCAATGAAAAACCGTACGTTCCCAGGGCGCTCAGGCCGATTCCCCACAGTAGCGACGCGTTCAGACCATTGGCGAGGAGATCGTCCCAGAAGAGGGTGACGATTCCGGCGAGCCCCAGCGCCGCCGCCAGCCAAAAGCGCCCCGGCGGCTGCTGGCGGAAGAAAATAAAGCTGTTGATCGCGTTAAATAATACCGCCATCGAAAAGATCACCGACTCAAGGCCGGTATTGATATGCGCCGCGGCGGTATAAAAACACCAGAAGTTAAAGCAAAAGACGCAGCAGCCTTGCAGCATGCAAAACAGATGATCGCGCATTGCCAGCGGGCGCAGACGGCGGGTAATCAGCAAAATTGTCAGCATGGTGACGCTGGCGACGGCAAAACGCCAGAAAATTGACACCGGCGCGGCAACGGGCCCCTGTTGTAAAAAGATAGCAATCCATGTGGTACCCCAGATAACCACCACCAGCCCGTAGAGTAATGCGTTCAAAATGTCTCTCCTGTTAATATGCCTGGCGTGAGTGTGCGGTTTTTCCGGGCAAAGCGCTGTCACCTTTTTGTTGCCGACTTGCAAAATCTTGCGCTTATTTTTCACAAGCTCATGGTCAATGCTGGTAAGCGTAGAGGACAATTTATAGACTAGAGGTCTGCGGATTAAAAACGATGTGAAGGCTATGGCATACGGGACGTTCGAAACATTACAACAACAAAATGCGGTGCTGCGGGGGACCGTAGAACTCAATTCCGGGATCCAGCTTGCCGCGTGGTACAACGACCTCGATCGAATCACGGTGCGCAGCGACCACCACACGTTGAGCCTGTATGTCGCCGATGGTTACGAAAGCTACCAAAAAACGCCCTACGGCTGGAAGAACGGCGGCGGGCCGGATCGTTTTTGTCTGATGCCGAAGGGCGATGAAAGCACCTGGGATATTCGCGGCGATCTTTCGTTCGTTCATCTCTATTGCACTGATGAACACCTGCGCCGCGTCGGCGAGCAAATTTGGGATCGCAGTCCTGCTTCTTTCACCTTGCAGGAAAAGACCTTTGCCAGCGATGACAAAATTACGGCGGTCTATCGTCAGTTTCTGCTCGACAACGACTGGCGCCAGCAGGCTAATCAACTGCTGTTAAGCTCGGCCAGTACGCTGCTGTTGACGCATCTGATCCAAAACTATTCGAACGTCCAGTGGCGGTTGCCGACCGTTACCGGTGGCCTGGCGCCGCATCTGTTGCGTAATCTGTTGGCGTGGATTGAGGAGCACCTCGAGCAGCCGCTAACGCTCGCCGATCTGGCCGCCCAGGCGTCGCTTAGCGAATACCATTTTGCACGGATGTTCCGCCAGTCAATGAATATGGCGCCGCACCAGTATGTGATGCAGCGGCGGATGCTCAAGGCGCAACATCTGATTTGCCATACTCAGCAGCCGTTGACCGAGATAGCGTTAGCCTGTGGCTTTAGCTCCGCCAGCCATTTTAGTCATCGGGTAAAAAGCGCCACGGGTCTTACGCCAAGCCAGCTACGCGCGGCGCAGCGCGGTTAATAGCGCATAGCTGATACCGCCGAGGACCAGCCCCCAAAAGGCCGAGCCGACTCCTGCAAGGGTAACGCCGCTGGCGGTGACCAAAAATGTTACGACTGCGGCATCGCGTTCGCTCTCATGCCCCAGCGCCTGATAGAGACTGCCGCTAATGGTTCCCAACAATGCCAGCCCCGCCAGCATCTGGATCCACACCGGCGGCAGCGCCGCCATTAGCGCGGTTATCGAACCGCCAAATAGACCCGCTAACAGATAAAAAAAACCGGCCGCCGCTGCGGCGAGCCAGCGCTTATCCGCATCCGGATGCGCATCCGGACTTTGACAGATCGCGGCGGTAATGGCGGCGATGCATACGGAATAGACGCCAAATGGTGAAAATAGCAGCGCCAGCGCGCCGGTAAATACGATAAGCGGCGAGACCGGAACCCGATAGCCTGATGCCTGAATAGTCGCCAGCCCCGGGGCATTCTGCGAAGCCATGGTGACAAGAAAAAACGGTACACCGACGCTGAGTAACAGCGAAGGAGTGAACTGCGGGGTAATCCACTGCGGAGCAACAAAAACCATATCGTTTGCCACTGGTGACAGCGCGCCGGTTAGCAGGGCGATGACCCCACCTGCCGCTAATGCCGCGACCACCGCAAAACGTGGATAAAGCGCTTTGCATAACAGCCAGGCGGCGAACATCCCGCCGCATAGCAGGAGATTATCCTGCAAACTGCCAAATGCCTGCAGACCAAAGCGTAGCAGGATCCCCGCCAGCATTGCCGCCGCCAGCGAATGCGGAATGATTTTCATGAGGCGGGCAAACAGTCCCGTCACGCCACATAGCAGGATCAGCGCGTTGGCGAAAACAAATATTCCCACCGCCTGTGCCAGCGTCGCTCCCTGTAATCCACTGACCAGTAAAGCCGCGCCTGGGGTTGACCATGCGGTGAGGATGGGGACTTTCCGCCATAACGTTAATACCAGCGTGCTGACGCCCATCGCCAGGCCAAGGGCGGTCATCCAACCGGCTATTTGCCCGGCGTCGGCGCCAGCGGCGGCGGCCGCTTGCCAAATGATGGCGGCGGAGCTGGCGTAGCCTACCAGCACGGCGACAAATCCCGCGAGCAGCGTGGGGATGGGAAGGGTAAAGGAGCGCATGAACACCTCTTGTGCGTTATAACATACGACGAAGGTAGCATTGTGCGTTATAGCGTACAACTGGTAATATCAAGAAAATGACGAGGAGCACCAATGAATATTGCCCAACATCTGGCATTGACGCTGAAAAGCCTGCGTCAGCAGCGCGGCTGGAGTTTGTCGCGGCTGGCGGAAGAAACCGGAGTATCAAAGGCGATGCTCGGGCAAATCGAACGTAATGAATCGAGCCCAACGGTTGCGACATTGTGGAAGATAGCCACCGGCCTCAATGTGGCGTTTTCGACTTTTATTGTCGCTGATGAGTCCGCAGCGCCCGCCGCCTTCGACCCGCAGCAGCAGGCGATGGTGGTGACGCCCATCTTCCCATGGGATCCCGAACTGCGTTTTGACCATTTTTCGATTACCCTCGCCCCCGGCGCGCTGAGCGAATCGACGCCGCATGAGACCGGCGTCATTGAACATGTGGTGGTCATTAGCGGTACGCTGGATTTATGTCTGCAGGGGCAGTGGCATTCATTGCAGGCGGGAGAAGGGCGGCGCTTTGCCGGCGACCTGACGCACGCTTACCGCAATAGCGGCGCGCAGACGGCGCACTTTCATTCGCTGATTCATTATCCAAAAGAAAAAGCCGCGGACTAATCCGCGGCCAATCAAGATGACTGAGACTAAAATTCACAACGTGACGAGGAAAATCCGGAATACGCAGCCACTGTAACCTTGCCGGGTTTTCATGAGAAATAGCTTTTTCTTCAATGCTTTGCCGATTTCTGCAAATTCGCTGTGCGGGCGCGGCGGAAAATGTTTTCGTCTGCGCTCAGTTCTGACTACAATAGCCGCCATTTCGACCCCCTATAACGGATAACGACGAGCGTATGCGCCTGCAAAACCATCATCTTGAACTTCTTAGTCCCGCCCGCGATGCCGGGATCGCCCGTGAAGCGATTTTACACGGCGCCGATGCGGTCTATATCGGCGGGCCGGGCTTCGGCGCGCGGCATAATGCCAGTAATAGCCTGAGCGATATCGCCAACCTGGTGCCGTTTGCGCATCGCTTTGGCGCTAAGGTGTTTGTGACGCTGAATACCATTCTTCATGATGATGAACTGGAACCCGCGCAACGTCTGATTACCGATCTGTACGAGACCGGCGTCGATGCGCTGATCGTGCAGGATATGGGGATAATGGAGCTGGATCTGCCGCCAATCGAGCTGCATGCGAGCACCCAGTGCGATATTCGCAGCGTCGAGAAGGCGAAGTTTCTCTCTGATGCAGGCTTCAGCCAGATTGTTCTGGCTCGCGAACTCAACCTCGATCAAATTAAAGCGATCTACGACAATACCGACGCGACTATCGAGTTCTTTATTCACGGCGCCCTGTGCGTTGCCTATTCCGGCCAGTGCTATATTTCTCACGCGCAAACCGGACGTAGCGCCAACCGCGGCGACTGCTCTCAGGCTTGCCGCCTGCCTTACACCCTGAAAGACGATCAGGGGCGCGTCGTGGCTTATGAAAAACATTTATTGTCGATGAAAGATAACGATCAAACTGCCAACCTGGCGGCATTGATCGACGCCGGCGTGCGCTCCTTTAAGATTGAAGGGCGCTATAAAGATATGAGTTATGTGAAAAATATCACCGCTCACTATCGTCAGATGCTGGATCGTATTATTGAAGACCGCGGCGATCTCGCGCGTTCTTCCGCCGGGCGCACCGAGCACTTCTTCGTGCCGTCTACCGATAAAACGTTCCATCGCGGCAGCACCGACTATTTTGTTAACGCGCGTAAGGGCGATATCGGCGCGTTTGATTCGCCGAAGTTTATCGGTCTGCCGGTAGGCGAAGTATTAAAAGTCGGAAAAGATTATCTCGATGTCGAAGTGACCGACGCGTTGACTAACGGCGACGGTCTGAATGTCATGATCAAACGTGAAGTTGTCGGCTTCCGCGCCAATACGGTGGAGAAAACGGGGGAAAACCGTTATCGCGTCTGGCCAAACGAAATGCCGGCAGACCTGCATAAAGTACGTCCGCATGAGGCGCTTAATCGTAACCTCGACCATAACTGGCAGCAGGCGCTACTGAAAACTTCCAGCGAGCGTCGCATTGCGGTTGATATCGCGCTGAGCGGCTGGCAGGAACAATTGGTGCTGACCATGACCTGTGAAGACGGCGTCAGCGTCACGCATACGCTGGATGGCGAATTTGCCGAAGCGACCCAGGCGGAAAAAGCGCTGGCTAATCTGCGTGATGGCGTGGCGAAGCTCGGGCAGACTATTTACTACCCGCGTGATGTGCAGATTAATCTGCCGGCGCTGTTTGTACCGAACAGTATGCTCAACCAACTTCGCCGCGAAACGGTAGAGATGCTCGATCAGGCGCGCCTCGATGCCTGGCAGCGCGGTACGCGTAAACCGGTCTCCGTACCTCCGCCGGTGTATCCGGAAACGCATTTGTCATTTCTGGCGAACGTTTATAACCACAAAGCGCGCGCTTTTTATCAGCGTTACGGCGTACAGCTGATTGATGCGGCGTATGAAGCTCATGAAGAGAAGGGCGACGTACCGGTGATGATCACCAAGCACTGCCTGCGTTTTGCCTTCAACCTATGTCCGAAGCAGGCTAAAGGCTCGATTAAAAGCTGGAAGGCGACGCCGATGCAGCTGATCCACGGTGATGAAGTCCTGACGCTGAAATTTGATTGTCGCCCGTGCGAAATGCACGTGGTGGGTAAAATCAAAAATCATATCCTCAAGATGCCGCATCCGGGCAGCATCGTCGCCTCCGTTAGCCCGGACGAGCTGATGAAAACGTTGCCCAAGCGTAAAGGCGCGTAAGGGCCGTTCTCACAGCGGGCCGTTATGCGCCTTTGCTTTGCGCGCATACTGCCGGTGATGATGCTCGCGCAGCGAGCTGGCGGTCTCCTCAGCCTGGCTGCGTAGCTCATCGCAATCAGCCTCGTGCAGTAACTGCTGTTCGAGGCTTTGCACCGGGAAATATTCATGCCCCTGACGCTGGGCTAACACATGGCCGGACAATAACCCGCACATCAACACAACCGCTGTCAAAAATTTTCGCCACATATCATTTTCCATATCAATAGATAACGCATGAGTAATATGGTTGATTTAATATCGGCTTTTTTGCCTGGTTATCAAAGAAGCGCAAGGCTTTGTCAGGCGCGGCTGAAGAATGATGAAAAAAAAGCCTGACGCGTCAAGCGCCAGGCTAAGAAACAGTTTCTTTTATCAGGCGCGAAGCCCGGCGGCGTTCATCAGCAGGCGGAAAATCATGCTGACGGCGCCCAGCGCCAGCACGCTAGCCCCCCATATGGCCACCAGCCATAGCAAACGTTTTATCCATGATCTCTCCATCAGTGATATCCCTCGCCAGGTTGAACTTTGCCGCGGAATACGTAGTAGCTCCAGAAGGTATAACCAAGAATGACGGGAATAATCAGTAGCGCGCCAACCAGCATAAAGCCCTGGCTTTGCGGCGGCGCCGCGGCCTGCCACAACGTAATCCCCGGCGGGATAATATTCGGCCAAATGCTGATCCCAAGCCCGCTAAAGCCAAGAAAGACTAATCCCAGCGTCAATATAAACGGCAGGACGTGAGCGTCGCGTTTCCCAAGCGTGCGCCATAACCAGGCGCTGATGGCGATAACCAGTAGCGGCACCGGCAGCAGGTAAAACAGGTTCGGCAGGCTAAACCAGCGCTCGGCGATAGCCGGCAGAGAGAGCGGCGTCCACAGACTAATCGCGGCTATCGCCACCAGTAAGGCCAGCAGAAGAAAGCGTGAAATTCTGCGCATGGTATTCTGCAACGGATTCTCGCTTTTCATCACCAACCAACTGGCGCCCAACAACGCGTAAGCAACGGTGAGGCCGAGGCCGCAGAAAAGGGTAAATGGCGTGAACCAATCCCACATTCCGCCGCTAAAGCTGCGACCGCTGACCGGAAAACCATGAATGACCGCGCCAACGACCATGCCCTGGGTGAATGTCGCCAGTAGCGATCCGCCAAGAAAAGCTTTATCCCAGAAAGGACGGTGCGTAGGGGTAGCTTTGAAGCGAAACTCGAAGGCCACGCCGCGAAAAATAAGGCCGATCAGCATCAGGGTTAAGGGTACCGACAGCGCGTCGATAATCACCGCATAGGCCAACGGGAAGGCACCGAAAAGACCTGCGCCGCCAAGCACCAGCCAGGTTTCATTGCCATCCCATACCGGGGCGACGCTGTTGACCATCACGTCGCGCTCTTCATCGCCGCGTACGGTAACAAACAGAATCCCAATCCCTAAGTCGAAACCGTCCATGACGATGTACATCAGCGTGGCGAACACGATGATAACAAACCAAATAACCGATAAATCAATACCCATTAGCGGGACTCCTTATGCTGAAAACCATCCATAACGGCAGAAAGCGGACGTGCGGGCGTACCTGTTGGCGCCGGTGTCTGCTCCTGCGGTCCTTTGCGGATCAGGCGCAGCATGTAGCTATAACCGACGCCGAACACCGAACTGTAGACGGCAATAAAGGCCAGCAGGCTAATGGTCATATGCAGATCGCCGTGAGCTGATACGGCCTCGGAGGTGCGCTGTACGCCGTAGACGACCCATGGCTGGCGCCCAACTTCGGTTGTCACCCAGCCGGCCAGGATAGCAATCAGTCCGGAAGGCCCCATCCATAACGCGAAGCGCAGGAAAGGTTTTGAGGTATACAGACGCTGGCGATAGCGCAGCCACAGCGCAATGGCGCCAAGCAATATCATCAGCATTCCCAGACCGGCCATCAGACGAAATGACCAGAAGACAATGGTTGAGTTAGGGCGATCTTGCGGGGCGAATTCCTTCAGCGCCGGTACCTGCTTATCGAGGCTATGGGTAAGAATCAGACTGCCGAGGGCGGGGATCTCCAACCCGTAGCGGGTGCGCTCTTGTTGCATGTCCGGCCAGCCGAACAGCAGCAGCGGCGTCGGTTCGCCGGGCGGATTTTCCCAGTGGCCTTCGATGGCGGCAATCTTCGCCGGTTGGTGTTTCAGGGTATTAAGCCCATGCATATCGCCGATTAATGCCTGGATGGGGGCGACAATCAGCGTCATCCATAGCGCCATTGAGAACATGGCGCGGATGGCATGGGTTTGGTTGCCGCGCAGCAAATGCCATGCGGCGGATGCGCCCACTAATAACGCGCTGCTAAGAAACGCAGCAACGGACATATGGAATAAGCGGTAAGGGAAAGAAGGGTTAAAGATAACGGCGAACCAGTCTACGGGTACGACCTGGCCGTTAACAATTTCAAAACCTTGCGGTGTTTGCATCCAGCTATTTGAGGCCAGGATCCAGAACGTGGAAATAATGGTGCCAAGCGCCACCATACAGGTGGCGAAAAAATGCAGGCCGGGGCCGACACGGTTCCAGCCAAATAACATCACGCCAAGGAAACCGGCCTCCAGGAAGAACGCGGTAAGGACTTCATACGTTAGCAATGGGCCGGTAATGCTGCCGGCGAACTGAGAAAAACCGCTCCAGTTTGTGCCGAACTGGTAGGCCATAACCAGCCCTGAGACCACTCCCATACCAAAGTTGACGGCAAAGATTTTCGACCAGAAATGATACAGCGAGCGCCAGACAGGATTTTTTGTTTTTAACCACAATCCCTCAAGTACCGCCAGGTAACTGGCAAGACCGATGGTGATTGCTGGAAAGATGATATGAAATGAGACGGTAAAGGCGAATTGGATCCGCGCCAGATGAAATGCATCAAGACCGAACATGCAAGGCTCCACAACAAAATTGATTCTGCGCAATTTTAGAGGGGGGAGAGGTGTGATAGCAGACGCAGAAAAGCGCTTTTTTATGATAACAGTTGCGGATTGTTATTCTTTCTCTTGATGTTTCATATTTGTGAAGTTAATTTTCATGTCATCATAAATAATCAATTTCGTATTGTGAATTTATATCAGTTATACTTCACACTTTTATTTACGATTTTCCTTATGACTTGCGCTGTTTTTTGTTAATTATTCTGCTAGCCTGTGATGGCGTTATGTTTTGCCGTCAAGTTTATCTCTTAAATATCCGTATTCATTATGTGAATTTGATATCCATTATTTTTTAATATATTAATTGATAAAGAAAGGGAGAGAGTTTGTCAAAGAAAGGCCTGCGAAGTTTACTTATCTCATTGTTGATCATGAGCATTTTTTGGCTTGCCGTGGGCGGCGGAGTCTATCTGCTTATTTGAGCTACTATTATCCCGGCATGAAATCACTTCATTTTTAGATGTGTGATGAATTTATCGGTCGGGCTGATTTAATCGTTGTTTTACAACATGAGAAATAAAGCGTATCTATGTTCAAACGATTAGAGTTGGCATCGATACGTCGTGCGCATCATTCATATTTTTTCTAACTTGCGGACTTGCCTGATACTTTATTGCTATCCTCAAATGCGAATAATTCATCATTGATAATACAATTTCATGTTCTTTCAGCGGCAAGATCACCACTTGCCGTGCTATGAGATACTCGCTCAGTGGCATCAGTCAGGTATATCAGTTTTTAAAACCTGCCATTTTTGACCATCTGTTATAAGATACGGCATCCCGTTGATGAAGTGGATGCGGTAATGAAAAAGTATCAGCAGCTTGCGCGACAGTTAACTGAACAGATCGCGCTTGGCGTTTGGCAACCCGGCGATCGGCTGCCCTCCTTACGCGAACAGGTTGTCAGCAGCGGAATGAGTTTTATGACCGTCAGCCATGCCTACCAGTTACTGGAAAGCCAGGGACGGATTATCGCTCGTCCACAATCCGGTTATTATGTGGCGCCGCAGCCGGTGAAGCAGCGCCAGCCTGAGCCTCCCGCGCAAGTGACGCGCAATGAGTCGGTTGATATCAACACCTATATTTTCGACGTCCTGCAGGCGAGCCGCCAGGCGTCGATGCTGCCTTTTGCTTCCGCTTTTCCCGACCCGCGTCTGTTTCCCTTGCAGCAGCTAAATCGTTCGCTGGCTCAAGTGAGTAAAACCGCCACCGCCATGAGCGTGATCGAGAACTTGCCGCCGGGCAACGATGAGCTTCGTCATGCTATTGCCCGGCGTTATGCGTTGCAGGGAATGAACGTATCGCCGGATGAGATAGTCATTACCGCCGGTGCGCTGGAGGCGTTGAACCTCAGCCTGCAGGCGGTGACTGAGCCCGGCGATTGGGTCGTCGTCGAAAATCCATGTTTTTACGGCGCGCTGCAGGCGCTCGAACGGTTGCGACTTAAGGCGCTATCGGTGGCCAGCGATGTGAAAGAGGGGATCGATTTAGCGGCGCTGGAACAGGCATTGCAGAGCTACCCGGTCAAAGCCTGCTGGCTGATGACCAATAGCCAGAACCCGCTCGGATTTACGCTGACGGCAGACAAAAAAGCGCAACTGGTGGCGCTATTGACACGCTACAACGTCATGTTGATTGAAGATGACGTTTACAGTGAGTTGTACTTTGGTCGGGAAAAACCGCTACCCGCAAAGTACTGGGATCGTGATGAGATGACGCTGCACTGTAGCTCATTTTCAAAATGCCTTGTCCCGGGGTTTCGTATCGGCTGGGTTGCCGCTGGCAGGCATGCCCGCCGTATTCAGCAGTTACAGCTGATGAGTACGCTATCTACCAGTTCGCCGATGCAGTTGGCGCTGGTCGATTATCTCTCGACCAAACGTTACGACGCGCATTTACGCCGGTTGCGGCGACAGCTTGCCGAGCGGAAACAGCTGGCCTGGCAAGCGCTACTGCGTTTTTTACCCGCCGAGGTCAAAATTCATCATAGCGACAGCGGTTATTTCCTGTGGCTGGAGCTGCCCGCTGGCGTCGATGCTGGCGAACTCAGCGCTCTGGCGTTACGGGATAACATCAGTATTGCGCCGGGTAAAATGTTTTCTACCACCGCTAACTGGACCTCATTTTTCCGTTTTAATACCGCCTGGGGCTGGGGAGAAAAAGAAGAGCAGGGAGTCAAACGGCTCGGCGAACTTATACGTCAACTTTTGTCTTAGCTTATTCATCGCTTTTTTTAATTGCCGGTTTTTATTTTTCCGGCAATTTATCCACTTCATTCTTGTATTCATTAATCAGTTTAAAATATCCACCAGCACCGGGTCGTCATAGGGAATATGCATACTCATCCCCCTGCCATAACTCCTTGTCTATAATCCATATTATCGAATCGTGGTGGCGATTTTTGCGGAATGCGCACCTGGTCACAACCTGAGGAAATTTCCCCAGAGCCCCGCAGGCCGCCGTCTACCCTTATTAAGGGAGATATTTTTACGGCACGGCTGCCGCTACTTTTATTCTGACAGGAGTAAGTTCAAATGAGCAAAAAATTTGCCCGTGGCAGCCTGTGCGCGCTGAGTATGGTTGTGCTGACAGCGCAAGCCGCTGAACCGCCGTCTTCGCTGGATAAAGGAGAAGGGCGGCTCGATATTATTGCCTGGCCGGGTTATATCGAACGCGGTCAGACGGATAAGAATTATGACTGGGTAAGCCAATTCGAAAAAGAGAGCGGCTGCCAGGTTAATGTGAAGACTGCCGCCACTTCAGACGAAATGGTCAGCCTGATGGCGAAGGGCGGTTACGACCTGGTGACCGCCTCCGGCGACGCCTCGTTGCGCCTTATCATGGGCAAGCGTGTACAGGCGATTAATACCGCGCTGATCCCAAACTGGAAAACGCTTGACCCGCGAGTTGCCAAAGGCGCGTGGTTTAACGTCGGCGATAAAGTGTACGGCACGCCCTATCAATGGGGGCCGAACCTGCTGATGTACAACACTAAAACCTTCCCGACGCCGCCTGATAGCTGGAAAGTGGTTTTCGTCAAACAAGATCTACCGGACGGAAAAAGCAACCAGGGGCGAGTTCAGGCCTATGATGGTCCGATTTATATCGCTGATGCTGCGCTATTTGTCAAAGCAACGCAGCCGCAGTTAGGAATTAACGATCCCTATGAACTCACCGAAGCGCAGTATCAGGCGGTGTTGAAGGTGCTGCAGGATCAGCATCCGCTGGTTCACCGTTACTGGCACGATGCAACCGTTCAGATGAGCGACTTTAAAAACGAAGGCGTGGTTGCCTCGGGCTCCTGGCCGTATCAGGCCAATGGTCTGAAAGGTGAAGGTCAGCCCATCGCTACCGTCTTCCCAAAAGAAGGCGTGACCGGCTGGTCCGATACGACGATGTTGCATAGTGAGGCAAAGCATCCGGTATGCGCTTATAAGTGGATGAACTGGTCGCTGACGCCGAAAGTACAGGGCGATGTCGCCGCCTGGTTTGGATCGCTGCCCGTGGTGCCGCAGGGCTGTAAAGCCAGTACGCTATTGGGAGACAAAGGCTGTGAAACCAACGGTTACAACCAATTCGACAAGATTGCGTTCTGGAAAACGCCGATTGCCGAAGGCGGAAAGTATGTTCCTTATAGCCGTTGGACCCAGGACTATATCGCGATTATGGGTGGCCGCTAAGCGCCTGGAGACTGAACATGACGTACGCGGTAGAGTTTGATGACGTTTCGCGTTTGTATGGTGACGTACGCGCGGTGGATGGCGTGAGTATCGCCATTCGCGATGGCGAGTTTTTTTCCATGCTGGGGCCGTCAGGCTCCGGCAAAACCACCTGCCTGCGCTTAATCGCGGGCTTCGAACAGCTATCCGGCGGTTCGATTCGTATTTTTGGTCAGCAGGCCAGCGAATTACCGCCCTGGCAGCGTGACGTCAATACGGTTTTTCAGGATTACGCGCTATTTCCGCATATGTCGATCATCGACAACGTCGCCTATGGGCTGATGGTGAAAGGCGTGGGCAAAAAAGAACGTCAGCTTCGCGCCCAGGAAGCCTTAGAAAAAGTGGCGCTTGGGTTTGTGCACGCTCGCAAGCCTTCGCAGCTATCCGGCGGTCAACGGCAACGGGTCGCCATTGCCCGCGCGCTGGTCAACCAACCTCGTGTGCTGTTATTAGATGAACCGCTTGGCGCGCTGGATTTAAAACTGCGCGAACAGATGCAGGTAGAGCTAAAAAAACTTCAGCAGTCGCTGGGTATTACTTTCATTTTTGTTACTCACGATCAGGGTGAGGCGCTGTCGATGTCCGATCGCGTGGCGGTGTTTAACAATGGCCGTATTGAGCAGGTCGATTCGCCGCACTCGCTCTATTTACAGCCTAAAACCGCCTTTGTCGCCGGATTTGTCGGCACCGCTAACGTTTTTACCCCAGAAGTTTCGCAGCGCCTATGCGGGGTGGCTGGCGCATGGTCACTCCGTCCTGAACATATTCGACTGAATGGCGGCGGTGATATTCAGGTTCAGGGGACCGTGCAGGCGGTGCAGTTTCAGGGGGCATCAACGCGTATTGAACTGAAACTTGCAGCGGGCGAAAAGCTGCTAGTCAGCCAGGCCAACGTTGATGGCGGGGCGGCGTTGAACGCGCCGCGGTTGGGGCAACAGGTATTGGCCGGCTGGTCGCGTTCGGCGATGGTCTCCCTGGAAAGCGGAGGCTGAGATGACGATGGCGCTTGTACAACCAACGACCGGGAGGATGTCAGGGCTGTTCTGGCGAAAACCGTCATTGGGCCTGTTTTTACTGCTGCTGGGCCCGTTGATGTGGTTTGGGATTGTCTATCTGGGATCGCTCCTGACGCTGTTGTGGCAAAGCTTCTATACCTTTGATGACTTTACGATGTCGGTCACCACGGATTTGACGCTCGCTAACCTGAAGGCGCTGTTTAATCCCGCCAACTACGACATCATTGTCCGTACCCTGGTGATGGCCATCTGCGTGACTATTGCCAGCGCAATCCTGGCGTTGCCGATGGCGTGGTATATGGCGCGTTATACCCGCGGCAAGATGAAAGCCTTCTTTTATATCGCGGTGATGTTGCCGATGTGGGCCAGCTATATCGTTAAGGCGTACGCCTGGACGCTATTGCTGGCGAAAGATGGCGTGGCGCAATGGTTTCTCGGCCACCTTGGTCTGGAGAGCGTGTTAAATATGGTGTTGACCATCCCGGCGGTCGGCGGCAATACCTTATCGACCTCCGGGCTCGGGCGATTCATGGTGTTCGTCTATATCTGGCTGCCGTTCATGATCCTGCCGGTACAGGCGGCGCTGGAACGCCTGCCGCCGTCGCTGCTGCAGGCCTCCGCCGATTTAGGCGCTCGACCGCAACAAACCTTCCGCTACGTGGTACTGCCTTTAGCCATACCGGGTATCGCGGCAGGTTCTATCTTTACCTTTTCCCTCACCCTTGGCGATTTTATTGTGCCGCAACTGGTGGGACCGCCCGGTTTCTTTATCGGCAACATGGTTTATTCGCAGCAAGGCGCGATTGGCAATATGCCGATGGCGGCGGCGTTCACGTTGGTGCCGATTGTTCTTATTGCACTGTATCTGGCGTTTGTTAAGCGCCTGGGAGCGTTTGATGCACTCTGAACGCGCACCGTTGTTTCTCAAAATCGCCACCTGGGGCGGAGTGGTATTTCTCCATTTTCCACTGCTGATTATCGCCTTGTACGCCTTTAATACAGAGGATGCCGCTTTCAGCTTCCCGCCGAAAGGGCTGACGCTCCGCTGGTTCAGCGAGGCTGCCGCTCGCGCAGATATCATTGAATCAGTGACGTTGTCACTTAAAATCGCCGCTTTATCCACGGGGATTGCGCTGGTGTTGGGCACTCTCGCTGCCGGCGCGCTGTGGCGGAGTTCGTTTTTTGGTAAGAATGCCGTGTCGCTGCTGTTGCTATTACCTATTGCACTTCCCGGCATCATTACCGGCCTGGCGCTGCTGACGGCATTTAAAGCCGTCAATCTTGAGCCTGGCTTGCTAACCATCGTGGTGGGTCACGCGACCTTCTGCGTGGTGGTGGTGTTTAACAACGTCATTGCCCGATTTCGCCGGACATCATGGAGTCTGGTGGAAGCATCGATGGATCTTGGCGCTACAGGCTGGCAAACCTTCCGTTACGTGGTGCTGCCCAATTTGGGTTCGGCACTGCTGGCGGGCGGGATGCTGGCATTCGCTCTGTCCTTTGATGAAATTATCGTCACTACCTTTACCGCCGGACATGAGCGGACGTTACCGTTGTGGTTGTTAAATCAACTGGGGCGCCCGCGCGATGTACCGGTCACCAACGTGGTCGCGCTGTTGGTGATGTTAGTGACGACTGTACCCATCCTGGGGGCCTGGTGGCTAACCCGTGACGGTGAGAATAACGCCGAAAGCGGAAAATAATACACTTTACAGGATCATGCTATGCAACATAACCTTTTGATAAACGGTCAATTAGTGGCGGGGGAAGGCGAGGTGCTGCCGGTATTCAATCCTGCCAATGGCGAAACGATTATTGAGATTGCGGAGGCGACCGAGGCGCAGGTTGATGCCGCCGTCAATGCTGCAGATCGTGCGTTTGTCAGCTGGAGCCAGACAACGCCGAAAACCCGCGCCGAATGTTTGCTGAAAATGGCGGATGTGATTACTGAACATGCAGAAACGCTCGCCAAACTGGAGTCTTTAAACTGCGGTAAACCGCTACATTGCGTTATCAATGATGAAATGCCGGCGATTGCCGATGTATTTCGCTTCTTCGCCGGCGCCGCGCGTTGCCTGCCGGGAATGGCTGCTGGGGAGTACCTTGAGGGGCACACCTCAATGATCCGCCGCGACCCGGTCGGCGTAGTGGCCTCGATTGCGCCGTGGAACTATCCGCTAATGATGGCGGCGTGGAAGCTGGCGCCCGCGCTGGCGGCCGGTAACTGCGTGGTGATTAAACCTTCGGAAATCACCCCACTGACGGCCTTGAAGCTGGCGGAACTTGCAAAAGACATTTTCCCGGCCGGCGTTATCAACGTGCTTTTCGGCCGGGGCCCAACTGTTGGCGATCCGCTCACCGGCCATAGTAAAGTACGTATGGTTTCGTTGACTGGTTCGATTGCCACCGGCGCTCATATTATTGGTCACACGGCGAATTCGATTAAACGCACCCATATGGAGCTGGGCGGTAAAGCGCCGGTCATTGTTTTCGATGATGCCGATATCGATGCCGTCGTCGAGGGCATTCGTACTTTCGGTTTTTATAACGCCGGTCAGGACTGTACTGCCGCTTGCCGTATTTACGCGCAACAAGGCGTCTACGATCGGCTGGTTGAAAAACTAGGCGCGGCCGTGGCCAGCCTGAAAATGGGGCAACCGGACGATCCATCCACGGAACTGGGGCCGGTCAGTTCGCTTGCGCATCTCGAACGGGTGACAGCGGCTGTCAACGCTGCGCGCGCCTTACCGCATATTAAAGTGGTAACCGGCGGCAGCCGCGCGGCGGGGAGTGGTTACTATTTCCAGCCCACGCTGTTGGCTGGCGCACAGCAGGATGACGCTATCGTACAACGCGAAGTTTTTGGCCCGGTAGTTAGCGTGACGCCGTTTAGCGATGAGGAACAAGTATTAACCTGGGCTAATGATTCGCAATATGGGCTTGCCTCCTCGGTGTGGACGCAGGACGTGGGCCGCGCCCATCGCCTGAGCGCGCGTTTGCAGTACGGTTGCACCTGGGTTAATACCCATTTCATGCTGGTTAGCGAAATGCCGCACGGCGGACAGAAGCTATCTGGTTACGGCAAGGACATGTCGATGTATGGCCTGGAGGACTACACGGTGGTTCGTCATGTAATGGTGAAACATTGAATATTAACGTGCCGGCAGCATTACCACGCTAATAGTTGCAATAGCAATAAATGTTAAAAAAGATAAGGGGTAATATGAGAGTATTCTTATACCCCTTCAAGAGCTAAGCCATTGTGAGTGCCGGAGATAAGCGCCGGATGGGGTGTAAACAACTATGCATGCTATTAATTGTTGATCCCTGCAGGATGATGCGGGGATTTTTTTTGCGTATCGACTTTTTATGCCGATTTAATAATCAATGTTTGTCTTTTTTTGATGGCAGGCCCGAGTGGCGGCGCTCACGAATATAAGAGATAAGACTGTAGATTGCGATCACCAATAAGACTAAAGCCATTAGCAGGGCAAGTATTCCTGACATAAGCGACCTCAAAAATAAGTAACAGGAAAAGCAAAAACGTTATAACTAATAGTAATGAACCTATGCGGAAGTTCGTAAGTTTGCAAATAATAATTTCTTTCACTTACCGGAATATAGAGCACAAAATAACACCTGGAAATCTACAGTCCGCATTAACCATAAGGTTGAGCAGTCGATTGCTGATTATCGGAAGTCGCTAATTTAAGAAAATTCTCACCTCATAAAAGCCAAGTATAGTTAGCTATCCATAATCCGGTATGCGGATTGCCAGATCATTTTGTTATTTCCAATGAAATAAATTTCCTCTCGCTAGCAGAAGGGGGACATAACGGATCGCACTTCTCAGAAATGCTCTCCAGGAAGGGAATGATTGTAGCCATAATGTTAAATTCTGGATGAGATCGCCACGGGACAGTTGTTAGCGTGTAGGCGATTTGACTTTTTCGCCTCGCTCATGAGAAAATTTTACATAATTTGTTATTCTGACGTTGAATTGGTTTTGAAAAAGCTAGCATTTATCCTGTTACTCATCGGCGTAAGCGCAATGCTTTACGACAATCTCCCTGCCCAGCGAATTCGCGGCTGTGAAAGCCTGGGGGCAACAGAGGGGGTTTGTGCAGCGGTCGAGTGGGATACCGAAAAGCTTAATTTCTTGCCGTCATATAACCCGGAAAGTCTTAAGACTATTGTAGTGCTTCAACAGAAAGCCGACGGGAAACGCGCGACAATTAAATCATAAAAAAAGCAGCCGTTGAGGCTGCTTTTTTAGGTTTAGTTGCTGAAAAATTACTAAAACCAACCAAAACGAACGGATAACAGGCTAATAAGCGCAAGCGCTGCGCCGACATTAATCAGAATTACGGTTTTGCTGGAAACATCCATAACGCCACCTTTATGAGTAAGCCCCTACATTTATAGTCGGTGGCGTAGAGTTGCGCTATCGGACAACACTGAATCAACCGTTTTTCCATGGTCTTTGCAGTTGCTTGTTTTGTGAAGTATTGATCTCTGACGTACTAAGTGGTGCGGGACAGGATAACGCGTGTTGCGCGATGTCTGACAGGGAAGGAAAAAATGACTTTATACCAGAAGATGCTGGTTTTTTATGCCGTAATGGGCTGTATTTGTGCGTTGATAAGCTGGTTTTTAACTAAGGAAAGCCGCTGCATTCGGCTGCTGGCAGCGCTGTTGATTGGTGCGACATGGCCGTTCAGCTTTCCTATGGCGTTGCTGGTTTCACTTTTCTGAACAACAGAAATGGCTGGCCTAATTATCTTGATGGCTGTATATAAATACAGTTAAAAATAATAAGGATGCCATCTGATGAACAGCTTCTATTCGCATTTAGCCGGCGCAACGGTCCGTTGGTTTGATTTCCAAGGCCAGGGGGACCCTATTGTGTTCATTCATGGGTTAGGTTGCGCCTCTTCATACGATTACCCGCCAGTGGTTTCTAACCCTATATTGAATGGGCGCCGGGCCTTACTAATTGATCTTCCAGGCTATGGTTACAGCGATAAACCGCTTCAATTTGGCTACCGAATTGCTGACCAGGCTGCGGTCGTTGTGGAGTGGCTGAACAAATTGCAGGTCAGCCGCTGCATTCTCTACGGCCATAGTATGGGGGGCAGTGTGGCTATTGAGGCAGCGCAGCGGCTGGGCAAACGCGTTGAGGCCTTAATTGTCGCCGAGCCCAATCTCTATGCTGGTGGGGGATTTTATAGCTGTAAAATCGCCGGGCAGACGGAAGATGATTTTATCGCCAACGGCTATCAGTCGATGCTGGCGGCAGAAACGTCCCCATGGAAAGGTTGCCTACAAAATAGCGCACCGTGGGCGTTATGGCGGGGAGCTACCAGCCTGGTAGTAGGCGCTTCTCCCTCGTGGTTTGAGCGTTTTATTCACCTGCAATGCCGTAAAACGCTTATCTACGGTAGTTTATCGCTACCCTCACAGGAAGCGGAAGACGTCGAAACTGCGGGTATCGCATTGGCTGTCATACCACAGGCGGGGCATTCGATGGCATGGGAAAACCCGGCCGCGCTGGCGCGCGCGATTGCCGGGCTGGTCTGAAAGCATCGCGGTAAATCAGAACGGTAATTCGCGCGGGCGAGTTTGCATGGTTATCCAGCGAAGCTCGGTGAATTCAGCGATCCCGGCGCGCCCGCCAAAGCGGCCATAGCCGGACGATTTACAGCCGCCGAACGGCATCTGCGCTTCATCATGTACGGTAGGGCCGTTAATATGGCAAATACCGGTTTGCAGGTTTTGCGCTACATTCCAGGCGCGGGCGCTATCGCGGCTATAAACCGCTGCCGCCAGCCCGTACTCGCTATCGTTCGCGACGGCCAGAGCCTCTTCCTCGCCGTTAACCCGGATCACCGATTTGACCGGGCCAAAAGATTCCTCATGCCATATTCGCATTTCACGCGTCACGCCATCCAGCAGGGTGGCGCGCATCTGCGTCGACTCCGCTTTTCCACCGCAGAGTAAATGTGCGCCTTTACTTAGCGCATCATCAATCAACGCGTTGCAGCGTTGTACCGTTTTCAAATCGACCACCGGGCCGAGAAGCGTAGAAGGTAGTGCGGAAGCGCGTTGGCTGATTAATGCGACGAACTCATCCGCGATGCTCTCATCGACAATAATGCGTTCGGTCGACATACAAATCTGTCCGGCGTTGGCAAAAGCGCCGAAAATCGCGCCAGCCGCGGCTTGTTGTAAATCTGCGTCATCCAGGACTAACAGCGGCGCTTTGCCACCCAGTTCAAGTATCGCAGGTTTCAGATGCTCTCCGCAGGTGCGGGCAATAATGCGCCCCACTGGCGTTGAACCGGTAAAATTGACCCGTCGTATGGCTGGGTGAGCAATCAGCGTCTCCACCAGCGCAGGCGCATCGGCTGGCGAGCAGGTAAGATAATTCACTACTCCATCGGGAAATCCCGCCGCCGCGAGGGCATCGACGATTAAGCTTTGCGTCGCCGGTGAGAGTTCCGAGCCCTTAAGGATAACCGTATTGCCACAGGCCAGCGGCGTGGCGATGGCACGGGTCGCCAGAATGAGCGGCGCATTCCACGGCGCCATAGCCAGCACCACGCCGGCCCCCTGACGTACACCCATCGCCAGATTGCCGGCCACGTTGGAGGGAATAATTTGACCTTCGATTTGCGTGGTTAAGGCCGCGGCTTCACGCAAAATATTTGCCGCCAGGTGTATGTTGAATCCGGCCCAGTGCGCTGTCGCGCCGGTCTCCGCCGCCATAGTAGCGATAAATTTCGCCTCTCTACGCTGCATTTGCTCGGCGGCTTCCAACAACAGCCGGCGACGTTCGGAGGGGATGGTGTCGCGCCATGAGGGGAATGCGGCGGCGGCTGCTTCTGCGCAGCGACGAGCGTCATTGATGCTCGCCGCTGCGGCGGTAGAGGCTATCTCGCTATGTTGCGGATAACGGCGAGTGAAAGTGGCGTGACCTTCGGCATCGTGCCAGCGGCCGCCGCTATATAAGCTGCAGGTTATTGTCATTAGCGTAACCTCATTGGTCTGCGGAGCGTCGAGTCTACCGCCTTACCTCATTGCGTAGCGGCGAAAGGGCGGTTATCGCACAATTTTTTTGCAGATTTCTCAGCGGGTCACAACTTAGTACAATAATGAGAACGGCGAACATGGGCCGCAGCAAACACAATCTATTCGCCACAGCCCACAGAGGATAGTTAATGTAATGGCTGTTCCTGTAGCGCGTCAGAATATTGTTTTAGTCTTTTAATTTTATCTTTTAAAATCCAGCTTAACTCGGAAATATTCATTTTTATTTCGTCAATATCGACCGAACAGCCTTCCACGAAGGCAGGCGTTGTGCCGACGACGCCGCTCGCCAACGCTTTATTTGTTTCACAGCGATAGCCGATCTCATAAAGCCTATCGCTTAGCTTTTTCTCAAAAGCGTTGAGATTGTCATAAGCCCTGAGATAGTCCGTAATTTGCGCGGCGGAATGTAATATATGAAATCGTGATTTCACGGCCGGCGTTTTATCAAGATCAATAGCAATTGAGTCGTCGGGAACGAATAGATTAACGGTGGGTACTGCCGCCGCTGGCGAACGTCGGGTTACATCATAAATCCCTCCATCGTCGGCCTGTAAGGCGGCGTGATGCGTTGCGACCAGAAAACAGCCCGGCCAGTAGTTTATCTCCCAGCCCAGCAGCATTTTTCCACCGACCTGTTCGATCGCCGCGCTGACGTTCCAGTAGGCGTTTCCCTCGGGCCCCGGTTTATCAATAACCGGGAGATAGATTGGACTGGCGCCAGGATTCAACTCTTCGGCAAATTGCAACAACCGCGGGTCGTTGAGAGTGATAGGCTGATAAATCGAATTCGTCATGTAACGCTCCTTTGACTGAAATGGGACAATGCGGCACGCGATTGGATCTTAGTCGTAAATAATCATTTTGTCGTACCGGTGCGGGAGTCGCTGATGATAGTGACGTTAAGCAAAGCAAACAGCGCTAACCTTATGAGTTAAAGTGTGAATCTAATAGCGATTCATTATTTGCTGGTTGTATTCCGCTGTGCTGTTATTAGTAGGCATATAACAAATTTATAAGGTTTATAACCATGTCTACAGGGAAATCACTACTTGCGCTGGCTTTAAGCGCGCTGTTACCGGCCGGCGCCGCGTGGGCGGCATCCAACGACACGCTGGTCTACTGCTCGGAAGCCTCGCCGGAATCCTTTAACCCGCAAATCGCCAGCTCTGGCCCTTCATTCGTTGCCAGCTCACAGGTGCTCTATAACCGCCTGATTACCTTTGACCCGCTTAAAAACACGCCGATTCCGTCGCTGGCGACCGAATGGAAAGTGTCTCCGGATGGTAAAACCTGGACCTTTACGCTGCGTAAAGGCGTGCAGTTCAACAGCAATAAATACTTTAAGCCGACCCGCGATTTCAATGCGGATGATGTGCTGTTCTCGGTGCTGCGCCAGCAGGATCCGCAGCATCCTTATCACAACGTGTCGCAGGGCAATTATGAATATTTCCACGACGTCGGTCTTGATAAGCTGATTAAAGAAGTGAAGAAGATCGATGATTATCACGTTCAGTTTGTGCTGAGCGAGCCCAACGCGGCGTTTCTTGCCGACTGGGGAATGGACTTCGCTTCGATTCTTTCTGCGGAATATGCCGATGCGATGTTGAAAAAAGGAACGCCGGAATACGTCGATAGCTGGCCGATTGGCACCGGCCCGTACGCGCTCCAGCAGTACAAAGTGGATTCACAAATCCGCTATATTGCCAACCCGCACTATTGGGAAGGCGAGGTGCCGACTAAACATCTGATCTTCTCGATTACGCCGAACGTTGAGACTCGTCTGGCTAAGCTGCAGACCAATGAATGCCAGATTATTCCCGCACCATCGCCGGTACAGTTCCCGGTGATTAAAGGGAATAAAGATCTGACGCTACACGCGGTGGAAGCGTTGAACGTGGGGTATCTGGCATTTAATACTGAAAAGAAACCGTTTGATAACGTGCTGGTACGTCAGGCGCTGAACTACGCCACCGACAAACAGGCGATTGTGAAAGCGGTCTTCCTTGATTCCGGCAACGTGGCGAAATCGCCGATCCCGGCCAATATGCTCGGTTACAAGAAGGATTTACCGGATTACGACTACAATCCGCAGAAGGCGAAAGAGCTGCTTAAGCAAGCGGGATTGGAGCAGGGCGCAGAAGTGACCCTATGGTCGATGCCGGTACAGCGTCCGTATAACCCGAACTCGAAGCGTGTCGCTGAAATGATTCAGAACGACTGGAGCAAGGTCGGCATTAAAGCGAAAATCGTTAGCTATGAGTGGGGCGAATACCTTTCCGGGATGCGCAAGGGCGAGCATGATAGCGCGCTGTTTGGCTGGATGTCCGATAACGGCGACCCGGACAACTTCGCCGGCACGCTGTTAAGCTGTGATAATATCAAAACCGGCTCTAACGTGGCGCGCTGGTGCGATAAGTCCTATGATGCGCTGGTGAAAAAAGCGCTTCTGCTAAGCGATCCGCAGGCGCGCGCCAAACTTTACCAACAGGCTCAGGAAATTTTCTATCAGCAGGCGCCGTGGATCACGCTGGCGACGGGTAAAACTTTCTACGCCACCCGCAGCAACGTCAGCGGCTACAGCGTGAGTCTGATGGGAAGCGATTTTTCCAAAGCGAAGCTGAATTGATCAAAAAGGAGAGCAGGATGGCCCATCTGGACGATGTCATTGCCAGGGTCGATGAGACCATTGCCGGGGGCGTGATTAGCCATATGAACGAGCTACTGATTGCGTTAAGCGATGATGCTGAACTGGGCCGTGAAGAACGCTATACCCAGCAGCAGCGCCTGCGCACGGCGATAGCCCATCACGGGCGTCAACATCATGAAGATCAAGAAGCGCGCCGCGAACAGTTAACCAAAGGCGGCGAGATCCTTTAAGGGTGAGTTCAAAACTGGCGCCTGGCCACCAACCAGGCGCCGACCACCAGCATCACCGCCCCGCATACTGGCCCGATTAACGCCCTAATCGGCACGCCGTGGGCGCGAATCAAATCAATAATCAACCCGCCTACCAGCTGACTGGCCACCAGTACCGCAATGGTCGTCGCCGCCCCTACGGTTTGATAACCGCTGATGCTGGCGAAGACGAAAAACGATCCCAGCAGGCCGGGGATGAGGGTCCACCATTTGATATTCAGCGCCAGTTCCTGAAAACCTGCCGCGCCGTGGCGCAATAGCAAAATAGTCACAAAAATAACAATTCCCACCAGCGAATTGAGCAACATGGCGATAAGAATCGTCGAGGCGGATTGGGTAATGCGGACCATCAGGGTGTTTTGCAACACCAGACCGACACCCGCCGCTATCAGGCAGACAAGGGTGAGCGACTGATTCATGCCTCGCCGTCCGGATCCAGGCGATCGTCGAGCTGCAGCTGCATAAAGGTCAGATCCAGCCAGCGGCCGAATTTAGTCCCCACCTGCGGCATCTGCCCACTGGTGATAAATCCCAGGGTTTCATGCAGATGCAACGAAGCGTTATTGCGGGATTCAATTCCGGCTACCATCACATGTTTACGCAGGCGTCGCGCTTCAGCGATAAGCGCGACTAACAACTTGCGGCCGATCCCCTTACCCTGATGATCGGGATGGACATACACCGAATGTTCAACGGTATGGCGGAAACCGTCAAATGCGCGCCAGTCGCCGAACGAGGAGTACCCGGTAATGACGCCGTTTTCTTCACTCACCAGCACCGGATAACCGGCAATCTGCCGGGCTTCAAACCAGGCAATACGGTTATCGGTATCGACGGTTTTGTCATTCCAGATGGCAGCGGTATGCAGTACGGCGTGATTATAGATTTCGGCGATCGCCGCGCAATCGTCTTTACTGGCATGGCGGATGGACATAGCAAGCCTCAAAGTCTGTACACTATAGTAGTACGGTATTATTACAATAATGAACGGCAGGCTGTCATCAGTTTTAGCAATAAATTTTACACAGAACGCTGCAGCATCGGGGATAGCGGACAGTTGTGTAATACGGTGGTGCGCACTATATTGTTACGCCATGAATACTATAGAAGACAACCTCAACCAGCGCATTAGCGCACGCATTCGTATCGAACGCGAGTCCCGCGGCTGGTCGTTGAGCGATTTGGCTGAACGCGCCGGGGCCTCGCGGGCAATGGTGCATAAAATTGAACGTGGCGAGAGTAGCCCCACCGCGGCGATGCTGGGCCGTCTCTCTGGCGCGTTTGGCATCAGTATGTCGACGTTAATTGCGCGTGCAGAGATGCAGGAGGGCAAGCTTTTGCGCTTTGCCAACCAGCCGGTGTGGCGCGATCCGCAAAGCCACTATTTGCGCCGGCACGTCTCGCCGCGTAGCGATCTGCCGATCGACCTGGTGCAAATAGAGTTGCCGGCCGGCAGCGATGTACCGATGCCCGCTTCTTCGTACGCGCTGGCGCGACAGCTCATCTGGCTACAGCAGGGTGAATTAGTTTTTGTTGAAGGGAATACTCGCCATCAGATGCAGGCGGGGGATTGTCTGGAACTGGGGCCGCCCAACGATTGCCGATTTATCAATGAGTCCAGCGAGACTTGCGTCTATCTGGTGGTACGCCTGAATCAATCCGGCTCATAATGTTAAAGCGCGTTAAGCATAAAACGGCTAGCCTCAGTACAGGCCGTTAACAAGAGGAGTTTGCTATGACCGCTAATCCACAACGCCATCACCGCTGGATATTGGCTTCACGCCCGCACGGTGAACCTACCGCCGAAAATTTCAGACTGGAAGAGGGCGATCTGCCGACGCCGGGGGCGAACCAGATCCTGCTGCGGACTATTTATTTGTCACTCGACCCTTATATGCGCGGACGGATGAGCGATGCGCCTTCTTATTCGCCACCGGTGGACATTGGCGCGGTGATGGTCGGGGGGACGGTAAGCCGTGTGGTGAGCTCTAATCACCCTGATTTTAAACCCGGTGAGTGGGTGCTTGGCTATAGTGGCTGGCAGGATTATGCGCTTTCCGATGGTAGCGATTTAGTTAAGCTCGGTGACAATCCTGAACACCCTTCCTGGGCGCTGGGGGTGTTAGGTATGCCGGGATTTACCGCTTATATGGGGCTGCTGGACATCGGCCAGCCGAAAGCGGGCGAAACGCTGGTGGTAGCGGCGGCAACCGGGCCGGTGGGGGCCACCGTCGGGCAGATTGGCAAACTTAAGGGTTGCCGCACCGTCGGCATTGCCGGCGGCGCCGAGAAATGTCGTTATGCGGTAGAGACGTTAGGCTTCGATGTTTGTCTTGATCACCGCGCTGCGGATTTCAGCCAGCAGCTGGCGCAGGCGTGTCCGCAGGGAATCGATGTCTATTATGAGAACGTCGGCGGTAAAGTCTTTGATGCGGTTCTGCCGTTGCTGAATACCGCGGCGCGGGTCCCCGTGTGCGGATTGGTTAGCGGCTATAACGCCACCTCGCTGCCGGATGGACCGGATCGGCTGCCGCTGCTGATGGCGACGATCCTTAAAAAACGTATTCGTATGCAGGGCTTTATCATCGGCCAGGATTACGGCCATCGCATTGCCGAGTTCCAGCAGCAAATGGGGCGCTGGGTACAGGAAGGTAAAATCAAATATCGCGAGCAGCAGATTGATGGCCTGGCGCAGGCGCCGCAGGCGCTGATTGGCCTGCTGAAGGGAGAAAACTTCGGCAAAGTGGTGATTAACGTCGCAGCGGACGAGTAACGTCACCGCCTTCTCTAACGCCCCCGAAGACGCGTGCGGGGGCGCTTTCGCCGCCTTTAACCAACAAAATGACTAATCCATACTTTTATTAATGGTTTGCTTTTCCGTGAGCGGCTTTTTATCCTTAAGGAAACTTAAGAGGTTAATGCGATGAAAGATGTAGTTGATAAATGCAGTACCAAAGGCTGCGCCATTGATGTTGGCACCATTATCGATAACGAAGACTGCGTTTACCGGGTCGAGAAATTTTTCCCTACCCGTGAAGAGGCGGAGTCCGCGGTAGCGGCCATTCGCGAACGCGCCGTTGCCGCCGCCAGCGAAACGCCGTCCGTAGATTACACGATTGAGCAGGTGGGTAATGAGGCGAAACTGGACGCGGCGGTGAATTTCTCCTGCCAGGCGGAAAAAATTATTTTCGAATTGTCCTTGAGAAGCGCGTTCTAACAGACTGCGGTGGAATCAAAAAGGGATCCCTATTGGGATCCCTTTTTTATCATCACCCATCGGCGGGCGTAGTTACTCGAAACGCCAGGCGAGATTCATACCGATGCCGAAGTTACGGCCCGGCGCTGGTTCGTAATAACGACCATTGGATTCGTTGACAATCACTGAGCCCGCGTAATTACGGTCAAACAGGTTATCGACGCTACCGAACAGATCCATATCCATTTTCCCGTAGCTCCACTTATAGCCGGTGGTCAGGCCAACCACGGTCCACGATGGCGCTTTGGCGGTGTTGGCGTCGTTGGCCATAATGTCGCCCATATAACGGATATCGCTCCCTGCGTACCAACCCTGTTCCGGCTGGTAGCCGAAAGAGGCATAGCCCATATTGCGGGCGATGCCCGGAATGCGGTTGCCGTTGCAGTCTGACGAACCGCAAACGTTCGTGCGATAGGTGGCATCGAGCCAGGTCCATGCCGCTTTTAATTTCCAGCTATCGCCAAACTGCTGGTCGAGGCCAAGTTCCATTCCCTGACGACGGGTTTTACCGGCGTTTTTATAGCTGGTGCGGCCGCCGCTGCTGGAGTCGACCACAATCTCATTGTCGGTATCGGTCTGGAACAGCGCGGCGGTGAACAGTCCGTTGCCTATCCGCGTTTTGCTGCCAATTTCCACGGTTTCATTTGTGGAGGGTTTAAGATCGAAGTTTAATCCGCTCTGATTGCCGGAACGATACGAGAGTTCATTGATTGTCGGCGTTTCAAAACCGCGCCCGGCGGAAAGATAGATATTCCAGGCATCCGTGACGGCATATTTCAATGAACCGGCTGGCAGCCATTTGTGGTAGCTGGCATCGCCGCTATCGTCGCCGTTACCCGGAGTGACGTAATAGTCGTTAGAGTCAAACCACACCGAACTGTAGCGGACGCCAGCGTCTAGGGTCAGTTTCTGCGTCAACTGCCACTGGGTTTGCAGGTACGGATCCAGGTTCCACATCAGATTGCGTTCATTACGGCGCAGGTCGCCCTGTTCGCCGTATTGCGGCGCGCCGTTCACCAGAACGTAGTTTTCATAGCCCTTACGTCGTTCGCTCATGTTTTCGTAATCAAGACCGGTGGTAAAGGTCACTGGCACCAGTAATTCACCGCGGTGGGTCCAGCGGGTGTCGATCCCCTGATAATGGCGAGTTAAATCGATGACGCCCCCGGAATGCGAGGGCTTCAGCTGCGGCGCCATCGGGATTGATTGGTACTGAGTGGTTTCGCGCTCGCCGGCGTACATCATCACGCTCAGATCGTCCTGCTGGCTAAGCTGGCGTTCGTAGCGTAACCCGGCCTGGGTCTGTTTCACCGTTTTACGCGTGTTGTATTGATCGCCGCGCGGCGATTGGCGCGGATTATTCTGCCACTCCTCGTAGCTCAATCCGCCCGGGTCATTAGCTTTGATATCCACGCTATTGAATAGCAATGTTAATTTACTGACGTCGTTAATCCGCACGCCTAATTTGGCGTTGGCGAGATTTTTACGCGCGCCGCTGTGATCGCGAGAACCATGAGTGGTGAAACGGTTGGTCGATACCGTGTAGTCGACATCACCTGCCTGGCTACCGTCGCCGACGGCGCCGGTAGCTTTCAGTCCGTAATGCCAGGTACCGAAGCTGCCGTAGTAGCTGCTGGCCTCGATGGTCGGCGGCTGGCTGCCGGTTTGGGTATTGACGTTAATTACGCCGCCGGAAGAGTTGCCATAGAGCGCGGAAAAAGGTCCGCGTAACACTTCCAGGCTATCGATACTGCCGATATCGATATTCGATGTCTGCCCCTGGCCATCGGGCATGGTGGCAGGGATACCGTCTACATATAGCCGCAGGCCACGGACGCCGTAGGTGGAGCGGGAACCGAAACCACGAATCGACAACTGCAAATCCTGAGCATAGTTTTGCCGGTTTTGTACCTGCAAACCGGGTACCGCGCCGAGCGATTCCGAGAGGTTAATTCGCGGGGCGGCCTGACGCATATCATCGCCATTCACTACGCTGACGGCGGCAGGGGTATCCAGTTCGGAAACCGAGGTAGGCGTCGCCGTGACGACCATGGTTTGTTCGTCGTTGGTGCTGGCGTGCACGTTGGCGACGAGAGGGAGTAATAAAGCGGGGAGCGCGACCGTGCGCATGGCAATAATCTTCATCAGAGCGACTCGCAAAGAGAAACGTACCAAATGGAACATATGTATATATGTTACACCGTTTGTAAATTCTTTGAAAAGAATTAACTAACCGGTCGTTAAGTAATGGCAAGTAAAGGTGATTCTTTTAACCAAAAAAGGCAATTAACGCTCCACATTACGATAAATAATGATTACTATTCTCATTTACAAAAAGAGTGAAGTTAACCTTCACGCTGTGGAAGCCATCTCTAACCAGTAATTAATTGTTCTATAAAGGGAATCGTTATGTCATTACGTCAGTTATCCGCGCCGCGTCTGCGTCGTTCTCTGTTATTAACGTCGTTACTGTTGGCAGGCAGCTTCAGCGCCCACGCCGCCGAGGAGCTCCTGCGCAAAGCGGTCGGTAAAGGCGCGTACGAAATGGCGTATAGCCAGCAGGAAAATGCGCTGTGGGTTGCCACCTCGCAAAGCCGTTCGCTGGATAAGGGCGGTATCGTCTATCGTCTGGATCCGACCACGCTCGACATCACCCAGGTTATTCATAACGACCTGAAACCGTTCGGCGCCACCATCAATAACACCACCCAGACGTTGTGGTTTGGCAACACCGTTGATAGCAGCGTGACCGCAATAGATGCCAAAACCAGCGCGGTGAAAGGGCGACTGGTGCTCGATCACCGTAAACGTAGTGATACCGTGCGCCCGCTGCAGCCGCGTGAGCTGGTGGTGAATGAGAAAACCAATACCGTGTATATCTCCGGGCTGGGTAAAGAGAGCGTGATTTGGGTGGTGGATGGCGACAAGCTGACGCTGAAAGATACCATTGCCAATACCGGCGCGATGGCCACCGGGCTGGCGCTCGATGCTGACGCTAAACGTCTTTACACCACCAATGCCGATGGCGAACTGCTGACTATCGATACCGATAGCAATAAGATCCTCTCGCGTAAGAAGCTGCAGGATGACGGTAAGGAGCATTTCTACCTGAACCTGAGTCTGGATACAGCCGGTCACCGCGCTTTCATTACCGACAGCAAGCAGCCGGAAATGCTGGTGGTGGATATTCGTGACGGGAAAGTGCTGCAAAAAATCGCCGCGCCGGAATCTTTAGCGGTGCTGTTTAACCCGGCCCGCAACGAAGTCTACGTCACCCATCGCAAAGCGGGTGAAGTCAGCGTCATTGATGCTAAGACCTATAAGGTTGTCAAAACCTTCAAAACGCCGACCTTCCCGAATAGCCTGGCGCTGTCCGCCGATGGAAAAACGCTGTTTGTTAGCGTGAAGCAGGAGTCAACTCGTCAGAAAGAGGCCACCGCGCCGGACGACGTAATCCGCATTGCCCTGTAATCCCCAGGGAGGGGGCGACCCCTCCTTACTCCGGGTCTCATCCTCTGTTACAAACCGCTATTAGCCTGATTACTATAAAGGTTATACACTTACTTTTTCCCGCGCGCGGCGGGAGAGTGGTAATCATTCTGGAGAAATTATGAAAAAGCCATATATGGTGATCTGCGCGGCGGCAATGCTGGCGCTTCTGGCAGGCTGCAGCTCTAATTACGTCATGACGACAAAAAGTGGGCAAACTATTGTGACCCACGGCAAACCGCAGTTGGATAAAGAGACCGGCATGACCAGCTATATTGATGAGTCTGGCAACAAACGCGAAATCAACAGCAGCGACGTTGCTCAACTGGTGGAAGATAATTAATTTTTCGGTGACGGTTTGCCCGCTGAGGGGCAAACCGTTATGGAAAAGCGCTTAGCGTTTTTCAACGCCCGGCGCCGTGCTGTGAACATCAGCCACGCGTTTACGTACGCCGAACCAGCCTGCGACCAGCAGCACCGCCAGCAGCGGAATGGACCCGATGGTATAGGTGCCGTTCGGGTAGTCAAATGCCATCAACACCAGTACGCTCAGCAAGAACAGCAGCGTTAGCCATGAAGTAAATGGCGCGCCCGGCATTTTGAAGCTCACATCCGCCGCTTTGCCTTCCTTGATAGCCTTACGCAGACGCATCTGGCAGATCACGATAAAGCCCCATGAAGCGATAATCCCCAGGGATGCGACGTTAAGCACGATCTCAAATACCTGCGACGGCACCAGATAGTTGAGGAAAACCCCCACCACGTAGACTGCCAGCGTCGCGAGGATCCCGGCGTAAGGGACGTGATGGCGGCTCATCTTCGACATAAACTTCGGCGCTGAACCTCCCATCGACATCGAACGCAGAATTCGCCCGGTGCAGTACAGGCCTGAGTTCAGGCTGGAGAGGGCGGCCGTTAATACCACGATGTTCATCACGCTACCGATGTATGGTACGCCGAGCTTCGAGAAGAAGGTGACGAACGGGCTTTGCCCTGCCTGATAGGCGTTCCACGGCAGCAGCAGCACCAATAGCACGACGGAACCGACGTAGAACAGGCCGATACGCCAGATCACGCTGTTAATCGCTTTCGGTACCATGGTTTCCGGGTCTTTGCATTCGCCCGCCGCGGTACCCACCAGCTCGATGGAAGCGAAGGCGAAGACTACGCCCTGAACTAGCACCAGTGCCGGCAACAGACCGTGGGGGAAGAAACCGCCGTTGTCGGTAATCAGATGGAAGCCGGTGGCATTGCCATCGAGCGGTTTTCCGGTACCGAGGAAAATCGTGCCGACTACCAGGAATGCGACAATAGCCAGTACTTTTACCAACGCGAACCAGAACTCCATCTCAGCGAACCATTTCACACCGATCATATTCATGGTGCCGACGATCGCCAGCGCGCCAAGAGCGAAGACCCACTGCGGAACATCGCCGAAAGCGCCCCAATAATGCATATACAAGGCGACGGCGGTGATATCAACGATACCGGTCATTGCCCAGTTAACGAAATACATCCAGCCGGCGACGTAGGCGGCTTTTTCACCGAGGAATTCACGAGCATAAGAGACGAAACTACCGCTGGAGGGGCGATGGAGAACCAGTTCGCCGAGGGCGCGAAGGATGAAGAAGGAGAAGATACCGCAAACCAGATAAACCAGCGCCAGCGCCGGGCCCGCCATTTGTAAACGCGCCCCGGCGCCGAGGAACAGACCGGTACCGATGGCGCCGCCAATAGCGATCATCTGTACCTGACGGTTGCCCATTGCTTTGTGGTAACCCGATTCGTGCGAGTTGAGCCAGTGGCGTTTCGCGGCATGATGTTCCGCCGCGTCAGTGTGTTTGTTATTCATTGATGTACCCATTTTCCTGTCAATGTCCATGAGTGGTTGTCGTATCGCGCAGCGGCGATACATCGTGCTGGCTTTCTCACCATTCTGTCGTAGAGATAAACCATACACGGCGCTGCATCCTACACGTAACGTGATAGTGACGCACGTAAAACATTTCGCTACAGCACTTACTTAAATATCAATGAGTTCAATGACGCAACGCGTCGACGAGTAGCGCAAACGCAGCGGTGTGCTGCCGGCGACTGGGGTAATACAGATGATAACCAGGGAAGGTAGGCGTCCAGTCTTCGAGAACCTGCACTAATCGACCGGCCGCCAGCGCCTCCTCGACGCAATCATCAGGGACATAGGCCAGGCCGAGACCGGATTCCGCGGCATCAATGCGTTGCGGCAAGCTATTCAGCGTCAGTTGTCCGTCCACATAAACCTGGAAGGTTTTATTATTGTCGCTGAATTCCCAGGCGTAGAGACCGCCGCGGGTCGGTAGCCGTATATTAATACAGCGATGCTGATCCAGTTGATAAGGCGTCTGCGGTGTGCCGTGGCGTTGAAGATAATCAGGCGAGCCCACGACGACCATGCGCATGTCCGGGGCGATGCGCACCGCAATCATGTCCTTTGCCACCTGATCGCCGAGACGTATACCGGCGTCAAAGCGGCCATCGACGATATCGGCCAGGCCGTTATCGACGGTAATTTCGATATTGATATCGGGATAACGCAACATAAATGGCTTCAATGCTGGCCACAAAACCGCGCTGACGGCGTGTTCGCCGGCGTTAAGGCGAATATTACCCGCCGGAAGGTCGCGGTTATCCCGCAAGGCGCTGAGCTCGCGTTCAATTTCCGTGAGATGTGGACGTAAATTCTGGAACAATTTTTCACCCGCGTCGGTGGGGGCGACGCTGCGGGTAGTACGGGTCAGCAGGCGAACATCAAGCCGGGCCTCGAGGTTGCGCATCGCATGGCTCAGCGCAGATTGCGACACCCCAAGTTGGGCGGCGGCGCGGGTGAAACTGCGTTCGCGGGCAACTACCATAAACGACAGGAGATCGTTGAAGTTATCTTTTAGCATCATTATTCCGCATTGATGAATTTAATTCATGGCTGGGAATTGAGTCTAAACCTTGTCCGGCAGATCCGCCACGAAGAGACCATATTGGACCCGTATCTTATTGCGCATATCTAATTTCCGGCAGAGTACATGTGAATAAATTGTTTCTCAGTACGCGCTGCAGATTCTAATAATGCAGGCATGTTAATTAAAACGAGCCTGCGAAATGTCTTATCGAATCAGTATCCTGGATAAAAGTCCTCTTGCTCCTGGCGAAACTGCTGCTCAGGCGCTGGCGCGTACGTTAACGCTTGCGCAACAGGCAGAACGCTGGGGATATCATCGTTTCTGGATTGCCGAGCATCACAACGCGGAACAGCTGGCGAGCCCGTCGCCGGAGCTATTGATTGCCTGGATCCTCGGGCAAACCCGGCAGATCCGCGTCGGCTCCGGCGGCGTGATGCTGCAGCACTATAGCCCTTACAAAGTCGCCGAAAACTTTAATTTGCTCGCCAGTATTGCACCAGGACGCGTCGATCTCGGCGTTGGCAAGGCGCCAGGCGGTCTGCCGCTTGCCACTCGCGCGCTGCAACAGGGCGTCCATCAGCATGAGAAGGGCAGTTTTGCCGAACAGCTTGCCCAGCTTGATAACTGGCTAACGTTGACCGAAAGCCAGGGCGAGGAGAGCCTGCGCGCGACGCCTATCCCGCCGCGCCGCGCGGACGGTTTCCTGCTCGGCGCCAGCGTCGAGAGCGCCCGCCTGTCGGCCCGTCTGGACTGGAACTTTGTTTTTGCCGCGCATCTCAACGGCGATAAAAACCTGTTGCGGGAAGTGTTAACCAACTGGCGCGAATTGAGCCGCCGGGAGGTCATCGTGGCCGTACAAGTTATCGTTGCGCAAGACGCCGCCAGCGCCGCAGAACTGGCGAAGCAGGTAGAGGTCTGGGGCGTTGAACTGGCAAACGGCCAGCGGGTAACGGTGGGTAGTGAAGCTCAGGCGGCAGCCTTCGCCCGTCAGGCCGGTAGCCCGCCCACGCGGATTGAGCGCCGCGAGTCCTCGCTGTTGTTCGGTACCGCAGAAGAGGTTAAAGCACAACTCGATGCCCTTCAGGCGCAATGGGGCATTGATGAGTTTATTATTGATACCCCTATTGCTGAGGGCGGGGCGCGGCTGGAGTCGCTGGGGCTGTTGGCGCAGGCGCATTCTGGCGTGGAGGTGACGCCATGAATTTCGAACAACAGTTGATAAGCTGGCGGCGCGAACTGCATCAGAACCCGGAACTCTCATTACAGGAAGTAGCAACCACCGCGCGCATTCGCGACTGGTTGCAAAGCGGCGGCCTGCCGTTACTGCCTTACGAGTTAACCACCGGGGCGGTCACGGAGGTGGGCAGCGGCGATAAAATCATCGCGCTCCGCGCGGATATCGACGCGCTACCGATAGAAGAGGCCACCGGGCTGCCGTTCCGCTCGCAAAATCCAGGCGTCATGCATGCCTGCGGTCACGATATACATACCAGCGTGATGCTTGGCGCGGCGTTGTTGTTAAAGGAACGAGAAGCGCAACTGCCGGGGCGGGTACGGATCCTGTTCCAGCCTGCGGAAGAGAGTTTCGGCGGCGCCAAAACGCTGATCCGCGTTGGCGCGCTTGACGGCGTATCGGCCATCTTCGGCATGCACAATGAGCCCAATTTACCCGTGGGCGAATTCGCTACCCGCGGCGGCCCGTTTTATGCCAACGTCGATCGCTTCGTATTCAAAGTGACCGGCAAAGGGGCGCATGCCGCCCGGCCGCATGAAGGTAAAGACGCCATCCTGCTGGCGAGCCAACTGGTGACGCTGCTGCAGAGCGTCGCCAGTCGCGAAGTGAACACCCTGGATTCGGTGGTGCTCAGCGTGACGCGGATCCAGGGGGGGAATACCTGGAACGTTTTGCCGGAAAGCGTGGAGCTCGAAGGGACGCTGCGCACCCACAGTAGCGAGGTGCAGCAGCGGGTTAAGGCGAGAGTCAGCGAAATCGCCGCCGGTTTCGCCAGCGCCTTTGGCGCGCAAATTGATGTCTTCTGGTATGCCGGGCCAACGGCGCTGGTTAACGATGAGCGCTGGGCGGCGTTCGCCAGCGCGGTGGCCGACCGCTTCGGTTATCGCACGCATCACGCCGATTTACATCTGGGCGGCGAAGACTTTGCCGTCTATCTGCAGCATATTCCGGGCGCTTTCGTCAGCATAGGTAGCGCCAGCGAATTTGGCCTGCATCACCCGGCTTTTAATCCGGATGAAAACGTCATTGCCCCAGCCGCGCGCTATTTCGCGGATCTGGCGGAACAGGCATTACACCATATTTAATTTTTGACAGGGCAAGGGGTCACTATGTCTGAAAAACGGCAATTACGTCTGGGGACGATTTTACATGGCGCCTCAGGAAATATGTCCGCCTGGCGTCATCCGGCGGCGTTGGCGGATGCCAGTATTAATTTTGAATTTGTGAAAGAAACGGCGAAAAAAGCCGAGCAGGGGAAACTCGATTTTATTTTTGTCGCCGACGGGTTATATATTAACGAAAAATCCATCCCTCACTTTTTAAATCGTTTTGAGCCGTTAACGGTATTATCAACGCTGGCGGCGGTGACCGATCGTCTGGGGCTGGTCGGTACGCTCTCCACCTCCTATAGCGAACCGTTCACGACCGCGCGACAGTTCGCCAGTCTTGACCATTTAAGCCACGGGCGCGCTGGCTGGAACGTGGTGACGTCGCCGCTGGAAGGCTCGGCGAAAAACTTCTCCCGCGCCCAGCATCCCGATCATGCGCTGCGCTATCGTATCGCCGACGAATATCTTCAGGTGGTTAAAGGATTGTGGGATTCCTGGGAAGACGGCGCTTTTGTGCGTAATAAAGAGAGCGGCCAGTTTTTTGATAAAAATAAACTGCATACGCTTAATCATCATGGCGATTTCTTTAAAGTCTCTGGTCCTTTGAATATTGCCCGCACGCCACAGGGACGGCCCATTATATTCCAGGCAGGCGCCTCAGATGACGGCAAAAAATTAGCCGCTCGCCACGCTGATGCCATTTTTACCCACCAGGAGTCATTAGCCGAGGCGCAGGCGTTTTATCAGGATGTCAAAAGCCAACTGGCAGCCTATCAGCGCAGTGCGGATCAACTGCATATTTTCCAGGGCGTCAGCGTAATCGTCGGTGACGACGCGGAGGATGCGGAGCGTCAATACCAGACCACGGCGGCGCTGGTCTCGATCGACGACGCGTTGAATTACCTGGGGCGCTATTTCGAGCATCACGACTTTGCGCAATATCCGCTGGATGAACCCTTCCCGGATATTGGCGACCTTGGGCAAAACAGTTTCCGCAGCACCACCGATGAGATTAAACGCAATGCCCGTGAACGGGGATTAACCCTGCGCCAGGTGGCGCTGGAGGCCGCCAGCCCGCGCCCGCGCTTCTCCGGCACGGCCAGCGATGTCGCCGACGGCCTGCAGCTGTGGTTTGAACAACGCGCCGCCGATGGATTCATTATTCAGGGCGGCACGCCGGAAACCTTCCCGCGTTTCGTTGATGAAGTGGTGCCATTGCTGCAGGCGCGCGGATTGTTCCGCCGCGACTATCCAGGCACCACGCTGCGGGAAAGCCTGGGGCTGGATCTGCCCATTAACCAATTCGAAAAATAATAAAAGAGAACCGCGCTATGCAGAAATCAACGCTATTGCTGGCCTTCGCGTTGGCAATTAGCGCCCCGTCGTGGGCGCAGGACGTCAATATCAACGGCACCGGGGTTAGCCTGGAGGCCAATAAAACTCCGATTCATACGGCAAAAAATCCGCAGGCAATTGCGCTGTTGCCGAAAGATCTGCACCTGGCGGTACCGGGGAAATTTACCGTCGCGGTTGCGGCGCTGAACTCGCCGCCGCTGACGGTGTTTTCGGATGATAACAAAACGTTGCTCGGCAGCGAGGCGGATATTGCGCGTCTGGTGGCTGACAGCCTCGGCCTCGAAGTCAACGTTGTTCCGACCTCGTGGGAAGACTGGCCGCTCGGCGTCGCCTCCGGCAAATATGATGCCGCGATCAGCAATATTACCGTCACCAAAGAGCGCAAAGAGAAGTTCGATTTCGCCACTTATCGTAAAGATTCGCTGGGTTTTTACGTTAAAAGCACCAGCCCACTGAACAAGATCGACAAAGCGGAAGATATTGCCGGGCTGAAGATTATCGTCGGCTCCGGCACCAATCAGGAGGCAATCTTACTCGCATGGAATGCGGAAAACGTTAAGCGCGGGCTTAAACCGTTTATACCGGTCTATACCAAAGACGACGCCGCGCAGACGCTGGCTTTGCAAACGGGCCGCGCCGACGCATTCTTCGGCCCTAACGTCATAGGCGCCTGGAAAGCGGCCCTTACTGGCAAAACCAAGCTGGTGGGCAGCGTGGACGGCGGGTGGCCGAAGGCGGCGCATATCGCGGTGACGCTGAAGAAAGGCAGCGGGCTGGTTAATGCCGTACAGGCGGCGCTCAACGGCGCTATCGCCAGCGGTGACTATGCCAAAGTGCTCAACCGCTGGGGCGAGGGAGTGGAGAGTATCCCACAATCGGAAATCAACCCCGCCGGGCTGGGCGATTAACAGGAGGCGCTATGAGCGAAGCATTTCGTGATATTTCTCCGGACGCGCCGGAATTACAGCCGATTATTAGCGGCCTGTTTGCCGAGTACGCCGCTCGTTACGGCGACTATTTTTCTCGTGATGCGGAAGTGGAATTAACCGAATGGTATCTGCCGCCGCAGGGGCTGTTTATTGTGCTGGAGCGTGACGGCGAAATCATCGCCACCGGCGCCTACAAACCGAAAGACACGCACACCGCGGAAATTAAGCGGATCTGGACGCATCGTCGGCTGCGTCAACAGGGGCTGGCCGCCAGGGTTGTACAAGAACTGGAGCGTCGGGCGGTGCTGGCAGGTTATAGCCATATTTTTCTCACCACCGGTTTTCGTCAGCCGGAAGCGGTAAAGCTCTATTTAAGCCAGGGGTATGAGGCGCAGTTTGACCTCGCTCGCGACCCGGAAGAGTACAGCCGGCCGCCCTATGATGGCCGGTTGCGGTTCAGTAAAGCGCTGGCGGTTAGCGCCCTCAGCCACAGCGCTTAAGGAGGCACTATGCAATCATCTGAAACGATCAAAGTGGTTCCGGCTCGCTACCCGCTGCGCGTCGCCGGGGCGGTATTGGCGCTACTGGTGCTGGCGGTCGTCGTGCAGTCGGTCGCGTTCAATCCGCGCTGGGAGTGGGGGGTATTCGCCCACTGGTTCTTCGACCCGGTGATCCTCGAGGGGTTGGGGCAAACGCTGCTGCTCACGCTACTTGGCACCCTTTTAAGCGTTATCTTCGGCGGCCTGTTGGCGCTGGCCCGCCTGTCGTCGTCATGGCTGCTCAGCAGCCTGGCATGGGGGTATATCTGGCTGTTCCGTTCGCTGCCGCTAATCGTGGTGTTGATCATTCTGTATAACTTCTCATATCTGTACGACAGCTTATCGCTGGGGATCCCTTTCACCGGCGTAACCTGGGCGAGCTATCAGACTATCAATGTACTGGGGCAGTTCTCCACGGCAGTAGTTGGCCTGACGCTGGTGCAGAGCGCCTATACCGCTGAAATTATCCGCGGAGGCTTTTTGGGCGTGGATCACGGGCAGTATGAGGCCGCCGCCGCGCTGGGACTCCCCGCCTGGCGACGCACGCTGCGGATCATCTTGCCGCAAGCGCTGCGCACCATTCTGCCGGCAGGGTTTAATGAAATCATCAGCCTGGCAAAAGGGACGGCGATGGTTTACGTACTGGCGATGCCGGAATTGTTCTACACCATTCAGATGATTTATAACCGCACCCAGGAAGTGATCCCGCTGCTGATGGTGGGCGCCGCGTGGTACCTGGTGATTACCAGCGTGCTCTCCGCAATTCAGTACCTGGTCGAACGCGCGCTGGCGCGCAGCGAACGCCGCTCGGCGGTGAACAGCGTGCGTAATAATCGCCTGACCCAACCGGTTCGTCAGCCGCAGGAGGCCGTCCATGCTCAACTCTCGTAATGGTCATATTTCGATAACCGGGGTCAGTAAATACTTTGGCCGTCATAAAGCGCTGGATGATGTTTCGCTGGAGATAGCGCCGGGAACGGTGACGGTGATCCTCGGGCCGTCCGGTTCGGGAAAATCGACATTGCTGCGCACAATTAACCATCTTGAACGGGTCGATGAAGGGTTTATCCAGATTGATGGCGACTATATCGGCTATCGCCGTAAAGGCGACAAGCTGTACGAGCTGAAAGAAAAAGAGATCCTTCGCCAGCGGGTCAACGTGGGATACGTATTTCAGAACTTCAATTTGTTTCCGCATCTGACGGTGCTGGAGAATTTAGTTGAAGCGCCGATTGCCCACAAACGGGCCAGTCGAAAGGAGGCCATCGCTCGTGCTTATGAATTGTTGGACATTGTCGGTTTGCGCAACAAAGCCGATGCCTGGTCGCGGCATCTTTCCGGCGGCCAGCAGCAGCGCATCGCCATCGCCCGCGCGCTGGCGCTCAATCCGCGCGTGATCTTGTTTGATGAACCCACTTCCGCGCTGGATCCGGAACTGGTTGGCGAAGTGCTTGATGTTATCAAGAAACTTGCCCGCTCCGGGACGACGCTTGTGGTGGTAACACACGAAATCGGCTTTGCACGCGAGGTTGCCGACCAGGTGGTGTTTATGGTCGATGGCAAAATCGTTGAACAGGGCAGCAGCGATGAAGTGTTAAATCATCCGCAACACCAGCGTACCCGGCAATTTTTATCACGGGTGCTGGCATGAGGAAATTAGCTGCAGCCCTCATGCTGCTCCTGAGCATCGGCGAGGCGCGCGCCGAACTCGATTTGCGCGCCAATGAACGGCCATTGCCGGTGACGCGAGATGATAACGCGATTAGCAAAATTCCTCCGGACTATCGTTTTGTGGAGCCCGGTGTGCTGACGGTGGCGATTTCGGCATTAAATTCGCCGCCGCTGGCGCTGCTGGCCAGCGACAACCGCACGCGTATCGGCAGCGACCCGGACATCGCCCGTTTACTGGCGGGTAGCCTTGGTCTGAAACTGAAGCTGGTGCCAACGGCCTGGGAGGACTGGCCTTTGGGGATCGCGTCAGGGCGTTACGATGTGGCGTTGATTAACATCGCTGTGACCGAGAAGCGCAAAGAGAAGTTCGATTTCGCCACCTACCGCGTAGACTCGCTGGCCTTTTCGGTGAAATCAACCAGTGACATTTCGCGGATCTCAAATGCGCAGGATCTCTCAGGACGTAAAGTCATTGTCGGTTCTGGTACCAACCAGGAGCGGATCCTGCTGGGATGGAATGCGGAAAACGAAGCCGCGGGACGGCAACCGGCGTTACCGGTTTATCTTACCGACGATGCCTCCGGCAATCTTTATATTCAGTCGGGAAGGGCGGACGTCTTTTTTGGTCCGCAGTCGGTGGCCTCTTATAAGGCTGCATTAAACGGAAAAACCAAAGTTGTCGGGCTCGGTCCCAAAAAAGCCTGGGTGGCCACCACCACTAAAAAAGGCAATGGGCTGGTATACGCGCTGCAGGCGGCGCTGAATGGCGCGATCGCGCGTGGCGAGTATCAGCAGGTTCTCGCGCGCTGGGGGGAACAGGGGGAGGTAGTCAGGCAATCGGAGGTCAATCCACCGGGGATAACATATTGATGCTGTGATTATTAATAGCCAGGGATTGCTATACTCATGGCTACATCGTGTGTCTTATTAATGGATTAATCTCTGTGGCCGAAAACCAACTCTTACTGGAGCAACGCTGGCAGCACCATCGTGAGCCCGCGTTGCTCGCCGCTTCCGGCGGCGCTATCGACACTATCAGCTTCATCACCTTGTTTGGCCTGTTTACCGCCCACGTCACGGGAAACCTGGTGGTGGCCGGGGCAGCCCTGGCCACCAACAGCGAAGGTATTTTATCGAAACTGCTCGCCATTCCTGTTTTTATGCTGGCGGTGGCGATCGTCACGCTGGTTATCAAAAGTCGAAAAACCATTACGCCACGCTTTCTTGGCAGCTTGTTCGTCGTTGAGATTCTGCTGTTACTACTTTTCGGCCTGTTGGGGCTGCTGTGGCAGCCCTTTGTCGGCGCGGATAGCGCGACCGCGTTAATCACCGGCATGGCAGGCGTAATGGCGATGGGGGTGAGGAACGCCACCACCCGATTATTATTACCCACCACCAGCCCGAGTACGATGATGACCGGTAACGTCACGCAGTTAACCATCGATGTGGTTAACTGGTGCCAGGCGCCCAACCGCGAGAATAGAGAAAAAATCAAAAAATCGGGGGCTTCGGTGCTCGGTTTTCTGCTGGGAGCAGGGCTTGGGGCGCTGGGCTACATCCTGACGGGTTTCTACTCGGTGCTTATTCCGGTGGCACTGGTAGCCATCGTCGCCTGGCGCGAATTCAGCGCCGCGCGGAATTAGTGCTACGCTAAAAGTTTTCTGCCTGGGAACTGACGATCATGAAATTGTATGGTGTGCCGGGGTGGGGCTCGGCAATAAGCGAGATGATGTTGACCTTGGCCAACATCCCTTATCAATTTATCAATGTCGATGGCTTTGACCAGCCAGGCGCGCAGCGAGAGAAACTACTGGCGATCAACCCGCTGTGTCAGGTGCCTACCCTGCAACTGGCGGATGGCAGCGTGATGACGGAAACAGCGGCGATCGCGCTGATGATCCTCGACGAGCGCCCGGATCTGGCGCCGCCAGCCGGTACGCCACAGCGCCAGCAGTTTCAACGTTTGCTGATCTGGCTGGTGGCTAACGTTTATCCGACCTTCACCTATGCCGACTATCCCGAACGCTGGACAGCCTCAGCGCCTGACGAACTGCGTGAGAGCTGTCAGCAATACCGCAAATCACTCTATCTCTGGCTGGAACAGCAGCTGGCTGCCGGGCCTTACGCATCAGGCGGGAATATCACGCTGTTGGATTGCTATATTGCCGCGATGTACAGCTGGGGGCCCCGGCGCGAGTGGTTTGCCGCGCATACGCCAAAGTTTGCCGCTGTGGCTCAGGCGGTTTATCGCCGTGCGGAGCTGCAGCAGGTACTGCGTGACAATAATCTTCTCTAAGGCACAAATCGTGATTTGAGTTAGGGAATCTGTGATAGTTTTAAAATCCCAATAATAAGGAGCCTGCTATGCCACATGTCGATATCAAATGTTTTCCCCGTGAACTGAGCGAAGAGCAAAAAAGCGCGCTGGCTGCGGAAATCACTGAGGTTCTGATCCGTCATCTCAGCACCAAAGATAGCTCAGTTAGCGTTGCCCTTAATCAGGTACAGCAGAGCGACTGGCAGCGGGTGTGGGATGATGAGATCGCGCCGCAGATGGATTCTTTGATTAAGAAACCGGGCTACCGAATGTAAAGGACGGGCCGCTTTTCATCGCGCCAATTAGACTACTATCGACCAAGGTCAATTTTACTTGAGCGAAAGATATGCCGCTTTATTGATTTAGATCAATAAAAGTGGCTTTTTTTTGATTTCCATACCTTTCATTAATTTACCTTTTGTAAAGGAAACGGCCATTTAAGAATAATCCTAATCAACATAAATAACTGATAATATTAAGTTATAAGGTCATTTACGCTTTGTATGTATTTAAATGTAGTTTTATGTTTTGATTATTATGCATATCAAAATTGTTTAGGCGATTGCTCATTTGCCATGTAACCTGCCTTTGAAATGATGATTTTTATCATGGAGAGATGAATGATAATAGGTAGTGCGTTACTTGGTTACCAATTAGAGGATGATTTTTTTTACTTCTTGAAGTACCGGGAAATAGCTACTGTAAGTGGTAATAGAAAAAACATCCGTCTACGAAAAACGATGGCCTGTCTAATTGAATATTTATTTGAACATGGCCTTGAAAGAATTGTTAGTGATGAAGAGTTGATGGTGCATGTCTGGGAGAAAAATGATTTAAGGCCTTCATCACAACGTTTATGGCAAGTGATGCAAAATTTACGTCGACTCCTCAAGGATGTCGGCATTGAGCAAGAAATTATATTACGCGTCAAGACTCAGGGTTATTATATCAACAGTCACTACGTTACAACTGTTTATTCTGTGAAAAGTGATAAACCGTTCTGCCAGAATGATGGCGCTATCATACAGTTACGTGGAATATCCGACGTAAGTTAACAGCCGAGTAGGATTTTCTATATTCAAGGTGCGCCTGTCGTTCTTATGCCAGGGTTATAAAATTGAAGGTTATAATTAATAGCAAGGATATCTGGTTTCGACTGGGTGTAGAATATTGTCTACAACAGATATCTTCTGAGTGTCATGAGCCCGCTTACGTTGAATTGGCTTACACTAACCATTCTATACAGCAAGCGGATCTTATTATTTTGCCGCTACATGGCTATCAAGATTACAAGCATCTCTATGCGTTATCTCAATTGTTTGAGGGCATTATTTTGGGAGTAAGCACGTCCAGAAGTAGTCGCCCTGGACGGTTGATTTATCGGGGGAATATATTGTGGGTGAGTAGTCGCGAATCGACAGCCAATATTCAAAAGTTGTTGTTGGACATTAAGCATCGGCAGTTATATGACCATGGCGGTCAGCCGGACTTTAGTCTAATAAAGGCAAAGGGGGGAGCCCCGCTCAGTGAAAGAGAGATGATGATTATCGATCATGTCGTAGCCGGCATGTCGGTGAACGCCGTTGCCAGAGTGCTGGGTCTGCGGGTAAAAACCATTTATGCGCATTTAGACAAGATTAAAGCTAACTTCAACCTTAAAGGCGGCAGTCATCTTCATCGCTTTATGATAAGCCCGCTGTCTTATCACTTATTGTAAAAGATGGTCATCCGGGAATGACGGCAGGGTTGCCGTCATTTTGTACCCTATTTAAAACCAGATTTCTGTCTGTACGCCAAAATTCCAGTTGCCGCCGGCGGTAAAACCAGAACTACCAAAATCATCGTTAATGGCGTAATGATCCAGAGCTTTGTCCCAGTTCATCCATGTTGCGAAGAAGCGGATCTCCGGGCGAGCTTTAATATCGAAAATGTCGCCGACTTTAAACGTTGGTGCGAAGGTAAGCTTGTAAAAATCGCCGCTGACGGCCTGATACTGATAAACATTGTCGTTATAGCGATAGGTTCGGCCATTAGGATTCAAATCCATATATTGCCAGGAGGCTTCATATAGCAGGGCAAAGTTGCGGGTGATCCCTTGGGAAAGACGCAGGTTAAAAGTAGCCCAGTCGTAGCGGTCGCCGTCACGATAACGGTTTTCGCTGTGTTGCGCGATGACCGATGGCGCCAATTGCCAGTTTTTCCCTAGCGGCAAAATACCGTAAGAAGCAAAACGCAGGGATTTAGCATTCCCGGTAAGATCGCCGTCGCTGCCCGGCTGGCGAGCTTCTGCGCCTAAACCGCCACCGTACTGCAGGGCGCTTTCTGAGATGCCAGGCGCAAGGCCGTAGAACTGCTGTTTGTCGTGATAAGCTAACATCGCGTAATAGCCATTTTTGGCGGTATTGTCGCTACGTAGCGCATAACTGCCGGTCGTTGAGGTGTTGTCTTTTAGTGTGTCATTACCCTGCGCGGTCATTACCGTGGTCATTAACTGCCAGTTTCGCCAGAAATGATTGGCGGTAAACATCAGATTCTGAATATCGTTATCTTCATAGTTATCGCTACCTAAATCGCCAAAGTTGCGGGCGTAGACTGAATAATCGCCCCGAAGCTGTTGACTCCAACGCACATCATTGATTCCGCCGCCGGTACCGCCGAGGAACATAATATCGCTATCGGTAAAGTGAATATCGAAGTTATCCCGATCAAAGCGTTTTCCGGCCCAAATCGACGCCTGGTTAAATGGACCGCTAAAATCAGCGAAGCTACCCATCTCGACATACAGTTGGCGTACGTTAAGGTGGTGGCTATTATTATCCTGCACCCACGGATCCGGGTTGGTGGCGCCATCGGCAAGCATTGTTTTGAAATGTGCCCATGAACCGTCGCTAAAGGTCATTTTTTTGCCAAAGCTCAGTTCAACATAGTTATCTTTCTCATTGCCAAGACGACCCACGTGGGCGTCGCCGTTAAGCGAACTGGCCGGTGAAATACCGGGTCCGCCGCGCGCGCCTTTACCATGGCTGTTCACCAGCATTCCGGAACGGGCGTAGGCATTAAATTCAAAACCGTTATCGTCGGTGGATTTGGCCAATTGACGACTGAGCTGCTGCTGTTTTTGTTCGCCGGCATCAGTGCGCTTACTTAGGGTTTGTATCTGTTTTTCGGCATTGCTGGCGCGTTGTTCCGCGACGGAGGTTCGCTGTTCGGCCTGCTGCGCACGGCGGTTTGCTTCGGCTGCCTGGTGTTCCGCATGTTTCAGTCTGGCCTCAAGTTGGGCCAGCCGCTGCTCGATAGTGAGCGGCGCGGCCAACGCGTCGGAGGCCGAAAAAAGGGCGCAGCAAACTGCTGCGCAAATCAAAGAGAGACGCATACTTATCCTTGTCAGTTTCAGAGGTAATAAAAGAGGGGGCGAACTTAAATCGCCTGACGTTCTCCGTCTGTTGAATGAATGTCGGACGTGGCATAGCGCCCGCCATCGAGGTCTGCGCGGATTTGCTCGTAATGATCGTCAAGCCGATAAAAACGACCCATCCACAACATCGAGGCAAAGATCAGTAGCGCCGGAATGTAGAGATAGCAGGACTTTATCGCCAGCATCGCCGTTTCACTTTGCGCCTGGTTGGCGATATAGCCGCCTGAAGTGAGCAGGGCGCCCGTAATCGCGCCAGCGCCAGCCATGGCCACTTTGCCAAGAAAACCATTGATTGAGGTCAGGATCCCAGCGGTATTCACTCCGGTTTTCCAGACGCCATAATCCACCGGATCCGCCTGCATTGAGAAGTAAATAGCCGTGCGTTGTCCGGCACCGAGCGAAAGGATCACCGCACCAGTAACCAAACCCCAACTATTTACCCCTGCCGCCATCATTACGATCATACCAATGAGATTGATAGCACTGGCAATCAGGTAGACATGGCGTTTTTTTAGCCGACTGGCCAGCAGTGGGACGGTCAATGTCCCCAGCAGAGGCACAAATGTCGAAATACCGGCGACGATTGCCGTCAGACTGCTATTGCCGACGTAGTAGTGGAAGAAGTAAACCAACGCGCCTGTCTGGAAGAAAAAGGCGCCCCACATCAGGAAAATGTTAATCGCGAAAACCCACCACGGACGGTTGGCGCGTAGGCTGAACCAGGCGCGTTTCAGAGTCATTTTTTCTTGAGTGATGGTGATTGTTTCTTTGACGTTGCGGAAACTGACCAGTAGAAAAAAAGTGGCAATCACGCCGAACATCACCGCGGTATAGAAAAACCCACGAGCCTGATCGCCCTGACCGAGAGTGCTGACAAGCGGCAGCGTGGTGACGGCGACAATGGTCGCCCCCAACGAGCCAAGTAAGATTCGTACTGCCGAGAGCGTAGTGCGCTCCTGGGAATCGTTTGTCAGAAACGGCAGCATCGCGCAAAACGGAATATTGACCAGTGTGTAAAGAAACGACAGACACAGATAGGTAATAAAGGCGTAAATCAATTTTCCGGTAGTGGAGAAGTCGGGGACGTAAAACGCGAGGATACATAGCAGGCCGAACGGTACGGCGCCAATCAGCAAATAGGGACGACAGCGGCCCCAACGGGTTGCGGTATTGTCTATTACCAGCCCCATCAGTACATCGGCCACGCCATCCACCAGACGTGTCACCAGAAACATCACGCCGACGTACCAGGCGGGTAAGTTCATTACATCGGTGTAGAAGAACATCAGGTACAGAGAGATAAGCTGCCACACCAAATTGCAGGAGAGATCTGCGATGCCGTAGCCCAGGCGTTGCCGCCAAAGAGTGAATGTATTGTTTGCCATAATGATATGCTCGTATTTAATTGTTATTAAAGATTATATTGGCGGATAAACCAGGCAGGGGTACAGCTCCACGCGTGACAATAGCTGTTAATCAGCTTGCTGCCGTAAGGTGAAAACTCAGGGTTGTCAGGATCAAAAACCTCCCAGAACGTATCCGCGCCGTAATCTATCATCGCGCCCCAGTAGGCTTTGATTTCGTTAATAGCTTCCGCGCGTAGCCCGCATTGCAGCAGAGCAGCAACAAAATGGTGACGCAGATAGGGCGTGTTGATGGCCACCGACGGCGGGGAGGAAAACAGATGACGCATGAGCGTTTCTCGTTGCGCACTATTGCCGACTTCGGCTAGCACCATCCAGATTTGTGATGCCCAGGAGACTTGACGTTGCGCGCCGCTAATGAAAAATCCTTGCGCTTCGTCCCACAAGCAGGACAGCGCAGCCGACTTTAGCTGCTGCAGATGCATCTGATAACCCGCTACTAACTCGGGCTGAAATTGTCCGGCGAGCAATACGGCGCGCTGCAGGCAGTAAATTAAGACGCCCTGGGCCGAAGTTTGCTTGTTTAGTGTCTCTTGCCAGTCGATAAATACCCACCAGTCGTCGCTATCGCGAACCAAATGCTGTTTATCGCAACGTTCAAGCGCCAACTCGATTTGCCGTCTGGCGGTGGGCCAGAGCTCTTGCGCGGTGGCTACGTCGCCGGTACTGCGTAGATAGTTGAACAGCGTATCAACAAAAAACAGCGAATAATCAAACAAAAAGGTGTCGTCGGCTATGACTTGTGGCTGAACGAAAATATTGGCGGAAACCATACCGTCTTGCCGGGTATGGCCAGCAAAAAGATACAAACAACGGCGAACCAGCGAGTGATTCGCGAACGTGACATCGTTAACCAGCGCCTGCAGGCGGAGATCGCCAAGCCACAGACGACGGTCGCGCTTGGGCCCATCTTCGAATACGTCTTGCATACAATTCTTCAGCGTCAGTACGGCTGTCTGGTCGATAAGCTGTAAACGTGGGTCTTGGGTAGTTGATGGGGGGCAGATACAGTGGGCCGAACTGACGGCATGGATGCGCAGTCGGGTGAAACACAGATTAAATTTTCTGGAAACCGCCTTGACCTCCACTTTGAGATAACGAAAGCAATAGCGTCGCGGGAGTCTGATTTCTCCAGGAAGTTCATCAATCCACAAATCCTGCTGTTGCAACCAGCTGCTGCTGAGCCAGCCCCGGTAATCATCAAATGATTCACAAACCTCGCTCAGCGTCTCGCCGAAGGTAAAATGAAGGTGCGCCGGGGCATCGGGAGGACTGCCGACGCTTAGACATGCCAGCTCAACATAGCCAACAAAGTGATTACCGAAGTCCACGATGACGCTGTCGCCACTGGTGAATTCACGCTGGTAAAATTGCTGTGGGGTGCAAAGCTCCACAGCCTGCCAGCCGAAGGGTGCGCTGGCATCGGCATGAGCGTCAATAATGGCCTGCGGTTCGCGGTATTCGCTGTGCAGTGCGGGTTTAAGCGACTCCGCGGTGCGTAAAAACTGCGGATGGCGGATCATCGCAACTTGGGCGTTGTATTGCATGGCTTGTGACATACTGCGTCCTCAAAGTTAGGGGACTCGCAGCATAAAATGACGATGTGAGTGGCAACCACTCTGGCAATGCCAACGCGATGGCCATGTTGGCAATGGCAGTGGGATGGGGCGGTTGGCGATCACAATTTGATAAATCTTACCGATAGTGGCTTGGGAAATGCATTATCGTGCTATCAGCTGCCTTGCCGTATTGGATATTAAGTGATGATGACGTTGACTATTGATTCTTATTTCAGCAATCCACTCGCTAAACTGGCTATTTACGCCAGCGATCCAGAGGATAATAACCGCGAACATGGTCATGAATTCGCGGAGTTAGTGATAGTTGAACAAGGGCATGGCCTCCACGTTATTAATGGCCGGCCTTTGTATATTCAACAAGGGGATGTTTTTTATGTTTCTCCTGGCGATACGCATTATTATGATGAGCTTGGGACGCTGAAGTTAATTAATCTATTAATTAATCCGCAGGTTGATTTTATCTATTTACGCGAACTTGCACCGTTATTGCAAAACTTTGCGGCCACCGACTCCTCGCGCTACGGTTGGTTATCGCAGGAGACCCGGCAACAGTGTAAGCTATTGATTGAAAAAATATGTAGTGCCGAATACCAACAAACTAAGAATAACGCCCTGCGTGAGGCCACCTTTTTTCAGCTAATTACGCTTATTCAACGAGCGGAAAGTGAAGTCGAATATAGCACCACTAAATACAAACTCCATAAGCTGCTCACCTGGTTACAGGAACATTGCTTTGAGGAACATAACTGGCCGCAACTTGCTGAACAATTTCACCTGACGTCGCGCACTGCTTTTCGTCATATTAAAGAGGCGACTGGATTAACGCCCGATAATTATGTCAAGCGCCTGCGCCTGGTATCCGCGCGAGTAAAACTGCGGGAAACGGAAATGACGATCACAGAAATCGCCTTTTTATGCGGTTTCGCCAATAGCAATCACTTCACGACGCTTTATAAAAAGGTCTTTGGCCTGACTCCCAGCGATGACCGCCGCCGTCAACACCAGGCGTCGTAGGAAACCTTATTTGTTTTCTGGCGTATTGGCCTGCACGTGACGTCCGCTGGCGACAAAATTACCGGTACCGAGATGGTGAATGGTATTGAGTTTATCATCGTCAAACTGCCAGCGGCCGCTGACGAAAACGCGTTCATCGGCCGCGGCGGCAACCACTTCGCCAAACAGCGTATCGTATTGTTCTTGTGCCGCGGTGGCGGGTAGCAGACGGCATTCCATCCACGCCAGGCATTTCTCTTCAATTAACGGTAACCCCAGTTCGGGACCCTGCACCGTCGGGATACCGTAAGCATTGAACTTATCTTCATCGCGCCCGCTTACGCTGCCTACCGCATAGACCCAACTGGCGGCGGCCACGCCTGGCACCACGATACCAAAGGCGCCGTTACGCTCAATGAGATCACGCGTCCAGGTGCTTTTATCCACCACAATAGCCACGCGAGGCGGGGCAAATTCAACTGGCATCGACCAGGCGGCGGACATCACGTTGCGCCGCCCTGACTGCGCGTCATAACTGGTGATCATAATGGTCGGGCCGTGGTTGAGCAGGCGACTGGCGTACTGAAGTTCGACGTGGCGAAAACGGCTCATAAGCGTTCCTTGGTGAGTGGCGAATGCCTGTAAGTAGTTTATTCACAATACAAAGGTAATCAATACGTCAACCGCGACCTAAATCAGAAATCATCTGGCGCGATCGCACAAAATACGCCGTCGCGGGGAAAAAATACGCTATAAATGTCGGACACCAAAAGCTGGAGGCGTTGATGACCCCATTTTTAAGCGCGTATTTTACTCGTCTGGCCTGGACGGGAACCCCCGATGTTTCCATTGACACCCTGCGGGAGTTGCATAGCCATCACAATAGCGCGATCCCGTTTGAGAATCTGGACGTTTTACTACCGCGTGAAATCCACCTTGACGATCGGGCGCTCGAGGAGAAGTTAATCACCGCCCGCCGCGGCGGTTACTGCTTTGAGCAGAACGGGCTGTTGCAGCGGGCGCTAAGTGAGATTGGTTTCTCGGTTCGCAGCCTGCTGGGGCGCGTGGTGTTGGCTAATCCGCCACAAATGCCGCCGCGTACCCATCGCTTATTGCTGGTGGAAGTGGAGGGCGAACGCTGGATCGCCGACGTCGGTTTCGGCGGCCAGACGCTGACCGCGCCGATTAAGCTGCTGGCGGATATTCCGCAGCATACGCCGCATGGTATTTATCGCCTGGTGCATGAAGGCGATGAGTGGACGCTGCAGTTTAATCATCATGAGCACTGGCAGTCGATGTACCATTTCGATCTGGGTCGACAGTATGCTTCTGATTATGTGATGGGTAACTTCTGGTCGGCGCACTGGCCGCAGTCCCACTTTCGTCACCATCTGCTGATGTGCCGTCATCTGCCTGACGGCGGGAAAATGACGCTCACCAATTTCCATTTTACCCACTGGGAGAACAACCACGTGGTGGAGAAGGTGGATCTTGCGGACGTGTCGGCGCTGTATGAAGCGCTGCAAACCCGATTCGGATTAGGTGTAGACGACCCAAAACACGGGTTCAGCGAAGCTGCGCTGGCAGCGGTAATGGCGGCGTTCGATACCCATCCGGAAGCCGGGAAGTAACGTTTATAACGGGACGAGGAAAGCGCATGGTCGCCGTAGGCCGGATTAGGCGTAGCCGCCATCCGGAATAAAGGCTGGAGCCGTGGCCGATGAATATGACCCCGGAGTCGGCGCAAGCGCCTCGTCCGGGCTACACCGCTACAACCGCATCAATGCTGACTGAAACTGCCGATGTTGGTGGCCTCAAAATCGCTGAGACGTTCCCGGCAGGCCGGGGCAGTCGTTGTAGGCCGGATAAGGCGTAGCCGCCATCCGGCATAAAGGCTGGAGCCAGGGCTGATAAATACCCGGAGTCGGCGTAGGCGCCTCGTCCGGGCTACCGGTAGGGATGAATGATAAAAGCCGCTGGCTTTCAGCGCCGGGAACGCACCACCTGGTAGCGGCGGGTGAAATACTCTATCGGCGCGCTCCAGACGTGAACCAGTCGGGTGAACGGGAAAATAAGGAAGATAGTCATCCCCAGCACCAGATGGACGCGATACACCCACGCGACACCATCCAAATGCGCCGATGCGCCGCCGTGGAAGGTGACTACCGCCTGCGCCCAATCTACCAGTTTCAACATTTCGCTGCCGTCCGGATGCTGGGCGGAGAACGGAATAGTCGTCAGCCCCAGCGCGCACTGAATCAGCAGAATGCACAGGATCAGGATATCCGCAGTGGTGGAGGTGGCGCGAATGCGCGGGTTGGTCAGACGACGCACCAGCAGGCCTATGCCGCCGACCAGGGTCAGCACGCCGCAGACGCCGCCCAGCACCATCGCCATCACCTGTTTCTGCGACATCGGCAGGAACCATGAATAGACCCAGTGCGGCGTCAGCATCCCGAAGAAGTGGCCGAAGAAGATGCCGAGGATGCCGATATGAAATAAGTTCGACCACAGCACCATGCCCCGTTTATCGAGCATCTGGCTGGATGACGCGCGCCAGGTATACTGACCGTAGTCATAGCGCAGCCAACTGCCCACCAGGAACACGGTGCCGCAGAGATAAGGGTAGATATCGTAAAAGAAGACGTTTAAGTACTGTATCATTTCGGGCCTCCGGCGCGGATGTCGACGTACTGCGGCGCCACATCCTGGCTAAAGCGTCGTTGATAAGCTTGCATTGGCGAGCTATCGCAAGCGGTTGCATTATCTTCAATAAACTTCACCTGTTCTTCTTCCCACACCGCATCCAGCGCCTGGCGCGTGTCGTCACGCTTCTCGCTCGCTACCTGCCTGGTGACACTGTCACTATTGAGTGGACTATCCGCCAGCGTGAGGAGGGCGTCAAAGAGTTGATAGTAATCGCATTCGCGCTGCTTTAAGCGTCCACCGAGCAATGCCAGAATGGGCGCGACGTTCTGCAGTCCTTCACGGGCATCGGCCAACGGGAGAGTGCTGAGATACTCAAGATATAAAGGCAGGTGGTCCGGGAGTTCGCGACAATCGATCTGCAGACCCGCCTGTTCATACTGGTTCATCAGATCGACCATCGCCTGGCCGCGGTCGCGCGATTCGGCGTGAACGTGTTCAAACAGCAGCAGCGAGGTGGCGCGACCGCGCTCAAACACCTCACACCATTCGGCCTGACGGTCGAGCAGCGGCGCCGCCAGTAATCGCGTAACAAACGGCGTCAGGGCGGGCGCATCGGCACTGACCAGCGCCAGCGCCTCCTCGCGGTTATCCCACAGCGCGTCGTCGGGATACTCCAGCAGTAAAGCGATGACTTTGAGAAGCCGCATTACTCTCCCTCCCCATGTCGACGAACGTCTCCCACATCAATCGCGTCGATGCGACGACTGTTGAACAGGTTGAATTTAGTATCAGAACCATGGCAACCATCGCCGAAGGTAAAACCGCAGCCGTTGCGTTCAGGGAAGGCGTCTTCCGCCAGTTCGCGGTGGCTGGTGGGGATCACGAAGCGGTCTTCGTAATTGGCGATCGCCAGGTAGCGATACATCTCTTCCACCTGCTCGACGCTGAGGCCCACTTCTTCAATCGCACGGGTATCGGTCACGCCTTCAACGGTTTGCGAACGTTTGTAATGGCGCATCGCCATCATGCGTTTTAACGCGCGCAGGACCGGGCCGGTATCGCCGGCGCTCAGCAGGTTCGCCAGATACTGTACCGGTATACGCAGGCTTTCGACCGCCGGCAGAATGTTGCCGTTGCTCGGCAGGCCGCCGGCGTCGGCGACGGACTGAATCGGCGACAGCGGCGGGACGTACCAGACCATCGGTAAGGTTCGGTATTCCGGGTGCAGCGGCAGCGCCAGCTTCCAGTCCATTGCCAGTTTATACACCGGTGATTGTTGCGCGGCTTCGATCACGTTATGCGGAATACCCTGCTTCAACGCCTCTTCGATGACCGCCGGGTCGTTAGGGTTGAGGAACACCTCGCACTGGCGCTCGTAGAGGTCGGTTTCATGTTCGGTACTGGCCGCCTCTTCGATGCGGTCCGCGTCGTACAGCAGCACGCCAAGGTAGCGGATGCGGCCGACGCAGGTTTCGGAGCACACCGTCGGTTGCCCGGACTCAATGCGCGGATAGCAGAAGATGCATTTTTCCGATTTGCCGCTCTTCCAGTTAAAGTAGATTTTTTTGTACGGACAACCGCTGATGCACATCCGCCAGCCGCGGCATTTATCCTGGTCGATCAGCACGATGCCGTCTTCTTCGCGCTTGTAGATAGCGCCGCTTGGGCAGGTAGCCACGCAGCTCGGATTAAGGCAATGTTCGCAAAGACGCGGCAGATACATCATGAAGGTGTTTTCAAACTGGCCGTACATCTCTTTTTGCATCGCTTCGAAGTTGCGGTCTTTGGCGCGTTTTTCAAACTCGCCGCCGAGCAGTTCCTCCCAGTTTGGCCCCCAGCTGATTTTATCCATCCGTTCGCCGCTAATCAGCGAACGCGGGCGGGCGGTAGGCAAGTATTTGCCTTCCGGCGCGTTGTGCAGGTGCTGATAATCGTAGGTAAAGGGTTCGTAATAATCGTCAATCTGCGGCAGCACCGGGTTGGCGAAAATCTTCGACAACACGCTGACGCGGTTGCCCAGACGGGGAGTGAGCTTGCCGCTGATACCGCGGATCCAGCCGCCTTGCCACTCGTCCTGATCTTCCCAGTTTTTGGGGTAACCGATACCGGGCTTGGTTTCCACGTTGTTGAACCACGCATATTCCATCCCTTCGCGGCTGCTCCAGACGTTTTTACAGGTGACGGAGCAGGTATGGCAGCCGATGCATTTATCCAGATTCAGCACCATTCCGACTTGTGAACGTATTTTCATTTTTTCGCCTCCTGTACCTGGTCGCGACCTTCGCCATCCAGCCAGTCAATGTTTTTCATTTTGCGGATCATAATGAACTCGTCGCGGTTGGAGCCGACGGTGCCGTAGTAGTTAAAGCCGTAAGCCAGTTGAGCGTAGCCGCCAATCATATGCGTGGGTTTTGGACAGACACGGGTGACGGAGTTGTGGATGCCGCCCCGACGACCGGTCACCTCCGAACCTGGGATATTCATAATGCGTTCCTGGGCGTGATACATCATGGTCATGCCCGGCGGCACGCGCTGGCTCACCACCGCACGCGCGGTGAGGGCGCCGTTGGCGTTGAAGGCTTCAATCCAGTCGTTATCTTCAATCCCCAGTTCTTTTGCGTCGGTTTCGCTTAGCCAGACGATGGGTCCGCCGCGCGACAACGTCAGCATCAGCAGGTTTTCGCTATAGGTCGAGTGGATACCCCATTTCTGATGCGGGGTCAGGAAGTTGAGCGCTTTTTCCGGGAAGCCGTTTGGCGGCACGTCCTTCATCTGGCTGACGCTGCGCGTATCGATAGGTGGGCGATAGGCCACCAGACTTTCGCCGAAGGCGCGCATCCAGGGATGATCCTGATAGAGCTGTTGCCGCCCGGAGAGGGTGCGCCACGGGATCAGTTCGTGAACGTTGGTATAACCGGCATTATAAGAGACATGTTCGCTTTCCAGACCAGACCACGTTGGGCTGGAGATGATCTTGCGCGGCTGCGCCTGAATATCGCGGAAGCGGATTTTCTCATCCTCTTTATTCAGCGCCAGATGGGTGTGGTCGCGGCCGGTAAATTCTCCCAGCGCTTGCCAGGCTTTCACCGCCACCTGGCCATTAGTTTCCGGCGCCAGGCTCAAGATGACTTCACTGGCGTCGATCGCGCTGTCGATGCGCGGGCGGCCTTTGGCCGGACCGTCGGGCTTGACGTAGTTGAGTTTACCGAGGAAGTCGACTTCGTTTTGCGTATTCCACGAAATGCCTTTACCGCCGTTGCCGAGCTTATCGAGTAACGGCCCCAGCGAGGTGAAGCGCTCCCAGGTGGCCGGGTAGTCACGTTCAACCAGCGCAATTGACGGCGCGGTTTTGCCTGGAATGAGATCGCATTCGCCCTTGCGCCAGTCGAGGACATCAAACGGCTGTGACAGCTCCGCCGGAGAGTCATGCTGCAGCGGCACCAGTACCACATCGGTCTCTTTATCAAGGTGGCCGACGCATACTTCAGAGAAACTTTTCGCAATGTCCTTGTAGATTTCCCAGTCGCTTTTCGCCTCCCATGCCGGGTCGACGGCGGCGGAAAGCGGGTGGATAAACGGGTGCATGTCCGAAGTGTTCATATCGTCTTTTTCGTACCAGGTGGCGGTCGGCAGGACGATATCTGAGAACAGGCAGGTACTGGACATGCGGAAATCGAGGGTCACCAGTAGATCGAGTTTGCCCTCAATCGCCGCGGTCTGCCACTCGACTTCCTCAGGCTTCACGTCAGCGGTGGCGCCAAACTCCTCGCCCTGAATACCGTTATCGGTACCGAGCAGGTACTTGAGCATGTACTCATGGCCTTTACCGGACGATCCCAGCAGGTTCGAACGCCAGATAAACAGGTTGCGCGGGTGGTTGTGGCCGCTATCCGGCTGCTCGGCGGCAAAGCGAATATCGCCTGCTTTTAACGACTGGACGGTGAACTCTGCGGGGGACAGCCCGGCAGCGTCGGCCTGCTGCTTGATGCTCAGCGGGTTAACGTTAAGCTGCGGCGCGGAAGGCAGCCAGCCCATGCGCTCGGAGCGAACGTTGAAGTCGATCATATGGCCGCTGAATTTGCTGGCGTCGGCCAGCGGTGAGAGCAGCTCCTGAGCGGTTAGTTTTTCGTAGCGCCACTGGCTGGCGTGGTTGTAGAAATAAGAGGTACTGTTCATCTGCCGCGGTGGACGAGTCCAGTCCAGCGCGAACGCCAGCGGCAGCCATCCGGTCTGCGGGCGTAGTTTCTCCTGGCCGACATAGTGCGACCAGCCGCCGCCGCTCTGACCGACGCAGCCGCAGAATACCAGCATGTTGATCATCCCGCGGTAGTTCATATCCATGTGGTACCAGTGGTTCACACCGGCGCCAAGGATAATCATCGAACGGCCATGGGTTTTATGCGCCGTATCGGCGAACTCGCGGGCGATTTGCTCGATATGGTGACGCGGCACGCCGGTGATCTGTTCGGCCCACGCCGGGGTATAGGCTTTCACATCCGCGAAGTCGCGCGCGGCATTGGCATCGTCAAGGCCGCGATCCAGACCGTAGTTCGCCAGCACCAGGTCATACACGCTCACTACCAGAGCGTTTTCTCCACTGGCTAACGGCAGCTGTTTCGCTGGCAGTTGATGAAGCGTTACCGGCTCCTGCTTCACGCTGCGAAAATGCGGGTTTTCATTGCCGCCGAAGTAGGGGAAGCCGACCGACACCACGCTATCGTGTATATCCAGCAGAGACAGTTTTAAGTCGACGTCACGGCCGTTAGCGCGCTGTTCGAGATTCCATTTGCCTTTTTCGCCCCAACGAAAGCCGATGGATCCGTTCGGCGCGACCAGTTCGCCGTCGGCGTTAAAGGCGACGGTTTTCCATTCCGGGTTATTACTTTCTCCCAGTCCGTTAAGCAGGTCAGCGGCGCGTAGCATACGGCCCGGCGCATAGCTGCCGTCGTCACGACGGTCGAGCATCACCAACATTGGCATATCGGTATAGGTACGGCAGTAGTTGAGAAAGTAATCGCTCGGATTATCGAGGTGGAAAGTTTTGAGGATCACGTGGCCCATCGCCATCGCCAGCGCGCTGTCGGTACCTTGCTTCGGCGCCAGCCACTGGTCGCAGAGCTTGGCGACTTCCGAATAGTCCGGAGTAATGGCGATGGTTTTGGTGCCCTTGTAGCGCACTTCGGTGAAGAAGTGGGCGTCCGGGGTTCGCGTCTGCGGGACGTTTGAACCCCAGGCAATAATGTAGCTGGAGTTGTACCAGTCAGCGGATTCCGGTACGTCGGTCTGTTCGCCCCAGGTCATCGGCGAGGCGGGCGGCAGATCGCAATACCAGTCATAGAAGCTCAGACAGGTGCCGCCGAGCAGCGATAAATAACGGGTGCCCGCGGCGTAGGAGACCATCGACATCGCCGGGATCGGCGAAAAGCCCGCGACGCGATCCGGACCGTAGTTTTTAATGGTCCAGACGTTGGCCGCGGCGATCAGTTGATTTAACTCTTTCCAACTGGAGCGTACAAAGCCGCCTTTACCGCGAATTTCTTTGTAGCTGCGGGTTTTCAGCGGGTCCTGCATGATGCTATCCCAGGCCTGTACCGGGTCGGGATGCTGTGTCAGGGCTTCGCGCCACAGCTCAATCAGCCGTTTACGCGCCAGCGGGTACTTCAGGCGGTTGGCGCTGTAGAGATACCAGGAGTAGCTGGCGCCGCGCGGGCAGCCGCGCGGTTCGTGGTTTGGCAGGTCCGGTCGGGTGCGCGGATAATCGGTTTGCTGGGTTTCCCAGGTGACCAGGCCGTTTTTGACATAAATTTTCCAGCTACAGGAGCCGGTACAGTTCACACCGTGCGTGGAGCGGACAATTTTGTCGAATTGCCAGCGTTGCCGGTAGCTATCTTCCCAGTCACGGTTGTTGTCGTAGACCTGACCGTGGCCGTTGGCAAAGGTCTCGCGTTTCTGCTTAAAGTAGCGAAAGCGATCCAGTAATTTACTCATGACATTTCTCCTGCTCCGATGATGTCCGGCATCGTGCCACCCGGCCGGATGAGCGAACGAACTCGTAGGCCGGATAAGGCGTAAGCCGCCATCCGGCAGATAAATCGTTATGGTTAGGCGGGTTTACGGCGGCCATAGACCAGCCAGGTCACCAGCACGCAAACCACATAGAAGACAAAAAAGACTTTCATCGCGCCCACCGGCGAGCCGGTCATGGCCAGAGAGGTCCCGAAGGCTTTTGGAATAAAGAAACCGCCAATAGCGCCGATTGCGGCGATAAAACCGAGCGCGGCGGCGGTATCGGTCACCGCTTCGTGCTGGGCCTGTTCGTCGCTGCCGCCGCGCTTTTTCACGCTATCAATGGTAAGCTGGCGGAAGATCACGGCGATCATCTGGAAGGTGGAGCCGCTGCCAAGCCCGGCGGTTAAGAACAGGCCCATAAACACCACGTAGAAGGCGAAGAAGCTTCCGGAACCGGATCCCGGCAGGGTGAGGAAAAGCAGGCCGGTAAAGACCGCCATCAGAATGAAGTTAACCAGCGTCACCCGTACGCCGCCCAGACGGTCGGAAATGATACCGCCGAAGGAGCGCGCCAGCGCGCCGATAAACGGGCCGAAGAAGGCCAGTTTCAGGATATCGACATCCGGAAACTGGGTTTTCGCCAGCATCGCGAAGCCGGCGGAAAAGCCGATAAACGAGCCGAAGGTCGCCAGATACAGCAGGCTTAACAGCCACATATGCGGACGCTTCAATACCGGTAACTGATCGCGAATCGAGGCTTTGGAACTGGCAATATCGTTCATGCCGAACCAAGCGAAAACGGTGGCGATGACCAGTAACGGCACCCACAGCAGCGGTGAGTTGCCAAGCCACAGCATGGCGCCGCCTGGTTGCTCAACGCCGCGGACGCCCAGGAAGGTAAAAATCGGCAGAAAGATAAAAATGGGAGAGACCAGTTGCATCACGCTGACCCCGAGATTGCCGAGACCGCCGTTGATGCCTAATGCGCTGCCTTGTTTGGCTTTGGGGAAGAAGAAACTGATGTTGCCCATGCTTGAGGCAAAATTGGCGCCGGCAAAACCACACAGCAATGAAATAGCGATAAATACCCAGTACGGAGTAGTTGGATTTTGTACTGCCAACCCCAGCCATAAACAGGGAATCACCAGAATAACCGTGCTAATAACCGTCCAGTAGCGCCCACCCATTATAGGTACCATAAAGGAGTAGGGGACGCGTAATATTGCGCCGGAAAGTGAAGGTAGCGCCGTTAATAAAAAAAGCTGGTCGGTTGTGAAATTAAAACCAACTTTATTGAGATTGACCGCGACCGCGCTAAATAACATCCAGACGCAGAAGGCGAGTAACAGACAAAATACGGAAATCCATAAGTTCCTGCGTGCGATGGCTTTTCCTTTATTTTCCCAGAAGGCTTCATTTTCTGGTCGCCAATCTTTTAAAAGATAATGATTCTTTTTATCACCTTCTATCGACATAACACCCTCACTAAAGCGTACGAGATCAAAAGGATAAATAAAAAAACAGCTGAAGTTGTGCAGGCTGGAATTAAGGCTCAGCTGTTTTTAATAATTGTATTGTTTGAGAATAGATAAGAATCGAGACGTGAAAGAATTCACGCCGGCAATGAAGGGTGGTCAATTGTTACTAAATGTAACTTAAGCCTGAGGGAGTTCCAGCGCGATATAATGTTTTAAGTAACGTGTAAATGCGGCATCGTCAATGGCTTGCATCCCCAACGCGTAAATGCCATCCAGCCCGCAAACCAGGGCAATCAGACGCCAGGCGATATTTTCTGCCGTATCCTGCGGCTGAAATTCACCGGCTTCGGCGCCGCGGTTAATCGCCGTGACCGTTTCATCATGCCACATGCTCATGGTCAGCAGATACGCGGCCTTAATTTCCTCATCGCTATCGGACAAAATCTGCGCTTCCCGCCACAGGCGTATATAGGGCTCGAGACGGCCATCTTCGCTGCCGAGTAATGAAAACAGGCGTTCGCTCCAGGAGGCGTCATCGGTCAGCAGCTGAATATCGAGCATTTCGCGGATCAAGCGGATAAAGGCCTGCGCTTTTAGCTCGCCGGTCGAGGCAAAATGATGATGTAACTGACCTGCGGCGACGCCGGCTTCGCTGGCTATCTGGCGCACGGTCATGGCGCTGAAGCCGCCATTTAGCGCCACTCGCATGGCGGCCTGCATGATAACTTCCCGACGCGCTTCCCGATTTAAATAGTGCATAGCGACCCGTGATAAAGAGGTGATGGGATGATGGTAACAAAAAGTTGGACAGACGTTCAACAATCCGGCAGGATCGCAATCCTGGACGCGTGTCCAATTTGGAAAATTGAGGAAAAGTAGTATGTCTCGGCAATGGTTAACGCTGATGGCGATTTTGCTGGTTTATATCCCGGTAGCAATTGACGCAACGGTGCTGCATGTGGCCGCCCCGACGCTCAGCGTCGCGCTTGGCACCAGCGGCAACGAGCTACTGTGGATCATTGATATCTATTCGTTGGTGATGGCCGGTATGGTGCTGCCGATGGGCGCATTGGGCGATAAAATCGGCTTTAAGCGCTTATTGCTGCTCGGTAGCGCAATTTTTGGTATCGCTTCGCTGTGCGCCGCGCTGTCGCCGTCGGCGATAACGCTGATTATTTCCCGCGCGCTGCTGGCGGTTGGCGCGGCAATGATTGTGCCGGCGACGCTTGCCGGGATCCGCGGCACTTTCGCCGAAGCCAGCCAGCGTAACATGGCGCTGGGATTATGGGCCGCGGTGGGATCCGGCGGCGCGGCATTTGGCCCGCTGGTGGGCGGCATGCTGCTGGAACACTTCTACTGGGGATCGGTGTTCCTGATCAACGTGCCAATCGTGCTGCTGGTCATTGCCATCAACGCTAAGGTTGTGCCCCGTCAGCCCGCCCGCCGCGAGCAACCGCTGAATCTGCCGCAGGCGCTGATCCTGATTGCGGCCATTCTGATGCTGGTGTTTAGCGCTAAGTCGGCGCTAAAGGGGCAGCTGGCGCTGTGGCTAATCGCGCTGGTGGCTATCGGCGGGGCGGCCATGTTGACCTGGTTTGTCCGCAAACAGCTGTCGATGCCGACGCCGATGGTGGATATGCGTCTCTTCACCCACCGCATTATTTTAAGCGGGGTGATGATGGCGATGACCGCGCTCATTACGCTGGTTGGTTTTGAATTGCTGATGGCGCAGGAGCTACAGTTCGTGCATCAGAAAACGCCGTTTGAAGCCGGGTTGTTCATGCTGCCGGTGATGGTCGCCAGCGGCTTTAGCGGGCCGATTGCCGGAATGCTGGTATCGAAACTAGGGCTGCGGCAGGTGGCGACCGGCGGTATGTTGCTGAGCGCTTTAAGCTTTTTGGGACTGTCGATGACCGACTTCAGCACGCAACAGTGGCAGGCGTGGGGGTTAATGACGCTGCTGGGCTTTAGCGCCGCCAGCGCGCTGCTGGCGTCAACGTCGGCGATCATGGCGGCAGCGCCGAAAGAGAAGGCGTCGGCGGCAGGCGCCATTGAAACCATGGCCTATGAATTGGGCGCGGGGCTCGGTATTGCGCTGTTCGGCCTGATTCTGACCCGTAGCTACAGTTCGGCGATTGAACTGCCTGCCGGGATTGGCGGTGAGGCAGCGGTACAGGCCTCATCGTCCATCGGCGAGGCGATGAAGGTGGCGCAATCGCTCCCCGCGATACCGTCAGATTCACTAATCGCGGCGGCGAAAACCGCGTTCATCAGCGCCCATAGCATTTCCCTGGCGACGGCTGGCGTTCTGCTGTTGTTACTGGCGCTGGGGATCTGGCGCGGGCTGGCCAATACGCCGGCGCCACGGTAATGTCATAGCTGAAGAGAAAGCTCCATCGCCGCACGGCGCAGCGGCGCCAGGGCTTTCTCCTTCAGCGCCGCGGCGCTCATCGAAGAGGCGGGGACGCCAACGTTGAGCGCTGCCACCACCTGGCCGCTACGCGACAGCAGCGGTACCGCAAGCGAGCATAATCCAACTTCAATTTGCCTGTCCGCCAGCGCATAGCCCTGCATGCGAACTTTGGCGATTTCCGCGCGCAGTGCCGCGGGATCGCACAGGGTATACGGGGTGTAGCGCATCAGATGTGCGCGTGACAGCGTCACTTCTAGTTGGTCTTCGGGCAACGCGCTCAGCAATACCCGTCCCATTGAGGTTGTCCATGCCGGGAGGCGGCTGCCGCGGCCCAGATCGACGCTGAGCAAGTTATTGACCGCCGCGCGGGCGATATACAGTACGTTGTCGCCATCAAGCGTGGCGGCGGAGCAGCTTTCACCTAACGTCTTACCAAGATTGTCCAGCGCCGTTTGCGCCACCTTCGCCAGCGGGGTTCCTGCCAGATAGGCGTGGCCCACTGCCAGCACGCGCGGCAGCAGTTCATAGCTGCGGCCGTCCGGGCTATGCACCATCCCCAGCGCCGCCAGGGTATACAGGCAGCGGCGCACCGCCGCGCGAGAAATTTGCGTTTTTTGACTTAACTGCGAAATGGTCAGCCGCTGGCGCTGGGGAGTAAAAGCATTGAGCACCTCCAGCCCGCGGGCGAGTGACAGCATAAAATTGGGGTCGTGCTCGGCCTGCCTGGCGCTCAGCGTAGTGTGGGTATTGTCGCTCATTGCATCTTTCTCCGTTGCAACGTAAAGCTCACGGGGAATCACTATACCGCGCGCAAACCAGGGTGCGGCGAATTGTGCCTGTTTTACCACCTCGATCACATTATTAACCGCAATTTAACAAGCGTGCCGATAATCGCACAACATTTCGATTATCGCCGTTGACCATCCGCCAGGCTGGACCCTATTGTCAAAGCACAGACATCCCCGTTATGGATGTGGGTACAAAAAGTTATGCATCTTTCAGGAACAAAAAATGACTGCGACCGTAGAACGCATTGAGAGCTGGTTAGTGGATGTACCGACTATCCGGCCACATAAATTATCGATGACCACCATGGGCTGCCAGACGCTGGTCATCGTGCGCATTACCCGTTCCGATGGCGTATGCGGTATCGGTGAAGCGACGACCATCGGCGGGCTGAGCTACGGCGTCGAGAGCCCGGAGGCTATCTCATCGGCCTTGACCCACTATCTGACGCCGCTGCTGAAAGGGCAGCCGGCGGATAACCTGAATGCGCTGACGGCGCGTATGAATAGCGCCATTAGAGGCAATACTTTCGCAAAATCTGCCATTGAAACCGCACTCCTTGATGCCCAGGGCAAAGCTTTAGGGCTACCGGTATCGGCACTGCTCGGCGGCGCGCTGCAAACGTCGTTGCCGGTGCTGTGGACGTTAGCCAGCGGCGATACCGCGAAAGATATTGCCGAAGGGGAAAAGCTGTTAGCCGAGCGCCGTCATCAGGCATTCAAGCTGAAAATTGGCGCACGGGAATTAGCCACCGATCTCCGCCATACCCGCGCCATTGTGGAAGCCTTAGGCGATCGCGCCAGCATTCGCGTTGACGTTAATCAGGCCTGGGACGCCGCGACCGGCGCGAAGGGCTGTCGCGAGCTGGCGGCGATGGGGGTCGATCTCATCGAACAGCCGGTGAGCGCGCAGGACAATGCAGCGCTGGTGCGCCTGAGCCAGCAAATCGAAACCGCGATCCTGGCGGATGAAGCGGTCGCGACCGCTTACGATGGTTACCAACTGGCGCAGCAGGGCTTTACCGGCGCTTACGCGCTGAAAATCGCCAAGGCGGGCGGGCCGAATAGCGTGCTGGCGCTGGCCCGCGTCGCGCAGGCGGCGGGGATTGGCCTGTATGGCGGCACGATGCTGGAAGGGACCGTGGGGACCGTTGCTTCTCTGCATGCCTGGTCGACATTGCCGCTGCAGTGGGGAACCGAGATGTTCGGCCCGCTGCTACTCAAAGACGATATCGTCAGCGTACCGCTGACCTTTGCCGACGGTCAGGTGGCGTTGCCGCAAACGCCAGGACTCGGGGTGGAGCTGGATGAAGACAAGCTGCGCTTCTATTCCCGTAAAGCATAACAGGAGAAAATAATGCTATTTAAAGTTGATATGACCGTTAATATTCCGATCGGGTTTCCTGCCGCCGAAGCGGATGAAATTAAACAACGCGAAAAAGCCTATTCGCAACAATTACAACGTGAAGGCAAGTGGCGACATATTTGGCGCGTCGCCGGTCTTTACGCCAATGTCAGCATTTTCGATGTAAAAGATGCCGAAGAGTTGCATCAAATTTTAATGGGATTGCCGTTATATCCATTTATGGATATTCGCGTAGAGGCGCTGTGCCGTCATCCCTCGTCTATTCGTGAAGACGATAGCTAATAATAATAAAACATGACCTCATGCCGGGGGCACCCGGCAAATATCCTACAACGATAAGAGAGAATAATTATGAGTAATGCTTTCGTACAACAAGAAGCCGTGCAGAAATTATTACGTGAAGGCGCGGGTTTAAATGTTCCAGGCGGTAACGAACGTTTTAAAGCCATTGTCCACCGTTTGCTGGAGAATATCTGCACGCTGATCGATGACTATAACGTCACAGAAGAAGAGTTCTGGCACGCGGTGAACTATTTGCACGAGCTGGGTGGGCGCCAGGAGGCGGCGCTGCTGGCGGCGGGGCTGGGTCTTGAGCACTTCCTCGACCTGCGTCAGGACGCTATCGACGCGGCAGCGCATCGTGAAACCGGCACCCCTCGCACCATCGAAGGGCCGCTGTATGTGGCCAATGCGCCACTGGCCGACCGCCATGCCCGCATGGATGATGGCACCGACGCCGGCGAAGTGATGTGGCTGCACGGCCAGGTTAAAGATAGCCAGGGCCAGCCGATCGCTAACGCCATCGTTGATATCTGGCACGCCAATACCCTGGGTAATTACTCGTTCTTCGATCAGAGCCAGAGCGACTACAACCTGCGTCGTCGTATTCGCACCGGCGCCGATGGACGCTATAGCGTGCGCAGCATCATGCCATCCGGCTACGGCTGCCCGCCGGATGGTCCAACCCAGAAGTTGCTGGATCAGTTAGGCCGCCACGGCAACCGTCCGGCGCACATTCACTTCTTCGTCTCCGCGCCGGGGCATAAACATCTGACCAGCCAGATCAACCTCAGCGGCGACAAATACCTGTGGGATGATTTTGCCTTTGCCACCCGCGATGGACTGATTGCCGACCCGGTGAAAGTGAGCGACCGCGAGACGATTGCACAGCGTGAACTGGACGGCGAGCACACCGAAGTGCGCTTTGATTTCACCCTCTGTAAAGCGCTGAGCCCCGACGAAGAGCACCGCGGCACCCGTCTGCGCGCCAAAGAGTAATCTGCTTTAGCGGCCCCGGCCACGCTGATGGCCCGGGCCGCGCTCTACACCCGATAATCACCATATTTGCCAAATATCTTTAATCCTGAATCCTGCAGGAGGAGTTAACTCATGCAAAAAACGCTATCAGCGCTTAAAGACAAAATTAACAACGCGTTAATTGTCGATCGTGAAAATCATATTTACCGTTGCCATCGCTCTATATTTACCGATCAGCAGTTATTTGATTTTGAAATGAAACATATCTTCGAAGGTAATTGGGTGTTTCTCGCCCACGAAAGCCAGATTGCCGAGCCGGGAGATTATTATACCCTGACGCTGGGACGGCAGCCGGTTATTATTACTCGCGATAAAAAGAATGAATTGCATGCATTAATTAATAGCTGCGCCCACCGCGGCGCCATGTTATGTCGACGCAAAACCGGGAATAAAAATTCGTTTACCTGTCCGTTCCACGGTTGGACCTTCAGCAATAACGGCAAATTATTAAAAGCCAAAGATGAGAGCACCGGCGCTTATCCTGACACCTTCAAACATGAAGGGTCTCACGATCTGCAAAAATTGCCGCGTTTTCAGTCTTACCGCGGTTTCTTATTCGGTAGCCTCAATGCGGACGTGCAGCCGCTGGAGGAGTATCTCGGCGAAACCCGCAAAATCATCGATCTGATCGTCGATCAGGCGCCGGAAGGACTGGAAGTGCTGAAGGGCTCGTCGAGCTACGTTTACGAAGGCAACTGGAAGCTGGGCGCGGAGAACGGCGCCGATGGTTATCACGTCAGCGTGGTGCACTGGAATTACGCCTCAACCATGTCACGCCGCAACTATGAAGCGGAAGGGACGCATGCGGTTGACGCCAACGGCTGGTCAAAGAGCGTCGGCGGCGGCTACGGATTTGACAACGGCCACATGTTGCTGTGGACCCGCGCGTTGAACCCGGAAGTGCGCCCGGTCTATGCCCACCGCGACCGTCTGCAGGCGGAGTTCGGTGAACTGCGCGCCGACCAGATGGTCAATGAAACCCGCAACCTGTGCCTGTATCCCAACGTCTACCTGATGGATCAGTTTTCTACCCAGATCCGCGTAATTCGCCCGATTGCGGTCGATAAAACCGAAGTCACCATCTGGTGTTTTGCGCCGAAAGGGGAATCAGACCAGGCCCGGGCGTTACGCATCCGCCAGTACGAAGATTTCTTTAACGTCAGCGGAATGGGGACGCCGGACGATCTGGAAGAGTTCAGCGCCTGCCAGCGCGGCTATCTTGGCGAAAATCTGGCATGGAGCGACCTCAGCCGCGGCGCGCTACGTTGGGTCGACGGCCCGGATGAACACGCCAGGCACGCGGGTTTTACGCCACGGCTAAGCGGGGTGAAATCGGAAGATGAGGCGCTGTATATCGCCCATCATCACCACTGGCAAACGGTCATGCTGGCGGCGCTGGAACAGGAACAGCAGCGCTACAACCAGTCCATTACCCAGCGCGTGGAGGTGGCCTGATGCTGAATCTCGAACAAGTTCGTCAGTTTCTCTATTACGAAGCCCGCCTGTTGGATGACCGTCAGTGGGATGAGTGGCTGAGTTGTTACAGCCCGCAGGTGGTCTACTGGATGCCGGCATGGGGCGACGATGACCAGCTGACGCGCGACCCGCAAAAAGAGATTTCACTTATCTACTACCCCAACCGTGAAGGACTGGAGGATCGTGTCTATCGCATTAAAACCGAACGTTCCGGCGCCAGCACGCCGGAGCCGCGTACCACGCACATTATCAGCAATGTCGAGCTGATGGGCGAGAGCGATGAGGGGCTTGCGGTGCGCTACAACTGGGTCACCTGGAGCCATCGCTATCAACACACGGATGCCTATTTCGGCTCTACCTGCTGCACGCTAATTGAGCAGGACGGCAGGCCGCAGATCGTTCGTAAAACGGTACGCCTGAATAACGACTATATCCGTCAGGTTATCGATGTTTACCACATTTAAGAGGCGCTTATGACTTTTAATATTGCTCTTAATTTTGAGGACGGCATTACGCGATTTATTCAATGCAATGCCGGAGAGAAGGTGCTGGATGCGGCCTATCGCCAGAAGGTAAACCTGCCGATGGACTGTTCTGACGGCGTTTGCGGCACCTGCAAATGTCACTGCGCCAGCGGTGAATACGACCTGGGGGAGGATTATCTCGACGAGGCGTTAAGCGACGACGAAGCGCAGGCTCGCCAGGTGCTGACCTGCCAGATGGTCCCGACCAGCGACTGTGTGATCGACGTGCCGGTGGCCGCCACGCAGTGTAAAACCGCGCTGACGAACACCGGGGCGCAGGTACGACAGGTGAATTTACTGTCCGATACCGCCATCGAACTGGTGGTCGCGCTGGATGAACCTCTGGCTTTTCTGCCGGGGCAATATATCAACATTCAGGTACCGGGCACGCCTCATGTGCGCGCCTATTCATTTAGCTCGTTGCCGGGTTCTCTCGAAGGGCGCTTTCTGATCCGTAACGTGCCTGGCGGCATGATGAGCCAGTGGTTAACCCAGCAGGCGCGGCCCGGCGACCGCCTGACCCTCAGCGGCCCGATGGGCAGCTTCTATTTGCGCAGCGGCGAACGCCCGCTGCTCATGCTGGCGGGTGGCACCGGGCTGGCGCCGCTGCTGTCCATGTTACACACCCTGCAGACACAGGGTAGCCCGCGTTCGGTGACGTTACTGTACGGGGTGACCCGTGACGACGATCTGGTGAAAACCGACGCGCTGGATGCGTTTAAACAGCAACTGACGGGATATCGCTGGCTGCCGGTGGTGGCGGATGAAAGCAGTTCCTGCCCGCAGCGCGGCTTCGTGACTGAACATCTCGATGACGCGATGCTGAATAATGGCGACGTTGACATCTATCTTTGCGGACCGCCGCCGATGGTGAATGCGGTCGCCACGGCACTGCGCGAACGAGGAATTTCCCCGGCAGGGTTTTGGTATGAGAAATTTATCGCCAGCCAGAGCGCGGCGGCGTAAGGAGACATGATGCGTTTTACCAATAAAGTCGTCGCTATCACCGGCGCGGCGCAGGGCATTGGTCGCCAGACCGCGGAACAGGCGGCAACTGAAGGCGCCGTCCTGTTGCTGATTGACCGCTCGCCTTACGTACACGAACTGGCTGCCGTTTTAGCCCGGGCCGGAAATCAGGTACTGGCGCTGGAGGCTGACCTTGAGCAGTGGCAGAGTACTGAACAGGCGTTTGCCGCCGGGGTCGCGCATTTTGGCCGCCTCGACGTACTCATCAACAACGTCGGCGGCACCATCTGGGCGCGACCTTTCGCCGAGTATCAGCCAGAACAAATTGAGAAAGAGATCCGCCGCTCGCTGTTCCCCACCTTGTGGGGCTGCCGCGCGGCGCTCCCCTGGATGCTGAAGCAGGGGAAAGGCAGCATCGTCAATATCTCGTCGGTGGCGACGGCAGGGGTGAACCGGGTGCCTTACTCGGCGGCGAAAGGCGGCGTTAATGCGCTGACCCGGTCTATCGCTATGGAGTACAGCGGCAGCGGCATTCGGATTAACGCCGTCGCGCCGGGCGGTACGGAGGCGCCGCCGCGCCTGACGCCGCGCAATGAAGAGCAGCCGAGCGAGCAGGAAAAGGCGTGGTATCAGCAGGTTGTCGATCAGACGGTGGCGAGCAGCCTGATGCGCCGTTACGGCACGCTGGCGGAACAGGCGAATGCGATCCTGTTTCTCGCCAGCGATGAGGCCAGCTATATCACCGGCGTGACGCTACCGGTGGCGGGCGGCGACCTCGGCTAACGGCGGGTGGCATACCAGCAGAGCAGGGAGCCGAGACATACCATCCCGGCCCCCTGCCAGAATGACCATGAGAGCGCGGCGCTGAGCAGCACCGCCGCCAGCGCGGAAGAGAGCACCGGCGTAAAGTACGACGCCGCCGCCAGCAGGCTGACGTTGCCGTGCAGGATGCCAACGTTCCACGCCGCGTAGGCCAGCCCCAGCGCCACGGAGACCGTAATCAGCTTAATGACCACCGGCCAGCTAAACTGCATCGGCGGCTGCGCGCTGGCCAAAAACTTCAGCCACAGGGTCAGCGCCGTTAATAAGACGAAGAGGGTAATGCCATTTTTGCCTTTGGCATATTTCGCGGTAACCGTGCAGTAGGCTGCCCAGATAAATGCGCCGATAAATGCCAGAAAGTAGCTCAGCGGGCTGGAGATGACGTTATTGATAATTTCATTGAGGTTGAGTCCGTGCTCGCCGCCGAGCACCCAGCTCACGCCGAACAGCGCCAGCAATAAGCCGGGGATCACCAGCCAGCTGCTTTTCTGACCGTTAAAAAGAATGGCGAATAAAATGGTCAGGCTGGGCCACAGGTAATTGACCATTCCCACTTCAATGGCCTGCTGGCGGGTGGCGGCGAAGCCCAGCGACAGGGCGAGGCAGATCTCATAGCTAACAAACAGCACGCTGCCGGCTAACAGATAGCGGCGCGGGATCTGGCGCAGGTTGGGAAAGCCGACGGTAAAAATGAGCAGCAGGCCGCTGAGACTATAAATCATCGCCGCGCCGCCGACAGGACCTAGCCCTTCGCTAACGCCGCGAATCAAGCCGACCATCGTGCTCCATAATATAATGGCGGCGAAGCCTATTGACGTCGCTCTCTTTTTTTCCATGTTTAACCTGATAGTGACTCAAACGCAGCCAGAATTTATAACATCTTTTTGCGCCCGGCGGTCGATCTTTTCCGTAGCACATAACTCTTTGGGGTTAGTCAAACTCGTCGCCGATGACTCTTTAGAGGGCTAGCGTGGGCGACCTTGATTTGACGCAATAAAAAAAGGGACATTGCTGTTAGTTTCCTCCGCGCGATGAACAAACATCCTGCATGGAGGAATCAATGGACGTCAGCCGCAGAAAGTTTTTTAAAATCTGCGCAGGCGGTATGGCCGGAACAACAGCTGCCGCACTGGGCTTCGCCCCGAAAATGGCGCTGGCTCAGGCACGCAATTTCAAATTGCTGCGCGCAAAAGAGATCCGCAACACCTGCACTTACTGCTCCGTGGGCTGCGGGCTATTAATGTATAGCCTGGGCGACGGCGCGAAAAACGCCAAAGAAGCGATTTATCATATCGAAGGGGATCCGGATCATCCGGTAAGCCGCGGCGCGCTGTGCCCGAAAGGCGCCGGTCTGCTGGACTACGTCCACAGTGAAAATCGCCTACGGTATCCGCAATACCGCGCTCCGGGTTCGGATAAATGGCAGCGCATCTCCTGGGATGAAGCTTTTAACCGCATCGCCAAATTGATGAAAGCCGACCGCGATGCCAACTTTATTGAGAAGAACGAACAGGGCGTGACGGTTAACCGCTGGCTTTCCACCGGAATGCTGTGCGCCTCGGCGGCGAGTAATGAGACCGGCATGCTGACGCAAAAATTTGTGCGCTCGCTCGGCATGCTGGCGGTAGACAACCAGGCGCGCGTCTGACACGGACCAACGGTAGCAAGTCTTGCTCCAACATTTGGTCGCGGTGCGATGACCAACCACTGGGTTGATATCAAAAACGCAAACGTCGTAATGGTGATGGGCGGCAACGCCGCGGAAGCGCATCCGGTGGGATTCCGCTGGGCGATGGAAGCGAAGAACAATAACGATGCTACGCTTATCGTCGTCGACCCACGCTTTACGCGTACCGCGTCGGTGGCCGATATCTATGCGCCGATTCGTTCCGGTACCGACATTACGTTCCTGTCGGGCGTGCTGTTGTACCTTATCGAAAATAATAAGATTAATGCCGAGTACGTAAAGCATTACACCAATGCCAGCCTGCTGGTACGGGATGATTTTACCTTCGAAGATGGCCTGTTCAGCGGCTACGATGCGGAAAAGCGCCAGTATGATAAATCGTCCTGGAACTACCAGTTCGATGAAAATGGCTACGCGAAACGCGATGAAACGCTCAGCCATCCGCGCTGCGTCTGGAATCTGCTCAAGCAGCACGTTTCCCGCTACACGCCGGAAGTGGTTGAAAACATCTGCGGTACGCCGAAAGAAGACTTCCTCAAAGTCTGCGAGGTGCTGGCTTCAACCAGCGTCGCGGATCGCACCACCACCTTCCTGTATGCGCTGGGCTGGACGCAGCACACCGTCGGCGCGCAGAACATCCGCACAATGGCGATGATCCAACTGCTGCTCGGCAACATGGGCATGGCTGGCGGCGGCGTCAACGCGCTGCGCGGACACTCCAATATTCAGGGGCTGACCGATTTGGGTCTGTTGTCGACCAGTCTGCCGGGTTATTTGACGCTGCCGTCCGATAAACAGAGCGATCTGCAAAGTTATCTTAGCGCCAACACGCCGAAAGCGACGCTGGCCGACCAGGTGAACTACTGGAGCAACTACCCGAAATTCTTCGTCAGCCTGATGAAATCGTTCTACGGCGATGCGGCGCAGAAAGAGAATGACTGGGGCTTCAACTGGTTGCCGAAATGGGATCAGGCCTACGACGTCATCAAGTACTTCAATATGATGGATAACGGCAACGTCACCGGCTATATCTGCCAGGGCTTCAACCCGGTTGCGTCCTTCCCGGACAAAAACAAAGTGGTGCGTAGCCTCAGTAAGCTGAAATATATGGTGGTTATCGATCCGTTGGTGACCGAGACCTCGACTTTCTGGCAGAACCACGGCGAGTCTAATGATGTCGACCCGGCTACGATTCAGACCGAAGTCTTCCGTCTGCCATCGACCTGCTTTGCCGAAGAAGACGGTTCGATCGCCAACTCCGGTCGCTGGCTGCAGTGGCACTGGAAAGGCCAGGACGCGCCGGGCGAAGCACGCAACGATGGCGAAATTCTTGCCGGGATCTATCACCGTTTGCGTGAGCTGTACCGTCGCGAAGGCGGTAAGGGCGCGGAACCGCTGCTGAAAATGAGCTGGAGTTATAAGCAGCCAGATCATCCGGAATCGGAGGAGGTTGCAAAAGAGAACAACGGCTACGCGCTGGCGGATCTCTACGATGGCAATGGGGCGCTGCTGGCGAAAAAAGGACAGTTGCTGAATAGCTTCGCACTGTTGCGCGATGACGGCAGCACCGCGTCATCTTGCTGGATCTACACCGGCTGCTGGACCGAGCAGGGTAACCAGATGGCGAATCGCGATAACGCCGATCCTTCTGGGCTTGGCAATACGCTGGGCTGGGCCTGGGCCTGGCCGCTCAACCGCCGCGTGCTGTATAACCGCGCATCGGCCGATATTAACGGTAAACCTTGGGATGCGAAGCGAATGCTGATCCAGTGGAACGGCAGTAAGTGGGTCGGTAATGATATTCCGGACTTCAATACCGCGCCGCCGGGGAGCAACACCGGGCCGTTTATTATGCAGCAAGAGGGGCTTGGGCGCCTGTTTGCGCTCGATAAACTGGCGGAAGGGCCGTTCCCTGAACACTACGAGCCGATGGAAACGCCGCTTGGCACCAACCCGCTGCACCCGAATGTGGTCTCCAGCCCGGTAGTGCGTTTATACGAAGATGACGCTATTCGCTTAGGTAAGAAGGATAAGTTCCCGTATGTCGGTACTACCTATCGCCTGACCGAACACTTCCATACCTGGACCAAGCATGCGCTGCTTAATGCGATTGCGCAGCCGGAACAGTTTGTCGAAATCAGCGAAGGGCTGGCGAAAAGCAAAGGTATCGTCAACGGCGACTGGGTGAAAGTCAGCAGCAAGCGCGGCTTTATTCGCGCGGTTGCCGTGGTGACCCGCCGACTGCGCACGCTGAACGTCAACGGCCAGCAGGTAGAAACCGTCGGTATCCCGCTGCACTGGGGTTTTGAAGGCGTGGCCCGTAAAGGTTACATCGCCAACACCCTGACGCCTAACGTCGGCGATTCCAACTCGCAAACGCCGGAGTATAAGGCGTTTCTGGTCAACATCGAGAAAGCGTAAGGAGCGATTAAATGGCGATGGAAACACAAGACATTATTAAACGCTCCGCGACCAACCAGATGACCCCCGCGCCACGCGCGCGGGACTATAAGGCCGAAGTCGCCAAGCTTATCGATGTCTCCTCCTGCGTAGGATGTAAAGCCTGCCAGGTGGCCTGTTCCGAGTGGAATGACATTCGCGATGAAGTGGGGCACTGCGTCGGCGTGTACGACAACCCGGCGGATCTCAGCGCTAAATCCTGGACGGTAATGCGTTTTAGCGAGACCGAACAGAACGGCAAGCTGGAGTGGCTTATCCGCAAAGATGGCTGTATGCACTGCGAAGAGCCGGGTTGCCTGAAAGCCTGCCCGTCCGCCGGGGCGATCATTCAGTACGCCAACGGCATCGTCGATTTCCAGCAGGAAAACTGCATCGGCTGCGGCTACTGCATTGCCGGGTGTCCGTTTAATATTCCGCGTCTCAATAAAGAGGATAACCGGGTCTATAAATGCACGCTGTGTGTGGATCGGGTCAGCGTCGGTCAGGAACCGGCCTGCGTGAAAACCTGTCCTACCGGCGCTATCCACTTCGGTACGAAAAAAGAGATGCTGGAAGTGGCGCAGGAGCGGGTGGATAAGCTTAAAAAACGCGGTTATGCCAACGCCGGGATCTACAACCCGCAGGGCGTAGGCGGCACCCACGTGATGTACGTGCTGCATCATGCCGACCAGCCGGAGTTGTATCACAAGCTGCCGAAAGCGCCGCAGATCGATACCAGTATCAATCTGTGGAAGGGGGCGCTGAAACCGCTGTCGGCGGCGGGCTTTATTGCCACCTTTGCCGGGCTGATTTACCACTACATCGGTATCGGGCCGAACAAGGAAGTTGATGACGATGAGGAGGAACATGATGAATAAATCGAAAATGATAGTGCGCACCAAATTTATCGACCGCGCCTGTCACTGGACGGTGGTTATCTGTTTCTTCCTGGTGGCGCTGTCGGGGATTTCGTTTTTCTTCCCGACCCTGCAGTGGTTGACGGAAACCTTCGGCACACCGCAGATGGGGCGTATCCTGCACCCGTTTTTCGGGGTGCTGATTTTTGTCGCGCTGATGTTTATGTTTGTGCGTTTTGTCCACCACAATATCCCTGATAAACAGGATATCCCCTGGCTGAAAGGCATCGTGGAGGTTCTGAAAGGCAACGAACATAAGGTCGCGCGCGTCGGTAAATATAACGCCGGGCAGAAGATGATGTTCTGGACCATTATGAGCATGATTTTTGTGCTGCTGGTGACCGGGGTGATTATCTGGCGCCCGTATTTTGCGGACTATTTCCCGATTCCGGTTATCCGTTACAGCCTGCTGATACACGCTACTTCGGCGATTATCCTGATCCACGCGATCCTCATCCATATGTATATGGCATTCTGGGTCAAAGGGTCGATTAAGGGCATGATCGAAGGCAAGGTCAGCCGCCGTTGGGCGAAGAAACATCACCCGCGTTGGTATCGCGATGTCGAACGCCTGGAAGCGCAAAAAGAGAGCCGTGAGGGAATGAAGTAAGCCTTTATGGGGTAAACCCGCCCCGGTGATATCGGGGCGGGTTTACGTATTTGTTATAAGCGCATCGATGGCGGAAATAACAGCCGTTCTTTCTTTATGTAAATTACAGACGAAATATTTATTATTCAGGCGCTGCTTTGCTACGCTGGTTATTCCCGGGGTGTTGAGGAATAGCTTTTGAAAGTCAATATTTACTAGTGGAGCTGCAGGGTGATAATGACTCGCCATATGTATATGATAACTCAGTGGCAAAACTAACCTTGATGATAAATCATCATAATAATCATGTTGAATCACCATAAGATAAGGTTGGAGTTCATTTGTCCTCGGTGATGGATTACGATAAACATCAGATTGCATGATAACTAAATCCCTTCGAAGAATGGGTCTTCCGACAGTAAACCGGCGCGCGCGGTAAATTCATTCATGGCATTTATGAATTCCTGGTGTTGCTGTAGTCTTTCCGCATCACTAATGGTTTGCCGATCGAAGGTCTGTTTAATCGCCGCATCAGACTCGTTTCGCTGTTTTTTATTCATCGCATTGCTATTCATTTTCTGCTCCCTGTGATTAACAGTCTGATTATCTCTGCATTAAACCGGAAAATAAATGTCGTTAACAACGCTTTTTTATATTTTGCGAGCCGGGTTCCAGAGCAACGCAACAGATGAAATATTAACGTTTATTGTAATAATCCTCTGCGCAGGGGGAATACTGCGCAAAGGTGATAAAGCTATTCCTTCAAAACTTCTCAGGAATAAACCGGAAAGGAAAATGGGTCGGTTTCACTTTGCCAATTTTACGTTTCGGTAAGGTAATGTGTTCCGTTGGTAGAGCCTCGTAGGGGATCTGTGAAAGCAGATGGGTAATAATATTCAGGCGTACGCGTTTTTTATCTTCCGAGCGGGCGACAAACCACGGCGCCCAGGCGGTATCGGTGGCGGCAAACATCGCATCACGCGCTACGGTGTAGTCATCCCAGCGGTTGAAGGATTTAATATCCATCGGCGATAGCTTCCAGATTTTGCGTCCGTCATCAATACGGTCGCGCAGGCGCCGTTCTTGCTCCTGCGGCGTTACCTCCAGCCAGTATTTCAGTAAAATAATGCCGGAATCGACCATCCCTCGTTCTACCATCGGCGCGCCGTCGAGGAATTTTTGCACCTCCTCCTCGGTACAAAATCCCATCACCCGCTCAACGCCGGCCCGGTTGTACCAGCTGCGATCGAAAATCACTATCTCGCCGGCGGCGGGAAGATGTTTGATATAACGCTGAAAATAGAGCTGGCTGCGTTCGCGCTCGGTTGGCGCGGGCAGGGCGACGACGCGGAAAACCCGGGGGCTGACGCGTTCGGTTATCGCTTTGATGGTGCCGCCTTTGCCTGCGCCATCGCGACCCTCGAAGACGATGCATACCTTAAGCCCTTTATGCACTACCCACCGCTGTAGCTTGACCAACTCGACGTGCAGTTTACGCAACGCCTGCTGATATTCTTTCTCGCTTAACGGCTCCGTTTTGGCGGGTATGACGGGCGCAACGGCTTTCTTCTTGTTTCCCATGGCTGTCCTCCTGCGTGGTGGCCTGAAAGGCAGGTCGCTGTTTAAAGTGTAATCAGAGCCAGGCAAAGCGGCGGAAAACTTCTCATCCGGCGGAGAGAGAAAGATAGCCATTAAGCGCATCAACTCACTGTTGCTTAATGAGGAATCGGGTAGGATAGTCTCGTCAATTTACTAAAATCATTCAGGGAGAGAGTATGTCGAATAAACTTTTGCAAGTGCACTTTGCTTTTAGCGGACCGTTTGGCGATGAAATGTCGGCGCAATTAGCCGAGCTCGCGCAATCTATTAACCATGAGCCCGGTTTTATCTGGAAGATTTGGACGGAGAATAGCGCTACGCAGGAAGCCGGCGGCATATATCTGTTCGAAGATGAACAGAGCGCGCAGGCTTATGCAAAAAAACACGTCGCCCGCCTACGGCAATTTGGCGTGCAGGAGATGTTCTACAAGATTTTCGATGTCAATTTAGCGCTCAGCCAGGTTAACCACGGGCCGCTCAATTAAAACAAACCGTGGTTACATATAGCGCTCAAACTGCCATGCCGCCACGGCTTCGAGGATAAACAGCCCGGATACAACAATACCCGCCACGCGATGGCGGGAATAAACTAGTATTCCCGCGACCACGGCTAACACCGGTAACGTAATGGGCCAGCAGGCGACGATAGTAATCCAGGCGATGATCAGATAATCCTTCATCATGGCGAATACTCCGTGGTCAATGTTTACCGGCGCGCACGATGCGCCGGTAAAAATCAGAATTCGACGACGCCGCCTTGTTCAATACGGTCAATATCATTGGTAACGGGATTCACCTTTTCGTTGTAATAGGTGTAGGCATTAACGTCGGGCGTCATCGTTAATTTTGGTTGTTCCGTTTTCGATTCAGGCGATTCTGCTGGTGGATTAACGGCAAGGTCTGCCGGTTCCGGCGGCGTATAATGTAACTGGTCGGCGAGATTACCCGCCGCGAAGGCGCAGGCGTTAATAGAAAGCGCGCTGATGGCGATAATAATTAATTTTTTTAAAGTCATGATTTTCATCCATGAGGCGAAACCCGCCACGGCGGCAGGTAAAAGAGCAAGGCTAGGATAATACGTAAAAGAAGTTAATGTTTCAAAGCGTAAACGCCGTCTGGCAGCATAAAGTTGCTATTCATCGGCAATTCTTTATGGTAGCGACCTGTATTGCCGAGCATTCCCCATGCTCTCGTTATTAATTTCACATTAATGCAGCAAAATTTTCACTAGTTTTGATCATCACCGCACTTTTGCACCAGCCCGGTGCGCAAGGTTGCTAAAGTCGTTCTATGTTTAGCTCACTGTCGGTATGGACACCAGCGTTCCCGGCAGGCCACGTGACGGCAACAGACCTCCTGACCTGTAAAGACTGGCGCATTGCCGGGGTGGTACCGATTGCGGTCACGCTACGCGACTATTAGTAATCGATCTGGCGATACCTCTCTTCCTGGCGGGTTTTTTGCTTTATCTAGCGAAGCCGCTACGGCTTATTCCAGCATTGGCACGTTACGCTGTAAGTGGTTTTTACTGCGCCAGTTTATGGCGTCTGTTCGATATCGCTGAGGACTATCCGAATGTCTTTAAAACTTAAAAAGTTGACTCTGCATTTTGCAATAGCAGGTTGTTTGAGCGCGGCATTTTATGCACAGGCGGATGTGAAGATTGGCGTGGCCGGCCCATTTACCGGGCCGAATGCGACCTATGGCGCCCAATACTGGAAAGGGGCATCGCAGGCGGCGGCTGATATTAATGCCGCCGGGGGGATTAAAGGCGAAAAAATTGTGCTGGTGCAGGGCGATGATGCCTGTGAACCCAAGCAAGCGGTGGCAGTGGCTAACCGCCTGGTCGACGACTCCGGCGTCTCGGCGGTGGTGGGTCACTTCTGCTCTTCCTCGACGATGCCCGCCTCCGAGGTCTATGACGAAGCCGGCATCCTGACCATCACGCCGGGTTCCACCAATCCGCAAATCACCGAACGCGGAATGAAAGATATGTTCCGCATGTGCGGGCGCGATGACCAGCAAGGGGTGATTGCCGCCAACTACATGCTGGATGTGCTGAAGGCGAAGAAGATCGCCGTCATTCACGATAAAGACACCTACGGTCAGGGATTAGCCGATGCGACGCGCGCGGCGCTGGCTAAACGCGGGACGAAAGAAGTGCTGTATGAAGGCTTATCCCGCGGGGAAAAAGACTTTAATGCCCTGGTAACCAAAATCGGCGCCCTGAAACCGGATGTGGTTTATTTCGGCGGCTGCCACCCGGAAGCCGGCCCGCTGGTGCGCCAGATGCGCGAGCAGGGCGTCCAGGCTAAGTTCTTCTCCGGCGACTGCGTGGTGACCGAAGAGTTAGTTACCGCCGCGGGCGGGCCGCAGTTCACCAACGGCGTATTAATGACCTTCGGTAAGGATCCGCGCACCATTCCTGAAGGTAAAGCGGTGATCGACAAATTCCGCGCCAGCGGTTTTGAACCGGAGGGTTATACCCTTTACGCCTACGCTTCGATTCAGGCTATCGCCGCCGCCTATAACGCCGCCGGTACCGATAATGCCAAAGCCAGCGAATGGTTAAAAAACCATAGCGTCGATACCGTGATGGGTAAAAAAGCCTGGGATGGCAAAGGCGACCTGAAAGTATCGGATTACGTGGTTTATCAATGGGATGATAAAGGCAAATATCATCAGCTGTAACCCGGGATTGTAGTGCGCATAACGTCCTCATCAGAGGGGCGTCGTACCACCATAAGCAGCAGACGTTAAGGCCTCTGCGTCTGCTGCACCTTGACTGGCAGGATGGTTCATATGGCGGCATTCTTTCTGCAACAACTGATCAATGGCTTAACGCTTGGCGCGGTATATGGGCTTATCGCCATTGGCTACACCATGGTTTATGGCATCATCGGTATGATTAACTTCGCCCACGGCGAGGTATATATGGTCTCAGCCTATCTGTGTGCTATCGGGCTGGCGCTGCTGGCCTACTTCGGTATTCACTCCTTCCCGCTGCTGATTTTCGGCACGCTGGTGTTTACGATTATCATCACCGGCGTCTACGGCTGGGCCATCGAACGCATTGCTTATCGGCCGCTACGTAACTCAACGCGTCTGGCGCCGCTGATTTCGGCTATTGGCATGTCGCTGATTTTACAAAACTACGTGCAACTGAGTCAGGGCCCCAATCAACAGGGGATCCCGACGTTGATGCACGGCGTATTGCGGATTACGGTAGGTGATGGCGTGGTGCAAATCACCTGGACCAAAATCTTCATCCTGCTCGCCGCCTTCGTCGGCATGGTGGTACTGAGCTGGATAATCAACCACACGCAGTTAGGTCGGGTTTGCCGCGCGACCCAGCAGGATCGGCGGATGGCGGCCATTCTCGGCATTAACACCGATCGGGTGATCTCGCTGGTGTTTATGATTGGCGCCGCCATGGCGGGCCTCGCCGGGGTGCTGGTGACCATGAATTACGGCACGTTTGATTTTTATATCGGCTTCATTATCGGCATTAAGGCCTTCACCGCGGCGGTGCTGGGCGGGATCGGTTCGCTACCGGGGGCGATGCTTGGCGGCCTGCTGCTGGGCGTTGCCGAGGCGCAGTTCGCCGGGTTAGTGAACTCGGATTATAAGGATGTCTTCTCGTTCGCATTGCTGGTGGCGATTCTGATTTTTCGTCCGCAGGGGCTTCTGGGCCGTCCTGTGGTGGCCAAGGTCTAAGGGGGACATATGACCGATATTTCCCGTTTAGACGGCATCGACGTCAAACGCAGCGTTATTGATAGCGTGCTGGCCGGTTTATGCGCGCTGATAGTCTTTGGCCCGATCGTCGGCATCGTGCTGAAGGGGTACAGTTTTACGCTTTCCCCACAGCGCGTCATCGTGCTGGTGGCGGTGGTGATGGCGGGGCGGCTGTTGCTCAGCCTGCTTTTGCAAACCCGCGGGGGGAAGCGGTTTGTCGGACGTTTTGAAGGCAACGACCAGGGGGTATTTGTCCGTCCCCCCGGCTATCGTAGTCGGCTGCGTTTTGTCCTGCCGCTGCTGGCGATCGTGGCTATCGCTTTCCCGTTAATGGTCAGCAAGTATCTGCTTACCGTGGCGATCCTCGGGCTTATCTACGTCCTGCTGGGGCTGGGATTAAACATCGTGGTGGGTCTCGCGGGGTTACTTGATTTGGGGTACGTCGCCTTCTACGCCATTGGCGCCTATGGCCTGGCGCTTGGCTATCAATACCTTGGCTTAGGTTTCTGGGCAATGCTGCCGCTGGGGGCGGTGATGGCAGCGCTGGCAGGAGCATTATTGGGTTTTCCGGTATTACGAATGCATGGCGACTACCTGGCTATTGTGACGCTGGGATTCGGCGAAATCATCCGCCTGGTGCTCAACAACTGGGTGAGCTTTACCGGCGGCCCCAACGGCGTTTCGGTGCCATCGCCAACGCTCTTCGGCCTCGAGTTTGCCCGGCGAGCCAAAGAGGGCGGCACTCCGATTCATGAATTTCTGCATATTGCCTACAACCCCAACCTTAAATTTATCTTTATTTATGCCGTGTTGTTTATCGTGGTGTTAATGGTGTTGCTGATAAAACACCGCCTGACCCGGATGCCGATTGGCCGGGCCTGGGAGGCGCTGCGGGAAGATGAAATCGCATGCCGGGCGATGGGGCTGAATCACGTGCTGGTTAAGCTGTCCGCGTTTATGCTTGGCGCGTCGACGGCCGGCATCGCCGGCGTCTTTTTCGCGACTTATCAGGGGTTCGTCAACCCGACGTCGTTCACCTTTTTCGAATCGGCGCTGATCCTCGCCATCGTGGTATTAGGCGGCATGGGCTCGACATTGGGAGTGGTGCTGGCGGCTTTCGTCCTGACGGTCACGCCGGAGCTGCTGCGCGGCTTTGACGAATACCGGGTTCTGCTCTTTGGCGTGCTGATGGTCCTGATGATGATCTGGCGCCCGCGCGGGCTGGTGCGCACCGGGCGTACCGGGGTGGAAATCCGCAAAGGAGTCGCGCCATGAGCGATGCAATATTGCAGGTCGAGCATCTGATGATGCATTTTGGCGGGATTAAAGCGCTGAATGATGTCAACCTTGAGGTTGAACGCGGATCGATTACCGCCCTGATTGGCCCGAACGGCGCGGGGAAGACCACGGTGTTTAATTGCCTGACCGGATTCTACCGCGCCAGCGGCGGCGCCATTCGTCTTAATGCCCGGCAACGAATGACCGATGTGATTCAGGTTCTCGGGCAGAAACTGCATGCCGATGATTTTTTCCATCCTGCGCGCCTGGGACGGCGGATGTACTACAAAATGTTCGGCGGCGCGCATCTGGTCAACCGCGCCGGGCTGGCGCGTACCTTCCAGAACATCCGCCTGTTTCGCGAAATGACGGTGATTGAAAATCTGATGGTGGCCCAGCATATGCAGGTCAACCGCCACTTGATCGCCGGGATCCTGAACACCCGCGGCTATCGGCAGGCGGAGAACCGCGCATTAGAGCGGGCCTTTTACTGGCTGGAAGTGGTGGAAATGGTTGACTGCGCCAATCGGCTGGCGGGAACGCTCTCTTATGGCCAGCAGCGGCGACTGGAGATCGCCCGCGCGATGTGTACCGGGCCGGAAATACTGTGTCTTGACGAACCCGCAGCCGGACTCAATCCGGCGGAAACGCGTGCCCTGAGCCGGATTATTCGTTTTCTGCGAGAACATCATGGCGTCACCATACTGCTGATCGAACATGATATGAGCCTGGTGATGGAAATCTCCGATCGCGTGATTGTGCTCGACCACGGCGATGTAATTGCTCATGGCACCCCGGCTGAGATCCAGGCCAACCTGAGCGTGATCGCCGCATACCTTGGTACCGATGAACAGGAGATTGCCTGATGAGCCAACCGTTGCTGGAATTTCGCGAGGTTAATGTTTTTTACGGGCAAATCCAGGCGCTGAAGTCGGTATCGCTAACGGTCAATGAAGGCGAAACGGTGGCGTTAATCGGCGCTAACGGCGCCGGAAAATCCACGCTGCTGATGTCCATTTTCGGCCAGCCGCGTATTTCCGCTGGCAGTATTATCTATCGCGGACATGATATTAGCCGCCAGTCGACGCACTATATCGCCACCAACGGTATTGCCCAGGCGCCGGAAGGACGACGTATTTTTGCCGACATGACGGTGGAAGAGAATCTGCTGATGGGCACTATTCCCATTGGTAATCGTTATCAGAATGAAGATAAAGCGCGGATGTATCAGCTTTTTCCACGGCTGGAAGAGCGTCGCGCGCAGCGGGCGATGACGCTCTCCGGCGGCGAGCAGCAAATGCTGGCGATCGCCCGCGCGCTGATGAGTCGGCCAAAGCTATTGCTATTAGATGAACCGAGCCTGGGTCTGGCGCCGCTGGTGGTGAAGCAGATTTTCAGCATCTTGCGCGAGTTGACCGCCCAGGGTATGACGCTGCTGCTGGTGGAGCAAAATGCGTACCACGCGCTAAAACTGGCTAACCGCGCGTATGTGCTGGTCAACGGCGAAATACGTCTGAGCGGTAGCGGCGCAGAGTTGCTGGATAACCCGGAAGTCAGAAATGCTTATCTGGGGATGGGTTGAGTTTTCGTCGGTCGTAAGGGGAGAAAACTGGGTGTGAAATCGGTTACACTAGCGTCGTGAATGCACATTAAAGTGACCGACTAGATGAAGAAAACGATTTTTTCCTTAGCGCTGGGAACCTTTGGCCTCGGAATGGCGGAGTTTGGCATCATGGGGGTATTGCCGGAAATCGCCCATGATGTCGGTATTACCATCCCCGCGGCCGGCAACATGATCTCCTGGTACGCCTTTGGCGTGGTGTTTGGCGCGCCTGTCATGGCGTTGTTTTCCAGCCGTTTTTCGTTGAAATCGGTGATGCTGTTCCTGGTGGCGCTATGTGTGGCAGGCAACGCGTTATTTACCTTCTCCTCAAGTTATCCCATGCTGGCGCTCGGTCGCTTTATTTCAGGTTTTCCTCACGGTGCTTATTTTGGCGTCGGGGCGATTATCTTGTCGAAAATCGCCTCGCCGGGCAGGGTTACCGCGGCGGTCGCCGGGATGATCGCGGGTATGACGGTGGCGAACCTGCTTGGCGTACCGGCTGGCACCTGGCTTGGCCATCAGTTCAGCTGGCGTTATACCTTCACGGCCATCGCGCTATTTGATGTGCTGGTGCTTTTGGCGATACTGCGCTGGGTGCCGACGCTATATGACAAATCCGCCTCCCGGCTCAGTGAACAATTCCATTTCCTTAAAACCCCGGCTCCGTGGTTTATTTTCGCCGCCACGATGTTCGGCAATGCCGGCGTTTTTGCCTGGTTTAGCTATATCAAGCCCTTCATGATGAATGTCTCCGGCTTTAGCGAGTCGGCGATGATGTTAATTATGATGCTGGTCGGATTGGGGATGGTTTTAGGTAATCTCTTTAGCGGCAGGATCTCAGGACGCTACAGTCCGCTGCGTATTGCGGCGATGACCAACGGCGTCATTGTCGCGGCGTTACTGCTCATCTTTGCCTTTGGCATGCAGCCGCTGGCTTCGCTGGCGCTGGCGTTTATCTGCTGCGCCGGGCTCTTCGCACTCGCCGCGCCGCTGCAAATACTACTGCTACAAAATGCCAGAGGCGGAGAAATGCTCGGGGCGGCGGGCGGGCAAATAGCGTTTAACCTCGGCAGCGCGATAGGCGCCTACTGCGGCGGAATGATGATTACCTTTGGCGCAGGTTGGCGTTCGGTGGCGCTGCCGGCGGCAGCGCTGTCGTTCCTGGCGATGAGCTCGTTACTGCTGTATGCGCGATATCAGCGGCGGGTAACGCGTCATCGCGTTACCCAGGCAGAGCAGGTCTGATTAATCCCGCCACGGTTCGCCAAGGGTTAGCATCAGGCGGTTAGCCCAGGCGAAGAATGCCGCCGATTGCAGCAGATCCAACTGTTCGACGATATCCAGACCCTGCAGCTCCAGCGCGCTGAGATGCGCTGAGGTTATCGCAGGTGGGGTAACGGAAAGCGCGGCGGCGGCGTCAATCTCCGCCTGCCAGCGCGGCCCTTGACCATCGCTGAGATTCTCCCCAGGCGTCACCGCCAGCAGGGTCTCCACCGCTCGCTCATCTTTTGCCAACTGCGCCGCCTTGCGCGCGTGTACCGACGCGCAGTAGATGCAGCCGTTGATTTTACTGGCCACCGTTGCCGCCAGTTCACGTTCGGCGCGCGGCAGGCCACCCGGCGTATAGAAGATCCCTTTATCGGTCAGCGTGCGCTGTTCAAGCACCGGTTGGTTGCGCGCCAGCAGGCGGAAGTAGGGGGAGTCACTGTGGCCGAACTGCGCCAGTAGCGCCTGCTCGACGGGATTAAATTCAGCGAGCGGCTTATCGGCAATCCACGGTTCCCAGTGTAATTCATCGCGCGTAAAGGCCACCGGCGCAGGTTTACCGCGGGCAGTCCTGGGATGAGTGTGCCAGTAGCCGGCAACCACCGGGGTCTCGGCTTCGGAAATTGATTTACCATTTAACAAACGCAAGCCGCTCAGTAATCGGCTTTGAAAACTGACAAACGCAATAAGCTGCGCCAGCGTCACAATGCCGCGCAGGCTCCAGCCCGCGTCGCTAAGCGTTTGTATCGCCGCTGGCGTCGCTTCCACCGGAGTAAAGGTCAGCAGGCGGGCAAATCCCAGCGCGGCGGCAAGCCGTGGGGTTGTCGGGTCGGCAAGGCCGAAACCGGCGTAATGCGCCGCCAGCGCATCTGCCTGATGAAGTCTGGCCACTTTTGCGGCGATGGCGAAACGTTCCTCGAGCGGAAAATCCTCATCCTGTTGGCTAAATAGCACCTCGTAACTTCCCTGGGCGTGGCGGGTCGCAGCGTCGCGCAAAGCGCGGGCCTTGCCCAGCGGTGAATCGGCGGCGATCTCCGCCAGTTCAGCCAAAATATCCTGACTTAAGCTCATAGCGACTCCTTATCTGAATTGCGGGGCAATGTGTTTAGCGATGAGTTCGATAGAACGCAACGTGTCCTGATGCGATGGCTCCACCGAATGGACCTGAAACGAAATGTCAGTCACCCGGGTTAGCACACTGTCTTTAGCCAGCGATGCAAGCACATGTGGCGCATCGCCAATGTGGGCATCCAACTGGCGAGCGTAATCCGTGACATTGTCACCAATAATTTCATGGCCGGCGGCGCGATGGGCTGCCGCCTGTTTACTTAATCCCGGCTCTGCGGCCTGTAGCGCGTACCCCTGGCTGTCGGCAATAAACGCGGTACGGGAGGCCAGAATTCGCGGCGACACGCCGGCAGGCAGCGCGGCGAGGTAGGCGTCGATAATCGGGTTCTGAATCGCATCCAGCGGCAGCTCGCTTTGACCTGGCGGGCGCGGCTGCGTGCGCGATAGCATCAACCCATGGCCGGATTTAGCGGCCCGAATAGCGCCTTCAATCGAAAAGGTGGCGATCCAAATCCGTTTTGCCAGCTGCGGCGCAGGCGGATAAAGATGGTTGTCCGGATGAGCCAACGTATCGCCGCGCCAGGCGCTTTCAATCAAATGCAGATGATCGGCGAAGATCGCGCCGCGTTGTTCGCAGGCCAGGCCAAAGGGGAGAAAAGAGGTTGGCGTCCCGCCGGAGCCAAAACCCACTTCCAGGCGACCCTCAGCGAGTAAATCCAGCACTGCCGCATCTTCCGCGACGCGCAGCGGGTTTTCCATCGGCAGCGTAATGATGGCGGTACCGAGACGGATCCGTTGCGTATGCGCCGCCGCATGGGCAAGAAACACCAGTGGCGACGGTAATCCGCCTTCATTTTCATGAAAATGGTGTTGCGCCACCCAGGCGCTATCAAAGCCCAGCCGTTCCGCGTGGCGGATCTGCTCCGTCGCCAGGCGATAGCGCTCTTGCGGCGCGGCGCGATCAAGTAGGCGGGTGAAAAATCCGAGACGTTTAGGCATCATGCAATCTCCATGCTGGGTGCGTGATAATGAGGAATGGCGGCGAGCAGCTCGCGGGTATAGTCGTGCTGCGGCGCGGCGAACAACTGCTTTACCTCGCCCTGTTCGATGACTTGCCCGGCGCGCAGCACCGTCACGCTATGGGCGATGCGACGCACAGTCGCCAGATCGTGGGTGATAAACAGATAACTCAACCCAAGCTGTTGCTGTAATTGCAGCAACAGGGCGAGAATTTGCGCCTGCACAGTGACATCCAGCGCTGAGGTGGCCTCATCGAGCACCAGAATCGTGGGCTCGAGGATCAGAGCCCTGGCGATAGCGACCCGCTGACGCTGGCCGCCGGATAGCTCGCGAGCGGTTCGGTTGAGTAGCTCCGGCGCCAGCGCGACGCGGGCGGCGGCGGACTCGACCCGCTGGCGCCGCGCATCTTTGGTCAGGCGCTGAAAATTCTTCAGCGGCTCTTCGATAATGTCGAACAAGGTCTGGCGAGGATCGAGTGAGGCGAAAGGGTTTTGATAAACAAACTGAATTTTGCGCCGCAGCTGGCGCTGGGCCTCGCGGCTCAATTGTCCGCTGGCAATACCGTCAATGGACACCTGTCCGCTATCGGCCTGCTCAAAACCCAGTAAGATACGGGCGAGGGTGGTTTTTCCTGAGCCCGATTCGCCGACCAGCGCATGGGTACTGCCACGCGGTAAAATAAAGCTTACGTTATTCAGCGCCTGCAGATGGCTGCCCCCTAACGCAAAGCGTTTGCTCACGCCTTCAACCCGTATTGCCGGCGTAACAAACGGGCGAATGGCGGTGGTTAAGTGCAGGTTTTGCCCCTGTAGATCGCACAGCAACTGGCGGGTATAGCCGTGCTGTGGGGTGCGGATAACATCTCCCGTGTTGCCCTGTTCCTGAATTTCACCGTGACGAAAAACTACCAGCCGGTTGGCACGCTGCGCCGCCAGCGCGAGGTCATGGGTGACAAATAGCACCGCGGTGCCGGATTCACGACGCAAATGATCGAGCAGATCGAGGATTCTTTTTTGTACCGTCACGTCGAGCGCGCTGGTCGGCTCATCGGCAATAATCAAATCCGGCTTCAGGGCGATGGCAATCGCGATCAGCACCCGCTGCTTCATACCGCCGGAGAGCTGGTGCGGATACTGGTCTACGCGCTGCTCCGGATGGCTTAAGCCGACTTTTTCCAGCAGGGCGATAACCTGCTCTCGACGCTCGGTTTTACTGTTTTTTTGATGCAGGCGGAGTATTTCGCCGACCTGCGCGCCGATGGTTTGCACCGGATTCAGCGAGTTGCCGGGATCCTGCGGCACCAGGCTGATTCTGGCCCCGCGCAGGCTATCCAGCCGCTTGCCTGACCAGCGGCTAATCTCTTCACCGTTGAGACGAACCGTCCCGGCATCGAGGCGGGCGTTTTCCGCCAGCAGGCCGATAATCGCCTGGGCGGTTGTGGTTTTGCCCGAACCGGATTCGCCGACGAACGCCAGCATCTCGCCGCGTTTAACCGTAAAACTAACCCGGTGAACCACTTCGCGCCACAACCCGCCAGAGCGGTAGCTGATGGTGAGGTTTTCTACGCTAAGCACGTTCATCGGCGCTCCCTGTTGAGTTGTTGGCTGATACGATTGGCTGCCAGTACCACGGCAATGACCGCGATTCCGGGGAAGGTGGTGAGCCACCAGGCGGTGGAAAGATAGTTACGCCCCTCGGCGATAAGTAATCCCCATTCCGGCACCGGCGGCGGAGTGCCATAGCCGAGAAAACTCAGGGTTGAGAGGGCAAGAATAGCCTGGCCGAATTGGAGGGTGGCGAAAGCCAGCACCGGCGAAAGCGAGTTAGGCAGAATATGCCGCCAGAATACGGACAAAAAAGTGCCTCCGCTTCCGTAGGCTGCTTCGACATAGTCGCTGTGACGAATGCGCACGACTTCGGCGCGCGACAGTCGGGCGAAACTGGCGATAGCGGCAACGCCAACCGCCATGGCGGCGTTCAGGGTGCCAAAACCGAGCAGTATGATTACCGTTAGTGATAGCAGGAGCGAGGGAATAGCCAGCAGAATATCGACAATCCGCATGACGACCGCTTCGACCCGCCCGCCCAGCGCGCCGGCAACGGTGCCCAACGCCGTGCCGACAACCAGTCCCATAGCGACGGCGGCCAGGGCCGCGGACAGCGAATGCCCTGCGCCGTAGACGATTCGGCTCCACACATCGCGACCGAGCTGGTCGGTACCCAGCCAGTGTCCCGCCTGCGGCGCCAGACGCTGGGCGCCAGCGATGCCGTCGAGCGGATTAAACGCGGTAAACCATTGCGGCGCGAAAGCCATTAGTACCGCAACCGTCATCACCGACCATGCCAGCCACAGTCCAGGCTGGAAGGAAAAACGGCGCCAGTTCACCGGACGGCGTCGTGCCGCCGAGGCATAATCGACCAGACTCATAGCGCACCTCCGCGCAGGGGTTTTAAGCGCGGGTCGAGCATCGGCATCAGCAGATCGACCAGCAGATTGATCGCGACAAAGCCCAGCGCTGAAATCATCACCACGGCCTGAAGAATGGCAATGTCCTGATTATTCACCGCCTGCTGCGTCAGTTGGCCGAGCCCGCTGCGGCCAAAAACGGTTTCGGTAATTAAGGCCCCGGCGATCAGTTCTCCCAGCAGCAGGCCGGCAATGTTTAATGTCGGCAACAGAGCATTGCCGGTGACATGCCGCCATAACACCCGCGTTTCGCTCATTCCCTTGGCGCGAGCAACGGCAACGAAGGGTTGTGCGGCGATGTGATCCATGGTGCGTAACAGAATTTGCGCCAGCGGCGCGGAAATCGGTATCGCCACCGCGATAACGGGTAGCACCAGGCCTTGCAGAGGTCCGGGATTGATAACCGGGACCCAGTGCAATTGGAATGAAAAGATCTGGATTAAGGCGATGCCGAGCCAAAAGGTCGGCAGTGAAATAAACAGCACCGGCAACGACTGTAGCAGATTGCTGATACCGCGTAGCCCCGGCAAACGCGAAGCGATAGCGATCGCAAAGGCCAGCAGAACCGCCAGCGCGAAGGCCGGCAACGCCAGCGCCAGCGTGTCGGGTAAATTGCTGGCAATCAGGGAACTGACAGGCAGTCCCGCCTGGAGTGAATAGCCGAAATCCCCCTGCAGCATGGCCAGCAAGGTATGCAAATATTGCCGCCACAGCGGGCTGTCTGCACCATAGGCCACACGCATTTCGGCGATCTGTTGCGGGCTCAGCCCCAGATCGGGGTTCTGAAACTTAATCAAAATCGCGTCGCCGGGAAGTACCTGCAGCAGAAAAAAGGTCAGGGTGAAGGCCGCCCACAGCACCAGCACGCCTTGTGCCAACCGTCGCCAAAGATAGTGGCTCATGGCGCCCCCTTAGTGTTTATCCAGCCATACGCCGTAAAACGACGGACGGCCTACGGCTTCAAAACGTACGCCTTTTACCCATGACGCGCCGGCAAAGACCTGCGGTTCTTCAAAGATAGGAATGACGTAGGCGTTATCCAGCAGGTAACGCTGTGCATCGCCAGTTAGCTGCAGACGCTTTTGCCCATCCACTTCGGCAGAGATTGCGGTTAACAGGGCGTTGAGCTTATCGTCACGGAAGGATTTTACTTTGTCGCTCGAACCGCCCTGTTGCAGCAAGGCATCGCGATTAGCCGGGAAGAACATACTTTTCACCACGTCCGGGTCGGCGCGACCAACTTCAGAAACGGTTAATGGCGTTTTCAGCGGGTCGAGATTATCCAGTACCCGGCTGCCGGCGTCGCCGGCTTTCACGCTTAAGGCCACGCCAACCTGACGCCACTGCTGCGCGACCAGCTGTAGCACCTCTTTGTTCTGCGGCTGCGGCAGGGATTCATAGACGGTGAGCGCCAGCCGCTGTCCCGCTTTTTGCCGGATACCATCCGCGCCCGGGATCCAGCCCGCCTCATCCAGCAGCTGTTTGGCTTTCTGCTGATCGAAGGCCAGTTTGTCGCTTAAGTCGACGTATCCCGCGGCGGTGCGGGCGATGACGGAACTTGCCTGCGGATAGTTAGGTGAGAAAAGGGTCTCGACAACCTGTTTGGCGTTGGTAGCATGCAGTAGCGCCTGGCGTACCCGCAGGTCGGCAACCAGCGAATTATCAGGGCGGAAGCTCAGGCTATCGTTAACGCCGCGCGTCGGCGCGGCATAAATATTAAAGCCCTGGTCGGTCGCCTGTTTTTCATCATAGGCCTGCACCTGGCGAATAAACCCGGCCTGTCCCGCCAGCAGCGCGCCAATACGTACGCTATCTTCCGGCGTGACGATATAGGTAATACCGTCGAGGTTCGCCGGGCCTTGCTGAGCAAGATTTTTCGGCCCCCACTGATAATCTTTCCGCGCCACCAGGGTTAGTTCGCGTCCGGGTTTTTCATCTTTTACCGTAAAGGGGCCGGAACCAATGATATGGCGGGCATCGCCCAGCGCCTCAAAACTTCGCGCCAGGGTGCTGAGGGAAACCAGCCCGGAGCCAATCGTCGCGGTACCTTGCAGGAATCCCGGTGAGGGTTTTTTGAAGTAGAATTTGACGGTCAATGGATCGATGACTTCGCTACGATCGTAATTGTTGATCACTTCGGAAACCGGCAGACGTAGGGCTTTATTGCCCAAACCGTAGGTATCAAAATTCTTTGCGACCGCGTTGGCATCGAGTGGGGTGCCGTCAGAGAAAGTGACGCCAGGTCGCAGCTTAAAGGTATATTCGGTCTTATCGTCGTTGCTAGTCCAGCTTTCGGCGATCCACGGCTCGATAGCTAGCGTTTCCGGGTTCTGCCAGGTCAGCTTGTCGGTTATCTGATTGAGGATCCCGCCGTTAGGGTAAAAACCGCCGGCCGGCGGATAGAGATTGGTGTGCGGCTGTTGTTCCAGATAAATTAAGGTGCCGCCTTTGATCGGCGTTTGCGCGGCCGAAACTGAAAATGCGCCTGCGATAAAAAGGGCGGCAAGCGTAGCCAGGCGAAAGCGATTTTGCATGGTGAATTCCTTTGTTATCTATTGTCTTGCCATCATCGGGCGCGACGGAATACAAAGGAACCAACGATTTGCGCTAAGCATTTGCGAATTCTGACTATTCCCAACATGCGGGAATAGTCAGCAGGTTAGACTTTTTCGTCTGGCAGAGTCAGACAGAATTAACGGCGGAAATCGATAACCATGCGGCCGCGGATTTGGCCCTGTTCCATCTCCTTAAAGATGGCGTTGATATCGCCAAGCGGGCGCAGAGTGACTTTCGGCACCACTTTGCCTTCGGCGGCAAACTGGAAGGCTTCAATCAGATCCTGACGGGTACCGACCAGCGAACCCACTACTTCAATACCGTCCAGCACCAGGCGAGGGATATCCAGGCTCATCGCTTCCGGCGGTAGGCCAACGGCGACGACGCGGCCGCCGGCGCGAACCGCATCTACGGCGGAGTTAAATGCCGCTTTAGCAACGGCGGTAACCACGGCCGCGTGGGCGCCGCCGGTTTTCTCCTGAATGATTTTGGCGGCGTCTTCGTTGCGGGAATTAACCGTCAGGTCGGCGCCCATCGAGGCGGCAAGCTCCAGCTGTCCGTCGTTGACGTCAACGGCGATCACTTTGGCATTAAAGACGTTTTTGGCATATTGCAGCGCCAGGTTACCCAGGCCGCCGAGGCCATAAATGGCAATCCACTGGCCGGGTTTGATGTGTGAGACCTTCACCGCTTTATAGGTGGTGACGCCGGCGCAGGTGATGCTGCTGGCGGCGGCCGAATCCAGTCCATCCGGCACTTTGACCGCGTAATCAGCGGTGACGATGCACTCTTCGGCCATCCCGCCATCGACGGTATAGCCGGCATTTTTCACCGAGCGGCACAGGGTTTCGTTGCCGCTATTACAGTATTCGCAGTGGCCGCAGCCTTCGAAGAACCAGGCCACGCTCGCGCGATCGCCCGGCTTCAGCGACGTCACGCCAGGGCCGACTTTTTCCACGATGCCGATGCCCTCATGGCCAAGAATGACGCCGGTTTTATCGCCGAAATCGCCGTTTTTCACGTGCAGGTCAGTGTGGCAGACCCCGCAGCATTCCATTTTCAGCAGCGCTTCGCCATGCTCCAGCGGGCGTAACTTTTTGTCGGTTACATCAATCTGGTGGTCGTGGGTGACTACAGCAGCTTTCATGCGTTTCTCCTTGTTAATGATACGAAGGTGCTAACAGCGAAAATAATACTCATTAAGGATTAGATCTTATGTCGCTAATTACAAGCGGTATGGTTGGGAATGGGGGGATTTGCCGCATATTTGGCACAATATTCATCCGTTTATACTAATTTTAGGGGGCTTAATCGGCATTGCGCTACGTGCGTCAGGGTGATTGACAGGGTGAGCGAATGGTGGTTGTATGATGCAACTATCTTGATTCATGGATGTCACCATGTCTGACACTTTACTTATCGATCAAATTCGTTGCGCATCACGATTGATGGTGCGCGAGCTCGGCTTTATGAACAGCACGCTGGCGGCCACCGACTATTCACCTTCAGCGGTGCATGCGCTGCTGGAGATTTCTAATCATGGCGCGATGACCGCCGCGCAACTGGTGCAGGTATTGGGGCTGGATAAATCGAGCGTCAGCCGCATGCTATCGCGCCTGCAGACCGCTAACGAGATAGAGGAAAATGGTTGTGTTGATGACGGGCGTTTTAAACAACTCTCATTGACAACCAAAGGGCAGGCGACGGTCGCCCGCATTCATGAGTACGGCGCCATGCGGGTGATTGAGGCGCTGGCGCATTTGGATAGCGCACAGCAGCAGATCGTTGCCGAGGGGTTGACGGCCTATTCGTGGGCGCTTGAGCGCTGTCGTCAGCAGCCGGTCACGAGCAGACCAAACGACATCACGATAGTCACCGGCTATCAGCCGGGAATGATTGGCCGCATTGCGCAAATGCACGGTGAGTATTACGCCCGGCATTACGGCTTTGGCCATTTTTTTGAAGGTAAAGTCGCCAGCGGTCTGGCTGAATTTTCTGGCAGGCTGAACAATCAACGTAACCAGATTTGGCTGGCGGTCAAAAATGGCGTCGTCGTCGGCTCTGTCGCCATTGATGGCGAAGACCTCGGTAATAATGAAGCGCATCTGCGCTGGTTTATTCTCGGCGATGGCTGTCGTGGCAGCGGCGTGGGGCGGCGCTTGCTGACTGAAGCCATCAACTTTTGTGATAATCAGCGCTTCGATGCGGTTCAGCTATGGACATTTAGCGGCTTGCAGGCGGCGCGTAAATTATATGAATCCTTTGGGTTTACGCTGAGTAAAGAGTGGCGGGGCGATCAATGGGGGAAGACCATGCTTGAGCAACAGTTTACCCGCCGCTAAAGCCGTCATGCCACCGGGGCGCTAAAGCTCCGGTGGCATAAGCGTGTTAACTCAACTGTATATTAATTTCCTCAATCTCCTGACGCCACTGCGCCTGTAGCTGCGGTTTCTGATGCTTCGGCTTACGCTGCAGATCGTCCGCCAATAACTGCTCCAGCATCACCAGACGTTCCAGCAGATCCTCTTGCAGGTCGTCGACGGTCGTCGCCTGCGGCGGCGTTTGGGTCGCCGGGCTCTGAAGGCGCTCGTTGCCGCGCAGACGGGTGTACACCTCGTCGACGTCGTGCCACTCGCTTAACCCGTCTTCATCAATTAACCAGAAGCGGTTACAGCTCTGGCTGATGAGCTGTCGATCGTGGCTCACCAGCAGCAGGCCGCCGGGATATTCCCGCAACGTCGCCGCCAGCGCCTCTTTACCCTCCATATCCAGATGGTTGGTGGGTTCATCGAGCAGCAGAAGGCTATAGCTTGCCAGCGACAGGCCGACAAACAGCAGTCGCGAACGTTCGCCGCCGCTGAGAGTGCTGACCTTCTGCCCGTGTCGCGCCCAGCCGAAGCCGGCGGAAATCAGCGCCCGCTTGCGCGTTTCCGGTGAAGGCTCAAAGGGCTCCAGCGCCTCCAGCAGGCTGGCCTCATCCGCCAGTTGATGCAGGGTTTGATCGTAATAACCCGCATGGAGCCGCGGATGTAAACGCAGGCCGGCTTCGCTAGCCGGTTGCTGCATTTGCCGCCATAACAGGCGCAGCAGCGACGATTTCCCGCCGCCGTTGCGACCCATTATCGCTACCCGGTCGCCGCTTTGCAGCCGCGCCACACCGGTGGTGAACAGGGCGGGAAGACCCGGCGCCGGCGGAACGGGGAGATTTTCCATCTCCAGCAGGCGATCGGCGCGAACGGCGTCGCCATGCACCTCAAGACGCCACGGCGTGCCGGCGGTGAGTTCCGTCTGGCTATCCTTCAGGCGTGAAACCTGCCTTTCCATCTGCTTGGCTTTACGCGCCAGATCTTCGTTATCGTAAACCCGGCCCCAGATGGCCAGCCGTTTGGCGCTGGCAGCGACGCGGTCGATCTCCTTTTGTTCCGCTTTGTGGCGCAGAGCATCGCTTGCATCTTGCTCTTCCAGCGCCCGACGGGCGGCGCTGCAGGGGAGTGAGAAAGCGTGCAGCGTTTTATCGCGTAAAATCCAACTGGTATTAGTTACAGCATCCAGTAAGAGGTTATCGTGCGACACCACCACGAAGCTCCCCTGCCAGGTTTGTAAAAAGCTTTCCAGCCACAGCAGGGTCGGCAGATCGAGATGGTTGCCTGGCTCATCCAGCAACAGCAAATCGGGTTGTTGGATCAAGGCGCGGGCAAGCAACAGACGGGTATGCTGTCCGCCGCTCAGGGTGGCGGCTTGCTGTTGGGTCTGTTGAACGGTAAAACCCATTTCAGCGAGCAGCCGCTCCGCTTGCCAGCGCAGCGAATCCCGTTCGCCAGGCGCCAGTTTTTCCAGTACCACCTGTAATAACGGTTGGCTGAGTAGGGCATCAGGAAGATGTTGTTCTACTCGCGCCAGCAGGCAGTGATTAGCCCGCGATACGCTGCCAGAATTCGGCGTGAGAGTGCCGTCGAGCACCTGCAATAGCGTGCTTTTGCCGCAACCGTTATAGCCAATCAGGCCAATGCGATCGCCTTTTTTCAGGGTAAAGGAGAGGTCGTTGAAAAGTGGGCCAAAGGCCGTATCAACGTGGAGAGATTGTGCGCTTAAAAGTGTGCTCATTGTGAACTTACTCAAGAGTTACAGGCATGAGAATGCCTCGTCAAACATCGCTGACGATAACCCGGTAAGCCCGAGGAAGGGATTTAGTCGTTGGCTTCTTCGCTCAAGCTAAAGTTATCGCAGCACGATACCGATAACGCTTGAGCTGGCGCGATCGCCAAATGTATGTGAAACATTAAACAGTTCACAGTACAGCATAGGGGTCCTCCTTATTTTTTCAGTAGGTTGATGGATGCAGGGAGTGTAGTGCCTAAATTGTCTTTTGACCAGATACCAGCATTGAGGATCGCGCCGCCGGACTTATCGGCGGCGGGTACGACGATTAGGCCGGGGCCACGGTGAGAAGTAGGTTGGCAAAACGACGCTGTTCGCCGGAAGCAATGACCAGTTGGGTCAACGGCAGCCGGGACTTAGCGTAGAACGCCTGGCGTTCGACAAATTCAAGCGGGCAGTTTGTCGGTAGAAGCTCCCGATATTCACTGGCGATGGTGTTAGTGAATTCCGGGGGCGATGCCATCAGCGTCGCGTGTTCGACATTAACGCAGGTAAGCAGTTTTTCGACGATATAAGTTGCCGGTACCATGCCTGGCGCGAGGTTGAGATGAATCAACGTGGCATCGGCATTGGCATTAACGCGACAGGCATAATTGCTATCCGCGATGAGAATTTGTGATTTATGGCCGCAGCTCGCCAGAGCAGCCAGCAGTTGTGGATGGATAATTTCGAATTTGATCATCAGGAACTCCCTGGCGGGCGGCAATCTCTGGCCGCCCGGTTTGCATTACATGCGATAAATTCCGCCGTTAATATCGATAGTGGCGCCGGAGATAAATCCGTCATACTCGCCGGCAAGGAAAGCAATGGCGCGGGCGACGTCATCTGGCGTTCCCGCGCGCTTTAGCGGAATTTGTCGGATGGTTTCATCAGCCGATGCCTGTGTGGTGTGGCGGTTATGAAAACGGGTGCCGAGAATAAGCCCCGGCGCAACCGCATTGACGCGTACGCCATGCTCGCCCAGTTCAGCCGCCAGAGAGCGTGTCCAGGTCAGGATGGCCCCTTTTGTGGTTGAATAGGCAAGAGATCCGGCATGCCCGCCGGAGCGCCCAGCCAGCGAGGCGAGGTTAATGATGCTGGCGCCATCCGTTGCCGATTTGAGCCAGGGAAGCGCCGCCTGGGTGACGTTAAGCATGGTGGTCATATTGACGTCTAACACCGTTTGCCAGAACTGACGGTCAATTTCGCCAAGCCACTTACGCCCGACGATGCCGCCGACGTTATTCACCAGGATGTCAATGCCGCCGAGGAATTCCGCGGCGGCCTGCACGCAGGCGGTCGCGTCCTCAGTGTCAATCAAGTCCGCATAGCGCCAGGCCGCTTTTTGCCCTCGCGCGCTGGCGATAGCCGCCAGCGCTTGCGGGCCTTCTTCACCGCTGTGATAGTGTAAAAAGACATCGCATCCCGCCAGAATCAGTTTTTCCGCCGTAGCCCAGCCGATACCTTGTTCAGAGCCGGTGATAAATGCTTTTTTACCAATAAGAGTTCCCATGATGTTTCCTTAAATTTTCAGGATTGAATGACGCCTTCGCGCTGTCTGGCGCAGTAGAAAATGCAAATCAGGCCGGTGATTAGCAGGCACATGGCGAGGAATATCAGACCCGGCGTGCTGCTGTGGCTGAAGTCGTTAAGGAGGCCGACCACGTAGGGGGCGACGAAGCCGCCCAGGTTGCCGATACAGCTCACTACGGCGAGCCCCGCGGCCGTCGCCGCGCCCGCCGAGACGTTGGCAGGCATCGATAAGAAACACGGTACCGCGGTATAGATACCAATGGCGGCAATGGTCAGGAATGAGAGTGAAACCGCGACGTTGTACTTGAAGAACACCACCGCGCCGGCGAGTCCTAATGCGGCGACGACCATGCTGATACCGGCAAAAACGGCGATTTTTCGCGTTTTACTCGCCAGCATGCTCCATGGATAAACCAGTAGCGCCGCCAGGCCGTAGGGGATGAGGGCAATCATACTAACGCGCAGAATGTCATCGCCGGAAATGGCGGTAATAATCGACGGTAGCCACATTCCGAAGCCGTAAATCCCGCAAACCATCCCGAAGTTCAGCAGTGCATAAAGCAAATATTTGGGATTTTTAATACCGCTGGCGAACTCAGCCAGCGAGACTTTACTACCTGATTTTGAACGGTTCGTACTACTCATTAACCACGCTTTTTCTTCAGCGTTGAGATAGCCGACTTCCTGTGGTGAATTCTTGATAATAAAAGGGATGAACAGGCCAATAACGATCGGCGGAATACCTTCGAGGATAAATAACCACTGCCAGGATTCAAGGCCAAACCAGCCGTTATCGATATGCAGAATTAAACCTGAAATCGGTGAACCGACGGCGTTGGATAGCGGCTGAACAATAATGAACATGCCGAGAATTTTGGTCCGCCAGGCGGGCGGAAAAAAGATCGTGAAGTAGTACACCACCGAAGGAAAGAAACCGGCTTCGCACACGCCGAGCATAAAACGACAGATATAGAGTTCGGTCGGCGTTCTGACGAAGCCCATCAAGGTGGCAAATATTCCCCAGGTTATCAGAATACGCGCGAACCACAGCCGCGGACCGAACTTAATCGTGCCGGCGTTGCTGGGGATTTCAAACATAAAATAACCGATGAAAAATATTCCCGAAGCAAAGCCAAAGGCGGTGGCCGTCAGACCAAGGCTATCCTCTAACGCCATTGCGGCGTAGGCCATATTATTACGATCAAGAAAAGCCAGAAAATAAAGCAATATCATTAATGGAACAATGTGCCATGTCAATTTCTTAATGGCGCTCTTTTCTATATTTTGCGCAGATTGTAGGTTCATCATTATTTCCGGTTATACTCGTTAAAGTACAAAAGAATGGGATGGGAATCCCGACATTAATATGCGTATTGAGTCTAAAAGGGTGTAAGCCTCCCTGCTGATAATAAATATTATCTGCATCGTGTTATTTATTTATAAAACAACTATGGTTGCTTTATTCTTACCGACTGGCGCTGAATCACTTCCGGAGCGAAGATAAATTCGTCGGTTTGTAATCCCGGCTCAGCAATTCTCTGGACGAGCCGCTCTACCATCATCGACGCCATTGTCGAAAGCGGGGCCATTACCGAGGTAAGGCCGGGCGATGAGAGCGCTGAGAGGGCGATGTTATCGATGCCAATGACCGAAATATCTTCCGCAATTCTCAGGCCCTGCGCGCGGAGCCCAACCATCATGCCGATGGCTAACGCATCGTTAATCGCCACCACGCCATCCACTCGCGGCGTGCGGGCACTAATTTTTTGCGCCAGACTTACGCCCAGTTCGAACATCTCGGCGTCGCCGAATTCCCGATTGCCTCTGCCTTCTATCACCACGCCTCTTGCCGCTGTTCCGCTTTGGGCAAGCGCGGACTGAAAGCCGAGGATTTTATGGCTGCGCCCTAGCGTTAACCCGCTTTCGGTGGCAAAGACGATATTGCGGCAACCGTTGTCCAGCAGATGTTGCGCCGCCAGACGTCCCGCTTCAACGTTGTCCATTGAGACACTATCGAAGTAGCGCGCCCGAGGCGGGACGCTTTCGGCCAGCCGATTGTCATAGCTAATAATGGTCATGCCTTGTTCGGCTGCACGTACAAAGTGGGTTTTGCGTACGTCGCTGGCGGCGACGATCAATCCGCGTACGCCATGCAAAAACATATCCGCGATAAATGCCGACTCCTCGGCGGCATCGCGGAAGCAAATGCCTAATAAAAGGCGATGGCGAAAAGCGCGCGCGGCAGTATCCAGTTCATGTGCCAGCGCTGAAAAGCTCGGATTGACGATAGACGGTACCATCAGGCCGAGCATTTTGGTTGCTGAATCGGCGACCGGCGGGGCGCAACGCGGCGGGCGGTAATTTAACTCAGCCATCGTTTTGACTATCCGCTGTCGGGTCTCTTCGCGCATCTGCTGTGTGCGATTATTAAGTACGTTGGACACGCTACTAATTGACACCCCGGCCCGACGGGCGACATCACGAATATTCGCCATACCTAAACCTTCTGTTTTTGCTGCGCGCTTATTTCAGCACCGCGTTATCTGATTGCTAATTTATCGGCGACCGGGTAAGCGGGCAAGACCTTTACTCGCGGATGAGCGAGTTAATAAAGCATATGTGAAGCCACTCGTAAGGATGGACGGGTGTTTAGTAAACACGGCGATAAATATTGCAATAAAGTGGAGCAGACAGGTACGGGTTTATTGCCGATGACGGCAGTTTGAGATGTCGCACGGAACAAAGGGGCTTGCTGAGGCTGCAACCAGGGCAGGAGTGACCTGTTTGCACTCCTGCCAGCTGACTTAACGGGTGGTTGGCTATTAACTCGTCTGTGATAGTGAAGTCGCGTTTACCAGTAATAGTGGCATTCCGCGCCAGCCAGACATGTTTATGTCGGTTTTCGTCGTATTTTACTCATCGTTCTTTTTTTGCGACGCTGACGGGGGATTTTGAGTGGCAATCCGCTGGGCACTGTAGAGTGTTTCTTTAGAGAGTCCTTCAATATCCGTAATTTGTCTACAGTTCGCGGCCATTACCTGCGGATCATCGTCCGGGTACCAGCTTTCATAGAAGCCCAGAGTTGAAAAACTTGAATATTGTTCGACTTTGCAGCGCCAGGCGCTTTTAATATTATATTTGCTAAAATCCCAACTGGAGTCTTTAGTCTCGACAAATGTTTCGTATTTAATTGTGTTATTAAGATAAATACGGGTTATTCTTTCTCGCCAGAATATAGAAGTATGATAACTATTGTGGCGACTGTACTGAATGCTCAAGTCTTCGCCCGGTGTCACTTCTGGATGCAGAAAAACAAAGATGCCTGCGCAGAGAAACAAAATTGCAGGGATGATAGGGTGGTGCAGAAGGTGAAAGTTGATTTTTCGAACAAGCAAAAGCCATATTAGAGGGGCGATAAAAATATATAGCAACGCAAAAAAGAATTTACTGGGTGAATATATAATAAGACCAACGAGAGTACCGGTTGCGGTTTTTTCCGGGTCGGCATCGGGTATGATTCGCCACATATCGCCACTAAAGAGAGAGAGACCCGCGAAGATAGCAGTAAGACCTATCAGGATTAATACGACGCGGATCATTGTCTGTGTGTTTTTGTTTTCTTTGAAAGTCACATTTTCCACTTTGCATTCCTTTGTTTGATGTGGGGGTGGAAAATGTTGCATGGGTAAGGAAAAGTAGCAAGTGTTTTTATTTATATATTGGTGTAAGAAATATCAGAACGAAAAATATAAATAAGCGGCAGGCGAATTAGACAAAAAAACCGGGCCGATATTTGGCCCGGTTAGAGATTACGTATTAAATTGAGGTTCGGCGATAGTTGCGATATTCCGGCTGCCAGAAATTATCGCTAATGGCCTGCAGCAGCGCCTCGGCCGATGTTTTCACCGCCACGCCCTGTTCCTGAGCCACTTTACCGACAGCGAACGCAATAGCGCGCGACACGGCCTGAATATCTTTCAGTTCCGGCAGTACAGGACCTTCGCCGTTATTCACCAGCGGCGAGTGGTTGGCTAAGGTTTCGCTTGCCGCCATCAGCATCTCGTCGGTGACGCGCGATGCCCCCGCGGCGATAACGCCAAGGCCGATACCCGGGAAGATATAGGAGTTATTACACTGCGCGATGGCGTACTGCTTGCCTTTAACCGTCACCGGGGTGAACGGACTGCCGGTGGCCACCAGCGCTTCGCCGTCGGTCCAGGTCAGGATGTTCTGCGGTGTGGCTTCAACGCGGGAGGTCGGGTTCGACAGCGGCATGACGATCGGGCGCGGACAATGCTTGTGCATTTCACGAATAATTTCTTCCGTGAACAGCCCCGGCTGGCCGGAAACGCCGATCAGAATATTCGGCTTCACGTTACGCACCACGTCAAGCAGCGAGAGCGCTTCGTTGGTCGTATCCCAACCTTGCAGGTTTTCGCGCTTCTGCACCAGCTTGCTCTGGAACGACAGCAGATTCGGCATGCCGTCGGTCAACAGGCCAAAGCGGTCCACCATAAATACGCGCTGGCGGGCTTCCTCTTCGCTCAACCCTTCGCGCATGATTTGCGCGATGATCTGTTCAGCAATACCGCAACCGGCGGAGCCCGCGCCGAGGAAGACAATTTTTTGCTCGCTGAGCTGGCTGCCCGCGCCACGGCTGGCGGCGATCAATGTGCCGACGGTGACCGCCGCGGTGCCCTGAATATCATCGTTAAACGAGCAAATCTCGTTACGATAGCGGTTAAGCAGCGGCATGGCGTTTTTCTGCGCGAAATCTTCAAACTGCAGCAGCACGTCTGGCCAACGGTTTTTGATGGCCTGGATAACGTCATCAACGAATTGATAATACTCGTCGTCGGTCACGCGCGGATGACGCCAGCCCATATACAGCGGGTCGTCGAGCAGTTGTTGGTTGTTGGTGCCGACATCCAGCACGATAGGCAGGGTGTAGGCCGGGCTGATACCGCCGCAGGTGGTATAGAGCGACAGCTTACCGATAGGGATGCCCATCCCGCCGATACCCTGGTCGCCGAGACCGAGAATACGCTCGCCGTCGGTCACCACGATCACTTTGACGTTATGGTTCGGTACGTTTTGCAGGATATCGTCGAGGTTGTGGCGATTCTGATAAGAGATGAACACGCCGCGCGCGCGACGGTAGATTTCCGAGAAACGCTCACAGGCGGCGCCGACGGTGGGGGTATAGATAACCGGCATCATCTCATCGAGATGATTACCAATCAGGCGATAAAACAGGGTTTCGTTGGTGTCCTGGATGTTGCGCAGATAAATGTGCTTATCGATCTCGGTTTTAAATCCCTGATACTGGATCCACGCGCGTTCAGCTTGTTCTTCGATGGTTTCGACCACTTCCGGCAGCAGGCCCAGCAGGTTGAAGCTGCTACGCTCTTCCATGCTGAAGGCGCTTCCTTTGTTGAGTAACGGAAACTCAAGCAGAACCGGGCCAGCGTAGGGGATATAAAGAGAACGGTTTTTTTTATAGATGAATTGCATCGCACTAACTCCTTGATGTTCACTTCAGACCCGGGCGCGGCGATAAGCGATCGGGCTGGCAGGAAATGCAGCGGGCAGAGTATAGAGCAGATGGTAACAAAAGAAGGATGCGAAGCGTGGGATTGTCTTAAAAAAACACCATCCTGTTTAGCGGATGGTGTTTTTATCATCACTCAGCTGGAAAATTAACCACCGCGGCGTTTGCGGCCCGTAGCATGGATATGGTTAACGGTAGTTTCTTCGTCGCCTTCCAGCACCACTTTTTTCTGGCGTGAAAGCTTGTAGTTCAGACCGAGAAGATGACGTGCCTGATGGTTCGATTTCATTCTTACTCCTTAATCCTGTTCTGGTTTCAAGGACAAGCCCGACGCAAGCCGGACGAAACGTAACCCTAAGTACGCCGCGCTTTTTAACGCGACGGGATTATCGTGGTCCATTTTTTTGCGAATAGCAACCTTGCGTCGGCAGATTAAGAGCGTTCTCGATTCAGGCGCGGGCGATTACCACTTCATTTCGCCGGTGTTCACTTTCGCGCTCAGCTCCAGCGAACTTTCTTCAGCGAGACCCGGATATTGCGCCTGCATGGCTTTGATGACGCTGGCGGAATCTTTATGAGCTTTCAGCGCCTGCTCGAATTTCTCCAGATAGTCGCGGGTAAAGACGATAGCCTTGTCGCCCGCCGGCGGCGTGCCGAGGTAGTGGCCCGGGATCACCTGTTGCGGATGCAGCGCGGCCATATCGTTAAGGGTCTGGCGCCACTGTTGACGGCTCGCCGCGCTTTGGGTATCGGCGGTCCAGACGTGCATGCCCCAGGCGACGCCGGTGCCGCCAAGAATCGCTTTATTCGCCGGGATCCAGACGAACGCGCCGTAGTTCTGCGGCTGACGAATTTCCACTTTCTCGCCGTCGATGGTGAAGCTATCTGCGGCTAATACCTGTGGAACATAGACCTGCTTCGGCGCGCCGTCTTTCATCTGCGGGCCCCAGTAAGCCAGCTTCGCCGCTTTGGTCTCTTCAATATGCTTAACCACTTGAGGGGTCGCCACCACTTTGGCCTGCGGGAAGGCTTTTACCAGCGGCTCGAGGCCAAAATAGAAATCCGGATCGCCGGAGGTGATCACAATGTGCGTGAGCTTCTTACCGCTTTTGTTGATCATCTCAACCAGCTTTTCACCATCCTTAACGCTGAACTGGGCGTCAAAAAGCACCGCCTCGTGCGGGCCGGAGGCCAGCGTGGAGTTCACCGCGAAGATCGCGTTCTCCTGCGGGTTGTAGGTTTGCAGGGTCAACGGCGCGGCAAAAGTGGTGGTGCTGAACAGGGCGGTGGCGATGGCCAGGGCAGATACTTTCATGTTGGTTTTCTCTCTTTCAGGTGAATAGGTTTATTTTACGTCATTCTTGATTTGCGAAAATTCCTGAAAAAAGAGATGCTGAGTTTCATAAAACGTGCAGATGGATACGGATATGGATCGAGTGATCGCCGCCCAGGTATATATGCGGATATGCGAGCTGGGCAGTTTGAGCGCGGCGGCCAGGGCGCTTGGTATGTCGCGGCCGATGGTGAGTCGCTATCTGGAGCAGATGGAACACTGGGCCGGAACCCGGCTCATTCATCGTTCGACGCGCAAACTGACTTTAACCAGCGCTGGCGAAAAGGTTTTGCAGAAAACGCGTAGCCTCACGCAATTGGCGGATGAGATCGCGGGGCAGACGGAACGCGCGGTGCCGAGCGGCACGCTGCGGGTCGCCTGCGCGCACTTTACCGCCATGCAGTTGCTCTCACCGCTGCTACCGGAGTTTTTGGCCCGCTACCCGCAACTGCGTCTCGAACTGGATATCAATAACCATCCGGTGAGTCTGATTGGCGAGCGTATCGATGTCGCCATCCGGATCACCGATAATCCGGAGCCGGGGGCGATAGCGCGGCGGCTTGGCATTTGCCGCTCGGTACTCTGCGCCTCGCCGAGGTGGCTACAGCAGCATGGCCAGATAAATTCGCCGGAGGAGCTTAGTCAACATAACTGTCTGCACTATAGCCATTTCGCCACCCCGACATGGCAGTTTACCGATCCGCAGGGTGAACCCGTGTCGGTGGCCGTCTCCGGCAATCTGAGCGCCGGGATCTCCTCTCTGCTGATGGAAGCGGCGGTTGCCGGATGCGGCATCGCCATGCTGCCGGAACTGGAAGCCCGGCGCGCGCTAAACAGCGGCGCGCTAAAGCAGGTGCTGCCTGGATATACGCCAAAATCCCTGGCCGTCTATGGCATCTATCTGTCACGGGATTATCAGCCCAGCGCGCTGCCGTTGTTTCTGGAGGCCATTCAGCAACAGTTGGCTCAGGTCAGCTAGAGCTGTCTATACTTACTCCTTTAACGTCAAAAAGGAGTGAAACGATGGCAATTCATAAGAAAGGTCAGGCGCATTGGGAAGGGGATCTGAAAAGCGGTAAAGGCACCGTCTCGACGGAAAGCGGCGCGCTGAACCAACAACCTTATGGTTTTAATACCCGCTTTGAAGGTGTTAAAGGGACTAACCCGGAAGAGCTTATCGGCGCGGCCCATGCCGCCTGCTTCTCAATGGCGCTGTCATTAATGCTCAGCGAAGAGGGCTATACGGCGACCTCTATCGATACCGTTGCGGTGGTTACGCTGGATAAGAGCGGCGGCGGTTTCGCCATCACCAAGATTGCGCTGCAGAGCAATATTGTCCTGCCGGGTATCGACAAAACGGCCTTTGATCCGATTATCCAGAAAGCCAAAGCTGGCTGCCCGGTTTCGCAGGTCCTGAAAGCCGACATCTCCCTCGATTATCAGCTCAACGCTTGATCCGTGGCGTGCCCGCGGGAACGCGGGCGCGTTGGCGTTTAAAGTCACCGTCGGCAAATGCCTGCCGCCGCGAATGGTGTTATGTTGGTGGCGTTACGGATAGCGACGGGCAACGCAATGACCAGCATACGCGGCATGATTGAATCACAGGTCCTGGGTTTAACCGGGATGGCGTTAAAAGAGATTGATTTTGAAAACCCGAAGGGCGAGCCGGGCTTATTTGGCCCGCAGTCGGCTATCTGGCAGGTACACGGCGACTTTACCTCAATGCTCTGCGGCGGCATTAGCGCGCTATTATTGCAGATGCTGCATCCGCTGGCGCTGGCCGGTGTGTGGGATCATTCGCGTTTTCGCGAGGATATCTTTGGACGTTTGCGCCGCACCAGTCAATTTATCTCAGCCACCACGTTTGGCGCTACCGCAGATGCCGAAAGATTAATCGCCAAAGTGCAGGGGATCCATCAGCGCATCAGCGGCGTTGCGCCGGACGGCACACCCTATCGCGCCAGCGATCCGGCGCTCTTAACCTGGGTTCACGTGGCCGAGTGCAGCAGCTTTATGGCCTCTCATCTGCGTTATAAGCGCACCATCGTTACTGCCGCGCGTCAGGAGCAATACTACCGCGAAGCGGCGGAGGTCGCCCGTCGGCTTGGCGCCGAAGACATCCCCGAAACGCCACGTCAGGTGGCGGAGTATTTGCAGGATATGCGCCCACAGTTACGTTGTGATGAGCGAACGCAAGAAGTGGCGCAGGTGCTGCTCAACACCCGTCTGCCGGGCCGTCTAAGCCAGCCGGTAGGGCGCTGGATGATGGTCGCCGGAATCGATCTGCTCCCCGATTGGGCGCAGCAGATGCTGGCGATCCCCATCAATCCGCTGCAGCGGCGAACCGCGAGAGTGGCGGTCAATGGCGTAGCGCGGGTGCTCCGCGCCTCGGTGCGAAATGGGGCTTATCATTGCGCTATGCGTCGAATGGCAACGTCATAAAATAAAAAAATAGCCGCTCAATGTCGGCTATTTTTAAAGCGCAATCATTCTCATTTATATATTATAACTCAGGCTATTTATTTTAAATTTATTATCAACAAGCCATTAATATTGAATATCGCTGATTCATATCAGGCTATCATCCACACTTTATTCGGGAGGGATGATGGAAAATAAAAACCAACAGAATGATAATAAATATCATCAGCGTTCACAGGCCGCGCGTAAAAGCACCCTGGTCAGCGTCGTGGTTAATCTGTTTTTATCGACCGGGCAAATTATCGCTGGCCTGTTTTCAGGATCGCAAGGGCTTATTGCCGATGGCATCCACTCTCTTTCCGATTTAATTGCTGATTTTGTGGTTCTGATTGCCAATAAGAAAAGCCGTAAACCTTCCGACAGCGATCATCATTATGGCCACTGGCGCTACGAAAATGGCGCGTCGCTGATATTGGGCGCGATTTTAATGGTTGTCGGCGTCGGTATGTTGTGGTCGGCGGTGGATAAACTACTCCATCCGGAAACCATTCAATCCGTGCATATTACGGCACTTTGGGTGGCCCTGACGGCGCTGATCGCAAAAGAGACGCTGTTCCGTTACATGCTGGCGGTAGCAAAGCGCATTCAATCGTCATTATTAATTGCGAACGCCTGGCATGCGCGCTCGGATGCGGCATCGTCGGTAGTGGTGGCGGTGGGGATCGTGGGTAACCTCGCCGGTATTGCCTGGTTGGATCCCGTGGCGGCATTGTTAGTAGGGGTATTGATTACACGAATGGGTTACACTTTTGCCGGCGATGCTTTACATGATTTAATGGATCGCTCGGTCGACGCGCAAACCCAGAATGCGATACGCGACACCATCGCCGCAACCGGCGGCGTAGTGGGTTTGCATGATCTAAAAACGCGTAAGGCGGGCGACCTGATCCTCGTCGATGTCCATATTGAAGTTCCGGGCGAGCTGTCGGTTCGTGCAGGCCATGCTATCGCGCTGGCGGTGCGGGAAAATGTGCTCGCGCGCCATGAGGTGCTACAGGTGATGATTCACATTGATCCATACGAAGCGCCCGGCGGCGAACTGGCTCACGCGTAAACAACTTTCGACTCCTGCCTGCAGGAGCCAACGCTACCTTGCCGTTAATTGGCAATAACAGAGGATGATATGAAAATTAACGAACCTCAGGCGATTACTTTACCGCTGCCGCGAACGGCGATATTCATCGTCGCGACCGTAGCGCGCAGCGCTGAGAGCCTGAGCCGCGTGCGCGACTGGTGCGATGATTTTGCCGCGGTGGTGCGTTCCGTTGGTACCCGCATGCCGGAGGCGGGGATTTCCTGCATCTGCGGATTTGGCGCTGAGATCTGGCCGCAGTTGTTTGGTCAGCCCACCCCGCAGCAGCTGCATCCTTTCCGCCGCGTGGGCAGCGGAGAGCGCGTGGCGGTCTCTACGCCGGGCGATCTGCTGCTGCATATCCGTTCCGATGATATGGGGCTTAGCTTCGAGCTGGCGACGCAGTTGATGGATAAACTGGGTGACGCGGTGACGGTTGTCGATGAAGTTCACGGCTTCCGCTATTTCGACCGTCGGGCGATGATTGGCTTCGTTGACGGCAGTGAAAACCCGCAGGGGCGCGCGGCGGCGGATTTCACCATTATCGGCGAAGAAGACCCAGATTTCGCCGGGGGTAGCTACGTGATCGTGCAGAAATATCTGCACGATATGGCGGGCTGGAATGCGCTAACCGTCGAACAGCAGGAGCGTATTATCGGGCGTAAAAAAATGACCAACATCGAACTGGATGCCGACGTCAAACCAAGCTGTTCGCACAGTTCGCTGACCACGCTTGAAGAGAACGGCGAGGAGATTAAAATCCTGCGCGACAACATGCCGTTCGGCAAACCCGGGATGGGCGAGTTTGGTACCTATTTTATCGGTTATGCGCGCAGCCCGGCGCCCATCGAACAGATGCTGGAAAACATGTTCGTCGGTCGCCCGGCCGGTAATTACGATCGACTGCTCGATTACAGTCGCCCGGTTACCGGCAGTCTGTTCTTTGTACCTTCCGCGACGCTACTTGAAGAATTATCCAGCCGTCAGGCTGAATAACCCTGCATAATATCGGCCATTACGCCGCTACAGATGGTTTATTTCTCCGGCCTGCTTTGCAGGCCGTATATTGCGTGGAAAATAAAAACAGCCCATAATTAAAACACCATTAATTCATCGCTAATTAATGGCGGTTATCAACGCGATGTCGTGTTTGTGTACAATAAAATTAACCAATGGCTTAATAGATAATATCTATACCCTAAATAATTCGAGTTGCAGGAAGGCGGCGACGCAGGGAATCCCCAGGAGCTTACTCCAGTAAGTGACTGGGGTGAGCGAGGACAAATTCGTCAGGAACGAATTTGAACGCAGTTCACTGCGCCCGTAAGGGCGAGGCCCAGGGATGGGCCGAGTTATTGCCAACGCACATGCAACTTGAAGTATGACGGGTATATACCCATCATTTTTCATTAGGGTATGTACTGAGCATCATTGGGTCTTCAGGAAGTAATACAATGATCATCCGGCCAGAACAACACTGGTTTTTTCGTCTGTTTGACTGGCACGGTTCCGTGCTGTCAAAAATTGTTTTCCGCCTGCTATTGAACGTCCTGATGTCGGTCATCGCCATCATCAGCTATCAATGGTATGAACAACTTGGCATTCATTTAACCGTTGCGCCATTTAGCCTGTTGGGGATCGCGATTGCGATTTTTCTCGGCTTTCGTAATAGCGCGAGCTACAGCCGCTTCGTTGAGGCGCGTAATTTATGGGGAACCGTGCTGATTGCCGAACGAACGCTGGTGCGGCAGCTGAAAAATATCCTTCCAGCCGAGGATGAAACGCATAAAACATTAGTCAGTTATCTGGTGGCGTTCAGCTGGAGCCTTAAGCACCAGTTGCGTAAAACCGACCCGGCGGTCGACCTCTATCGCCTGTTGCCGAAAGAAAAAGTGGCGGAAATTCTCGCCAGCTCAATGCCGACTAACCGAATATTATTATTGATTGGTAATGAGTTAGGTAAGCTGCGCGAGCAGGGTAAGCTCAGCGATATTACCTACGGCTTGATTGATAATAAACTCGATGAGTTAGCCCATGTCCTGGGCGGCTGCGAGCGTCTGGCGAGTACGCCGGTGCCGTTTGCCTACACCTTGATTTTACAGCGCACGGTGTATCTTTTTTGTACGTTGCTGCCGTTCGCGCTGGTGGGGGATTTGCATTACATGACGCCGTTTGTTTCGGTGTTTATCTCCTACACCTTCCTGTCATGGGATTCCCTGGCGGAAGAGCTGGAAGATCCGTTTGGCACCTCGGCCAACGACCTGCCGCTGAATGCAATGTGCAATACCATTGAACGTAATTTGATGGATATGACCGGGCAACATCCGTTACCGGAAAAAATGCAGCCTGATCGTTTTTACAACCTCACATAAAAAAACGCCGGGCGGGTCAGCCCGTCCGGCATTTAGTATTAGTGAGTGCGCATTCCTGCCGCCGTCATCAATAGCTTAAAGAAGGTGGCGACCACGCCGAGCGCCAGCACGCTGGCCCCCCAGATAATCACCAGCCACATCAGTTTGTGCCAGAACGGACGATGATGCGTCGTTAACGTTTTATCAGATTGAGTCGCCATCAATGATACCCCTCATCGGGTTTGATTTTGCCGCGGAACACGTAGTAGCTCCAGCAGGTGTACATCAAAATAACCGGAATGATCAGCAGCCCGCCGACCAGCATAAAGCCCTGGCTCTGCGGCGGCGAAGCGGCCTGCCAGATAGAGATAGCCGGTGGAATAATATTTGGCCAGATGCTGATCCCAAGGCCGCTGAACCCGAGGAACACCAGCGCCAGGGTGAGTAAAAACGGCCCATAGCTGGCCTGACGATTATAGGCGCTCCGGACAATCCCCCAGCAGCAAACCAGCACCAGCAACGGCACCGGCATAAACCAGATGATATTGGGGAAGGTAAACCAGCGGTGAGCGATTTCCGGGTGAGTCAGCGGCGTCCAGATGCTGATAATAGCGACCACTGCTAACAACGCCAGCGTCAGCGGGATCGCCAGCTCGGACATTTTGCGATGCAGAGCGCCTTCAGTTTTCATTATCAGCCAGGTGCAGCCCAGTAATGCGTAGGCAATCACCAGTCCGACGCCGCAAAACAGCGGGAAGGGCGCCAGCCAGTCGAGGGTTGAGCCGCTAAATTCGCGACCCGTGACGCTGAGGCCGTTGAGCAGGGTGCCTACGGCGATCCCCTGACTAAACGTCGCCAATAGCGAACCGCCGATAAACGCCTTATCCCACAACGGACGATGTTCCGGCGTCGCCTTAAAGCGAAACTCAAACGCTACGCCGCGGAAAATCAGCCCCAGTAACATGGCGGTTAACGGGATGCTGAGCGCATCGATAATCACCGCGTAGGCCAGTGGAAACGCGCCATACAGCGCCGCGCCGCCCAGCACCATCCAGGTTTCGTTACCGTCCCACACCGGCGCCACGCTGTTCATCATCATATCGCGGTCGGTTTCATTTTTATTAAACGGGAACAGAATGCCGATCCCGAGATCGAAACCGTCCATCACGATATACATCAGAGTGGCAAAAACGATGATCGTGAACCAGATAATTGACAGGTCGATACCCATATTATTTTCTCCCCGAAGTATTCATAGGTTCGCGTACCGCTGACAGCGGGCGGGCAGGGGTTTGGTTCTGAGTCGGGTCCTCCGGCGTGTGCGCACTTTCCGGCCCCTTTTTTATCAGGCGAATCAGATACACGTAGCCGACGCCAAACACCGAGGCGTAAACCACGATAAAGGCCAGCAGGCTGAGGGACATATGCAGATCGCCATGGGCGGAGACCGCATCCCGGGTTCGCTGAACACCATAGACTACCCACGGCTGGCGGCCAATTTCAGTGGTAAACCAGCCTGCCAGTAGCGCGACCAGCCCGGAAGGACCCATCAACAGGGCAAAACGCAGGAACGGTTTTGACGTGTAAAGCCGGCCACGCCAACGCAGCCAGGCGCTGACCACGCCGAGCAGTACCATTAACATACCGAGCCCGGCCATCACCCTGAACGACCAGAAGATAATGGTGGAATTTGGGCGATCTTCTTTCGGGAAACTTTTTAAGGCCGGAACCTGTTTATCTAGGCTATGGGTCAGGATGATGCTGCCAAGATAGGGAACCTCAATTTTATATTTGGTGCGCTCCTCATCCATATCCGGCAGACCAAACAGCACTAATGGCGTGGCCTCACCCGGTTTATTCTCCCAGTGTCCTTCAATCGCGGCGATTTTTGCCGGTTGATGTTCGAGCGTATTCAGGCCGTGCGCATCGCCAATCATCGCCTGAATGGGGGCGACGATCAGCGCCATCCACAGCGCCATCGAGAACATCTTGCGGATTGCCGGCGTGTCATTGCCTTTCAGCAGATGCCAGGCCGCCGAAGCGCCGACGAAAAAGGCGCTGGCAAGGAAGGCGGCGGTGGACATGTGCAGCAGGCGATACGGGAATGAAGGGTTAAAAACGACCTTCAGCCAGTCTACCGGCACCACGATGCCATTCTCGATAATGTAGCCCTGCGGCGTATGCATCCAGCTATTGGACGCGAGGATCCAGAAAGTGGAAAACAGCGTGCCCAGCGCCACCATACAGGTCGCGAAGAAGTGCAGTCCGCGGCCGACGCGATGCCAGCCGAACAGCATGACGCCAAGAAAGCCGGCTTCGAGGAAGAAGGCGGTCAGGACTTCATAGGTCAATAGCGGCCCGGTAATACTACCGGCGAACTGCGAGAACCCGCTCCAGTTAGTGCCGAACTGATAGGCCATCACCAGTCCGGAAACGACGCCCATACCAAAATTAACGGCAAATATTTTTGACCAGAAATGGTAGAGCTGGCGGTAGGTATCCTCTTTTGTTTTTAACCACAGCCCTTCCAGTACCGCAAGGTAGCTGGCGAGACCAATGGTAATAGCGGGGAAAATGATGTGGAAAGATACAGTAAATGCAAACTGTATCCTGGCTAAATAAAAGGCATCTAATCCGAACATGGCTCACCCCTGTACGACATTACTTCATTGTATTTATGGAATATTTTCTGCATAGCGGATACGGCTTTACCTGCGCAAAGCCTCCTGTTGATGACAATTAAATTACGGCGTTGACGGGCATTGAAATATGTTAATGCCCTTGATAATAAAGTTTAAAAATAATTCTTTAATTATCAAATAGGTTAAATTTAACACCCGATAGATAACATCTATTATACAACACGAAATGAGATGTTATTATTTAGTTAACGATTAAAGTCGCTCATTTCATTTTAACCAGACATTTAGTTAAAGATTAAAAACAACGAGTTAACCCTGTCATTTGCTATTCATTGCAAAATGAAATGCGGTATTTCCCGCTTAATTAATGTGGTTATTTAACATCACCGCAAAAAAACGTGACCAATGTTGTTAATAACATCCGCTAGCTGAAGAGAGTATTCAGGAGTTCATATGAATAAGAAAAAACGCGCTGTCCCCGGTGTTCATCCCTATGATGGCCCAGCGGGTGGATGGGGGGCGTTAAAAGCGACCGCCATCGCCGTGCGTACGCAAATGGACGCGCTTGACGCCCCGGTCACGCTGCTGCGTACCAACCAGCCTGACGGTTTTGACTGCCCCGGCTGCGCATGGCCGGATAAAGAACATAAATCAACCTTCCAGTTTTGTGAGAACGGCGCGAAGGCGGTCACCTGGGAAGCCACCAGCAAACGCGTGACGCCAGAGTTCCTCGCTGCCAATACCGTGACCTCGCTGCTGGCGAAAAGCGACTTTGAACTGGAAGGGTACGGACGTATTACCCATCCCTTGTCTTACGATCGCGAAAGCGACACGCTGCGCCCGGTCTCCTGGGAAAGCGCGTTTGCCCGCATTGGCGAAGTATTACAGGGCATGCAGCCCGATGAAGTTGAGTTCTATACCTCCGGGCGCGCCTCTAACGAAGCGGCATATCTGTTCCAGCTTTACGCCCGCGAGTTCGGCACCAATAACTTCCCGGACTGCTCTAATATGTGCCACGAGGCGACCAGCGTCGGTCTGCCGCAATCGATCGGCATCGGCAAAGGCACGGTGTCTTTGGATGACTTTGATAAAACCGAACTGGTTATTTCCATCGGTCACAACCCCGGAACCAACCATCCGCGCATGATGGGGACGTTGCATGAACTGTCCCGCCGCGGTGTGCCGATTATCGTCTTTAACCCGCTGCGTGAAAGGGCGCTGGAGCGTTTTGCCGACCCGCAGAACGTTATTGAAATGGCGACCTACAGCTCAACTAATATCGCCTCAACCTATTTTCAGGTGAGAGCGGGCGGCGATGCCGCGGCGCTGAAAGGGATCGCTAAGGCATTACTGGAGATCGAAGCGGACCAGGGCCAGGTGCTGGACCAGGCGTTTATTAACGAGCACACCCTCGGCTTCGATGCTTTTGCCGAAGATTTACGTCAGACTAGTTGGCCGGAAATTGAGCGTGAGTCCGGATTAACCCGCGACGATCTGCAGCGCGTTGCCGTTGCCTACGCCAAATCCAACGCCACTATCGTGACCTATGGCATGGGGATCACCCAGCATAACAAAGGCACCTCTAACGTCCGGTTGATTGCCGACCTTCTGCTGATGCGCGGTAATATCGGCAAACCGGGGGCCGGGATCTGCCCGCTGCGCGGTCACTCTAACGTGCAGGGCAACCGTACCGTCGGCATTACCGAAAAACCGAGTGCGGAGTTTCTGAATAATCTTGAAAGCGTGTTTGGCTTTGCCGCTCCACGTGGACATGGTCACGATGCGGTGAAAGCGCTGCAGGCAATGGTTGCCGGCGAAGCGAAAGCGCTTATCTGTCTTGGCGGTAATTTCGCGGTGGCGATGCCGGATCATGAGCAGGCGTTCCCGGCAATGCGCGGGCTCGATCTTAGCGTGCACATTGGCACCAAACTGAACCGTTCGCATCTGCTGGTGGCGAAAGAGACCTTTATTCTGCCTTGTCTGGGCCGCACCGAACTTGATATGCAGGAGAGCGGACGTCAGTCGATTACCGTGGAAGACTCGATGTCGATGGTCCACGCTTCATCCGGCAAACTGAAACCGGCCTCTGACCGACTGCGCTCGGAACCGGCTATCGTCGCCGGGATGGCGACGGCGACGCTGCCGAACAGTAAGATCGACTGGTTATCGTTGGTGGCGGATTACGACCGCATCCGCGATCTCATCGAGCACACTATCCCCGGATTCGAGGATTATAACGAACGTATTCGTCATCCGGGCGGTTTCCGAATGCCGCTGCCGCCAACCGAGCGGATCTGGCCGACGCCGACCGGCAAAGCGATGTTCTCGGTGTTCAAAGGCGTCCATGAGAACACCCGCGTTGATGGCGACGACGTGATGCGCCTGGTTACGCTGCGCAGTCACGATCAGTACAACACCACGATTTACGCGATGGACGATCGCTATCGCGGGGTGTTTGGCCGCCGCGATGTGCTGTTTATGAATGAGCAGGATATGGCCGAGCAGGGGCTGGAGCATGGCGACCGCGTCGACATTTTCACCGCGCTCCCGAATAGCGACCTGCGCCTTGAGGATATCACCGTGGTTGCTTATAGCATCGCGCCGGGCACCGTGGGCGCTTATTATCCGGAAGCCAACGTGTTGGTGCCGCTGGATTACATCGATGAAGAGAGCGGAACGCCGTCGTACAAATCAGTTCCTATCCGCCTGACGCTGCGTTCTAAAGAGGTGCGCGCCGTCCCCGGTCTGCGTTAATTTGCTGAATGTTGCCAGTGGCCTAAGACCGGGCCACTGGCAAATGGCATCTTGAAATAAGCCCCTACCGCAAGTAACATTTAAATAACATATCTTATCGCAGCTGTGTTCTGCATCGCGTCCACCACTGACCAGCGGACGTCACTATTCTGGAAGTTAAGATGGACATTAAACAGCTGAAATATCTGATCGCGCTCGATCAGACGCGCCATTTCGGTCAGGCCGCGGCGGCCTGCCATATCACCCAACCGACGCTTTCGATGCGTATTCGCAACCTGGAAGACGAACTTAATCTTACGCTGATTCAGCGCGGCCAACGCTTCGAAGGTTTTACCCCGGAGGGGGAGCGCATTCTGGCCTGGGCGCGAGCGCTGCTGGCGGCGCACGACGGCCTGGCGGCAGAAGCGGCGATTTGTCGCGGCCAGATGGTGGGCCAGTTACGCGTAGGCATGGTGCCGTTAGCCAGCCTGAACCCTATGCAGCTTATCAAACCGCTGGCGGAAAAATACCCTGAACTGCAGTTCAGTCTGCTGTCGATGACCTCTGAGCAAATTATCGACGGCGTCAGCCGTAATCAGCTCGATCTTGGCATCTGCTATTTGCACCACGTCGATAGCGAATTATTTAACGTCACCTGGCTGCCGAAAACGCGAATGGGCCTGCTGCACGACAGTCGCCATTTCCAGTTTGATGCCGGTATCCCCGAGTGGGAGACATTAGCGGGACTGCCGCTGGGTTTCCTTACCAAGGGGATGTATTATCGTGAATCGATTGAAATGAGCTTCAAAGCCAAAGGGTTAACGCCGAAATATGTTTTTGAAAGCGATTCGACATTTCAGATAATCCAGGCGGTCCAGGCCGGGATCTGTTGTGCCATCATGCCGCTCAATAACGGCCTGGAGGCGTTGAGCGACAACCTGGCGATTATTCCCATCGCGGAAACCGAGGTTGACTCCACGCTTGCGCTCATCATGCGTAACCAGGAGCCAGTATCGTCGCTGGCGGAGAAGTGCTTCGCCGATGCGCAGGCGATTTTCGGCGAAACGTCAGAAACTTAATCGGCGGCAAAATGCTGTTGCATGAAATCGAGCCAGACGCGAGAACGAGCGGGTAAAAAGTGGCGTTCGCGATACAGCGCCATGAGATGTAGCGGTGCCGCCGGTAGTTCCAATTCAATCACCTTTAACTGACCTGAGGCGATAAACGGGCGGCAAGCCTGTTCAGCAAGGATGGCGAAACCCACGCCGGCGACGGCGGCATGAAGAGCGATCTCTCCGCTATTCACCCGAAAATGGGCCTGTACGTTCACTTTTTTAAACGCGTTCTGTGCGGTGATGAATTGCCAGGCTTGCCCCTTCAGCGCGCTGACGGTGGTGATGCAGGGAAGCGAGGCAAGCTGCTCGCAACGTACTGGCTGTCCGCATTTTTCCAGCAGCGAAGGCGCTGCGACAACACAACAGGGAAACGTCGCCAACGGCCTGGCGATATAGCTGGCATCCTCCATTTTTCCACGGACGATGGCGACGGCAATATCAATATCATCTTTAAGCGCATCGGCACCGGCAAGGCTGACCACGCAGCTTACTTCGATTTTGGGATAACGCGTGGCGAACTGCGCCAGCAGGGGGCCAAAAAGCGTCGGTCCAATTTCGTTAGGCAGACATAAGCGCAACAGCCCCTCAGGATCGGCCTGCTGTTGAGTCAAGGCCGCTTCGGTTGCCGCGAGCTCATCGAGCAGGGGACGCATGCTGTTAAAAAAAGCCTGTCCGGCATCGGTGAGATGCATGTGTCTGGTGCTGCGCTGGATAAGCCGCAATTGCAGTTTTTCTTCCAGTTGAGAAATCTGGCGACTGACATTTGACGAAGGCATACGTAGCGCCCGCGCCGCCCCGCTGAAGCTGCCGTTTTCCACGACATTCACAAACACGCGTAGTGCATTCAAATCCAGTTTACTCACCGCCGATTATCCCATTTTTGATAATTAACCCGCCCATTTTTACCGCCTTATGCGCTTTTTTACTAGCCGATAAACTGATGCTCCCCCTGATGAGAGGACGTGTAATGACCATAAATCTACGACGAATGGGTGCGATTATCGCTTTTATCCAATTTACCAACGCGCTGGAATATATGATTTTCAATCCGCTATTTGTCTACATGGCGCCAACTTTCCAGGTGCCGGTGAGCTGGGCAGGTTATGTCAGCGGTATATACACGCTCGCATCGGTCATTTCCGGCATTGGCGCGTGGCGCTGGGTGGGGAGGCTTAATCCGCGAACGTTTCTGCTGGTTAATATGGCGTTACTGGGAGCGTTAACGCTGATGGTGCTGGCCACCCAGCATTTCATATTACTGTTGGTGCTGCGCTTTTTTGCCGGGATCCTTGGCGGAATGACGATGGGGGTGGCCAGCAGTTTATTGATCAACGCGGCGGACCAGCAACAACGCGCGCGCTTGTTGGCAACGGTCATTTCGGCCTTTTCGCTGGTCAGTATTATCGGCATGCCCGCCATGTTGTTTCTCTGCGCACGTTTCGGCTGGCAGACGGCGCCGGCATTGATTGGCGTTCTCTGCCTGCTGGCGCTTATCATGATCTATGTTGGCCTGCCGAAGACTTCCGGCTGTGCAGGCTCTGGTACAAAGATACGCATCACGCCAACGATGCTGTTATTCGCCAGCGGCAATGCGTTAACCCAGTTTAGCCCGATGCTATTACTGCCGATCCTGGTGCCTTTGCTGATGGGCAATATGCGGGCAAGCAGCGAAGCGCTACCGTGGTTGTTCTTTCTCGGCGGTATAGCGGGATTCGCGGCGACAAAGTTGAGCGGCAGTCTGTGTCAACGCTTTGGCGGCTATCGGCTGAGCCTGGCGGCAACCGTAGTTTTTATCATCAGTTTGCTGATGGTGCTTTGGCTGGACGGCGCGAGTTGGCTGTTCATGATTGCCTTCCTGGGAGCATCTTATAGCCGGCTGGTTGCCTCCTCGGCGGTGGCGATTCGGTTCCCGGACGATACCTGGCGAGCGGGATTTACCACTCTGCAAGGAGGTTTCATGTCCTTCAGTACGGCGATTGCTTTTATGCTCTGTTCAGTGTGGCTGGCCGACGGCGAGATGAGTCAGCAGGCGTCTACGGGGTTGATTGCATTTAGCGGAGCTAGCGCCTTGCTGCTGCCATTTTTACTGCGCTATCAAGAAAAAATACTCGTACGCAACGCCGCCGAACGGGTAACCGGCGGCGTTGGTGAGCTTTAAATATTTTCCAGGCGAATTCCCCGGGTTCTTGGCCCAAATATGCCGACCGACAGCATGACCATCAGCATACTGGCGACGATAAAACTAATCACCCCTGGCGTTCCGGCATATTGCAGGATCACACCAATCATAATACTGGTGACCGCGGTAGACAGACGGCTAAAGGAGTAACAAAAACCTACCGCCCGGGCGCGAATGTGGGTCGCGAAAACTTCGGCCTGGTAGGCGTGATAGCTGATGGTGAGCCAGGCATTAGACCAGGTGATCATAAAGCCGCAGATAACCAGCAGTATCGGGTTATTTTGTAAAGCGAACAGTGTGCCGAAGATGACCGTCATTAGCGCTGACAGGACAATTTGCCATTTGTTTTCAAAACGATGGACGAAACGAGTGCAGAACAGGCAGCCAAGCGGGTAGGCCAGGGTGATAAAGAAGGCGTACAGCAGGCTATGGGTAATACTGGCGCCCTGGCCGGAAAGCAGCGCGGGCAGCCAGTTACCGAAACCAAAGAAGCCGATGGCCTGGAAGAAGTTCATCACCATTAACATGAGGGTGCGTTGCCGGTACTGCGGTGCCCAAATTTCTTTAAAATTACCGCGTTGCGGCGCCGATACCGCCGGGCTGGCATGGCGCCGGGAAGGCGATAAACCGCAGCGCTGCTCCATTTCACCCATGACCCGGTGCGCGTCATCGTGGCGGCCTTTGCTTTCCAGCCAGCGGGCGGATTCCGGCAGCTTTTTGCGGATGACCCAAATGACCAATGAGCACAGTGCGCCAAGAATAATCACCCAGCGCCAGCCGCTCAGGCCGAGGATGGTCATTGGCACCAGTAGCCAGGACATCAGCGCCACTGTCGGTACCGAGAGAAACTGAATGAAGAAAGCATAAGCGAAGGCTTTATTGCGTAAATGCGTCGGCATCCACTCGCTGAGATAAGTATCAATAGTCACTAGTTCAATTCCCAGGCCGATCCCGACCAGGAAACGAAAGAAAATGACCCCTTCAGCGCTATTTTGCAGCGCCATAATCAGCGAAAAGATGCCATACCACGCCAGCGCGAACATAAAGGTCAGACGGCGTCCGAGCCTGTCCGCCAGCGGCGCGAGCAGGCTGGCGCCGATAAACAAGCCCATAAAGGTCGAAGAGGCGAAGGCCGCCTGATCCGCGATACCGAATACCCCGTCTTTCCCGGTATGGAAAATATTCTCGGCGAGCAGGCCGGTACTGATATAACCGGTCTGGAACAGGTCGTAGAGTTCGAAAAAGCCGCCTAATGCCAGCAGTGTGATAAATGACCACAGACCGGGCGAGGAGGGCAGAGCGTCGATACGCGCGGTTAAGCTGTCGGGATGTTGTCCTGGCGGGCTAAAGGAGGCGTCGCCGAGAACCTGGGTGGTAGACATATTATTATTTTCCTCAGGAGAAATGTTTGCCTGCTAATGTTAATTGGTTGTTAATGGTTTTAAATTTTTAATTGTTAGCGGCATCACGATTTAACAGTCAGAAATCATGCTTAATGCGTTTATAGATGGCAAATATGCTGGTTTTTTGCCTGGCGTGGCGGCGGAATTGAAGTAAACGACCGGTGATGGAAATCAGAATAAGTGAAATGGTATCGTTGGCGAATATCACCTACATTTGCAGCGTGTACTCTGTGCATTTAAAGGAAAAGATCATGTTAAAGCGTCAGGTAGTAAAAGCAGCGTTGGCTATAGTGCTGTCCCTAACAATGGCCGCGGCACCGGCGCTTGCTAATCCCGGAAACGGTAATGGTAACGGTAATGGCAACGGTGGTCATGGTAATAGCGGCAACCATGGCAATAGTGGTAATAACGGCAACCATGGAGACAAAGGCAACAATGGCCATAGCGTCAGCCAAAGCGATAACGGCGCTGGCAAGGGACAGCGTAAGAACTACGGCAAACCGGATCACGTCAACAGTGATATCAGCTATACCACCGCTCGCGCGCTAGCGGTGAACTATGGCTTAACCGGCTATCAGGCGCTGCCTCCGGGGATTGCGAAAAATCTCGCGCGTGGAAAACCATTACCTCCGGGTATTGCCAAAAAAGCGGTGCCTGCCTCGATGCTCAACCAATTACCTTATTATCCCGGCTATGAGTGGCGGGTCGTCGGTGACGATCTGGTTCTGATTGCGCTCAGTACCGCTGTGGTCACCGCGATTATTAATAGCGTATTTGATTAAACTGAAGCCCCCGGCGTTGCCGGGGGACTGGAGTGTCGTTATTCCTGATACAGCGCCAAAGCCTTGTTTAACTTGGCGGAGGCGATATTACTGAGTTGCGCATGAAAATCGTCATTGATTGTTGAGTGTAAATTACCGGCAAGGGTGTCTGCCGATTGCACATTCCAGCCGGTACCCAGCAGGCTCAACGATTCGTGCTTGTTCTTATAATATTCACTATCAATATTAAGTGCGGTGCCTTTAATTCCAAGGCAAGCGCCTACCAGATGGTGATGAAAACGGGTACTAATAATCTCACCATCAGCCTGAACCGGGATACCTCCATGCCAGACATGCGAGAAAGGATAAAACTGAATATCAGGGATGGCCTTCTGCAGTTCGACAAATGCCGTGTTGTCGGCGCCTGGAATAGCTTCTATATAACCTATTTTCTTGCCGCATTGATGCTGTTGCTGAAGGTAATCGGCAACCAGGGAAACAAGCTTTTGAAATATATCGTCTTCAGAAAGTTCATTCTGAATACAGCATAAAATATCCGGCAGATCGGGGCTATTGTTTTTGGATACCACATCCAGGTCATAACCCAGGAACACATCGTCCTGAGTATTTTCAACCGCAAATCGACTGGCCGTTGCGGGATCGCGAACGGAAAAATAATCAAATGAGGTTATCGCATCGTTAAAAATTTCAGCGGCAAGGAACTCTTCGTGCGGGTAAATGCTGATGCCGGTGGCAATCGTTTTAGCTTGCGAGACCTGTTTTAGCGCCTGGCAAGCGAACAGGATGGCATAGTTTTCTTTCCAGTTGGCATTGATATAGCCGCCGCCGAGAATATGTACAATATCAGCAGAGCGTAAAATATCGATATTCAGGTCAATATCAGGAGAACCATAATCCTTAATAAGACTGGCAGTTTTATTATTTATATCATTTAGAATATCTACGGAACGCCAGCAGATTTTCCACAAGGTATTAATGGCTTTGAAGTTGGGATGATACTTCATAAACAACGATTGCACGTTACCTGGTTCAGGGGTATCTAACCAGACTTCGTACTGTGGATAATTTTTATAAAGGAAAGATAGCCAGGTGGCGGTGATTAATTCATCGCCATAATTTGGTCTTCCGGAACATGAAACCAAATAAACTCTCTTGCTCATACCGTTTCCTTTACGTGGTTGTGTAAATTTGCTTAAATTATGATGGTATTTTGTACAGACAAATAAATAATGCGAATATTTAAGATGTTAATATAAATAACGTTTATCGTATAGGTATGTTGTCTGATTTGGTGATAGGGGTGGCACAATGTTCACGATAAGAGCTGTATGATGTCGGTCTGAAGCATGGGCAGCCGACACGATTGTGCGCTGTGACTCCTCTGACGAGAGAGGTTAAACAAGAGCAAATCTAAACCAAACCTCACTGACGGGCTTACGGAGCTTTACTCCCGGCAAGTCACGTCTATACTAAGCACAACTTCACACAGGAGAGATATGTTGGACAGTCACCCTTATTTAAACATCAAGGCAAACTGACGCTATCTATTCTGCGCTGTTTGCCAACCGGCAGGCAGCAATCCTTTCCCAAACCCGATTGCCTCCTGAGAACTGGAATTCGCTTTTTTGCGAGGTAATTCATCATGCTATTGTTTTTTTACGCACTGTTCCCTCCGCCTTTGCCGCGGTAATACACGCTCATATTAGCCATTAAGGCTCTCTCACTGCGGTTTGGCAAACCTCGCAGGGATATTTAATACGCGCAATTATGAGTGTGAAAAAATAACATCTAACTATGCATAATTTATTTATGCAGGGACTACCACATCTAAATTTGGGGATGAATCATGACTGACATGAAATTAGAAAACCGGAATACCAACCGGTCTGCGTCAGAAAATGATAAGCAGCATAAAAAGAGCTTTGCGATTGAAACGGAGGCCTTTAATAGCCCGGATCACACGCTGTCGCGTTTAAATAGCAGTCGGCAGGGGCTAACGACCGCCGATGCGCTGGAGCGGCTGGAAGATTATGGCCGCAACGAAGTGGCACGAGAAACCGCGCCGCCGTTTTTTATTCAATTACTGCAGGCATTTAATAACCCGTTTATTTACGTGCTGATGGCGCTGGCGGCAGTCAGTTTTATTACCGATTACTGGCTACCGCTGCGTAATGGTGAAGAGACCGACCTCACCGGCGTTATTATTATCCTGACAATGGTGAGCCTGAGTGGTCTATTACGCTTCTGGCAGGAGTTCAGGACCAATAAAGCCGCGCAGGCGCTAAAATCCATGGTCCGTACCACCGCAACGGTACTGCGCCGCGGGCCGGGAAATATTGGCCCCAGTCAGGAGGAAATACCCATTGAAGAGCTGGTGCCGGGCGATATTATTTTTCTTGCCGCGGGCGATCTGGTGCCGGCAGATGTTCGTCTGCTGGAATCACGGGACCTCTTCGTCAGTCAGTCCATTCTAAGCGGTGAATCGCTGCCGGTGGAAAAATATGACCTCATGGCCAGCGTTTCAGGTAAATGCAGCGATCGTATACCGACGCCGGATAAAAATAAAAGCCTGTTAGAGATGGGCAATATCTGTCTGATGGGGACGAACGTCACCAGCGGCAGGGCGCAGGCGGTGGTGGTGGCGACCGGCGACCGGACCTGGTTTGGCTCACTGGCAAAATCGATTGTCGGCACCCGCACGCAGACCGCCTTCGATCGTGGGGTGAATAGCGTCAGCTGGCTGTTAATCCGCTTCATGTTGATTATGGTACCGATCGTGTTGCTGATTAACGGTTTCAGCAAGGGCGATTGGGTTGAAGCCTCGCTATTCGCCCTGGCGGTGGCGGTCGGTTTAACGCCTGAGATGTTACCCATGATCGTCAGTTCGAACCTGGCGAAGGGCGCGATTGCCATGTCGCGACGCAAGGTGATCGTTAAACGTCTTAATGCCATCCAAAACTTTGGCGCAATGGATGTGCTGTGTACGGATAAAACCGGCACCCTGACCCAGGACAATATCATTCTTGAGCATCATCTCGACGTCGGCGGCGCGGAAAGTAATCGGGTATTAATGCTGGCGTGGCTGAATAGCAGCAGCCAAAGCGGAGCGCGTAATCTGATGGACAGGGCCGTGCTCCGTTATGGGGAAGGCCGGCTGGCGCCGATGGAAAAAGAGCGCTTCGTTAAGCTTGATGAATTGCCATTCGATTTTGTACGTCGCCGCGTATCGGTCTCGGTGGAAGACAGCCGCTATGGCGATAAAAGCCTGATTTGCAAAGGGGCGGTTGAAGAGATGCTCGAAGCCGCGACCCATATCCGTGAGGGCGACAAGATCGTTGAACTGGATGCGCTGCGCCGGGAACTGCTGCTGACGAAAACCGAAGATTATAACGCTCAGGGCTTCCGGGTATTGCTGGTCGCTACCCGCAAGCTGGACGACACCGAGCTAAACGTGCCGCTCACCGCCGCCGATGAACAGGGGCTCACCGTTGAGGGCATGTTAACGTTTCTCGATCCGCCGAAGGAAAGCGCGGGCAAAGCCATCACCGCACTGCGTGATAACGGTGTCGCGGTTAAGGTGCTTACCGGTGATAACCCGGTGGTAACGGCGCGGATTTGTCTTGAAGTGGGAATTGATTCGCACGACATTCTCACCGGCCAACAGGTTGAGTCAATGACTGACCGCCAGCTTCAGCAGGAGGTCGAGAAACGCGCGGTGTTTGCCAAACTGACGCCGCTGCAGAAGTCGCGCATTCTACAGATGCTACAGAAAAATGGCCATACCGTTGGTTTTCTGGGCGATGGCATTAACGACGCGCCGGCGCTGCGCGATGCCGATGTCGGTATTTCTGTCGATAGCGCGGCGGATATCGCGAAGGAGTCCTCGGATATTATTCTGCTGGAAAAAGACCTGATGGTGCTGGAAGAGGGCGTTATTAAAGGACGCGAGACCTTTGGCAACATTATCAAATACCTGAACATGACCGCCAGCTCCAACTTCGGCAACGTGTTTTCGGTGCTGGTCGCCAGCGCCTTTATCCCGTTCCTGCCGATGCTGGCTATTCATCTGTTGATCCAGAATCTGATGTACGACATCTCACAGCTGTCGCTGCCGTGGGACAAAATGGATAAGGAGTTTTTGCGTAAACCGCGCAAGTGGGATGCGAAGAACATTGGCCGCTTTATGCTGTGGATTGGCCCCACGTCGTCGATATTCGATATCACCACCTTTGCTCTGATGTGGTACGTCTTCGCCGCCAATCATGTGGAGGCGCAGGCGTTGTTCCAGTCCGGCTGGTTTATCGAAGGGCTGCTGTCGCAGACGCTGGTGGTGCATATGTTGAGAACGCAGAAAATACCGTTCATCCAGAGCCGCGCGACGCTGCCGGTACTGCTCACCACCGCCGCCATTATGGCCATCGGCATTTATATCCCATTCTCGCCGCTTGGCGCCATGGTGAGGCTTGAGCCGCTGCCGCTGAGTTATTTCCCGTGGTTGGTTGCCACGCTGCTGAGCTACTGCCTGGTGGCGCAGGGTATGAAACGTTTCTATATCAAGCGCTTTGGCCAGTGGTTCTGATGACAAAAAGGAGGGATGACGATGAATCGTTCACCGGAAGATCTCATCGCCTGGATGTTTTTACTGGCCGGTTTGCTGGTACTGGCGCTGGCGATACGACAAATCTTTGAATAGCGGGGGGACTATGCGCAAAACATCATTAGACCCAATCTTTATCCAGGCTGTGTTGATGATGGTGGTGATAGTCTTACTCACCGTCTGGATTAGGTAGTTTAAGGCCCGGGGCATTATTGCTCCGGGCCTGAGGTAAAGTCCTGCGGTATTCCTGCAACATGGCAATTGGCGCTTTCCACCACGGGGAACGCGTCGATTAGCTCAATAATGGCAGAGCTTCGAGCATATTCTTCAGGTTTAGGGCATCCCACGGCAAGTGTTCGGCGACGGTGAGTCCCACCGGTTTGGCCTGAGCGGCAGCTTGATTGATAAAATTAACCACTTCGGCAATCGTCAGTTTCCCTTCGGCGACATCGCCGAAGTCGTGTACGCCGCGCCCCGGACGAGCAAACAGCACCGCTCGAAACAGGGCCGGGTCGAGGACATCAAGATCGAGGTGGATGGCCAGGTACTCAACACTTTCGCGCGCTATCCACTCGTCGATCGCCTGCGGATTCTGACGCAGCTCTGAAGGGCTTAAGGTGGCGATACCGCGTTCAGTAATAAACTGTTTTTCGACATCGAGGGGGCTATGGATCCCAGCAATAAGCGCTTTGCCAGGCGATAATGGCTTTCTGACCACCTGGGTTAGTTCCACGTCGCCATTGCCCATCAACGCCCCAAGAACGTGGGCATGGGCATGTGGGAACTGCTCTGGCGTCATAATGTCCGGGTGAGAATCAATCCATAACACCCCCAATTTATCGCCATATTTTTCCGCAAGCCAGGCAAAGGGGGCCAGAGAGACCAGGCAATCGCCCCCTAAGGTGACGATGGACTCTGGCTGAGTTCTGGTGATTTTGTCTTGCGCATCAAGCAGCTGTTCAACTACCGAACGGCGGCCGACAATACCATCTTCATTAACCAGCGGCGCCTTGGTCGGGGCGGGGACGCTGACCTCCTCAACGGCGCCCTGGGCCGGCGGCGCCAGCCACGCCAGCAGCTGCGAACCGAAAAAGTAGGGCGGATTGTTACCGCCTTGCCACTGCGGGAAAAGTAAACGCAGTGTGTGGTAAGTATTTTGAGCCATATTATCCTCGCCTCAGGCATGTGCAATTAAATGAACGAACGTTCATTCATTTATAATGAAACGCGCGATGCACGATGGCAAGCAAAAAACGGCAGAAGCAGGTAGAATTGCCCATCGCCGGAGGTAGTTGAAATGTTAAATAATTCAGAAACGTACCATAAGCTGATTGTCGCCGCGGCGGCGTGCTTTGCCGAAAAAGGATTTAATGGAACCAGCGTGCGCGAAATTGCACTGCGCGCAGGTATTAGCCTCGGCGCGATGTACACCTACTTCAAGGGCAAAGATGAACTCATTGAGGCGATTATCCTTGAAGAGCAAAAATCGGCATTAGCTAAGCATCAGGAGCGCTTTGAAGGTTCCCATTTTGCGCAGATTTGCGCCTTAGCCGTTTCCTGTATTGAAGAAGTGGGGTATCCCTCATCTCACCAGCTGTGGGTGGAAATTATTGCTGAGTCGGCAAGAAAGCCGGCGCTGCGGCAGATTTTCGTCAATAGCGACAGGATCATGCGCGACGGAATGGCACAGATTATTACTCGCGGAATTGCCGCGGGTGAGCTCAGCCCACACGTTAATGTCGAAGAAGCAACGCTTACCATCTTTGCGTTAATCGATGGTTTGATTGGCCGTAAAGCGATAAATCCCGCATTTAGCGTGGCTAAGGATCTGCCGCACTTTGACCATGTCATGGCGACCATTCTCGATAAAAATAGCGTTAGTGAATCCCATGCAACAGTATGCTGATTTCTGTTTTAGCGCCGTGATGGCCCAACGGGCGGCAAAAGAAAATCTCACCCTTGATGCCGACCAGCTCGCGTTAGTCGCCGATTTGCAAACGCTGAGTCAGCAGTTATTCCGGCAGCAAACGGCAATACAAGGCTTGTACGTCTGGGGGCGAACCGGGCGCGGGAAAAGCTTTATTCTCGATAGTTTCTTTGCCAGTTTGCCGCTGCGTGAAAAGCGGCGGGTGCATTTTCATCACTTTTTCCGCGAGCTCCATCAGCGGCTGAACGCCCCTTCGGCGCCGCGATTGCCACAGGTCGTCGCGCAAATGACCGACAACTGTCGTCTGCTCTGTTTTGATGAGTTTCACCTTCATGACCCGGCTGACGCGATGTTGATGAAGGTGCTACTGGAACATTTATTCGCGCGAAATATCGTCTTATTAGCGACCTCCAATTATCCGCCCGACCGTTTGCTGGCGAATCCGCTTTATCACGAACGTTTTTTGCCTTCCATTAACCTCATTAAACGGCATATGACGGTAACGGCGCTCAACGGCGAACAGGATTATCGCGAGCGACATACCTCGCTGGAGAATGATTTCTGCCAGGGAAAATTGTTGGTGCAGCCCACTCTCAGCAGCCGCGCGGCGCTCGGTTTGCCGGCTATTGCCCCGCAGGCGCAGGCTCTGCAGGTAGGTTATCGAACCCTGCACACGGCATCGCCGCAAGGGACCTATCTGCATTTCACTTTCGAGCAGCTCTGCCTTGCGCCCACTTCGGTCATGGATTACCTGACGCTATGTGAGCAGCACCAGAACTGGCTCGTCGAGAATGTTCCGCCGTTGGCGCGCGTTAGCCCGGCGGCACAGCAGCGTTTTATCAACGTGGTGGATATTTTGTATGAAAAACAGTGCCGCTTAATATTAATTACCGATTGCGGGCTGGAAACACTGGTGGCGGATGTGGAGCTGGATGATATTCAGCGCACCTACAGCCGGTTACAGCAGCTCGCGCGGGAAGCATAAAAAAAGCGCCTCTCGATAATGAGCGGCGCTTTAACAGAGTAACCTGCCGCCGATTATTCACCGGCGGGCAGGGGAATTACAGATCGAAGCGGTCCAGATTCATCACTTTCGTCCATGCGGCAACGAAATCAGTAACGAATTTCTGTTGCGCATCGGCGCAGGCATAGACTTCGGCCAGCGCGCGCAGGACTGAGTTAGAACCGAACACCAGATCAACGCGAGTGGCGGTATATTTCTCTTCGCCGCTCTTACGGTCGCGACCGGTAAACAGCTCAGCCTGTTCATCGGCGGCTTTCCATACGGTGCCCATATCCAGCAGGTTGACGAAGAAGTCAGTGCTGAGGACGCCGACGCGATCGGTGAAGACGCCATGTTGGCTGCCGTCAAAGTTAGCGCCCAGCACGCGCAGGCCGCCGACCAGCGCCGTCATTTCCGGCGCCGTCAGGGTGAGCTGCTGCGCTTTATCGATAAGCAGAGTCTCCGTCGACACGCCGCCTTCGATGCGACGGTAATTACGGAAACCGTCGGCCAGCGGCTGCAGCAGATCCATTGCTTCAACGTCGGTCTGATCCTGGCGCGCATCAACGCGACCCGGCGCAAACGGCACGTTTACGCGAACGCCGGCAGCGGCGGCAGCCTGCTCAACGCCCACGACCCCAGCCAGAACGATGATATCCGCCAGAGAAGCTTTACCCGACGCTTTCTGAATGGCCTGTAGCGTTGGCAGCACTTTGCTGGCGATGGCGTTTACCGGCCACTCTCTTTGCGGCAGCAGGGCCAGACGCGCGCCGTTAGCGCCGCCGCGTTTATCACCGCCGCGGAAGGTTGAGGCGGAAGCCCAGGCAACGGAGACCAGTTCGCTAACCGACAGGCCTGAATCCGCAATGGCCGTTTTCAGCGTGGCGATGTCGGAGGCGGTTGGGTTATGCGTCGGTGCCGGTAACGGATCTTGCCAAATCAGATCTTCTTTTGGCACTTCCGGGCCGAGATAACGGGATTTTGGCCCCATATCGCGGTGAATCAGCTTAAACCAGGCGCGTGCGAAGGCTTCGTTGAAGGCCTGCGGATCGTTCAGGAAACGGCGCGAGACTTTGCCGAATTCCGGGTCGAAGCGCAGCGTCAGGTCCGTTACCAGCATCGTCGGCTTGCGTTTTTTATTTGGATCAAACGGATCGGGAATAATCTCTGGCGCATCTTTCGCTTCAAACTGAATTGCGCCCGCCGGGCTGCGCGTTTGTACCCATTCGTATTTGAACAGGTTCTCGAAGAAGTAGTTGCTCCATTGGGTCGGGGTTTGCGTCCATACCACTTCCAGACCCGAGGTAATGGCGTCCGCGCCTACACCGCTGCCGTAAGTACTGCTCCAGCCAAGACCCTGAGATTCCAGCGGAGCGGCTTCTGGTTCCGGACCCACATGGCTTGCCGGCGCGGCGCCGTGCGTTTTACCCAGCGTATGGCCGCCGGCAATCAGCGCCACGATTTCTTCATCGTCCATCGCCATATTGCCGAAGGTCGCGCGAATGGCTGCCGCGGCGGAAAGCGGATCGCCGCTGGCGTTAGGGCCTTCCGGGTTGACATAGATCAGACCCATTTCGGTGGCGCCCAGCGCTTGTTTTTCCAGGCTTTCCGGGTGGCGGTGTTTCAGCCACTCTTTCTCATCGCCCCAGTCCACGTCGAGGTCCGGTTCCCACACGTCTTCACGCCCTGCGCCGAAACCGAAGGTCCGGAAGCCGGCGTTTTCTAATGCCACGTTACCCGCCAGCATATACAGGTCGGCCCAGGAGATTTTCTGACCGTACTTTTGTTTCACCGGCCACAGCAGGCGACGGGCTTTATCAAGGCTGACGTTATCAGGCCAGGAGTTAAGCGGGGCGAAACGCTGCTGACCGCGACCCGCGCCGCCGCGGCCATCAACGGTACGGTAGGTCCCCGCGCCGTGCCACGCCATGCGAATAAACAGGCCAATATAGCTGCCCCAATCGGCGGGCCACCACTCCTGGGAGTCGGTCAGCACCGCGCGAAGGTCGGCTTTCAATGCGGAGTAGTCGAGCTTTTTGAACTCTTCCCGATAGTTGAAGTTTTCGCCCAGCGGGTTAGAACGGTTGGAGTGCTGATTCAGCAGGTCAACACGAAGTTGGTTGGGCCACCAGTCACGGTTGGCGGTACCGCTACCGGCGCTTTGCTTCGGCGTCTCGGCGTGGAAAGGACATTTCCCAGCGGATGGGTTGTTAGTGGGATCATTTGACGTGCTCATATCAGGCTCCGTTTGCTTTTGTGAATGCCATTACGATATACACTGCTACCAATAAGCGATATTTGAATGAGTCTACGGATTTAATAGCTTTTACCGTTCAACAAACATAATTAAAACCAGTGTTTTAGTGTGTTTACTCGGCGAAATTCAAAACCACACCTTTAAACATAGTCGTAACGCAGCGGTAAAGGAAACGTTATGATGCGTTAACCGCTACGGATCGCTAATTGTTTGAGATATGACAATTTTACTGCGATGAATGGATTAGCGTTGCCAGTAAAGCGGCGTGCCGAAAACGTCGGTAAAATAATCAATAACGGTGCGTACATTGAGCGACGGATGACGAGCATGCGGATAAATCGCGGCAATGTAAGAGGGCAAATGGTTGATGCCAACGCTGTAGTCATTCATCAGCGAAACTAATGTTCCCTGCGCCAGCGCATCGCCCACCATCCAGTCTGGAAACAGAACTATACCCATTCCGCCAATCGCTGAAGTGAGAAGGGCATCGGCGTTGTTTGAGATTAGCCGCGGTGTTTGCGGGTAATGGGTCCACTCTTCTTCCCCCTGGCGAAAAAGCCAACGGTTAGCTCCCTGTGAACCGCGATACACCAGCGTGTGATGTTGATTGAGCTCAGAAGGCGATTGCGGCGCGCCGAAACGGGAAAGGTAACCAGGCGCTGCGGCGAGGTAATAGCGCTGGGCGCCAAAAACCTTTGCGTGATAGCTGGCGTCAGGCAGGGCGCTGATGCGAAAAATGATATCAGTCGCCTGGCGATGAGGATCGACAAAGTCATCGGTCAGAATTAATTCGAACTCCAACGCGGGATAACGATCGGCCAGTCCGGCTAACCATGGCGCGATATGCCGTTGGCCGAAGTAGACCGGGGCGTTGATGCGCACAAGTCCGCCAGGTTGTTGGGTGCGATCCTGTAATTCGCGTTGCGCGTGAGCGAATTGCTCGGTCATCCCGCGGGCATAGTCAGCAAACAGGTTTCCGGCCTCCGTTGGAACGACCGCACGCGTATTGCGATAGAACAGCTGCTGGCCTAGCGCATCCTCGAGTTGCTGGATGACCCGTGAGATAAGAGAAGGGGATACGCCTTCACGGCGCGCGACAACGGAAAAACTATGGCTGTCATACACGGCGATAAATAGCTGGAGGGCGCGGAGATTGATGTTACCTACGTCGGCCATTGATGCAGATCCTGCAAAGGTGTTTGCAAAACTATACTATTTTTTGCATTAGCGCGCCGTTCTATTCTCTTCCGCTCTTAACAACTGAAGAGTATTCAACATGCAGCGTGTGCTGATTTTTTTAGTGATTGCCGGCGGAATGGGACTGTCCGTAGAGGCAGGTCTGTTGGGGCCGCTGGCGGGTCAGGTCGGTGATTTATGGGCAACAATGAGTATTTTCTCTATTGGCGCGGCATTAACATTTTTACTGATGCTTTTTTTTAGCCCGCGACAGAGTCCCTCTTTTTTTTCGCTCCCCGGCTGGCAATTAACCGGTGGTCTGTTGGGGCCCGGTTATGTGGTGATATTAACGATTGTGACTCCGGCGATCGGCATCGCAATGACAATTACCGGCGTTCTCGCCGGTCAGGTATGTAAAAGCCTGTTAATCGATCATTTTGGCTGGTTTGGTAGTCCGCGGCGAAAAATAGATCGCCGCCGGGTTATTGCACTGTTGTTCATTGTGGCGGCATTAATGCTGATTGCCGTTGATTGAGGTGCTGATATGAATATGTTGATGATTATTTTGTCGCTGATTGGCGGCGCATTGCTAAGCGTACAGGCTGCGGTGAATGGCCGTCTTGGCGCACATGTCGGAATATTGCGTAGCGCCTTTTTGACCTTTTCCATTGGTGCGTTGGTGACCGGTTTATTGATCGTTTTCTTTGCTCCGCAGCAGTCGATGACGCTGCTGGATGTGCCAAAGTGGCAACTGCTTGGGGCGTTCTGCGGGGTACCCTATATTGTCATCATGGTGCTGGCAGTACAGCGAATCGGCACGGCAACGGCGACGGTGGCGGTAATATTTGGTCAACTCGCGATGAGCTTGCTGATTGACAATTTTGGGTGGTTGGGGAATAGCGCTATTGCCTTTTCGCCACAACGCCTGGCGGCGGTTCTGTGTTTGGCGCTAGCGCTGTACTTTATATATGCGTCTGGCGTATCAGGGGCAGTTGAGCCGACAAAACGGTCGGGAAAGGCGAAATGGTTGTCGACCGAACGGGAATAAGCTAATACTTAGACACCATGTGACTGGCGCTAAAGACAGAATACTGTTGGGGAGCATGGTCAAGTACGCCGCGCGCCTGGGCATTACCCCTATCTGGAGATAAGTTATGCCTGAATTAGCTTCATTATCGGCTTTTGCCGCGGTGGCGTTGGGTTTGGTATTAACTCCTGGCCCCAACATGATGTACCTCACTTCACGGTCGATTTGCCAGGGAAAACGCGCCGGCTTTATTTCTCTTGCTGGCGTTGCGCTGGGATTTTTCTGTTATATGCTGTGCGCGGCTTTTGGCATAACCGCGCTGGTTTTCGCCGTACCTTATGCCTACGACGCGTTGCGAATTTGCGGAGTGGCTTATTTACTCTATTTAGCGTGGCAGGCGATTAAACCCGGTGGGCGGCCGATTTTCGCAGTTCGCGACTTACCGGCGGATAGCGGGCGTAAGCTGTTTCTGATGGGCCTTCTTACCAGCCTGGCGAATCCAAAAGTAGCTATCATGTATTTGTCTTTGCTGCCACAGTTCATCACCCCCGGGCTCGGCAGCGTGCTGAGTCAGTCGCTAATATTAGGCTGCACCCAGGCGCTAATAAGCGTGGCGGTAAACGGACTTATTATTATGCTGGCCGGGCAGGTGGCGCTGTTTCTTGGGCGGCGGCCGGGCTGGCAACAATTTCAACGTTGGCTGATGGCGACGGTACTTGCCGGAATGGCCGTAAAAATTGCCTTTGAGGCCAGAAAATAACCGTTACTGGCGAACCCCGCATGCTGATGCCTTTCTCCGGTTAAGAAAGGCATCTCACGTTCTAACATACTGATACATTTCTGCCAGTTCATTAGCAACCTTTCTGTAGGGCTAATGCGTCAATAAAGCTATTCTTCCCCGCCTTTATTTTTTGTGCTTTCAAGTGACTCAGGTAAATTGCCGCCAATGCCCGTATTGAGAGATGAGATCCGCGACCACTCGGCAGAAGAGATGCTATTCATCCGCCGCGCCGTCATTGCTTTCCTGTTGGTGGTGGTCTGCTTTGGCGTGTTGATTTTCAATCTCTACCATCTCCAGGTAGAGCAGCACGATTTTTATCAGACCCGTTCCAACCAGAACGACATTAAAATGCTGCCGATCGCGCCAAGCCGGGGGCTGATTTTCGACCGCAACGGTATTCCGCTGGTGCAAAATATCACCCTGTATCGCCTGCAGGTGATCCCCAGCAAAATTGCCGATATGTCGGCGCTGCTCCAGGCGTTAAGCCCGATTGTCGACCTGACGGCGGATGATATCGCCAGTTTCCGCGACGATATGCACCACAATAGCCGCTATAAAGAAGTGACGCTGAAATCCGATCTTACCGATGTGGAAGTGGCGCGCTTCGCGGTCAACGAATTCCGTTTTCCCGGCGTCACCGTCGAGAGCTACCAGCAGCGAAGTTATCCCTATGGCGCGGAACTGGCGCACGTTGTCGGGTACGTTTCTAAAATTAACGATAACGATTTACAACGGCTGGCGAAAAACGGTGAAGCAGAAAACTACGCGGCCGATCGCAATATTGGCAAACAGGGAATTGAAGGCTATTACGAGAAAGAATTACACGGCACCACCGGTTATCAGGAAGTCGAAGTAGATAACCACGGCCGCGTCGTTCGCCTACTGAAAGAAGTCCCGCCGGTCGCCGGCAAAAATATCTATCTGACGCTCGACCTGCATTTGCAGCAGTATATTGAGTCGGTCCTGAAGGGCCAGCGCGCCGCGGTCGTGGCCGTCGATCCGCGCGACGGCGGCGTACTGGCGATGGTGTCGAGCCCCAGCTATGACCCGAATCCCTTCGTTAAGGGGATTGGCTACCAGGCTTACAAATCGCTGCTCGATAACCAGGATCGCCCGCTGATTAACCGCGTCACTCAGGGCTTGTATCCCCCGGCTTCCACGGTCAAGCCGTATATGGCGCTCTCAGCCCTTTCCGCCGGGGTGATTACGCCAAATACCACCTTCTTCGGCGCGCCAACCTGGACGCTACCCGGTACTCAGCGCCGCTATCGCGACTGGTTAAAAACCGGACACGGTATGTTGAATGTGACCAAAGCGATTGAAGAGTCGGCGGATACGTTCTTCTACCAGGTCGCTTTTGAAATGGGCATTGACCGTATTCATCAGTGGCTGAGCAAGTTTGGTTATGGACAGCCGACAGGGATTGACCTGAATGAGGAGTATTCTGGCGTGTTGCCGAGCCGAGAGTGGAAACAGCGGGTCCATAAAAAACCGTGGTACCAGGGTGATACTATTTCCGTCGGTATCGGCCAGGGCTACTGGATCGCCACTCCTATTCAAATGGTGAAAGCGCTGACCACCCTAATCAACAACGGCAAAGTACAAAACCCGCATCTTTTGTACTCAATGAAGCAGGGGAATAAGGTCGAACGCTACCAGCAGCCGGCCAATTTACCGCAGGTTGGCGACCCGAAATCGCCATACTGGGGGATTGTCCGCAACGGTATGTATGGCATGGCGAACCTGCCGAACGGGACGGGATATAAGTTGTTCCATACCGCGCCGTATCAGATTGCGGCGAAGTCCGGGACCTCGCAGGTGTTCAGCCTGAAGGAGAACCAGACCTACAATGCCAAAATGATCCCGGTACGTCTGCGCGACCACATTTTTTATACCCTGTTTGCGCCGTATCAGCATCCGAAGGTGGCGATGGCGCTCATTCTCGAAAATGGCGGCGGCGATGGCGTTGTCGCCGGCCCGACGGCGCGCGCGATTCTCGACCATATCTTCGACCCGGCGAATGCGCCAGCTGCGGATAGCGCGCAAAGTAGCGTTCCGCAGGTCGAAAGCGCCGATGCGCAGTAACGACCTTAAGTGGTGGACGTCGTCGGCACGCTATATAAGATTTGCCAACTGCGGCGACGGCGAGTTATCTCACGCCATAGCGCGATGATCTCGTCCAGCTGCAGCTCGTTAACGTCCTGCGGCGTGGCTACCGGTAGATGATAGCACTGGCGCAGGGCGGCGAGCGCGGTTGCGCTGGCGTCCCGCGCCTGACCGTTCTGCTCAGCCAGCTGGTGTTGTAACTGGCTGAACTCAGCTTGCCCACACAGCGTTAACTGGCGAAGAAAGGTTTTACAGCAGCGTAGTAGATTACCGGCGGAACGGTCGGGCGATTGCAGCGCCAGCAGCAGGCCATCGCGATCGGCGATCCGCTGATAACGGCAGCTCACCACGTAGCCAATCTGCTGTTCGACCCGCAGACGCTGGAAGAATTGCGGCTCGCAAAGTAGCGCCAGCAGTTGCAGCGCGGCCAGCGACGCCCCCTCAGGCAATGGAATAAAAACCAGAAGCGCGCTATCAGAGCTGGCGTGAGGAAGACGCTTAATACCGCGGCGACAGCCTGCCGAAGAGCGAAGCTCGGCGTTGACCGGGGCGTTGAGCAAGCTCAACAGACGGGCAACCTGCTGCCCCAGATTGCTGCTGCCGCCTACCATCGCCGCCAGCCAACCCTCCTGCGGCGGAGCGATAGCCAATTGTTCAGGTAATTGTTGCAGTAGCTGGCGAATGGCGATGGTTTCAGGTGCGACCACCGTCCCCGGCGCGGGTTGAGATAATCGGCGCATGAGCGCGGTGACGACGCGCTCCGCTACGCCGCCGGATTCAGGTAGCTGTAGAGTAAGCTGCCAGTTGCCGTCCACTGTTTGCCACTCGCCGCTGCCGCCAGCATGGCGAAGTTGCGCGAGCAAGGGACGGATCTGCTGGCTTATCGCCATACCCTGCGCCTGGCTGAGCACGCTATAGAAAGGCTTGCGAACGATCAGCGTCGGCGTTTGATTATCTGCAATGACATGCAGCATTGGACTGGTCGTTAGCGTCAGTTCAGGTGCATCAGCGGTCGCCGCCTGCGGATAAAAGCTAAATGCCAGCGGATCCGTCACTATCGTCCGTGGCTGCCAGCGGCTGAGCGGCAAGGTAAAGCCCTGGGTTGCCACGCCATCGCCAGCCGCTATTTTGCGGCAAACCAGCGAAGAGGCCGGCGCCGACAGCAAGCTGGCGCAGAAGCCAGCAAAATCGACGGGCGGGGAATCGGGCGCAAAACCCAATGCCCGCTGGCGGAGCTGTTCGAGCGGGGTCAGTGCGTCAAAACGCCGCTGCGCCAGCTTGTAATAGTGCATCTGCTGTTCAGGCGAGGTGTGCCGCAATGCCTGCAGCCATCGCTCGACATGCTGCTTGATGGCGTCGGGATGGTCGCTGCTGAATACCAGCGCCAGCCAGCCGACGCGTTCATCCTGGTAAAGCCAGTTCAGCGCGACATCGTCCGCGAGCCCGCATTCACGCAGCCCGGCCAGCAGGCTGCCAGGCGCTTCATCCAGTAAGAATTCACGAAAAGTGGTGACGTTGTCACTTTTTTCGATGAGCGTACAACGCCATACCGCCGGTTTGTCTTCAACGGCCAGTTGAAGATCCACATTGTTGCTAAAATATGCAGACGGCGGGCTTTCCGGCGGCAGGCCGCCAGGGAACCCCGCGGCAAAAAAATGGGCCAATTCGGCTAATTCATCAAGCGACTGCGGCCCCTGAAGCCATAGCTGCAGATGGCTGGCGACATAATAGCGCTGGTGAAACTCGCCGAGCGCACTCTGCAACGCAGGCAAGTTTCCGCCCAGCGAATCCATGCTGCCGACCTGAAAACGGCGAAAAGCCGCGGGCGCCGCCATCGCGTGACGGGCCGCTGCTTCACGGCGGGAGGGATCGTGCTGCTGGATAAGCCGGTTTTCCGCATCGATGACCGCCAGTTCCTGACCGATATCTTCAGGCGACAGCAGCGGCGCCCGGAGCGTATCCCGTAGACGGGTGATGCCCTCGGCCAGACTGTTGGCGGCAACCTCGAAGAAATAGGCGCTGTGGCGGGCAAGGGTGGTGGCGTTGACGCTGCCGCCCTGGCGTTGGATCCACGCCATCAATCGCTCATCATCGTGATAACTCTGGCTGCCGCGAAACAGTAAATGTTCCAGCAAATGAGCCAGCCCCGGCAGGGCATCGGTTTCATGATGGCTTCCGGCACCCACCTTAACCAACGCCGCCGCACGCGTCGCCTGCGGATGATGAACCAGCGTTGCGCGCATACCGCCTGCCAGTTCCACGATGCGGGTGGCGGTGGTCATCACAATTCCCGGGTTTTATAAATCAGCTGTGAACGGGTGCGGTTGCGGAACTGCAGCTGGCTGATTTTTATATCGCTGCAGGCCGCTTCGCGCCGCGCTTCGAGGATTTTATGGTGGTGCGGCGATTTGCTGCACACCGGGTCAGCGTTATCGGCATTGCCGGTCAGCATAAAGGCCTGGCAGCGGCAGCCGCCGAAATCTTTCTCTTTTTCATCACAGGAACGACAGGGCTCCGGCATCCAGTCAAAGCCGCGGTAGCGGTTGAAGCCAAATGAGTCATACCAGATCGATTCCAGGCTCTGCTCCAGCACCGACGGGAACTCGATCGGCAGCTGGCGCGCGCTGTGACACGGCAGCGCGGTGCCTTCCGGGGTCACGCTGAGGAATATCGAGCCCCAGCCGCCCATACAGCCTTTGGGACGCTCTTCGTAGTAGTCCGGGGTGACAAAAAGCAGATTGGTCAAATTACCGTTAGCCGCCATTTTGTGTCGGTAATCAGCAACGACCTGTTCAGCACGGGCGATCTGTTCGCGGGTCGGCAGTAATCCCTGACGATTGAGGAACGCCCAGCCGTAAAACTGGCAGGTGGCGAGCTCAACATCATCCGCTTCCAGCTCGATACACAGCTCGATGATTTTATCGATCTGGTCGATGTTGTGGCGATGCAGGACAAAGTTCAGCACCATCGGGTAGTCGCGCGCTTTTACCGCTTTCGCCATCGCCAACTTCTGCTGGAACGCTTTTTTGTTGCCCGCCAGCGCCGCGTTCAGCACTTCATCGCTGGCCTGGAAACTAATCTGGATATGATCCAGTCCGGCCTCGCTGAAGGCGTCGAGTTTGCTCTCGGTGAGCCCAATGCCCGACGTAATCAGGTTGGTATAAAAACCGAGATCGCGCGCGGCGCGAATCAGCTCCGGCAGATCTTTGCGCGTCAGCGGTTCGCCGCCTGAGAAACCCATCTGCACGCTACCCATGGCCCGCGCCTGGCGAAAGACCTCAATCCACTGTTCGGTGGTGAGTTCTTTCTCCTGCTGAGCAAAGTCCAGCGGGTTAGAGCAGTAGGGGCACTGCAGCGGACAGCGATAGGTCAGTTCCGCCAGTAGCCACAGCGGCGGATTAACGGCGGGTTTATTCTGGCTCACGGAAGATAATCCACTTCTGTTGGTAAGCTATCTGCAGGAATTCGATGACGTCGTCATCGACGCCGCCCGCTTCCGGGAAACGGGCGTTGAGTTCGGCGATTATTTTTGCCGCGTCGCGTTGACCATCGACCAGCTCGAGGATCGCGGCGGCGGTTTCATTCAGTTTCGCCATTCCTTCCGGATAGAGGATCACGTGGCTATCCTGAGCGGCTTCCCACTGCAGGCGGTAGCCGCGACGAAAGGCGATGATTGCGCTCTTTTGCATAGTTATACCAGTCGGGTCGTGTGCCAGGCCGCCTTGTCGGTGACCGTATGATAGGGCGGGCGCTGCAGTGCGTAGGCCATGGTCATGGCATCCAGCATCGACCACAGAATGTCTAGCTTAAACTGCAGGATCTCCAGCATCCGGTTCTGTTTTTCCGCGCTATCGCAGTAGATCTTCGCCAGTTCCAGTCCATGTTCGACGTCGCGATTGGCCTGGCTTAAGCGGCTGCGGAAGTAGTAATAGCCTTCTTCTTTAATCCATGGATAGTGCTGCGGCCAGCTGTCGAGGCGCGACTGATGGATTTGCGGGGCAAACAGTTCGGTTAGCGAACTGCACGCCGCCTCCTGCCAGTTGGCCCGGCGGGCAAAATTGACGTAGGCGTCGACGGCAAAACGCACGCCGGGCAGCACGTGGCGCTCGCTGAGTAACTCATCGCGGCTTAGCCCCACGGCTTCACCCAACTGCAGCCAGGCTTCAATACCGCCTTCCTGGCCGTGACTGCCATCGTGGTCGAGGATCCGCTGTACCCACTTGCGTCGGGTGTGGGGATCGGGGCAGTTCGCCATAATGGCGGCGTCTTTTAGCGGGATATTGGTCTGGTAGTAAAAACGGTTCGCCACCCAGCCCTGGATTTGCTCGCGGCTGGCCTCGCCGTTGTGCATCGCAATATGGTATGGATGATGGATATGGTAGTAGGCGCCTTTTTCCCGTAGCGCTTGTTCAAACGCCTGTGGCGATAGGGTTTCGCGAATCTGCATAGTTAGTCCTGAAGCGTGATAGGCATTCCGTCCCAGCTCACTTCAATTCCCTGTTGCGTCAGGGCGTTACGCTGCGGCGACTGCTCGTTAAGGATTGGATTAGTATTGTTGATATGAATCAGAATTTTGCGCTTCGCCGGGAGCGAGGCCAGCAGCGCCATCATGCCGTGTTCATCGCCAAGCGCCAGATGGCCCATATCTCGACCGGTATTGCGCCCGACGCCGGCAGCCTGCAGTTCATTATCCTGCCATACGGTGCCGTCAATCAGCAGACAGTCCGCTTTTTTCAGCCACGGCAAGAGCGCCTCGTCCGGTTCGCCAAGCCCCGGCGCATAGAATAGCGTCTGGCCGTTGCGGCGGTTTTCGATAAACAGCGCCACGTTATGGCCCGGCAGCGGCCTATCGCGAAACGGCGAGTAGGGCGGCGCATTGCTGGCGATGGGGACGGCGGTAAACTGCAGGTCGGGACAGGCGTCAACGGTAAAACTATTCAGCGGAGTGACAGGATGGTGAATCAGGCCGCCGTTCCAGTGCCGTAACATGGTAAAAATGGGAAAACCCGTGCTGAGATCCTCATGTACCTCCGGCGTGCACCATACCTGATGGGGGCAGCCTTCGCGCAGGCTCAGCAGCCCGGTCGTATGGTCAATCTGGCTATCGGTAAGAATAATGCCGCCAATATGCGTGCCGCGCAGAACGCCTTGTTTATTTAACTCTGGCGTATGGGCAATTTGCTGGCTGATATCGGGAGAGGCGTTACACAGCACCCACTCTTTACCGTTATCGCTCACGATAATGGAAGACTGAGTACGAGCAGTGGCCTGAATCGTGCCATTGCGCAGACCCTGACAGTTGGCGCAGTTACAATTCCACTGCGGAAAGCCTCCGCCAGCGGCGGAACCGAGGACTTTTATAAACATGAAGACGGACCAGATAAAAAAACAAAATGCCCGCACGGACGGCGGGCGGAGCGATTAGCGGTTGGAAATGTACAGCGTCACTTCCAGACCCAGACGTAAATCAATAAAAGCAGGTTTCTTCCACATCGTTTTTTCCTCTATAAAAATGCGACATCAACAACGTCGGTTGTGTCGGTTTTGTGATGGCAATCAAATATTGCCCCTCAGGGGGATAAAGGTCAACCGGCAACATGTAAGTGTTTAACCTTATGTTTACAATATAACCTATTGTTGCCAAACATTTTTTAATACCTTTTGCCAGTTGCCCCACAGCAGTTTATCCAGCACCAATTGTTCATAACCACTATGGCGCAATGCGTTGATTAGCCGTGGTAAACCGCTCACATCGCCCAATTCGTCCGGTAGCGTGATGCCGTCAAAATCGGACCCCAGCGCCACGTGATCGTCGCCCATGATGTTAATAAGATAGTCGATATGGTGAACGATGGTACGCAATGGGGTATCGCTATCGCGTTTGCCGTCGGCGCGCAGGAAAGCGTTGCCGAAATTGACGCCGACCACGCCGCCGCTGTCGCGAATCGCCCGCAGTTGTTCATCGGTGAGATTACGCGGCTGCGGGCATAGCGCATGGGCATTGGAGTGGGTGGCTACCAGCGGCGACGTCGAGTGATGGGCGGTATCCCAGAATGCTTTTTCATTCATATGAGACACATCAATCTGCATCTTCAGGGCATTGGCCTGCTTAATAAGATGGATACCTGCCGCTGTCAGTCCAGGCCCAGTATCCGGGCTACCGGGAAACGAACCATTAACGCCGCTGCCGAAGCGGTTAGCAATATTCCAGAACGGTCCAATGCTGCGTACCCCGGCGGCATAGAAGGCCTGCAGGTCGTGGCCCTCGCCATCAAAACCCCCGGCGCCCTCAATATGCGCCACCATTGCCAGTACCTTATCCTGGCGGCAGCGTTCGATATCCGCCGCGCTCAGACACAATCTCAAGCGTCCAGCGGACTGCGCGACAAGTTGCTTCAGGATGGCCAGCTGCTGCCAGAGGATAGCGATCGGCTCCCATCGCTGGCTGGCGTATTGCGGCGCCATACGGGCAATATACTCCTGCGGCGGCACGAATAGCGCGAATAGCCCGCCGGCAAATCCGCCTTGCTGCATGCGCGGATAGTCGAGATGGCCGTTCTCAATCCCGGCAAAGAAAGCGGTTGCAGGATCTTCGCGATGGTGAAGCCATAAATTGAGCAGCAGGTCATTGTGACCATCAAAAATCGCCATAGCGCGCTCCCTCTGCTGGTTTTACTGGAAATGCCTGACACGGTAACTGATTTGTTCGCTGCGGCAAGTGGAAATTCACAACTTAGCAACAATCGCCAAATCTGGCGTTTGTATCACACTGTATCAATCGACAATCCTCATACATGGCGATGCAAAAACACGATAAATCCCACACATGCGGGATACACAGGCCTGATTAACTGTTCACGTACTCGCTTAACGCTTCCAGATAAAAGGTGAAATGAGGATGAACAGATTATCCGCAATCCGTCATGTCAGCGCGGCGGCGCTGTGTCTCTCCGCGCTGTGGTCCGCCAGCGTGTGCGCTGCTGAAGACGCAGGCGCTTTCGACAAGGTGCAACAAATCAACGCCGGCGATTTGAATATCGGTTATGTCGATATGGGGCCACGCGATGGCCAGGCGGTAATTTTGCTGCACGGCTGGCCGTATGATATTCAAAGCTACGCGCAGGTGGCCCCGGCGTTGGCGCAGAAGGGGTACCGGGTCATCGTGCCGTATCTGCGCGGCTACGGCTCCACTCGTTTCCTGTCGGCTAAAACGCCGCGTAACGGTCAGCCATCGGCGATGGCGGCGGATATTGTGCATCTGATGGATGCGCTAAATATTAAGCAAGCGGATTTCGCCGGCTTTGACTGGGGGGCGCGTACAGCGGATATCGTCGCGGCGCTCTGGCCGCAGCGGGTTAAGTCGCTGGTATCGGTGAGCGGGTATCTGATTAGCAGCCAGCGAATTGGCGAGAAGCCGTTACCGCCGCAGGCGGAACTGTCGTGGTGGTATCAATTCTACTTTGCCACCCCGCGCGGCGAGGCAGGCTACCGGCAAAATACCCATGACTTTGCCAAATTTATCTGGCATCAGGCTTCGCCGCGGTGGACATTCACGGAGGCCACGTTCGCCAATAGCGCGAAAGCGCTGGATAACCCGGATCACGTTGCCGTCACCATCAGCAACTACCGCTGGCGCCTGGGGTTGGAGCAGGGCGAAGCGAAATATGCGGCCTACGAACAGCGACTCGCGAAACTGCCGGCGATTAGCGTACCTACAATTACCATCGAGGGGGAAAACAATGGCGCGCCGCATCCGGCGCCGGATACCTATCGGGCGAAATTCACCGGTAAATATGAGCATCGGGATTTCAAAGGCGCAGTGGGACATAACCCGCCGCAGGAGGCGCCAGCGGAATTTGTTCAGGCGGTTATTGACGCCGATCGTTTATAAGCCTCACCGCGGCGCAAACGCAGAGTTGCGCTTGCGGAGAAGCCGCATATGCTTTTCATGAGCTTATTTTTCCGCAGGAGACGCCTTTGGAACGTATTGACCACATCCTGGTTGTCGATGACGATCGCGATATCCGCGAACTGATCGTGGGTTATCTGGAGAAATCGGGCTATCGCGCCAGCGGCGCAGCTAATGGCAAAGCGATGTGGTCCGTACTTAAAAACCATCAAATCGATTTGATTGTCCTCGATATCATGCTGCCCGGCGATGATGGTTTAACCCTTTGTCGCCAGTTGCGCAATGATGGCCAACAGGATATCCCGGTGCTGATGTTGACCGCGCGTAGCGAAGATAGCGACCGTATACTTGGTCTCGAGATGGGGGCCGACGATTATCTGGTGAAACCCTTCGTGGCGCGGGAGCTACTGGCGCGGATTAAAGCCATTTTACGCCGCGCCCGCGCGCTTCCCCCCAATTTACAAATCAGCGAAGCCGGCAGGCTTATCGTCTTTGGCGACTGGCAGCTCGATACCTCAGCGCGGCATCTACTGGACAAGAGTGGCATAATTGTGGCGCTAAGCGGGGCGGAATATCGCCTGCTGCGGGTGTTTCTTGATCATCCTCAACGGGTGCTCAACCGCGATCAGTTGTTGAATCTTACCCAAGGGCGTGATGCCGAACTGTTTGAACGGTCTATCGATCTGTTAGTGAGCCGCCTGCGTCAGCGCCTGCGGGAGGACGCGCGTGAGCCCGCCTATATCAAAACCGTGCGCAGCGAGGGTTATGTGCTGTCAGTGCCGGTGTCGATCCGCGAGGCGCGATAATGAAAGTGTGGCCGGCGTCACTGCAGTCGCGCTTAATGTTGATGATTTTTCTCGCTCTGCTGCTTGCGAATGCCCTGACGCTATCGCTTCTGCTCTACGAACGCATGAGCAGCGCCCGTAGCGTCATGCTGGGCAACCTTGAATACGATGTCGCCACCAGCGTGGCTATCCTTGATCGTCTTCCGCCGCAAGAACGCCCGCATTGGTTGCCGCGTCTGGCGCGCGGTAACTACCGCTATCAGCTGTCTGCTGGACAAACTGGCGACTATCCCACCAGCTGGCGTACCCGCGATGCGGTACGCTCGTTACAGGAAGCTCTGAGCGGTCGCTATCCTGTGAGTATTGTCGCCGTCCCTGGACCGCGCGAACATATTCAGGCCCACGTGACCCTGCGCGACGGCGCGCCGCTGAGCATTGACCTGTGGCCAAAGCTGCCGGCCATCGCGCGTTGGCTGCCGCTGGTGCTGGTCGCGCAGTTTCTGTTACTGCTATTTTGCGCCTGGTACGCCGTCCGCCAGGTGGTTGCGCCGATGGCCCGTTTTACCCGCGCCATTGATACGCTGCAACCGGCTACTCCGGCGGCAGGGCCGCTGGCCGAGAAGGGGCCGCAGGAGGTGCAGCGCGCGGCGCGCGCCTTCAACGCGATGCAAAAGCGAATACAGGACCATTTGCAGGAGCGCGCGCGGATCCTGGCGGCGATCTCCCACGATTTACAGACGCCGATTACCCGTATGAAGCTAAGGGTTGAGATGGCCGAGCAACCGGCACTCCGCGATAAGCTGTTACAGGATCTCGATAGCATGACCCGACTGGTTCGTGAAGGCATCGCGCTGGCACGATCGGCCGAACCGCTGGCAGAAGCGCCGCAGCGGATGAGTCTCAATGCATTACTGGATAGCATCGCCTGTGATTATGCCGACATCGGTAAAGCGGTCAGTTTTCATGCCGCTAAAGGGGCGGACGTCATGGCGCTTCAGCCGCAGGCGCTGCGGCGAATCATGAGTAATTTAATCGATAATGGGCTGAAATACGCCGAAAAGGTAGAAATCAGCCTGAGTTATTCGCCGAATGGCGATGTTATCATTCACGTTGCTGATGATGGCCCCGGCATCCCGGAAGAAGAACTCACCGCCGTACTGCAGCCGTTCTATCGCCTCGAGCAGTCACGTAATCGCGATACCGGCGGAACCGGTTTGGGGCTGGCAATCGCCGCCCAGCTCGCCGGACAGATGCAGGGAAGTTTGACCCTGCATAATCTGCAACAGGGCGGTCTTGAGGCGCGGGTACGTCTCAATACCGCCGCTTTGTATCCTTCTGTATCCACGTCAACTGTAGATAAATCCCTATACTAAACCGCCGTTTCACGGACATATCCGCCATACAATCGCCTGTTGTAATGCTGACGTTGCCACTTCGGCAACGTTGCGAAGGAGAATGATCATGGCTGTTGTGATTGCATTTTTGGCCGGTATGTTGACGCTGCTCAGCCCCTGTACCTTACCGGTGATCCCGCTGGTGTTTGCCAGCGTTAGCGGGCGTAGGGGACAACTGATCTTGTTGTTGTTCGGTATGGGGTTGATGTTTACCGCTGTGTCGCTGCTGGCCACGGCGGCAGCAGGGTGGTTAGTCAATCTGACTATCGTTGGGCGTTGGCTGGCGCTGGGCTTTTTGGTCGTTGTGGCCATCAGTTTGCTGTCATCACGCGTTGCAGGTTGGCTCGGATCGCCAGCGGTGGCGCTGGGCAATCAACTTAACCAACAGAGCTATCGTTATGGCAGTGGGCTCGCTTCAGTGCTCGCCGGACTGGCGATTGGACTACTTTGGGCGCCGTGCGCGGGACCGGTGCTGGGGGCGATATTTAGCCTGGCGTTGTTTCAAGGAAATTCAGTGACGACCGGCATCTTGCTGCTTTCCTATGCCAGCGGATGCGCGCTGATGTTGCTGCTATTGGGGTGGTTCGGCGCGCGGCTGATTTCCCGTCTGCGCGGTGGTCAGGTGATAAGTGGGCGGTTGCGCCAACTGGCCGGCGTGGCGATGCTGGCCGTGGTGGCGTTAATCGCCAGCGGCAGCGATCGTTATCTGCAGGGCGCCAGCGGTTTAACCCATCGTCTGGAGCAGCGGCTCAGCGCGTTTATGCCGCAGGATCCACAGCGGGTTCGGCTGGAGCCGATCGTCGCGCCGCGGCCAACCAGCGCTATGCCGGATTTGCACGGCGGCACCGCATGGATTAATAGCCCACCGCTTACCAAGGCGGCGTTAAAGGGTAAGGTGGTGCTGATTGATTTTTGGACCCGCGATTGCATCAACTGTCAGCATACGCTGCCTTATGTACGGGCGTGGGCCAATAAGTATCGCGATGCGGGGCTGGTGGTGATTGGCGTACATACGCCGGAATATCCGTGGGAACGATCGTTGCCGCAGCTTCGTGAAGCGGTCAGCCAGCGGCAGCTAAACTATCCGGTTGTCGCGGATAACAACTACGCCATCTGGAATGCGTTTGGTAATCAGTACTGGCCGGCGCATTATTTCTTCGACGCGCGGGGACAACTGCGCTATACCGCCTTTGGCGAAGGGGATTATGCCCGTCAGGAGCAGGTGATCCAACAACTGCTGCGCGAAGCGCGGACGTGAGGTGGAAATAAAAAAGCCGATAACAGCAGTTATCGGCTTTGCAGGACACTCGCTAATCGGCAGCGTCTTATTTCGCCAGCAGTTCCTGGGCAGTGCGTTCAACGAGGCTCAGCAGGACCTTCACATCCTCCAGCGTTACCACCGGGTTGAGCAGCGTCAGCTTCAGGCAGGTTACGCCGTTATGCTCGGTCACGCCGACGTTGGCGCGGCCGGACTCCAGCAGGGCGTCGCCCACGCGCTGGTTAAGCAGGGCGATCGCGGCGGTATCGCTACCAGCCATTTGCGCCGGACGTGAGCGGAACAGCACGCTTGCCAGCTGCGGCTGCATGACCAGCTCCAGCGTTGGCTGAGTCTGAATGAACTCCGCGACGTTTTTCGCCATCGTCACGCCATGATCGATGATTGAAGCGTACTGTTTCTTGCCCAGTGCCTCAAGCCCCATCCACAGCTTCAGCGCGTCGAAGCGGCGGGTGGTCTGCAGCGATTTGGAGACCAGGTTCGGAACGCCGTGTTCTTCATCAAACTCGGAGTTCAGATAGGCCGCCTGATAGCGCATCAGCTCGTAATGACGCGCCTCTTTCAGCAGGAAGGCGCCGCAGCTGATGGTCTGGAAGAACTGCTTGTGGAAGTCCAGGGTTACTGAATCCACTAACTCCAGGCCGTCGAGGTAATCGCGATACTGCTCGGACAGCAGCAGCGCGCCGCCCCATGCGGCATCAACGTGCAGCCAGATCTGGTGCTCCGCCGCGATACCGGCGATATCACGCAGCGGGTCAATCGCGCCCGCGTCGGTGGTACCGGCGGTGGCGACGATGGCCATGATCTGCTCGCCGTTGGCCTGCGCTTGCGCAATCTTGGCCTTCAGGTCGGTGACGTCCATACGGGCGAATTCATCGGTTTTCACCAACGTGACCGAGCGGTAGCCAAGCCCCATCAGCGCCATGTTCTTCTGCACCGAGAAGTGGGCGTTTTCCGAGCACAGCACTTTGTACTGCCGAATGTCGCCCGGAATACCATCCTGCTGGATGGAATGCCCCTGACGAGCGAAGAAGGCGTCGCGCGCCAGCATCAGGCCCATCAGATTGCTCTGGGTGCCGCCGCTGGTGAAGACGCCGGCATCGCCAGCCGGATAACCGACCTGCGCGCGCAACCACTCGATCAGCTTCATCTCGATGATGGTCGCCGACGGACTCTGATCCCAGGAGTCCATGCTCTGGTTGGTGGCGTTGATCAGCACTTCCGCCGCCTGGCTGATAACCAGGCTCGGGCAGTGCAGGTGCGCCACGCACTGCGGATGATGCACCGACAGGCTGTCTTTCAGGAAGTACTCGATCGCACGTTCAATCGCCGCCTGGTTGCCCAGACCCTGTTCGTTAAAATCAAGGGTGATGCGCTCACGGAGTTCATCAACGCTTTTCCCCTGATACATTTCAGGTTGTTGCAGCCACTGCGCAACCGCCTGGCTGGTCTGGGAAATGACCTGCTGGTAAGCGTCAATGCTTGCCGTGGACCCAGCCAGAATCGGATTCAATTTGGACATTGCGGTCACTTACTCCACTCAGACCGGTTTTACGCCGGCGGCCAGCAGGGCCTGTTCAAACTTATCGAGGAATACTTCCAGCTCCGCATCGCTAATCAGCAGAGATGGCAGCAGACGCAGTACGCAACCGTGACGGCCGCCGCGTTCCAGGATCAGGCCCGCTTCGAAGCATTTCTTCTGCAGCAGCGCGGAGAGTTCGCCGTCAGCCGGGTAGCAACCCATATGATCCTGCGCCTCGTTCGGCTTCACGATTTCGATACCGATCATCAGACCGAGACCGCGAACGTGACCGATAACCGGATAGCGTTTCTGCATTTCCGCCAGTTTGCCTTTCAGCCACTCGCCCTGGGCGGCGACTTTGTCGGCAATCTTGTTATCACGCAGGTGGCGCAGGGTGGTCAGGCCGGTGGCCATCGCCAGCTGGTTGCCGCGGAAGGTGCCAGTATGGTGGCCAGGTTCCCAGGCATCGAACTCTTTCTTAATGCCCAGAACCGCCATTGGCAGACCACCGCCGACGGCTTTTGACATCACGATGATGTCCGGCTCGATGCCGGCGTGTTCGAAGGCGAAGAATTTACCGGTACGGGCGAAACCTGCCTGAACTTCATCGATGATCAGCAGAATGCCGTGCTCTTTGGTGACTTTGCGGATGCGCTGCAGCCACTCAACCGGCGCCGGGTTCACGCCGCCTTCGCCCTGTACGGCTTCAAGGATGACCGCAGCAGGTTTGCGAACGCCGCTTTCCACGTCGTTGATCAGGTTTTCGAAGTAGTAGGTCAGCGCTTTCACGCCCGCTTCGCCGCCGATACCAAGAGGGCAACGATACTGGTGCGGATAAGGCATAAACTGGACTTCCGGCATCATGCCGTTGACCGCCGCTTTTGGCGACAGATTGCCGGTCACGGACAGCGCGCCGTGGGTCATCCCGTGATAACCGCCGGAGAAGCTGATCACCGCCGTACGGCCGGTGTATTTTTTCGCCAGCTTCAGCGCGGCTTCAACGGCGTCAGCGCCGGAAGGACCGGTGAACTGCAGGCAATACTCTTTCCCTTCGCCCGGCAGGCAGGAGAGCAGGTATTCAGAGAAGCGATCTTTTAACGGTGTTGTCAGATCGAGGGTATGTAACGGCAAGCCGCTGGTAATGACACTTTGGATGCTCTGCAGTACTTCAGGATGATTATGGCCCAGAGCGAGGGTCCCGGCGCCGGCGAGGCAGTCCAGGTACTGTTTGTTATCCGCATCGGTCAGCCAAACGCCTTCGGCTTTGGTGATGGCGAGCGGCAACTTGCGAGGGTAACTCCTGACATTCGATTCGAATTCAGCCTGACGGGCCAAAAAGGTTTCGTTGTTCGCGTCCAATAAATCTGCACTTAAAGTATCAATACGGACTTTATCCGTCATCATATCACTCCCACAACCAGCGTTACGTTTGAACTCTGGTTGAATAAAAAGGTTTAGAAAATTGAATCGGCATTCATAAAGCGCGCACAATATATGGCTTTTTAAATCCGCATTCAATCTTTAATTTATGGCGCTATTTTGACGTCATTATTACATACAGGGGTGTCAATATAATTAGCTGATTTAAAAGATAAATTTCGATTGTTTTTAAAACCATGGAAAGTGTAATTATTAGTGAGAAAGTCTATATATTTTTATTACCGCTTCGCTGAATGACTGACGGAAATACTTCCGTCAGTTTTATGGTTACTTAACGCAGTTCAACCGCATAATTTGCTAAAGGTGTTACTTTTTTCACCAACTTGTTGTTATATAAAAATTGTTCATACGCGTCATAGCGGGGCTTATCTAACGCTGCCGGATCGGTGGCGAACAGCGGCACGCTCTGCAACCACGCCTGCTGGTTCAGTTCGGTATTGAGTTCCGGATGCTCTTTGGCAAACCGCTGCCAGGTTTGCTGCGGATGGGCGCGCAAATAGCTCACGCCCTGCTGTAATGCGTCGAGAAACTTTTTGATTTTAGGGGCGTTGACCTCGGCCTTGTTTGCCACGATCACCAGTTCGTCGTAAGCGGGCACGCCATAGTCTTCCACGTTCATGACCACCGGTTTTTTGCCCTGCAGTTTGAGTTCCAGCGCTTCGATATTGCGATAACCGCCGATAACGGCATCAACCTTGCCGGCCAGCAGAGCGCTGGTGAGCTGGAAATTAACGTTGATCAATTTGATGCTGTCAGGGTCGATGTGAGCATGCTGCGCCATGGTGGCCAGGGTCGCCTGTTCAATACCGCTCACCGAATATCCCACTTTTTTACCTTGTAGATCGGCCGGAGATTTGATGCGCGGATCCAGCGCAATCACCGTGTTCAGCGGCGAGTGGATCAGCGTCCCGACGCGAACCAACGGCAGTCCTTCATCGGCGAAGAAGTGAACCTGCGGTTGATAGGTTATCGCTAAATCCGCCTGGCGAGCGGCAACCAGGCGCGGAGGGAGCGCCGGGTCGGAAGGGGGGATGATGTTGACATCCAGCCCGGCATCCCGAAAGGCGCCAATCTGTTCCGCCACCATAATGGGCGCATGATCCGGGTTGATGTACCAGTCCAGTACCAGGGTCAGCTTTTCATTTGCCGATGCCTGACCGCAAACCAGCAGAGTGAGGCCGGCCAACAGAGGTATACGCATATCTCTTCCTTATTATCTGTTGATAAGTTATTCCGGCGACCAGTCGATCAGCCGGTGCAAAAAGGCGTCGACCGCCAACCACAGCGCGATGGTCAGCAGCACTAAAATGAACAAGGCGGCGAAGCAGATATCGGTTTGCAGGCGGGCATTGGCATTCAGCATTACGTAGCCAAGCCCCTCGGCGGAGCCGACCCATTCGCCAATAATCGCGCCGATGGGGGCGGCGGCGGCGGCCATCCGCAGGCCGGAACCTAGCGCGGGTAGCGCCGCCATGAGCCGGACATGGCGCAATTGAGCGCCAAAGGAGGCGCCCATGGTACGGGCCAGATCGAGATAGTCGCGATTGACCCGTTGCAGACCATCAAAGAAAGCCGAGGTAACAGGGAAGAAGATAACCAGCACCGCCATCATGACCTTGGCGCTCATACCAAAACCAAACCACAGCACCAGTAGCGGTGCGAGGGCGAAGACCGGAATGGCCTGGCTGGTCAGTACCAGCGGCATCAACCAGCGTTGTAATCGCGGCGACATGGTCATACAGAGCGCCAGCACCATACCGAGCGCGACGCCGAGCGCCATTCCGCTGAGAATTTCGCTCAGGGTGACCAGGGTGTGGCTGGCCAGATAACTACGGTTATTCCACAGCGCTTCAGCGACCGCCGCCGGAGAAGGCAACAAAAAGGCGGGCATGCCGCTGTAGCTCGCCAACTGCCAGAGCAACAGTAGGCCACAAAATACGCTGCACCCGCGCAGTAACTTGCCCCTCATCCGTTCGCCCTCATCAATTGCTGCAGCAGCTGCGCCTGACTTGCCAACAGCGCGCCATCATCCGGATCGCGGGGCGGAACGCCACTTAAATGATGGCTATCATCAATTTCACCATCAGGCGAGAGCACCAGCAGCCGATGGCTGAGGCGGCAGGCTTCCATCGGGTCGTGGGTAATGAGCACTACGGTTCGTCCGGTCAGTAAGCGCGCGGCCAGGCTCTGAATGCGTGTGCGGGTGAGGGTATCGAGGGCGGAAAACGGTTCATCCATCAGCACAATGGGGCGATCTTCATAGAGGGTGCGCGCCAACGCCGCGCGCTGGCGCATCCCGCCGGACAGCGCGGCAGGGCGATCATCAGCGCAGGAGGCCAGTCCTACCTGCTCAAGAAGCTCGTTGACGCGGGTGTTGTCGACCTTCTCACCGCGCAGCCTGGCGCCGAGGGCGACATTTTCCCGCACGTTAAGCCACGGATAGAGCAGATCTTTTTGACCCATCCACGCCAGTCGCGTAGTGACGGGAAGGCCATCGCTGGCGACAACGGTTCCGCGGGTTGGCGCCGCCAGCCCGGCGATAATACGCAACAGGCTGGTTTTGCCCGCGCCGCTGGCGCCAAGGAGCGACACCCATTGCCCGGCGGCAATATCAAAGGCGAGATCGCGAAAGATAGTCCGTGTGCCAAAGCGCAGGCATAAATCACGAACGTGAATGCCTGGCGCCATCACGCCTGGACCTGCCCGGCGGCATTCAGACCCATCTGCCAGAAATTGCCTTCCAGCCGGGTAGCGGTAGTAAATATGTCGCTCAGTCCGGCGAACCGTGATTCCGCGCCGCGCTGTTGCCAGAGGGTTTCCAGCAGGCCGATCGCCGCGTTGACGCCCTGAAGATAGCTCTCGTCCCCGTAGTTGCGGATCCATGAAGCATAGGGATTATCGTGCAAGTTGGTTTGTGGGTTGTGCAGCAGACCGAGCCCGATTTCCGCGTAACCCGCAACGCAGGGCAGCAGCGCCGCCAGCAGATCCAACGCGTCGCCGGCGTGGCCGATATCCAGAACGTAGCGCGTGTAGTTGACGGTTTCCATCGCTTCGCTTTGCAGGGCCATAGCGTCTTCATTCAGCCCCCATTGCTCGCAATAGCCCACATGTAGCGGTAGCTCAGCAAGGATGGCATTCATCGAGGCGGCGGCGGCGCGCATCTCCGGCAACGTGCGAAGTTTGCTGACCAGCAGGGCGTAGCTGCGAGCGAAGTGGATCAGGAACAGATAATCCTGGGTTAAATAATGACGAAAGGCTACCTGCGGCAGCGTGCCCGCGGCTAATTGCTGGAGGAAGGGGTGCGATACGTAGCGTTGCCACTCGCCACCGGCCTGCTCACGCAGTCGACCGTAAAGACCTTGGGTAAAAGCGGGAATCATCATGGGACCTCCTGAAAATAAGGGGAGATCCGGGCGTGCAGAAGTGTGAACAGGTAAAAACTGAAAACTGGCGAACATGCCGACCCGTCCCTTCGCTGGCATGACCCAGATCAGGTTCAAAGGGTTCGGTTTTTACGCCATCTCAGCCCTCACGGGACACCCCTCGGTTGCGACATGTTATACGTCATTCACTTTTTGATTACAACGGTGACAAGGTAAAAAGCGTCGATAGTAGTGACACTGTCACATTTGAGTGGTTATGCGCCAGATCGATAAATAACATTTATCAATTTGTGTGATTAACCACGCTTTTTTATCCAAAAATAAGCAAAGTAAGGCGAGGGTAAGTTGGCGAAGAACAAGGGCTTACGATATATTTTTAGCACATTCCCTTAATATCCCCTTATGAATGCGTCAGTGCTGGAGACCGCATGAAGCTGGCAGGCCTTACTCTTTTACTGATGCTTGCCCTCGCGCCTGACGTGTCTCGAGCCGCCCAATTGTTCGATCCTGAAGATGGCATGCTTGATATGAGCCAGTATCTGCAGGATAACCCGTACGGTTTTTTGCCGGTGCCGGTAATGATCACCGAGCCGGCTATCGGCTACGGCGGCGGTCTGTTTGGTTTATTTCTGCATGGTAAAGGCTCCCGCGAGGGCGATCGTTTTATTCCACCAGCGCTAACGGGGGTCGGCGGCGGCGGGACGCAAAATGGCACCTGGTTCATCGGCGCCGCGCATCGCCATACGTGGAATCACGACCGGATTCGTTACCTGGTTGGCGCGGGCTACGCCAATGTCAATCTCGATATCTATTCGGGCGATATTGCCGGTTTTAACAAAAATGTGGCGGTGCAAACCCATACCAAAGGTTTTGGCGGTTTACAAAAGCTGTTATTCCGCGTGGGGGACTCGCCGGTTTTTCTTGGCGCCTCGCAATTCTATGCACATACCGATGTGACCGCGGACAATCAGGTGATTAACAAGGTGTGGCAGCGGGTGCTGGGGGAGAAAAGCACCTCTTCGGCGTTGGGCGTGGTGGCGGAATATGACACCACCGATAATTTTTTCTACCCTAAGAAAGGGTTATCGCTACAGGGCGAGTACCGTTTTTACCGCGCTCTGCTTGGCGGCGACTATCATTACAATCAGTTGTCGCTGGATGGTAAATACTTTATCCCGCTGGCGCCGACCTTAACCCTGGCGCTGGCGGCGAATTATCAGTCGCTAACTCATCATGACAAGCACTTGACGCCAATGGCCCGGCCTTACATCGAACTGCGTGGCATCTCGCGTTTTCGCTATCAGGGCGATTATGTCGCTGTCGCCCAGACACAACTGGCCTGGCAATTTGCGCCGCGCTGGATCCTGCAGGGTTTTGTCGGCGTCGGTAGCGCCGCTGACGAAGCCGGGGCGTTGTGGCAGCAAAACGAAGTGGCGTGGGGCACCGGTTTTCGTTATCTGGTCGCCCGTCAGTATGGATTATTTACCGGCGTCGATGTCGCCTTCAGCGAACACGAACAGGCGGTCTATTTTAATGTGGGTTCCGGACTGTAAAGGTACATATAAAAAATGAGATGGAAAACAACCGTCATTACGCTGCTATTAACCTCTGGCGCCGTGTGGAATGCCTGTGCGGCGGAAAGTGACGACAGTGATAGCTACTTTCCCATATGGGGCGACGAAGCCCGCGCCCGCGGTTATTCCATTCCGCTGCCGTTTGGCGTCAATCTCAGCTATATGAATATGCGCCAGGATATTATGGTCGACAGCATCACCTTTTCCGGACTGAAGCTGGATAACCATCCAATCCCCAGCGATATGTTCGCCATTGACGCCGGACACACGCGGGAGAAGAGCAAAACTGAGAACCTGCGTCTCGATATGTGGGTATTTCCATTCCTTAATGTCTACGGAATTTTGGGCCACACCCGCGGTTCGTCGGTGTCGAATGTGTCGGTCGATGCTGACCCGACGCAATACCGCGGTCTGGATCGCATCATCGCCGGCGCGGTGCATAACCTCAACCAAAGCGGCGAGTTGCAAAACATCGATTTTGTCCTTGATTTCAAAGGTACTACCTGGGGGGGCGGGTTCACGCTGGCTGGCGGCTATGAGAACTGGTTTGCCCTCGTCGATACTAACTACACCCGCACCGATTTTGATATTCTCGACGGCAGCATCTCTGCCGTGACAGTGTCACCTCGCGTGGGTTATCGATTTGATCTACAGGGGATTTCTGGCCCTTCGCATCTCAGCGTGTGGGTTGGCAGTATGTATCAGGACGTGCAACAGGAGTTCAAAGGCAACCTTGCTGATTTGCATATGCCGCCACAGCTGCAACCATTGATTGCCGCGGTCAATAAAGACGGCGACGGCAAGTTTGATGTCAAACAGAAACTCACTTCACCGTGGAATATGCTGATCGGCGCCCAGTACGAAATCACGCGTAACTTCAATGTGCTAACCGAATTTGGCTTTAACGAGCGCAATAGTTTCTTTGTCGCTGGCGAATACCGTTTTTGACTTAACGGCGCGTAGTCATCGGCGAGTATGATGCGCGCTGTTTTTGTGTGGTGGAGAACGCTTTTGATGCGTAAGAGTTTGTGGTGGTTATGGGCAGCCGCTTTTTCGGTATTTGCCCAGGACCCGGTATTACCGACGATTCCCGTTAATCATGTCAGCCCGGTAGTGGGTGAACTGTCACCGCCGGAATCGCTGCGCCCATGCTGCGCCTTCGGGTTCGATCTGCGGGTGCGCGCCATTGGCGTGCCGATCCCGGTTTATCAGATTGGCAATGTGCTGACGCTCGATACCTTAGGTGAGCATCATTACAACGATAGCGCGCTCGGCGCGGTTAAAAATCTGATTGGCTTAAGCGATGAGCACAATGGCCTTATCTATACCCGCCGCGGCGGCTTTATTGATATTGCCCATGTGCGCGATACCGCTGATTACACCTTCTATTTATTCAGCCGAATTTATCCTACGCTCGGCCAGCCAGGACGTATCTTTTACAGCGAGGAGCTGGGCGTCCGTCGCGTCCAGTTAAATGCCTTTACGCCGCCGGCTTCAATGCCGCAGCGATATACGATAGCCGCGTGGCTTGCCGGCCATCTGGCCTTTGAAATTGCGCAATGGCATGAGATCGCCCAATGGTATGGCTTCCAATCGGTTCCGGGCTTTTCGGAAGAGATTTCCGCCTTTTCGCCGGAGGATCTCTACTCCAATCTGCTGGGCGCACGTCTGGCGATCAACGTCATATTGCAAGGGCAAGCCGGTTCGGTCGATGCCTACAACCGGGCGATGGAAGCGGCGTTAAAACAGGCGTTGGTCAAACTGCTGGTCGCGCCGCAAAGTGAGACGGAACGGATGTTTCGCGAGATTGACGGCGACTGGTGGAACAGTAAGCGCAGGGTACCGGACAAATTTTTGGTACTGAAGCGGAATTACGATCTCAGCGAAAATCGCCTGCCAACGCCGGTTCCTTTTGAACGCACGCCGCCGTATCGTCTGACGATGCCAAAGGAAGTTGCCGGGTTTACGCTCGCTGAACTAGGTCAACTGCAAATCCATCCAGGGCAGGATATGCAGTCGCTACCAGCACCGCAAAATTTTTATTCTCCGCAGCAGTTCCAGCAGCTTGCTGATAAAGCGCAGCAGGCGGATGCCATTCAACTGCAGCGTATTGAAAAATAACTAACGATTGGTCACTGCTGGCTATACTCAATCAAACTAATCCCCCCGTTGAGGTAGCATCAGACCATGGTATTTGTCGTTCCGCGCGCGTCCTGGCTACTGCTGGCGGTGCTATTCGTCAGCCAGGCAGGCTATGCCCTCGACGGCCGTCGGCTAAAGCAGCGTGCGGACGCGGTGCTCACCTTAATGAGTTATACCGTGGTGCCTGATGTAACCGCCAGCGACCTGAATATTGGTTCCGGCGCCAATGAGAAAAACGAACTCACCATCACCCAATTCGGCGGCGGCGCAACGCTGAGCAACAGTTTTCCTCTCTATCTGGAAGGCACCATGGGTTATAGCCGCTACGACCCACAATTTGTAATCAGCGATGGCGACCAAAGTCGTACCATCCCGACCAAATGGAACAGTCTGACCGCCACCGGCGGCGTCGGCTGGGACTTTCCGTTGTATCAGGACCGCTGGGGCGGAAAACTGGTACTACGGCCTATCTTCAAAATGATGCTGGGCACCATGGCCAGTGATGCGCGTCTTGGTCGCTGGGCGCTCGAACGTAAAACCGATGCCGATATTCGCTTCCTCGATGGTGGACGACTGAACGCCTATGGGTTGGGCGGGTCGCTAATGCTCGATTATGAACTGTTTTCCAAAACGCAGGATATTGATATAGAGGCGCGCTATTCCGCGATGAATTTACAAACCTTCGGTAGCACATCTGAAGCGGTACAGGGGCAGGCCAGTGCCGAAAATCTGGGTATCTACCTTCGCCGACGCGCGCCGATTGCCGACTGGACGCTGCTGAAAAGCCCGGTGCGCTATGTGCTGGAAGGCGCCCATACCATGTATCTCGGCGACCAGCGCGGTGAACTCGGCTTTGATAGCCTGAGTTCGCTTGGTATTGGTCTGGAACTTGACAGTAGCCAGTATCCGGTATTTATCACCCGCACCCGACTGGTGGCCCGCTACATGTTCGGTAATAACACCGAAGGTTATGGTCTCGGTTTAGCAATGAGTTTCTGAGTGCTATTGCCCGTTTTCGTGATTGCGTTATTTTTTCATTTTTATTGGCAATATTTTCTTCGCTGATTCGTCTACCTCGATACATACATTTTAATGAGGTAATTGACGATGAGAGATTTTGAACGACACGGGCATCATCACCAGGGTTTTGGTCGCCATAGACTGGCGCGACCGCTGATCATCGGCGTGGCGATTGTTGTGGTACTGAGTCTGGTCGTGATGTCGCTATGGAACGCCTTGCTGCCGGCTATCTTCGGGGTGAAAAGCATCGGTTTCTGGCAGGCTTTGGGGTTGCTGGCGCTGTGCCGTATCTTGTTTGGCGGTTTAGGTTTTCATCGCGGTATGTTTGGTATGGCGCAGGCGCGTCGACGCATGCATGAACGCTGGATGACCATGACCCCGGAGCAGCGAGAGGAGTTTGCTCAACGTTTTGGTCGCCACGGACATCACGGCCGCTGCGGCTGGCATGAACGTCGCGGCGGGCAACCGACTGACGATAACACCTCGGCGAAGACGCCGGATGCCGAGTGAACGAGGTAAACAACACGATGGCGGGGGAATCACGGCTGTTGTCTGCGCTTGCCGCCTGTCGTGCGCGTTTAAGGGCGTTTATTCGCGGTAGAACCGCCGTACGTGACGATGCCGATGACATCCTGCAGGAAGTTACCCTGCAACTGATGAAAGTCGAGCAACCGGTGGAGAACGTGGCGGCATGGTTATTCCGGGCGGCGCGTAATGAAATGACCGATCGGTCGCGCAAGAAGCGCGAGTTGCCATTAACATTCGACAGCGATGAGGATGGCGATGGCGGCTCTGCCGAGGATGAGCTGGCGGAAACGCTGTTTGGCGTCGCGCAGACGCCGGAGGAAGCATACCTTAAAGAACTGCTGTGGGAGGCATTAACTGAAGCGCTGGCGGAGTTGCCGCCGCTGCAGCGAGAAGCCTTCGAGAAAACCGAACTGCAGGGCTATAGCTACAGGGAGTTGGCGGCAGAGAGCGGCGCCAGCGAGCAGGCGTGGCTGTCGCGTAAACACAAAGCGGTACTCTTTCTTCGCAGCCGATTGCGAACGCTTTACGATGAACTTACCTCGCCTTAACTCATGCCCGGCGGCATATCGCGCCGGGCTTTATTGTATCCTTATTTCTATAACAGCGTCGCCAGCCACTCGGCGAAGACGCGCACCTTGCGTGATACATGACGATGGGGATAGATAAGCGATAATTTTCTGGAGGGAACCGGATTATTCGGCAGGACCTCAACCAACTCCCCGCTCTTCAACCAGGGTTGCAGGAAAAGATCCAGACCCTGCATAATGCCGAGCCCAGCCAAACCGGCGGCAATGTATGTCTCTGAATTATCCACCACCAGTTTGCCGGCCAGCGCAAGAGTCTGCGGTCCGGCGTCAGTCTGAAACACCCAGCGCATGGTCTGATGATTACTGTTATTCAGCCAGTTGATCGCCTGATGATGCTGCAGGTCGTCAAGGATTGTGGGAACGCCGTGTTTCGCCAGGTAGGCCGGGCTGGCGCAGGTTTTCATACCGACGGTACCGAGATGACGTGCGATATAGTCACCGTCTTCAAGTTCGCCGATGCGCAGAACGCAATCGAGGCCCTCACGAAGCATATCCCGCCGTCGGTCGGAGCTGCTCAGCACAATTTCAAGCTCCGGATGCTGATGATAAAAGGCGGGGAGATTCGGTACGACCACTAACTTCGCCAGGGCGATAGGCATATCGACGCGCAGTTGACCCTGCAGCGGACGCTGCGGGGCGAAAGATTCCATCAGCTCGTCGGCCTGCGCCAGCAGAGGTTTACTACGACGATAAAACGCCTCGCCATCAGGGGTGAGGTGGATCTGTCGGGTGGTACGCTGCAGAAGCCTAACGCCGCAGTGCTGCTCCAGCTGCTGTAGCGCTTTCGTGACCGCCGGGCGGTGGATCTGCAGATTCTCGGCGGCACGCGTAAAGCTGCCAGACTCGATGATTTCGATAAAAATCTTAATAGATTCAAATAGATTTAAGTTCATTTTTATCAATGTGCTCTGATGACGGCTTGGTATTTCACTTTGATTATTACTTATTTAATAACAGTGATGGATAATTTCTACTATTTTTCCAAACAATAAAGCGGCCTACAGTGTCGTCATCCCAGCGTTAAGCGCCAGAAAACACACTAAGGAAGTCGCATCATGCAAAACCGTTCTGTTAGCCATATTCTCGGTATTGAAAAACCTGTCATTCAGGGGCCGTTATCCTGGCTGACCGACGCCCGATTGGTCGCCGCCGTCAGTAATGCCGGAGGGCTTGGCGTATTAGGGCCGAACGCAGGTTTAACCGCGCAAACCGCCGTCTCGACGCCGCAGGAAACGGCAGAAAAGATGCGTGAAGAGATCCGTAAAACGAAATTACTCACCGAGAAACCTTTTGCCGTCAATCTCATTCCGACGGTTGAAAACGATATCTGGACGCCGCCGATTGTAGAAGTAGTAAAAGAAGAGGGGGTTAAAGCGGTGGTTTATACCGGCTATGGTCAAGGGGCTATCATTCCCTCGCTGTTTGCTTCTCTTAAGCAGGCCGGGATCAACATTATCTATCGTGATATTAACCCGACGCCGGAAAACAGCCGCGAGGCCGAGGAGATGGGCGCTGATGTTATTGTCGCCACCGGCTTCGACGAAGGTGGAACGCTTCCGGGGACGGCATTGGGAACGTTTTCTATCGTGCCATTGATTGTCGATGCGGTGAAGCGCGTGCCGGTGCTGGCGGCTGGGGGGATTACCGACCGGCGCACCGCCAGGGCCGCCCACGCGCTGGGCGCGCAGGGGGTATTTGCCGGCTCCGTGTTTATCAGCACCACCGAGAGCCGCGTGCCGCAATCGGTGAAAGAGATGATCGTGCAGGCTAACGGCCTGGATTTGCAGCTATTTCGCACATTGCCGGATTACTATCGTTCGCTGCCGGGTAAATTAGCCGCCAGACTGGTGGCGTTAGATAAATCCGGCGCCAGTAATGAAACCATAGCCGCGGAAATGGGCGGGTTGCGCGGCCTACGGATTGGCATGCTGGAGGGCAACACTGACGAAGGTTACATTTCATTGGGAACCGGCATCGGCAGTATTCAGCAGGTCAAGAGCGTCGCGGAAGTGGTGGATGAACTGACGGTTTAATCTCTACCGCTGCGCTCTCAGGCGGAAAACAGAAACTCCCCGTTCGCACAACGGGGAGGGTGATTAGCACAAATTAGCTACCCCAGCGCTGCTGCAGATACTGAACCGCCTGCTGGGTTTGCGGCTGGTTAAGGTTGTTCTCGCGAAACAGAATCGTCCCCTGAATACCTGGCGTGGTTTCATTGAGGTCGATCTGCTTTTTCAGCTCCGGCACGCCGCCGCCGACCATCCAGTCTGGTTCATTTTTTGACGGTTCACCGACTTTATACAGCGCCACGCCGATATAGAGCCGGGTGTGAGTGGGTTTCACGACATCGGCCCACCACTTAGCCAGCACATCATAGCGCGCGGCATCGCGGGCGAACGGCCAGTACAGCTGCGGCGCGATATAATCCAACAGCCCTTGTTGAACCCAACTGCGGGTATCGGCATAGGACTCATCATAGGCCGCAGCGCCGCGGGTGTCAGAACCGGCCGGATCGTGGGAACGGTTGCGCCATACCCCCGCCGGGCTGACGCCAAACTCAACCTGCGGATTCAGTTTCTTGATGGTCTGTGAGACCTGCGCTATCAACTGTTGGGTGTTATGACGCCGCCAGTCGGCTTTCGAGGCATAACCCTGACCATATCGCTGATAGGTTTGATTATCGTTCAGCATTGATCCCGGCGTCTCAGTATAGAAATAGTCATCAAACTGCACGCCATCGATAGGATAGTTTTGCACCACTTCCGCCACGATACTGGTGATCCAGTCACGGACCTCCGGGATCCCCGGATCGAGAACAAAGCGATCGCTGGCGGTACGTATCCAGTTGCGGTGCAGGACAAATACGCTGGCGGGGACCTGAGTCAGGGTGTGGTTAAGTTCGGCGATGGTGGCGGGTTTAGTATTGACCGAAACCCGATACGGGTTGAACCACGCGTGAACTTTCATCCCGCGTTTATGCGCTTCATCGAGCATAAACTGCAGCGGATCGTAACCGGGATTTTCGCCAATTTTGCCGGTCAACATGTCTGACCACGGCAAGATGTGGGACTCCCACAGCGCGGTGCCATCCGGTTTAACCTGGAAGAAGACGGTATTGATGCCCAGGCGTTGTAGATTGTCGAGTTTGGCGATCAGGGCCAGCTTTTGCTGGCTGATACGGCTTTCCAGGCTACTGGCGATAATTGAACCCACCGGCGGCCAGTCGAGACGGGAAACCGTGGTGAGCCAGACGCCACGCACCGGCTGCTGATTTTTTGCCGATTTTTGCGCAACGGGCGGTTTGCTGGCGGTCACCAGCGATTTTGGCGCTTTACTGGTGCAAGTCACGAGCAGCAGTACGGCGGCGGCAACCGCGCCAAGCCGGGTCATGCTGGTGACGGAGAGGAGGCGACGAGAAGCGATAATCATTACTCCCGTAGGCATGTAGACGCTTGAAAAATCACATTGTCTAATGATTCCCCCACCAGGGCAAGCCGCGCTCCGATGTAAAGAAAAATAAAATGCCTTTTGTCTGGTATCCGTACGCATAACGTGCAGAGCTAACGACAACCTTTCACAGCATTTAGCTGAAAAAGCAGAATTAACCTGGATAATTAGCTGGTCAGTTGTGTTACAACATATTACGAGACGCACAGCTAAGGAGAATCCGATGCGAAAAATATTATTGCTGGCCGCCGTTTTGCTGGCATCCGCACCGATCGTCACCCAGGCCGAAGAGATTACGCTTTTACCGGCTATTAAACTGCAGATAGGCGACCGTGATTCCTACGGTCATTACTGGGACGGTGGCCGTTGGCGTGATAAAGACTACTGGCATCGTCATTATGAATATCGTGACAAGCACTGGCGAAAGCTAGAGAAAAAACAGCGTAAAGCCTACGAGAAGGGCTATCACGACGGTCGTAAAGACGCGAAGAAGCGTGAGAAAGAATACTATAAACACCACAAGAATCATCATCACTAAAACGACAACGGGGCCATCGGGCTCCGTTTTAGTTACTGCATTTCATCCCTCTAAGATTCAACTCATTATTCGCTGCTGTAGACGTTATACGTAATCTGCCTTTAGAGGCCTCCCGTAATATTGTCAAATATCACCGTGATTTTTTACAGCGTCAGTATTGCCTGATAAAAATAAAAGTATCCTACCAAGATTGGTGGGCGAATTTACCGCTAAATCTTTTTTAAGACTATTCCATATTCACAGCGAATGAAAAATCCGATTTGCAAAATAATTAAATATATATTTTAAATCATATAGTTAAATTACACTTTATTTTGTATGGTCTTTGGTATTACACTTTTTTGGCGATTGTTCGTTTTTCTGCGCTAAAAGCTTGGGTGAGATTAATCCTAAAAATTTAAATACGCTAACCACCCATAACTACGAGCCGAAATTGCGTGTTGAATTGACTCGATCGATCTGTAAAATTGTGTGGTGATAGTTAATGAAATGTAATATAGGGATCCACTGCGGTGAAGATTCGTGCGGTAGCTATGCCCATATCACATCGGGAACCCTTTTACGCACAGTGATTAAGGATATTCAGACTTGTTATTCAAGCAGAGATAACCCTTAAGAAAATAATAGCATTGCAATGGAAAAGCATATGAAAACGCGAGTGTTTTTAGCCGCTATGATTGCGGTTTCACTGGCAGGGTGCGAAGCGCCGCCGAAGCCGCAAATTACCGATGACACCATTGAAACCACGCAGGTTAACGGCGTCAATTTGACCCATCGCCATATTGTTGTTCCGCCAACGGAATTTACCCCAATTAACGCAGAATATCGCGCGCTGTATTCTGCCGCGGTAATGAGCCAGGCCGGATATGGCGGCAAAGTGATTGTGCAATTGGTTCCTGGTGCTAATTATATCGCCCTGGGCCAGGCGCAGGACGGTTGGATAGCGTTAGCCAATGAAGGTCAGGAAAATTTAATTGGCTATGCTCCGGCCAATGCCGTCGTCAAAAGTGAACTGTATGATAAAACGGTCCGCGAACAGTCGAAGCGCCCGAAGGCGCGTAAGAAAGCGACCTGCGTGAGCGTCGACGGAAATACCAAAGCCTGCAAAAACGGTAATAACGGTACCTGGATTCTGGATTAATCCCGCCTTTACGAGCGACACCGTATGAATAATAACTCTCTTTTACGCCAGGTCATGCTGGCGTTTTATTTGCTTCTTTTTACGTTGGTTAGTGGATGTGGTTCGTCTTCACACAGCGACCCTGCCCGATACAATCTTCAGTTCCAGGCCCACCCGCAAATTAACAGTTCTGCGCCATTAAAGGTCAGAGTGTTAGTGCTGAAATCCGATGCGGAATTCATGTCCGCCGATTTCTACTCCTTACAAAATAACGCGCAAAAAGTTCTCGCCGGCAACTTGCTGAACAGCGATGAATTTTTCCTTATGCCGGGTCAACTGGCAAAAAAACTCAGCGGGCAGAGCTCGCCGGAGGCGCGTTATATCGGAGTGATGGCGGAATACCAATCTCTGGATGGTAAAAAGTGGCGCATTTCTCTTCCTCTGCCAACGTCTGGCGAAACTCCTTTTTGGCAGTTCTGGAAACTGTCGGCAGATCAGCTGCAAGCCAATTTATATCTTGACGTTAACGGGATCCGCGTCGTGCAGCAATAGCGCGAGCCCTAACAGGAAATTTGTATGAATAAAGCAGAAAAGGTGGTCTGGACCGAAGGTATGTTCTTGCGTCCGCATCACTTTCAGCGGGCAGAAAGCTACCTGCAAACGCAAATTCGCGAATGGGGCGGATTACAGCGCTCCTGGCTGTGGGGTTTCCTTGAGATTGAACTTGATGAGGCGATGCTGCGTCAGGGCTGCATTGCTCTGAGCTATGCCAGCGGCCTGCTGCCGGATGGGACGTTCTTCCAGTTTCGCGATGCTCGTCAGGGCCCGACGCCGTTGCAGCTTCCGGATAACGTCGCCGGCGAAAAAGTCGTACTGGCCTTGCCGGTACGCCGCGGCGGCCGGGAAGAAGTTATCTTCAGCGAGGAAAAAGACTCGCTGGCGCGCTTTACCGCGTTTGAGCAGGATGTAGCGGATGACAATGCGCTGTCGGTTGGCGATGCCACCGTGCAGTTTGCCCGCCCGCGGCTCACCCTGATGCTGGAAAAGGATTTGTCTGCCGAGTGGACGGCCATCGGCGTGGCGTTCATTGCCGAAAAGCGCAACGATAATGCCGTAAAACTCGATAATGGCTATATCCCGCCGATGCTCAACGGCATCAATCATCCTTTGATTTACGCGATGATCAACGACTTGCATGGTCTGCTGGCGCAACGCAGCCAGCAGATCGGCAGCCGGCTGCGACAGCCGGGGCGTTTTAATACTTCCGAATTAATTGAGTTCACTCTACTTGCGCTGGTCAATCGCCATCTCGGCCATCTATCACATCTCAAAACGCTGCCGTTAGTTCACCCTGAGTCATTGTGGAATAGCTGGCTGCCGTTCGCCGCCGAGCTGACGACCTGGATGGCGCAGCGCGGTCCGGATGCCGCCCTGCCAATTTACGACCATGACGATCTCGCTAGCTGCTTCGGCAAACTGATGTTGTTGCTGCGTCAGGGGTTATCACAAGTAATGGAAGACAACGCCATCCAACTCCCGCTGATAGAACGATCGCATGGGCTAAACATCGCGACCGTACCCGAGAGCAGCATGGTGCGTGATTTCGGATTCGTATTGGCGGTTAAAGCTAGCGTACCGGGTGATGTACTGCAAACGCACTTCCCGGCACAGATGAAAGTCGCGCCGGTGAGCAAAATTCGCGATCTGGTGCAACTACAGCTACCGGGTTTGATCCTGCGCGCTATGCCCGCCGCGCCGCCGCAAATTCCGTGGCATGCCGGTTACAACTACTTTGCAGTCGAAAAGGGCGGCGAGCTGTGGAACGACATGGAGAAATCCGGCGCCTTCGCACTGCATCTGGCAGGCGAGTTCCCCGGCCTGGATATGGAATTTTGGGCTATCCGTAGCCCGTCGGAATAAGAAAGCGAGCGTTGATGATGCAGGAACAACAGGCCGCTGCCAGCCATGGCGTAAGCGGCAATAATCCCCTGGTGACGGCCGCCAACCCATTGCTAAATGCGATCCCACAGATCCGTCATTCGGTATCTCACGATGACCAGGCCGGTTTGCGCCAGCGTTTGATTGATGAAATCCGCCGTTTTGAAGTGCGCGCTCAGCAGGCGGGGTTACCCTACGAAGTGATAGTCGGCGCTCGTTACTGTCTGTGTACCGCGCTGGACGAGGCTGCGGCCTTGACGCCATGGGGGAGTAGCGGCGTCTGGTCGGGCAGCGGTCTTTTAGTGACCTTTCACAATGAAACCTGGGGCGGGGAGAAGTTCTTCCAGTTGCTTGCGCGCCTGTCGCAGAATCCGCGCGAACACATCAATCTGTTGGAACTGATCAACTACTGTTTATTGCTCGGTTTTGAAGGACGCTATCGGGTAATGGATAACGGCCGTACGCAATTGGAAACCATCAAGCAGCGCCTGTGGCAAATGATTTGCGGCGTACGCGGCGGCTACGCGCCGCCGTTATCGGTTCACGGCGAGGATCGCCCGGTGCTGCGTAAACTGTGGCATCCGGTGGTGCCGCTATGGGCCTGCGTCGCGCTGGCGGGGTTCGCCGCCTGCCTGTTCTATATCATTCTTAACTGGCGGCTTGGCGATGCCACCAACCCGGTGTTGGCGAAAATTTACCAGACCCCGCTGCCGGAAGCGTCGATTGCTCAGCCGGCGGAAAAATTGCCGGCGGTACTTAACCTGCGAGGTTTTCTGCGCCCGGAAATTGCCGAAGGGCTGGTTGCGGTACGTGACGAAGCGGACCGCAGCGTGGTGATCCTCAAAGGCGACGGGCTATTTGCTTCGGCCTCGACGGTGGTGCGCGATCGCTACGACCCGGTAATTGACCGCATTGCGCAAGCGATGAACAACGTCAGCGGCCGCATTCTGGTGGTCGGCTATAGCGATAATGTGCCTATCCGCAGCGCGCGCTTTGCCTCGAACTACGAACTGTCGCTGGAACGTGCGCGATCGGTACAAAAGCAACTGCAAAATCATCTGACGCAGCCCGAACGCGTAAAAGCCGAAGGGCGAGGGGAAATGAATCCCATCGCGCCGAATACTACTCCTGAGAACCGTGCCCGTAACCGCCGTGTGGAAATTACTCTGCTGGTGTCGCCCGATAATACCCGGGCTGAGCTGAACGGATTGCCCCAAGGAAATTAAGGATGCTGACACTTCTGCTTTCCATACTGACCAACCGGCTGCTGTGGGGTTTTCTCGGCGCTACGGCGGTGGCGGCCGTCATCTGGATGATTGGCCCGCTATTGTCGATTGTCGATACCCGGCCGCTGGAATCGGAACAAAACCGCGTTATATCTATTGCGCTGGTGTACCTCATCTGGGCGCAAAGCCACATTCTGCCGCGTCTGTACAACGCCTGGCTCAACCGCAAGCTGATGGATAACCTGAAGGAAGACACGCCGAAGGGTAACGATCCGCAGCAGCGCCTCAATAGTGAAGACCAGATCCTCGCCGATCGCTTTGATGAAGCCGCGCAAATGTTGAAAAAAGCGCACTTCAGCAAAACCGGCAATGGCCAGTGGACCCAGCGGTTTAGCACCCACTATCTGTATCAGCTGCCATGGTATGTGATTATTGGCGCATCCGGTTCCGGTAAAACCACCGCCTTAGCGAACTCCGGGCTGCAGTTTCCGCTGGCCGACCGCTTCGGAAAAACGGCGTTACGCGGCATCGGCGGCACGCGCAACTGTGACTGGTGGTTTACCAACGAGGCCGTGCTGCTGGACACCGCCGGGCGCTATACCACCCAGGAGAGCGAGCAGGCGCAGGACGCCAGCGAGTGGCTGAAGTTCATGGGGTTATTGCGTAAATACCGCCGCCGCCAGCCGATTAACGGCGTTATTGTCACGGTAAGTATCTCCGACCTGTTAACGCAATCGACGGAGGCCTCGCGGCAGCAGGCGGTTAATCTGCGCCAGCGTCTCTCTGAACTACATGAACAATTGGGTATTCGTTTCCCGGTGTACGTACTGGTGACGAAGGCCGACCTGCTTAAAGGCTTCCGCGCCTGGTTTGCCGATTACGACAAGGCGCAGCGCGATCAAATCTGGGGCTTCACTTTCCCGTGGGAGCAGGCAAGTCTTGCCGACTTCGACCTGATGGGCCGCTTTACCCAGGAGTTTGCGCTACTGCAACAGCGGCTTGAAGCCGGGCTGCCGGATACAATGCTGCAAGAGCATGATGCCAAAACCCGCGCCGAAGCCTGGCTGTTCCCGCAAGAGTTTGCGGCGTTGCGGCCGCTGTTAGCCGATTACCTGAGTACCGTCTTTGCCCGTTCTAACTTTGAAACCGAGTTTTCACCGCGCGGCATTTATTTCGCCAGCGGTACCCAGGAAGGGCTACCGTTCGACCGCGTGATGGGCGAACTCAATCGCGCGCTGTCTTTGCCACAGGGAAATGAAAACGACAACTGGGACTCAGTGAGTAAAGAAGCGCCGATCCCCGGCGCCAAAGGCCAGAGTTATTTCATTAAAAACCTGCTGCAAAACGTGATTTTCCAGGAAGCCGGCATCGCCGGGCAGAACCGCTGGTGGGAACTGCGTAACCGCGCAGCGATCTGGTCAGGCTATGCGGCGCTCGCGGCGCTGTTAATCGTTTCATGCGTACTGTGGCTGACCAGCTACGGCAAAAACAAGGCCTACCTGGAAGAAGTCTCGGCGAAGGTGCCGCAGGTTGAGCAGCAGAGCAAAGCGCTGCAAAACCCCGAGCAGCGCGATCTGTTCGCCATGCTGCCGCTACTCAACGGCCTGCTGGAATTGCCGAAGAGTGCCGATTTTGACGTCAACGATCCGCCGGTAAGCCGCCGGATGGGACTCTACCGCGGAAATGATGTCAGCGATGCCTCGCAGACGCTGTATCAAAAAGCGCTGCAGCAAATGTTGCTACCGGATGTCGCCATGCGTATCACTACCTGGTTGCGCAACGACAATGGCAGTGACGCCGAATATAGCTATGAGGCGTTGAAAGCCTATCAGATGCTCTATCAGCCCAAGCAGTATGACGGCAAGTTTCTACTCTCCTGGGTGATGCTTAACCTGCAGCGTAACCTGCCGCAAAACGTGACGCAGACGCAGCTACGACAGCTGGAAGGGCATCTGGTCCAGCTACTGGAACCGCAAATCCAGTCCTCGCCGTATGCCAGGGATGATGCGCTGATCGCCCGTGAGCGGGCGTTGATTAACCAGCAGCCGCTCTCCTCAAGAGTGTACGGTCGTCTGAAACGTCTACTTGAGCATGATGACAATCTGAAAGCGGTATCGCTGGCGACGCTCGGCGGGCCGCAGAGCGAACTGGTGTTCTCGCGTAAAAGCGGTACGCCGATCGCTGAGGGCGTTCCCGGCCTGTATACGCCAGATGGCTACTGGCAGGTGTTCAATAAACAGATCGATAACGTGACCAGCGCGCTGCATGAAGATGATATCTGGGTGCTGGGCGCCGCCAGCGCGTCGGAAGATAAACAGCAAACCGATAACGCCGTCCGCCAGCTCTATATGCGTGATTTTATCGCCAACTGGGATCGCTTCCTTGCCGATATTCAGCTCAACAATAGCGCCGATCTGTCATCGCGGATCAACACCGCGCGCCTGCTTTCCGCCAGTAACTCGCCGCTGCGCCGTCTGGTTATCAACCTGAGTCAGGTGCTGAACCTGGCGCGCGCCGAGCCGGATACGGTTAAAAGCGAAAACTCAGCCGAGCAGGGCAACCGCGCTACCCGAACGCTGGAAGCGCTTTTCCGCCATGATGAGGGCGGCACAACCCAGGGCGCGGCGCTTAGCCAGACGCCGGAACAGCTGGTAACGGAACACTACGCGCCGCTGATCGAACTGGCGCAGCCGTTGGAAAAGGGCGGCAAAACGATTGTGTTCGACGATTTCCTCAAACAGATCGATGAACTTTATCGCTACTTGACCGCGGTACAGGATGCCGCCAACAGCGGTATGCAACCGCCGGGCGGCGACGCGATTAGCCGTCTACAGGCCAGCGCCGGGCGCTTACCGGGCGGCCTGCAAACCATGTTCAGCAAAATGGCAGTCGGTGCCAGCAGTGATACCCAGCGCCGCGATCTCGATAACGTACGTAAACGGATTAACGTGGAAGTTGGCGGTTTCTGCCGCCAGGCTATCGCCGGGCGCTATCCGCTGGTTCGCAGCGCCAGTAGCGAAGTCACGCCGGACGATCTGGCGCGTATGTTTGCGCCGGGCACCGGCATGATGGATACCTTCTTCCGTGACAACCTGACCAATAAGGTCGATACCACGCAGTCCAGCTGGCGTTTTATGCCCGGCATCGATGGCAAAACGTTGCCGGGTAGTGAAGGGTTATTAAGGCCTTTCCAGCAGGCGCAATCGATCCGCGACGCGTTCTTTGCCAATGGCGCGACCACGCCGTCATTTAAAGTGACGGTGCGCACCATCAACATGGACAACCGGATCCTCAACCTGACGCTGGATGTTGATGGCCAGCAGTTGCGCTATAGCCACGGTCCGCAGGCGGTGCAAATGATGAACTGGCCGGGGCCGGGCGGCACCAACCAGGTGCGTATGCAACTCGGTCTGGCCGATGGTACCACCTCGACCCTGGTGACCAGCGGCTCATGGGCGCTGAACCGCTTTTTTGATAAAGCGCGCACCGCGCCCGGCAGCAGCAGTTTGAGCCGTCAGGCAACGTTTAATGTCGATGGTTACCAGGTCACGCTGGAGTTTGCGCCGAACAGTATCCGCAATCCGTTCCAGCTTCCCCGTTTCTCATGTCCATAACCGCAAGGAAAGCCGAATGACTCACGCCCCTGCGATGAGCTGGTACGGGAAACTCCCCAGTACCGGCGATTTTTTACAACGTCGATTTCCGGACATGCTGGTTCGCCAGTGGTCGCAATGGTTTCAGGTTGGGCTGATGGCCTGGCAACAGGAGCAACAGCGTAGCGGCGAACGCCAGTTCAGCAACGCGCCGGTATGGAACTTTATCGTTCCGCCGATGTTGAGCGGGCAGATGGTGCAGATGGGCTGTCTGATCCCAGGGCGCGACCGGGTAGGTCGCCAGTATCCTATCTGCGCGCAAATGGCCTTCAACCCGCTGGAGTGGTCGCCTTCGATCCTCACTCAGGCCGGAGAGTGGTATCAGCAGGTGGGCAGAACGCTGCTGCATGCGGTACGCAATGGCTATTCCGCTGAACAACTTGACCAGGCGCTACTCGCTATTCCGGCGCCAAAGCTGGTAGAGGCGGAAAAGCGTTCGGAAATACTCGACGTGATTGGTTATCAGCAAGATGGGCAAAGCTCCCTGGGCTGGCAGCAGGCGGCGGACTGTTTTGATCCGCAGCGTCAGACCAGTTTTTGGTGGACCAACCGCGCCGATGGTTATCCGCTCTATACCCACGTCCATAGCGGTAATTTGACCGGCCAGCTGTTCACGCTGCTGTTTGATCCCGCCGGGGGTGCGAGGCCGGGCCGTCACGGTCTGTATCCGCCAATGTTTGAATAAGCAGGTAGGCCATGAATATTGATGAATTCCTTGCTCCGGTTAGCGCGGAGCAGCCCTGCGGTGAAAACCTCGAATATGACGCCGATTTCCAGGCAATGGAACAAGCGATGCAGGGTAAAGCCGAGCAGCAGTTCGGCGACACCATTATCCCGGCGGAACCCGCTGACTGGACGACGGTAGAAAAGCTGGCGGCTGGGCTACTTAGCCGCACCAAAGATTTGCGCGTCATGCTGGCGCTGACTCAGGCGTGGACAAAACGCCGCGGCCTGAGTGGTTACGCGGATGGCCTGCTGCTGGTGCAACAGGCGCTGTCGCTTTACTGGCAGCCTATCTATCCGCTGCTGGAAGAGTATGGCGAAACTGATCCGTTTTACCGCATCAATGCGCTCGCGGGGCTAAGCGATAAATCAGCGCTGACCAGCGCGTTACGCAATGCCGTGTTGTTACGCAGTAATGGCGATGAACTGCTATTGCGCGATGCGCAGGCGCTGCTCGATGGCAGTAAAACCGAATGCGCGGATTATCCCGGCGGCCGTTCGCGATTGATTGATGAACTGGCCCGCGGCGGACAGCCGGGGATTGACGCCATCCTCGCCATTCACCAGCGCTTGCAGACCATCCGCGAAATATTGAGCGATTGTCTGGGTGAAAGCGGCGTGCCGGAAATGGAACAACTGCAGAAGACCGTCGGTATCGTCGCCGGCGCCTGCCAGATAACCGATATTTCGTCCTTTCACGCGTCCCGCGAGGAGAGTGCCGTGAGTGAACATCAAGCGATACCCAACGCGCCGCCGCCGTCTGCCGTTGACTGGCGCAGCGCGCAAATCAGCAGCCGCGCCGAGGCGCAGCAGATGCTGGAAAAAGTAAAACAGTACTTCGCCCAGCACGAACCGAGTCACCCCGCGCCGCTGATGATTGAACGGGTACAGCGGCTGATTGAGCTGGATTTTATGGACATCATCCGCGATTTAGTGCCGGACGGCGTTCATCAACTGGAAAACATTTTTGGACGTCGCGACTGACGCGTCCGGACATTATGGCGACAGGCATAAGGTCTGGCGCTCAACCTTTACCGCGCATCTTCGATGGAGAACATCATGGCAATAAGTAAAAGTGGGCAGAAATTTATCGCACGCAACCGTGCGCCCCGCGTACAGATCGAGTACGACGTAGAGATTTATGGTGCGGAACGCAAAATCCAGCTTCCGTTTGTAATGGGGGTGATGGCGGATCTGGTGGGTAAACCGCTCGACAATCAACCGGCGGTCGATGAACGTAAGTTCCTCGACATCGACATTGATAACTTCGACGAACGTATGAAAGCGCTGAAACCGCGCGTCGCTTTCCAGGTCGACAATACGCTGACCAACGAAGGCAAACTGAACGTCGATTTAACCTTCGACAGCATGGACGACTTCCTGCCGGATGCCGTGGCCCGCAAAGTGGAGCCGCTGAACAAACTGCTGGAAGCCCGTACTCAGCTTTCAAATCTGCTCACCTATATGGACGGTAAAAACGGCGCGGAAGAGCTAATTGCTAAAATTTTGCAGGATCCGACGCTGCTCAAATCGTTGAGCCAGATGCCGAAACAAGACGACAGTGCGAAAGGTAGCGAGGAGTAATCGATGAGCAACCCGACTCAACAACATGAGCAGCAGTCCAGCCAGGCCTTTAGCCAGGATGAATTCAGCGCGCTGCTGAACAAAGAGTTTCGCCCGAAAACCGACCAGGCGCGTTCCGCCGTTGAAAACGCGGTAAAAACCCTCGCGCAGCAGGCGCTGGAAAACACCGTCACGTTTTCCAACGACACCTATCGCACCATCCAGAACCTGATTGCCGGTATCGATGAGCAGCTGTCGCGGCAGGTGAACCAGATCCTGCATCATGACGAGTTCCAGAAACTGGAAAGCGCATGGCGCGGCCTGAGCTACCTGGTCAACAACAGCGAAACCGACGAAATGCTGAAAATCCGCTTTATGAGCATCTCAAAGCAGGAGCTGGGGCGCACTCTGAAGCGTTACAAAGGGGTGGGCTGGGACCAGAGCCCGATCTTTAAGAAAATTTATGAACAGGAGTACGGCCAGTTTGGCGGCGAGCCATTCGGCTGCATCGTCGGCGATTACTATTTCGACCATAGTCCGCAGGATGTGGAATTACTGGGCGAAATGGCGCGTATCGGATCGGCTGCGCACTGTCCGTTTATTACCGGTACCGCACCGGAAGTGATGCAGATGGAGTCCTGGCAGGAGCTGGCGAACCCGCGCGACCTCACCAAAATCTTCCAGAATACCGAATACGCCGCCTGGCGTTCGCTGCGCGAGTCGGAAGACGCGCGTTATCTGGGGCTGGTGATGCCGCGCTTCCTGTCGCGCCTGCCGTACGGGATTCGAACCAACCCGGTGGACAGTTTTGATTTTGAAGAGCAGACCGACGGCGCGGATCACAACAATTACGCCTGGGCCAACTCGGCGTATGCGATGGCGGCGAACATTAACCGCTCGTTCAAAGAGTTTGGCTGGTGCACCTCCATTCGCGGCGTGGAATCCGGCGGCGCGGTGGAAAATCTGCCTTGCCACACCTTCCCGAGCGACGATGGCGGCGTGGACATGAAATGCCCGACCGAGATCGCCATCAGCGATCGCCGCGAGGCGGAGCTGGCGAAAAACGGCTTTATGCCGCTGATCCATCGCAAAAACTCCGACTTTGCCGCCTTTATCGGCGCGCAGTCGTTGCAGAAACCGGCGGAATATCATGATGCCGACGCCACGGCGAATGCCCGTCTGGCCGCTCGTCTGCCGTACTTGTTCGCCTGCTGCCGTTTTGCTCACTACCTGAAGTGCATTGTGCGCGACAAGATCGGCTCCTTCCGCGAGCGCGATGACATGGAACGCTGGCTGAACGACTGGGTGATGAACTATGTCGATGGCGATCCGGCTAACTCGTCGCAGGAGACCAAAGCGCGCAAACCGCTGGCGGCCGCTGAAGTGCAGGTAGCGGAGATCGAAGACAACCCGGGTTACTACACCGCGAAGTTCTTCCTGCGTCCGCACTACCAGCTGGAAGGGCTTACCGTGTCGCTGCGTCTGGTTTCCAAGCTGCCGTCGCTGAAGACCAAGGAAGCGTAATATGATGCCGCCGGGAGGGAACTCCCGGCAGCTACCACGCCATGGAAGAAGGTAAAGAAATGAAATTATTACCACTCTGCACGCTGGGACTGTTCACGGTACTGACGCCATTTACGGTCGTCCAGGCGGCTGATGACTCCGCCAATTTACTGCGCGATCCCAATCAACTATCACGTAATGATGTGCGGTTGAGCGGTGAAAAGTTTCTCCAGGCCTGGCTGGCGCAAGACAATACCCAGCAGCAGTTAAAGGCCAATATGTATCTGCTTGGCGTGATGGATGCAACAGAAGGTAAAGCCTGGTGCGGTTATCAGCAGGCACTGCCGGGATCGCTTCGAGAAAGCGTCTACGGCTATTTCAAAAAGCTGCCCGACGAGCGAATTAAACAGCCTGCGGCGATGCTGATTACCGAAGCGTTGGCGAAGGAGTTGCCTTGCAAAAAGGGAGCGACGTCATGAGGCTTCCCTGGCGACAACATGATGAATTTTGGGAATTGAGGTAGCAACCAAAGCCAATTTTTGGGAGTTGCCATGAACAGAATCATTATCAGTCTGCTGCTTGCTAGCAGTGCGTCGGCTTATGCCGGGGACGACCCGGTATTGTTTGTTAAACAGCTACCTTATAAGCAGGTTGTTAAAGACGTGGTTTTATCCCGCTGTCTGGCGCAGGTAGCCGATGATAAAAGTCAGTTTTCTGAGGATGCTGCGCGCAGTAGCAATACGTTGCTGGAGTGGGTACCTTTCGATATTGAAAACGGTAATGACAAAATTAACGCCATTATTGCTAAATACAAAAGTGCCACCAATGGCTTTCATTCCGAGAGACAACCCGCAACTCAGGGCGTTACCTTAAATTGTTTGCGCCTTTATCATAGTACGGAACTGGATAAATTAACTTCGCAGATAATCATCGGTGATCCTAATAAAACCTGGAGTCAGGATAACTAGCATTAATTTCAACTTTGCATTCCTGCTATTCAATGGACAATTATGTTGAGATATATAATTAACGACAGGGAGATTCGAATTTGGGAATGAGTACGCCGAAACAAATCGCCGATGGTATGTTGAAAATTTTTGACTCTGGCAAAAAAAGCAGTATTGAGATTTTTGCTAACAGCACGATTAGTGGCTTCATGTCTATTCCAGAAGATCTTTGGATGTTGTCTAAAGATTTTCTAGACTCTGATCATCGCTGGCGCAATGAAACAGATAAAATCAGGCTTATCAGCCTCATTAAAAAAGGTGTAACTTCAGAAGAAGTACGCAGATTAGTGAATGTGGTGATAAAACGTTATTTATGTGGTCTTTCTGAAGAACAATCGAGAGAACTTCTGATAAAAGTTGGGGGGTCGCAAGTTGGTGGCATTGCTTTCAAAATGGCATTTGTGAACGAGTTGGTTTCGTTGTTTATTTCTAAAATAATTCCTCGTTTTTTAGTGTCCGTAGGTGTGACTGGAGTATTAAGTGTGGGGGCGTCTATTTCGAGGCCATTTATACATCATATGAGCTACGCAATTTAAACAAAGAGATTTATAATCAATTGCGAGGAATTGGTGATTTAGATTTATTATATTTTCTGCTTGAGGATAATATTAAGCCATTTATCATTGCAATCAACTACCAACAAGCTCATGGCGCTATAGATAAAGAAATATTCAACCATTTCCTATCAGGGGTTGGTCGTGTTAAATAAAATCATTAAATACTTATGTGTTTATATTCTTTTGATTTTTTCATTCATTCTATTTTTTACAACTCTAGGTTATTATATTTTTGTATGTGACTGGGGTGGTGATATTGTAGTGCTGGCGAAAAATGTGTTTCTTTTGATGTTGCTTATTATCGCATCTCTCGCCATATACTATTTCGCAGAGAGGGAAAATTCAAAGTTGTGATGCGCGACACAATTTGATTAAAATACGAAACACCATAAAAACAAGGGCGGTGAAAATTATTTTTCCGACAAGCAGTCCAATATTTATTGTATTGAATGATTCAAGCGAAATAATATACCATAATGATTGAAAAATATTGATAAGAGAAAATATACCAATAATTGAAAGTATAATTATCAATGCTACCGATAGCGCTTTTTTCATTCATCAATCCTTTTTTGCTGTAGTTGGTTGGATTTATTCTAGATTAACCAGGTATTAGTTGTCTATCACCTGTCCGAAATACTGAGTGACAGAAGGGAACTTAGAGTAGTTGCTGTCATAATGCGGCTATTCTGAAGTGGTCTGTACGGTTTAACTCGTCAGGCTTGAGGCAATAGTAAAATATGGATGGTTTTATTCAGCCCCATGCTTTCCTGTTTGCCATATAAGTGCTTTTTCGAAAGCAATAATTTTCATTAACGAAGAGTAGATATTATGGCTATTGATATGTTTCTGAAGGTCGAGGGTGTAACCGGTGAATCAAAAGATTCTAATCACACCGGTTGGACTGATATTACCTCTTTTTCCTGGGGCGCATCCCAGCCGGGTAATATGAGCGTGGGCGGCGGTGGCGGTGCGGGTAAAGTGAATTTCAACGACCTGCACGTAAATGCGCTGATCGACAAATCCACCACCGCGATTCTGAAGCACTGCTCCAGCGGCAAGCACCTGACCAAAGTTGAACTTTCGGTCTGCAAAGCCGGTGGTCAGCAGGTTGAATATGCGCGAATCACCCTCGAAGATGTACTGGTGACTTCCGTGCAGTACACAGGCGCCGATAACGGCGACACCGTTGGCGTAACCTATGCCTTCCAGGCGGCGAAAGTGAAACAGCAGTACTGGGAGCAGACTTCCGCTGGCGGTAAAGGGGCAGAAAGCAGCGCCGGCTGGAATATCAAAGAAAATAAAGAAGCATAATTGCCTACGTGCCGGGGATTTTCCCCGGCCATTCTCAATCAAGGAGGAAGGATACATGGCAAATTTGCAGGAAGGGGGTTATCGTTCTCTTACTATCGGCGAGATAGCATTGGCACGTTTGGTTTTTGGCGGCGCAATAAAATATCCTGAAGTTAAAGTACATAATAAAAGTTACTTACCATTTAACATGCAATCAAATAATGTTGCAATGACACCTAATGGTGAAATGTATTTCCGAGAGCCGCATTATCGTGATGATTTTTCAACAGAGCCTCCTCGATATAAGCACTGGTTCATACACGAGATGGTTCATGTTTTGCAGCATCAGATTGGAATGAATGTTCGAACCAGAGGGGTATTCAGTTGGGCAGTGAGTTATAATTACTCTTTACCTCCAAACAAGAAATTGTCGAACTTTGGTATGGAACAGCAGGCCTCTATAATTTCAGATTATTATTATCTAATTAATTACGGCTTGGGCGATTTTGTAAACATCACAGGTTTTGAGGGGATTATTGGGCCAAATCTAAGAGATAAATATTTACAGGCGTTATCTTTGTTTATTAAAAACCCTAAAGATCGGCGGACATGGTTATGAGTAAATTTTTTATTATATTGGCGTTCACAATCATGATAAACGCCTGTGTACCTCACCCGGCACAATATCAGACGTTTTCAGTAACACTAAAAAACAATGAACCTTGTTTTGCTCTCCCCGTTAACTCAGGGCTGGAAGCGCCTATCACTAGTTCTTCGCCCACCATTATGAAAAAAACGGCCAATGAATGGAAACCAATATCACCGCCAGCGACGTTCAGCCCTACCGCGATGTTAAATAGCCAGCAGTGTCACCAATGGAGTGGTATTACATGGCAAGCTGGAGAATATGATGTTGCACTAAAGGTGTCTGGTAAAAACGATTCCGTTCGTTATGGTGCTCGATTCTCCTTAGTAGAAAGTGCTTCAGGGCAATTTAAGCTTACACAGACTGAATAAAATGTGCCCCCGCAAACGCCGCCGTTCTTATTTCGAGAGCGGCAGCGTTTGTGCGCCAATCATATCAGCAGGAATAGGCTATGCGATTCACGATTATTTCGACCAAAGCCGGTCATCAGCCCCCGCAGGGGAGCTGTGACTTTTACGCGCCGGGCGGTACCATTGGGCGCGGCACGGACAATAACCTGGTGCTGCCGGATGACGACCGCGCCATTTCTCGCCTGCAGGCCATCGTCCACGTGGCGGCAGACGGCGAGTGCAAAATTACCAATCGCGGCAACGTGACGCGGGTGGTACTCAACGAGATCCCGCTGGAGCGGGGGCGTCAGGTTGAACTCCAGGATGGCGATATCCTCGCCATTGACGACTATCGCATCGAAGTCAGCGATCTGCTGCAGGATAGCCAACCGATCAGCCGAATGGCGGCGAGCGGTCAGCCGCCTGTCACTGCGAAACCGACAACGCCAAACTCAGCCGCAGCGCCCGCCGTGGCGGAAGCCGCGCCAACCGCGGTGCCGTCAGAAATCTGGGATAGCCTGATGCAGGAATTCTCGATTGCCGACAGCATCTCCAGCAGCCGGGCCAAGCCGCAGGCCGATAACGCGCCGAATCCCTTTGCCGAGCCGAAGCCTGCCGAACGTAATCCGGAAGATCCGCTGGCGATGTTCGCTGATAGCGAACCGCTGTTTGAGCGCCCGCCGGTGGCGACGGACGACCTGTTTGCCGATGACACCCCATTTGACCGCGACAGTATCTTTGCCGACGTTACGCCAACGACGCTGGTGCCGCCAGTTGAAAAACCGGCTCAGCCTGTCGCCGATGAGCCGCAGGTAGAATTGGATCCGCTGGCGCTCTTCGGCGGCGACGCTAGCGCCAAAACCGCGCGTCATGACGATCCGCTGGGGCTAATGGGCGGCGCGCCGCTGACATCGGTAGATGCCTTCAGCACCGAAGAGCCTGCTAAAACGGTTGCCGACGAGCCTGATGCCGCTTTTGATTCGCCATTATTAATGACCCAGCCGCCGCAGGAGCCGCCCGCGGCAGCGCGCGAAGAAGCGCCGGAAATAACCTTACCGACGCCGCAGGCCGTGGCGCGGCAAGCCGCCCAGACGCCAAAAGGGCGCTTGCGTATCGATCCCGTACGTCATGAACATCAGGCGACCAGCACGCCGCAGCCGGGTAACGGCGAAGTGCTGCAGGGAGAGCTACTGGAAGCCTTACTGGAAGGCATGGGGCTCGGCGATATGCAGCCGGTGCCGCAGTTCGACAAAGAGAATATGCGTCAGCTTGGTCAAATGCTGAGCATGTTCTCGCAGGGCACCGTCGCGCTGCTCTCTTCGCGTTCGATCCTCAAACGCGGCGTCAAAGCCGATATGACCATGGTACTGGACGACGCCAACAACCCGTTCAAGCTGTTGCCTTCCGGGAAAACCGTGCTGATGCAGATGTTCGGCGCGCGGATGCCGGGCTTTATGCCGCCGAAAAAATCGGTACGCGACGCATTGATCGACCTGCAGGCCCATCAGTTAGGGATGATCTCGGGGATCCGCGCCATTATCGCCGCGATGCTGCAGTCCTTTAACCCCGAGCAACTGGAAGAAGAGGCTAAACGCGATGGCCACACTTCGCGCCTGGCGCTTCCGGCCAGCCGGAAAGCGGCGTTATGGGACTATTTTGTCCGTACCTACGGCGAAACCGCCGGGGAAATTGAAGACGATTTCCACACCCTGTTTGGCGAAGCGTTCCTCTATGCCTATGACATGGAAGTGAATCAGTACAAAGACTCACAGAGCGGATCGGAAGAATAATGGACATTACCACGGCTTCTCTTTCCCGCCAGGGAACGCGCGCCAGCAATCAGGATCAGACCGGCGAATGCGTCGGTGAGCGCTCCGCCTGCTTTGTGGTCTGCGACGGCATTGCCGGGTTGCCCGGCGGCGAGGTGGCGGCGGAACTGGCGCGCAACGCGATTCTGGATCGGTTTGACGGCGATAATCATCTGAACGCCCAGACCATTCGCCAGTACGTGCAGCAGGCCAACGGCGCCATTCTCCAACAACAGCAGGCGACGCCGGATTATCGGCGAATGGGCACCACGCTGGTGAGCCTGTTTATCGATCGCGATTATAAGCTGGCCTACTGGGCCCACGCCGGCGATAGCCGGTTATACCTGTTTCGCCGCGGCTGGCTGTACCACGTCACCACTGACCACAGTTTGGTCCAACAGATGAAAGATGCCGGACATCAGACCGACGATATTAACAGTAATCTGCTGTACCGGGCGTTAGGCATGGCCAGCGACGGCGCGGAAGCCAGCTATAGCGATGTGGTGCCGGTGGAAGACGGCGATGCCTTTTTGCTCTGTACCGATGGTTTCTGGCACGGCGTTGGCGAAGAGCAGATGAAATCCTCCCTGCAGATGGTCAATACCCCGCAGGAGTGGTTAACCCTGATGAATCAGTATCTTCAGAGAAACAATGACGGCGACCAGGCCTCGCAGGACAACTACAGCGCCGTCGCGGTATGGATGGGCAGTCCGGAAGAGGCGACGCTGCTGCACTCGCTGGCCGACGCCGCGCAATTTTTCCCACTGCGGGATTGAGACAGGCTAAGAAGGATTTTTATGAAACATTGGATATTGGGTGCGGCAATATTTGCCGCCACCGGCGTCGCGCAGGCGGAAAACTACCGTATCGTGCAATCGCCTTCGCAAAAACTGGATGTCTGGATCGATAACATCAAGGGCAACACCGCGCAGAACTGGTGCGCTGATGAAGTGGCGCTACGCATCGTCGCCAACGGCAATAAGAACGTCAAAATACTGGATAACTTCCTGCCGCGCGTCGGTGCCTTAATGCAGCATCAGTGTTCGCGTTTACAGCAGCTGAACTGGACGCTGGTTGACGCGAATAATGGGCATATCGCCCAGGGTAGCGCGGCGAAAAACAAAAAATGGGCGGTAAAAGTCGCGCCCGCTGAGACCGTCGCGGCGGCGGAAAAGCCCGTCGCGCCAGCCTGGCTGCCGCCGGAAGAGAAGGCGGAAAAACTGTCTCCCGCCGCCGACCGCACGCCGTGGCAGGAGTTTACGCTGCAGGGCGGCTGCCGACTGCGCACCTTCTGGCAGGAAAGCGCCGCCGCCTTATTCATTCCCGCCGTTGAATCCGGTAGTTGCGAAAAGGGCGGCTGGCTGAGCGGACGCACCGTCATCACTCAATCAGTGAACGGCGAAGAAAAGCAGAGCACCGTCACGTTCGTGCATGGCTTCCCGGTAGTGGGTCTCAATGCCGCCGCTGACCCCAACAAACTTCTGATCACCGCGGTCAATAACCAACGCATGGTAGTCAGCAATGAAAACGCCCAACAAAGCTGGATGATCCTGCCCTATGTCGCCGGACAAAACGGTTGGCAGATGACCGGCACGCTGGCTATCGAAATGTCCCGCGAACTGGCCAACGATCCGTCGCGTCTACAGGCGCGGATAGAGGCGGCGCGGAGCGTCTGGTCGCCGTGGCTGGCGCCGGATATCAAACTCAACGTTGTGCTGATCGACGGCCTGCACCCGCTGCTGCGTAATCCGGCGGCCAGCGCATGGCGCGCGGCAAACTAAGGAGCGACGATGAACACGCTATATCAACAGCTGGCTGGCGAAAGCGTCGACGCGGCGCTGCAGCGCCTGGAAAGCGACATCAAAAGCCGTCCCGCCGATGCCGACTTGCGCGCGGCGTTCGTCCAGTTTCTATGCCTGAGCGGTAACTGGGCGCGCGCGTTGGCGCAGCTAAAAAGCTGGCTGGCGCTGAAGCCGCAGGCCCGGCCAACGGTCACCCTGCTGGAACAGAGCATTCAGGGCGAGCAGCAGCGCGATGCGGTATTTGCCGGTAGCGCACGCCCGCAGATGCCGGACAGCCAGTGGCCGTGGTTGTCTGCGCTGGCCTCCGCGCTTTGTGTTGATTCAGAAACCGCCCAGCGACAGCGGCTGGCCGCCTTTGAACAGGCGCCCCTTAATCCTGGCAATCTCAATCAGGCGGATACCCCCGCGGTCGCTTTTCACTGGTTGATGGACGGCGACGCGCGTCTGGGTCCGGTTTGCGAACTTATCGTCAATGGCCGGTATTGCTGGCTGCCGTTCGCCGCTATCGCCGAAATTCGTTTTCAGGCCCCGGCGAGCGTCACCGATCTGGTGTGGCGCCATGCGCTGGTGCGCCTGACCGATGGAAGCGAGCAGGTGTGTCAGATCCCCGCGCGTTACCCTGTCACGCCGCAGACGGAGGCGCGCTTCCAGCTGGGCCGCGCCACCGAGTGGCAGCCGCTGGACGACGAAGGATCCCTGTATCAGGGCCACGGGCAGAAAGTGTGGCTTAACGATAACCATGAATTCCCGATTCTCTCTCTCGACGTGGTGAGTTTTGCATGAACAAACCGGTACGCGACGGTGACGCGCTGCGCAGCGGCTGGCAGGCGCGTAGCAAGCAAGAGACCATTGGCGCCCGCGATAAGATGCAGCCGTCGCTGCTCGACCGCCTGACCGATAATCAGCCGCAGAAAAAATCGGAGCCGCTTAACAGCAACCTGATCACCCACAGTACGCTGCGCCGTCACGTGCTGCGCGATCTGCAGTGGCTGTTCAATACCATCAATCATGACGATCCGCAGGCGTTGGCCGCGCTGGCGCACGTGCGCCGTTCGGTGGTTAATTTCGGCGTCGCGCCGCTGGCCGGGAAACGGATGTCGGACATTGAATGGCAGGATATTCAGCGCAAACTTACCGAGGCAATTATCAGCTTCGAACCGCGCATTCTGCCGCAGGGGCTTCAGGTCCGCTGTATTTCTGATACCCAGTCACTGGATTTACATAACGTCCTGTCGATTGAAATTAAAGGGCGTCTGTGGTGCGTACCGTATCCATTAGAGTTTTTGTTCCGTACCGATGTGGATCTCGAAAATGGCCACTTTGAATTGAAAGACGCGGGGTAACGATGGAAGGCAAACTGCTTGAATATTACAACCGCGAGCTGGCCTATCTGCGTGAGATGGGCGCTGAATTCGCTGAACGCTATCCGAAGGTTGCCGGCAGGTTGGGCATGCGCGGTATTGAGGTCGCCGATCCTTACGTTGAGCGGATGATGGAGGGTTTCGCCTTTCTGACTTCCCGCGTCCAGCTAAAAATGGACGCCGAATTCCCGCGCTTTTCACAGCGCCTGCTGGAGATGATCGCGCCCAATTATCTGGCGCCTACGCCGTCGATGGCGATAGCCGAACTGCAGCCGGACATCAATAAAGGCGATCTGAGTAAAGGTTTCGTGGTACCGCGCGGTACGATGATGGACAGCCAGGTATTGAAGAAAAACGGTGTCACCTGTAGCTACACCACCGCGCACGATGTCACGCTGTTGCCGCTGCGTATTGAGAAAGCCGAACTTGGCGGGATCCCCGCCGATGTGCCGCTGGCCGCACTTGGGCTCGGCCAGCGCGGCGCCGTCAGCGCTTTGCGCCTGCGCATCAGCTGTGAAGGGGCTCAACATCTTGGCCATCTGACCTTTGACCGGCTGGCGTTTTTCTTAAGCGGCCCGGATATTGAGGCGCTGCGCCTGCTGGAGCTGATTCTTGCCCACCAGGTCGGCGTGGTGTGCCAGACCACCGGGCGCGATCCGCTGCGTTTTTCGCTGAGCGAAGAGGCTATCCAACAAGAGGGATTCGCCGCCAATCAGGCGCTCCTACCGGAAGATCTTCGCAATTTTGACGGCTACCGGTTGCTGCACGAATACTTTGCCTTCCCGGCGCGCTTCCGCTTTATCAGTATTAACGGCCTGAGCAAGCTAATTGGGCAGTGCAAGGAAGAAAAATCCTTCGATATCATCATTCTGCTTGATAAAACCGACGACCGCCTGGAACAAGTGGTGGAAGCTAACCACTTCGCGTTGCACTGCACGCCGGTGATTAACCTGTTTCCGAAAATCGCCGCCCGCCAGTCGCTAAGCGACACCCAGCATGAATACCATCTGGTGGTCGATAACATCCGCCCGCTGGACTACGAAATCTATTCGGTGAGTAAAATTCACGGCAGCGCCGATGGCCACCGCGATGATCGCGAGTTCCGTCCATTCTGGAGTTCGTGGAGCAAGGATGCCGGGGATTACGGCGCTTATTTTTCACTGCGCCGCGAACAGCGGGTGCTTTCCGAACACGCGCTGCGCTATGGCACGCGTACCGGCTATACCGGCTCTGAGACCTTTGTCTCACTGGTCGATGAGCAGCATGCGCCGTGGCAGGAAGATCTGCGTTACATCACCGCCGAGGTGCTGTGCACCAGCCGCGACCTGCCGTTGATGCTACAACAGGAGCTGGGGCAATTTGTGCTGGCGGATTCGCTACCGGTAAAAACATTGAAAATGCGTAGCGGCCCGACGCCGCCGCGCCCGGCGCTGGCGGAAGGGCTCAGCACCTGGCGGCTGATAAGCCAGCTGCAAATGAACTATCTCAGCCTGATGGACGGTGAAAATGGCGAAGGCGCCGCGGCGCTACGCCAGTTGCTTGGGCTGTATGCCGGGCTGGCGGAGACCGCCGTGGCCCGCCAAATCGAAGGGGTACGCCACTGCGTGCTGGAGCCGGTTCATCGCCGGGTGCCGGAGCCGGGACCCATCGTCTTCGCCCGCGGTATCGGCATTACCTTAACCGTAGATGAGCGCGCTTTTTCCGGCGCCAGCCCGTGGCTGTTTGGCAGCGTACTGGAACGGGTCTTTGCCCGGCTGGTGTCGCTCAACAGCTTTACCGAATTCACCTTATGCAGCCAGCAGCGCGGCGAAATCGGCTACTGGGCGCCGCGAATGGGTAAAAGGGCGCTGATATGAGTGAGACGATGGCTACCATTCATCGCCTGACGCCGCTGGCGGACGTTTTCTGGCGCGAGGTTACCGCCGCGCCCTGGCGCTACGATCTTTTTCATCTGCTGCGCCGCATTGACGCGCAAGGAGGCGAACGTTACCCGCTTGGACGCGCGCCACTGCCGAAATTTGAATCGCTGCGCATCGGGCAAACGCCCTCAATGGGGTTTGCGCCCGCGACGCTGGCCAGCGCGAAAAAACGGGAAAATAGCGCGGTGCATGAGATATCGATTCTCAGCTTCGGTCTGTTCGGCCCCAATGGCCCGCTGCCGGTTCATATGACCGAATACGCCCGCGAGCGTATTCATCATCATCAGGACGACAGCCTGAGCGCTTTTGCCGATCTCTTTCACCACCGCCTGACGCTGCTGTTCTACCGCGCCTGGGCCGACGCGCAGCCAACGGTATCGTTAGACCGTGCGGATAACCGCCGCTTTGAGCGCTACCTCGCCTCACTCATCGGCATGGGCCAGCCGGGGCAACTGGAAAAGGGCGACCTGAGCCCGCATGCGCGTTTCACCCACGCAGGCCATCTCAGCCGCCACGGCAAGGATCCGGAAGGACTGGAGAAGATCCTGCGAAATTTCTTCAAAGTCCCGGTCAACATTATCAGCAACGTGCCGCAATGGATGCCGCTGACCTCGCGAGAACAAGCGCAACTGGGGGCGGGAAGGCGTCTGCCTCGCCTGGGCGTCTCGGCGTTTCTCGGCGTCGCGGTACGCGATGTTCAGCATAAATTCCGCCTTGAAATCGGTCCGCTTAGCGCCGCCGAATACGCCCGTTTTCTGCCGGGCGAAAACGCGGTGAACGAATTACGCGATTGGGTCCGCCAGTATCTCGGGATCGAATATGCATGGGACGTCAGGGTACTTATCCGCGGCGATGAAGTACCCGGTACGGTCCTCAGCGGCGACGGCAAACTGGGCTACAGCACCTGGCTTGGCCGCCAGCCAGCCCCCGCGCCGCGTGGCGATTTAGTGTTTAGCGTGGAGCAGAGCGACGCCTGATGTCGTCTGCTCTCTGACACCTTTATTAATGTTATCAATGGAACCGAACATGTCAGAAATCAGCCGTGCCGTACTCTTCGGCAAACTGGATACGCTGTTGTTTACCTCGCTGGAAAGCGCAACCGCCTTTTGTAAACTGCGCGGCAACCCTTACGTTGAGCTGGTGCACTGGCTGCATCAGCTGATGCAGCAGCAGGACGGCGACCTGCAACACATTATCCGCCATTTCGCCCTTGATGAGCAGGCGCTGACCCGCGATATCATCGCGGCCCTGGATGCGCTGCCGCGCGGCGCCAGCTCTGTCTCCGACCTTTCTGAGCATATCGATAGCGCCGTCGAACGCGCGTGGGTTTATGGCTCGCTGAAATATGGCGTCAACCGCATCCGCGGCGGCCATTTGTTAATAGGGCTGCTGAAAACCTGGAATCTGGCTAATGTTCTGAAAGGTATTTCGCCGCAGTTTAGCAAAATCAATGTCGATGCGTTGAGCGAGAGCTTTGAGACGCTGCTGGCCGCCAGTAAAGAGAGCCAGCAGGCGGCGGTGGAGACGGCCAACACGGGCGCGACGCCGACGGCGCAGGGCACGCTGGCCCAGTACGGACAGAATCTGACGCAGCGGGCGCAGGAGGGCAAAATCGATCCGGTAGTCGGCCGTGATGAAGAGATCCGCCAGATGGTGGATATCCTGATGCGCCGCAGGCAGAACAACCCGCTGCTGACCGGGGAAGCAGGCGTCGGTAAAACCGCGGTGGTGGAAGGGCTGGCGCGGCGGATCGCCGCAGGCGATGTTCCGCAGCCGTTGCGTAATATTGAGCTGTGGCTGTTGGACATCGGCATGCTGCAGGCCGGTGCGGGCATGAAAGGCGAATTTGAAGCCCGTCTTCAGGCGTTAATTAACGAAGTGCAATCCAGCCCGACGCCGATCGTGCTGTTTATCGACGAGATCCACACTCTTATTGGCGCAGGCGGCCAGCAGGGCACCGGCGATGCGGCGAACCTGCTGAAACCGGCGCTGGCGCGCGGACAGTTACGCACCATCGGCGCGACCACTTGGGCGGAGTACAAAAAATATATTGAAAAAAATCCGGCGCTGACCCGCCGTTTCCAGACGGTGCAAATCCACGAGCCGGATGAGGAGAAAGCGTTGCTGATGCTGCGCAGTACCGTATCGCCGCTGGAGAAACACCATCGGGTGCTGCTGCTTGATGAAGCGGTCAACGCGGCGGTGAAGCTGTCGCATCGTTATATTCCCGCGCGGCAGTTGCCGGATAAGGCGGTAGCGCTGCTGGATACCGCCTGCGCCCGCGTCGCCGTCAGCCAAAGCGCGCCGCCGCCGCAGTTGGAAGATTGTCTGCAGCGCATTGCCGCCCTGGATGTGGAACTGGAGATTGCCCAACGCGAGAACCGGGTGGCGATTGGCGATGCCCAGCGCATTGAGCAACTCAAGCAGGCGCGTCAGCAGCAGGAAACTGAACGCGATACCTTGAGTCGTCGCTGGGAGCAGGAACGCGCGTTGGTTGATGAAGTCATCGCGTTGCGCGCGCAATTGCAGGAGGCCGATGACGACGCCCAGCCGGCGCTGCGCCAGATGCTTAATGAAAAACAGCTTGCGCTAAAAACCCTACAGGGTGAGATGCCGCTGCTGTTCGCGGCGGTAGATGAGAACGTGGTGGCGGCGGTGGTCGCTGACTGGACCGGCATTCCGCTGGGGCGGATGGTCAAAAATGAGATTGACGCCGTACTGAGCCTGGCCGACACGCTCAACCAGCGAGTGATCGGCCAACGCCACGGGCTGGATCTGATCGCCAAACGTGTGCGCACGTCACGCGCGCGGCTCGACGATCCCAATAAGCCGGTCGGCGTCTTTATGATATGCGGTCCATCCGGCGTGGGTAAAACCGAAACCGCGCTGGCGCTGGCGGAAGCGCTGTACGGCGGCGAACAGAACGTTATCACCATCAACATGAGTGAGTTCCAGGAGGCGCATACCGTCTCGACCCTGAAGGGCGCGCCGCCGGGTTACGTGGGTTACGGCGAAGGCGGGGTGCTGACTGAAGCGGTACGACGCCGCCCGTATAGCGTGGTGCTGCTGGATGAAATCGAGAAGGCGCATCCGGACGTGCACGAAATCTTCTTCCAGGTGTTTGATAAAGGCTGGATGGAAGACGGTGAAGGCCGCCATATCGATTTCCGCAACACAATCATTATCTTAACGTCCAACGTCGGTACCGAGCTGATTAGCGCCATGTGTGCCGACCCGGATCTGATGCCCGAGCCGGAAGCGCTGAGCGGCGCGCTGCGTCAGCCGCTGTTACAGGTCTTCCCGCCAGCGCTGCTCGGCCGCCTGCTGGTGGTGCCGTACTATCCGCTGAGCGATGCGATGCTGGGGCAAATCGTGCGCCTGCAGCTGGCGCGTATTCAGCGCCGTCTGCAGGACAATCACAACATTGTCTGCGAGATTGACGACAGCGTCGTCGAGCAGGTGGTTCAACGTTGTACCGAAGTGGAATCCGGCGGGCGTATGGTCGATGCGATTCTGACCAACACGCTGCTGCCGCAGATGAGCCAAATTCTGTTAACCGCCAACCGTAACGATGAGCAGTTTACGCAACTGCGCATCAGCTATGCGCAAGGCGAGTTTCATTGTCAGTTTGCCGCGTAACACCATCAGAAAGTGAGTCTTAAGATGACGGATCACGAAAACAATCGGACTGTCCTGAACGCGCTGCCGGTCGGGTATCGTTTTAACGAATTTGAAATAAAGGAAGTGATTGGCGGCGGCGGTTTCGGCATTGTGTATCGCGCCTGGGACCATCAGTTGGAACGTACCATCGCGATTAAAGAGTTTATGCCTTCGTCGCTGGCGGTACGTAACGAAGATATGACCCTGGTACTGCGTAGCGAGCGCTTTAGCAAAGCGTTCTCCGCTGGATTAAACAGCTTTATCCAGGAGGCGCGGCTGCTGGCGCGCTTTAATCATCCCAACTTGCTGCACGTGCTGCGCTTTTGGGTTCAGAACGACACCGCCTATATGGGCACGCTGTTTTATAGCGGCACCACTTTGAGCCGCCTGCGCGAACAGCAGCCAAACCTCATCGATGAGGCATGGATCCGCCGGATGCTGCCGATGCTATTCGGCGCCATTAAAACCATTCACGACGCCGGCTATTTGCATCGTGATATCTCACCGGAAAATATCCAGATCCAGGATAACGGCCTGCCGGTGCTACTTGATTTCGGTTCGGCGCGCCGGACCATCGGTAATCTGTCCGACGAAACCGAAACCATGCTGCGCCCGGGGTATGCGCCTATCGAGCAGTATACCGACGATAATGACAGCGAACAGGGCGCCTGGACCGATATTTATGCCGTCGGCGCGGTGCTGCATACGCTGATCGTGGGTTCACCGCCGCCGGTGAGCGTGGTGCGGAGTATTCAGGACAACTATCAGCCGCTGGCGGAACTGAAGCCGGCAGGTTACTCGCTGCCGCTGCTACAGGCGGTGGATAAAGCTCTGGCGCTGCGGGTGGAGGATCGTCCCCAGTCAATTGACGCGTTTGCCGAGCTGATTGAAATGCCGGTGTCCAGTATCGATGACGTCTTGTCGGTCAAAAAAACCGGCACCATGCTGGCGCTGGTCGAAGAGGAAGAACAGGCGCCGGCCGCGACAGACTGGCGGCGCTATAAGGTTCCGGGGATGGTCGCCGCAGGCGTACTGGTCGGCATTTTTGCCGGCGGTATGCTGTTCAGCGGCGGCAGCAGCGAGGCGCAACCAGCACAGAGCGCCAGCACCCAGCCGCCAGCGGCGGTTACGCCGCCGGTAACAACGCAGACCGCTAACGCGCAGCCCGCTCCGCCCGTTGCCGTTAAAGAGAGTAAACCTGCCGCCGCTGCGGCGCCTGTTGCTCAGGTTTACGTGCGCATGCGGGAAGGGGAAAAGCTCAAACTCAATGGCGAACCTCATAATACGCAACCGGCCACGAACGGCTTCGCCTCGCTGAAGCTGGCGCCGGGGCATTATGAAATTACCCTGCAGGGTAATGGACAAACCCGCGAGCAGACGCTGGAGATCGCCAAACCGGGAACCTGGCTTATTAATCCATCGAGCTGATAAGCCAAAACTGACGAGTGGAAGATGAGTATTTTTACTAACGTAATCGTTCTGGCCGTGGTCCTACTGTTTATTTATATTTTTGCGTCATTGCTGATTCGCGATGCGAAAAATAAAAAACTCAAAGCGGCTATTCACAATGATGGCGTTGCGGTATCTGGCACCATCACAAATGTGAGAAGCCGCTCTGGCGGTAATTCCGGGTTTATTAATATTAGCGTCGATTTTAATTACGTTAACGAAAAAGGTGAATTGCTGACCGGTCAGCGGGATATCGTTATTGATATTACGCGTATCCAAAACTTTCAACCGGGAAAGCCGATTCCGTTACGCTACTTGCGCCTTGACTCGCAACAGGTGCTGGTCGATCTGCCGAACCCACTGTTAACGCGCAGCTAGCGCTGCACAAACTGTATCTCCCTGAATGGAATAATATTATGTCTAACAGGATCACCGTTCAGCTCCCCGTTGAGGGGCTGCTTTTCTGGAAACTCAGCGGACATGAAGCCATGTCGGAAATGTTCGAGCTCAGCTTAACGCTGCTTGGCAGCGATGCGCGTCTGGATCGCAGCAAGCTGCTTGGCCAGCCGGTGACCGTGACTATTCCGACGCAAAACGCGCTGAGTTCGCGTTATTTCAACGGTAAAATTACCCGCGTGGCGGTGAACGCCGTTGAACTGAGCGGTATCCGCTACGCCGCTTACCAACTGACCGTTGAACCCGACTTATGGCCGATGAAACGCGACCGCAACCTGCGTATATTCCAGGGACAGACGGTACCGCAGATCATCAATACGTTGCTGAGCGAATATCAGGTCAACGTTGAGGATAAGCTGAACGGTAGTTACCGCGTCTGGGATTACTGCGTCCAGTATCAGGAAAGTAGTTTCGCTTTTATCAGCCGCCTGATGGAGCTGGAGGGGATTGCCTACCATTTCCGCCACGAGGCGGGTAAACATACGATGGTTCTGACCGATTCAGCCACCCAGCATCAACCGGTAAGCGGCTATGAAACCATTCCCTACCACCAGACGGCATCGGGCGGTATTACCACTGAAGAGGGGATCGGTCAGTGGGCGCTGGAAGATAGCGTGACGCCGGGGATCTACAGCCTCGATGACTATGATTTCCGTAAACCTAACGCCTGGCTGTTCCAGGCGCGGCAGAACCCTGCTTCGCCCTCGCCGGGCAGTATCGACGTGTACGACTGGCCGGGGCGGTTTGTCGATCACGGACACGGTGAATTCTACGCCCGTATCCGCCAGGAGCGCTGGCAGGTGGAACATCAGCAAATTCAGGCAACCGCCACCGCGGTGGGCATCGCTCCCGGCGCAACGTTTACCCTAACCAATGCGCCATTCTTTAGCGATAACGGCGAATATTTGACGACCGCCGCAGATTACTTGTTTGAAGAGAACAGCTACGCCAGCGGCGGTAATAGCGACATCTCGCACCAAATCCATTTTAGAGTGATCCCCTCTTCGGTAGTCTATCGCCCGGCGCAGGTAACCGACTGGCCGCGCACCTATGGCCCGCAGACGGCGAAAGTTGTCGGGCCTGAAGGGGAAAGCATCTGGACCGACAGGTATGGCCGCATCAAAGTGAAGTTTCACTGGGACCGCCATGCCAAAGGCGATGACACCAGCTCCTGCTGGGTTCGCGTGTCGAGCGCCTGGGCAGGCCAGGGCTTTGGCGGCGTGCAAATTCCCCGCGTCGGCGATGAAGTGGTCATTGATTTTATCAACGGCGATCCTGACCGCCCGATCGTCACCGGACGTGTGTATAATGAAGCCAGCATGCCGCCATGGGATCTCCCCGGCGACGCCACCCGGATGGGCTTTATGACGCGGAGTAAGGATGGGAATATTGATAACAGCAGTTTCTTGTTCTTCGAAGATAATCCGGGCAATGAATCTGTCGAGATGCATTCAGAGAAAGATATGAAGATCTCGGTAGAGAATGATAAACATGTCAATATTGATGGTTGCCGTACTACCACAATAGGTAAAGAGCAAAGCGATACTGTCGTTGGTGATTCATCCTTTCATTATCAGAAGAAAAGAACAACTACAGTTGATGACGTTGAACAAATAAACCTCAATAAAACAGAAATTATAAATATTAAAGAAGGCCGAGAACTGACCATCTCTGCTGGTGGGGAAGTTAATAATATTACCGGTACCCAGAAAACTAAAATAGACAAAGGTGATCAATCCACTACGATCGTTACGGGTAAGCAGGAGCTTTTTATAAATGCCGGGGGCAGGAACGCGGAAATAAAAAATGGCGATCGCTTGATAGTCAGTTCAGGAGGACAACATACAGAAATTACAGGTGACGTTAATACAACGATTAACGGCAAATGGACACAAACCGTCACCGGCGGTGAAGTTTTAATCACCTCGCCAAATAAAATCACCATACACAGCGACACCGAAGTTAACCTTGATACACCATACTGGGTCACCAATGCACATGGTCACCAGGAAAGTTATGTAGGTATATCGTTGGGATTAACAGGTACAGGTATTGATATGAAAGGCCTCAGCATATCGCTGACCCCATTAAGTTTCGGATTGACAGGGGTGAAATTAGAAAATAACCCTGTTACTATACATTTTGATAACGGTATAAAAACCCGCGTGGCTGGTGTGGAATTTGATTCGCTTGCTATGAGTCTGCATGCGGCTGCAGTGTTTATGTTTATTTAGAGGGATATATGAGAATTGTCACAAACCTAATCGTATTAGCTGTTGTAATTCTTTTTATTTATATTTTTGCGTCTCTTCTCATTCGCGATTTCAAAAATAAGAAATTGAAAGAAGGCATTCAGACGGATGGTGTAAGTGTTCTGGGAACTATTACTGGTGTTCGTAGCCGCTCAGGTGGTAACTCAGGGTTTATTAACATTACAGTTAAGTTCAATTATGTCATCGAGAATGGTACAACATTAGAGGGAGAGGCTGATACCGTTATTGATGCAATGAAAATAAATGATTTTCAGCCCGGGGAAAAGATACCGTTGAGTTATTCGAAAAAAGAACCTCATAAATACATCCTGACTATCCCTAAACCCAATCTAAGACGTAAGTAATGTATTTCAGAATTCAATACAACATATAAGGTTATTGGTGGGCACTTAGAGTCGGTTCTCTAAGTGTCAGTGATTACTAAGATGTATAACACAGTAAATCACTGTGAAGCACAACCTATTCAGTTCGTTATGTGGCCTCAAAGGACAAGGAGGAGACCTCACTGAATTAAAGAACTGGTTAAGCCGTGAGCGCTGGCCCGGTGAGATCAAAAACGTATCTCTGGTAAGTTGGCGTCGAACTAACGCGACCAATAATTTCGATTATTATTTTGCATTTACCTTTTATACGAACATTGAGGGTACGACAAAACAGTATAATGCTGCCGCCGTAGTACGTGCTTCAGAAATCCCAAAATTAAAACCGGGGCTTCAATTAACTATAAAGCATGAGGGCGTTCCGCCAAAACGAATGGCTGTTATAGATGTGAATTATGAATAAATAGTCGGCTGGACTTACTATGTCTGTGGTCATTCATATGGCCACTTAAAAATACTCACAATATGTCTAATTGGAGATGTGGAGTAAGCTATCGATGATGGTTTTTGTTAATAGCACGGATGCAACCCTATGAATGTTATCACGGAACCATCTTTTATCTTTGGCATTGTGATGACAATCATAGCATTAGGTATATCATTTGCTGCATTCAAACCAAATAAAGCTGAAGTCTCAGCAATTAAAAACTGGTTATCGAGAGATAAGTGGCCCGGTCAAACAATCCAGGTTCCGCTAGAATCATGGCGTCAGACAGAAACAAAGTACGGCAATGATTATATTTATGATTTCTATTTTAGTGCAAATATAAACGGCTCTGTGGAAAAATACATTGCGAAAGGCATTGTGAGACCTAATGACATTCATAAATTAAAGAAAGGAATGTTATTATCAGTAAAGTACAGTAATGACACGCCTGTAAAGATAGCGGTTATTGCTGTCAATTATTAAATTGTAAGCCATGAGCAAATAAGGCTTGTCACGATGGATATACTCTTTTTTATCCTCATGGGGTTGATTGTCCTGGTGTTTGGTGTCTATCCCATGGCCCGCTTTCTTTATCAGGATGTTTATCCGTATTTAAAGGATAGTTTCACCCACAGTGAGGTCCTGCAATCCGGGATTGCGGTCAACGCGGATATCATTGCCGCACACCAGACCAGCGCCTGGAGCGGAAGTAAACCGGTCTATCGTCTCACCTTTAAATTTAAGACCCGCGAGCAGGTGGAAGTCCAGGCTAGCCTGAATCACACCCTGAATTTCAGCGACATTGAGCGTTTTAAACCGGGTAATGGCACCACGATTAAATACGATCCGGCTAACCCGCAGAGAATTGCGCTATACGACAGGCCGCTTTTTTTGTAATCCCGCTATTTTCCCATGCACGAGTCTCATTTCACTGATTACACAGCAACGTACAAAGACCTCCTATGAAAATCATTAAACCCTTACGCCTGAGCGTACTGAACCGGCCATTCCGCTGGCAGGGCAAAAATTATCTTGGCGTTTCGGTGCTGGCGTTGGCGGATATGGGGCCAAACCCGCAGCTGCGCCCCGAGATGGAACTGTGGCAGCTTGCCGCCGACGAACTGCAAACCAGCGGCGGCGTGGTGGATATGGCCATCCCTAAAGTCCGCGCCGAATTTCTTGCCACCGGTTTTGCCTATACCCATCATCAGCAGGAAAAAAGCGCCTGCGTGGCGCGCATCGATATCGACAAACTGAGTAAGTCGTTGGTGGTGTTCGGCGATCGCGAGTGGACGGGGCAACGTATGACCCGACCGCAGCCGTTCAGCGAAATGCGCCTCGACTGGAGCCGCGCCTTTGGCGGCGGTGATTATGCCGACAACCCGCACGGTCTTGGTGTCGCGCCGGTAAAACAGCAGGGGCGCGAGCATCATCCTCTGCCGAATATTGAACCACTGGAGGGAAGAGTAAGCTCGCCGCAGCAGAAACCGCAGCCGGCAAGTTTTGGCCCGTTGGATATTCAGTGGCCGCGGCGCTTTAGCCGAATGGGCAAAAAATATGATGCCAGTTGGCTACAACAGGAGTTTCCCGGTTTTGCCCGCGATATTGACTGGAAAGTCTTTAACGCCGCCAGTTCGGATCAATGGTGGGAGGATCGGGATACCTTGCCGCCAGGGGCGAAATGGCGGATCTGGAATATGCATCCTGAGAAATCAATGCAGGAGGGCCAGTTGCCGCCGTGGCAGGCTCGCTGTTTTATTCATCGCCAGCGCGCGGATGAAACGCTATTCGAAGAAATTGCCTTACGCGCCACCACGGTATGGTTCTTTCCCCATCGGGAACAGATGATGCTTATCTGGCAGGGGCACATTCGTATCAATGAAGACGATGCCGCCGACGTCCTGCAGCTGATCCCGGCGCTGGAAAAAGAGGGCGCCGCCCGTTCGCTTAATCACTATCGCAAGGTACTGGCCCAGCGAATGGATAAAGAGAAGGGCGCGCTCTTCTCCTTTCGCGAAAAGGATCTCATACCGGAAGAGACCATCGGCCCGTGGATCGACAATGAAATTGAACAGTCGCCGAGTCCGCAGCAGGAGAATATGAAAAACCGCGCTCGTCTGCTGCGTGAACAGCACCGCGCCGCCATTGAAGCCAGCGGCGGTGATATCGATAGCCTGTTGGCGGATATCGACGAGCCCACGTTGCCTAAGCTTGAAGACCTGCCGGAGTTTATCGCCGACATGGAGCGTCAGGCGCAGGAAATGGAGAATGATGCGCAACAGCGCAAACGTGAGATGGAGGCGCAATATCCGCAGTTGAATAACGATGAAAACCAACCGCGCGGCCCCGAATCCATGCACCGGATGCAGGAGATGCTGCATCAGCACCAGCAGGAACTGAGCGAGAAGAAGCGTGCGCAAACGCGCGAGGCGCTACATCAGATGTACCTGGCCGCGGTGCAGCATCAGCCGCCGGCGGTCCGGCTGAAGGGCGATCTGGCGATGATCCTGCGCCAACGCGCCGAGCGTACCATGGCGCAGGGCGGCAATTTTAGCGGGATGGATCTGAGCGGCGTTGATTTTTCCGGCATGGATTTTCGCGGCGCCAATTTTGAAAAGGCGTTACTGGAATGCGCGGACCTTAGCCACTGTCAGCTGGATAACGCCTCTTTTCAGGGGGCCGTGCTGGCCAGAACGGAGCTACAGCATTCGTCGCTGCGTAACTGTGATTTTAGCGGCGCCAGCCTGGTACTGGCGGAGTGCCATCAAAGCGACTTCACCGGCGCCCGCTTTGAAGATAGTCAGCTACAGAACGCGCTGTTTGCGCAATGCATTTTCGATAACGCGACGCTAAAAACGCTGATCCTTCGGGAAATCAGCCTGATTGACTGCCGTTTTCAGCGCGCCGAGCTGGATGGCTGCGTCTTTATGGAACTGACGCTGGCACAACCTGATTTCAGCCACGCGCGGCTGCACAAATGCTCGTTTTTACAATCTGAACTGGAGCATGCCATTTTCCATCAGGCGACGCTGGAAAGCTGTTCGCTGGTGCAGACCATCGCGGAGCGCGCTGATTTTAGCGCTGCAACATGGCTAGCCAGCGCTGCGGTGTCGGAAAGCTCACTTATCGGCGCCGACTTCAGCCACGCTACGCTGCAGCAGAGCAATTTGCGCCAGACGCCATTACAGGGCGCGCGCTTTGCGCTGGCAAAAATCGAAAACAGCGATCTGAGTGAGGCTGATTGTCGCGATGCCAGCTTTGTACGGGCGAATCTGGTCGGCAGTCTGTTTGTTCGCACCGATTTTCGCGAGGCTGATTTTACCGACGCCAACCTGATGGGCGCGCTGCTGCAAAAAAGCCAGCTTGCCGGGGCCAATTTCGAAGGCGCCAATCTGTTCCGCGCCGATCTTTCACAATCCTTTACCAGTAAAACCACGCGGCTGGACGGCGCATGGACCAAACGCATTAAAACCCTGCCGAAGCGCGATGGAGAAGTGATATGACGATACTGAGCCCGGAGGAGATCGTTCAGCGCATCAAAAACGGCGAGCCACTCAATGAAATATCGCTGGATGGTATCAACCTGCAGGGCTGCGATCTCTCCGGCGGACTGTTTCAGGAGGTGTCGCTACGCGGCGCTAATCTGCAAAATGCCAATCTGCATGAAGCCCTGTTTACCGAGTGCCAGCTGCAGAACCTGCAGCTGCAAGGCGCCCAACTTAAGCAGACGACCTTCAATCAGTGTGAAATGGCCCATCTTCAGGCCGCTGAAACCACGCTTGATAGTTGCGTGTTTAATCAGTGCGACCTGCAAGAGAGCGATTTCTCGGCGACGACGCTGCAAAGCAGCCAGTTTATGCGTTGCCAGATGAGCAGGAGCCGTTTTAGCGGTTCAACGCTGGAACGCAGCGTGTTTTATGAGGCTGACCTGACTCACGCCAGCTTTGCGCAAAGCCGCGGTCTGTTGACCACCTTTTACCATATTGATTTGCGGGACACCGCACTGGACGGAATGCAGTGCGACCGGCTGGTGTTTTTCCAGTGCGATCAGCGCGGCAAAGACTATTCAAGGCAGGGCTTTACCGGCTGCCAGTTCACCGATTGTCCGCTGGACGGCGCGAAGTTTAACGGCGCCCAGCTAACCCAGTGCAATTTCAAAGGCGCGTCATTGCGTGAAGCAGAGCTCAATCAGGTGAACGCCAGCCAGGCGCTGTTTATGGAGGCCGATCTGCGCGGCGCCCAGTGTCGCGGCAGCCGGTTCGACCAGGCGATATTTGTCGGCGCGATCCTGGAGCAGGCCGACTTTAGCCAGAGCAGGTTGTTCCAGAGCGTTTTACAGCGGGTTCAGGCCGCTGGGGCGCGATTCGCGCTCTGCGATCTGACGTGGAGTGATTTTTCCGCCGCCGACCTGCGCCAGGCGGATCTGCGCGGCGCGACCTTTTGCCGCACCCGGCTGCATCGCGCCCGCCAGGACGAAGCGCTGTTTACCGGCCGTCAGGGGATTCTGGAATACGATGAAGAGTTATTAACCGCTGAGGCGTGGAGCGCCCAGCGCCACAGCCGTTGTTAAGGAGACAACAGATGACAACTATTAATCACAAACTGGCCCAGGCGGCGATGCCGCCGGCGCAGGCTTCCGGCACGGTGACCCATTGCTTTGCCGACGGTAGCGTGACCGTCGAGAGCGAAGGGCGCGGCTGGCACTGTCGGCGAGCGGTCAGCTGTCTGATCGCGCCGCAGGCTGGCGATCGCGTACTCATCAGCAGCGTGGACAACCAGATCTGGCTGTTAGCGGTGCTGGAGCGTGATGAAAGCCGCCAGGCGGAGCTCAGCGTACCGGGTGACCTGCATATTCAAAGTCAGGGGGAACTCAGCCTCAGCGGTCAGCGCCTGTGCGTCAATGCCGCGCAGGGGGACTGCCATATCAGCGAGATGAACTACAGCGGCGATAAGCTCTCGGCATGGGTGACACTGTCACGTATTGTCGGCAAGCGCGCCGAATCGGTCTGGCAAACGGTGACGCAAATTAGCCACAATCTGCTGCGCACCACCCGGCAGACCGAGCAGGTGCGCGCCGGGCAGTTGGATATGAAAGCGGATGATTATGCCCGCCTGCATGCGCACAATACGGTCATCACCTCAAAAGCGATCACCAAAGTCGATTCAGAACAGATCCACATGGGCTAAGGAGCTAATCATGTTTGCCAACTGCCAGCTATTCGGTGTCGATTTAGCCTTCCCCGACGTCTGTCTGACGCCGATGCCGGCGCCAACACCGATTCCCTATCCGGACATCGCGCTGGGGCCGACGGCGATCCCTAACGCGCTCAATATTCTGTTTATGGGCATGCCCGCGCATAATATGGCGACGGTGACGCCGCTCACCAACGGCGATAACCCCGGCGTGGCGACCGGGGTGGCGTCAGGTACGGTGATGGGGCCATCGCGTCATCTGACCGGCGCATTTACCGTGCTGCTGAAAGGCACGCCGGCGACGCGTCTAACCAGCGTTAGCCTGCAAAATTCAACAAATGCGGTCGGTATGCGCATCGTACCCAGCCAGTTCAAGGTATTGATGCTGGCGCCGTAAGCTGTCGGCTATGCGAGAAAACGATTACAATCGCTCAACTGAATCACTTTTTGTGCAGAGTTATAAGGGTCAAAATGAATCCGAGCGTCATTCAGTGGAATGAAGACAATTTCTCGCAAGTTGAACGCTATAACGGCGTGGCTGTTGTGCGTTTTCATGCGCCGTGGTGCGGCCCTTGTCAAAGCAGCGAAAGTCTTTTTCTCCAGGCGGCCGACCGGCTACCGTCTGATGTTTTAGTCGGTACAGTAAATGTTGTTCAGGCTCCGGTGCTGGCGGCGAAATATAGCGTCTGGGGGTTACCCAATACGCTTGTTTTCCGCGATGGTCAGGTGGTGGAGCGTCTCAGCGGCCCACAAACATTCAGCACTATTTTTGCAGCAATAATTCGCGCCCAGGCCCTCATCTGATGTCGATAGTTTCTCCGATAGTGGGGCCCGTCTTCTACGATCTCCTGCAGCATGGTCGGGAGATAGACCGCGCTATTGCGCGCCGGGACGCCAGCTTGCTGAATCACTCCACGCCAGGACTTGAACGCTACTTTTCGCGTCCACCAGGCGAACTTCCCCGGCAAAACCCATTTCCGGTCGCCGCGCTATTCCCACTGTTCTTAGTGGCTTTTGCATTCAACTTGCTACCATTTTTGCAGACGCTCCCGCCATTCTCGGCACCGATACGGGTAGCGAGTTTTTTTGTACCGGCGCTGGTGATAATATTTTTTCTGTTAACCAGCGGCGTGTTGCTGGCTCGCGGTTATACCCTCGGGCTGAAGGGATTTCTGGCGCTATTTCTTATCCTCTCAGCGTCAACGGTGGTGCAAGCATTGCGAGCGATGGTTAGCGCAGGTGAAAGTCTCTGGCCGCTGGCGTTCGCCGCGCTGGCATTACTGTGTTGCCGGCTAATATTTAACCGCCAGGGATTCGTGCTGTTCGCGATTTATTGTCGTAGCCAGCGGTTGGCTCTTCTCGCGGGCACACTACGCCGGCAGCGTAAATAGAGAGCGGCGAAGACGGTGAGCACCCCCTGACTATCAACGGATAGCCAGGGGTTTTGTTTATTGCGGGTAGTTAAACGCGTCAGGATGGTTTTCAAGGCTGCCGCTCAGCGCGGCAAACAGCACGGTTTTGCCATCAATCGACAGCTCATCGCTGACGTTAAGCCAGGTCAGTTTTTCCTGCGATGTTTTCTCATCTACCACCGAGAAGACGCCCGACATCTGTTTGGATTTTTCCGACCAGATCACGGCGATACGTTCACTACCACAATCGTGTGGTTTACAGGCGCTTAATACCTGCCAGGATTCAGATCCCAGTTTCACGGTTTGTGCCGGGGATCCGGTACCACCGCTGTTAACCCAGGCCGGGAGTTTATGGCCTTTAACCATCTGGCTGAACGACGCTTTGGTCGCATTATCTTTGGCAAGTGAAGTCAGCGTGACATCACTTTGCGCCATGACGCTGGCGGATGCAGTGAGTGCGACGACGGCGGCAAGTGCTTTGAACATGTTTCCTCCTGGAGTTGATATGTCCTCATTTCGGGCCCCTTAATAGTGGGCGCAGAGCATCATTAATGCAAATGAACATATTTATACAATGAATGTGATCCCCCGCTCAAAGCGTGGACTTATGCGGCTTTGACATGTCATGATGCACATTGGTTAAATTTTTGTATTAATAGTTGATAGTGAATGGCTAATACAAAAGGGCATATTAATTCAGGCGATAACGCATGGCGTATTTGAATCATCTGTTGACGTTTATTGAAAGTAATCCGGCTCTGGCGATCGGCTTTAACCTTATTCTGCTGGTCGTCTCCGGCATCTTTGCCCATCTTTTGTGCAAGTTTTTGCTGATTAAAGTGATACGCAAGGTGTTCTTCGCCAGCCATAAACAGGACGTGCCGCTGGAAAAAGACCGCCGTATCGCCGAGAAACTGTCAAACTTCATTCCGGTTATTATCGTCTACTACGTTCTGCAGTTTATGCCCAATATGCCGGCATCGCTGGTAACGGCGATTAATACCATCTGCGGAATTTTGTTTTTTATTTTTCTGTCGATCTTCTTCAACGAAATGCTGGATATCGTCAATAGCTCTTATCTGCGTAAGACCAAACGTAAAAACCACTCCATCAAAGGCTATATCCAGATAGGTAAAATCTTAGTTCACATTCTGGCCGCGATTATGATCCTCGCCGTGATGTCGAATAAATCACCGGTGATTATCATTTCCAGCCTCGGCGCCGTCGCGGCGGTGCTGATGTTAGTGTTTCAACATACCTTGCTGTCGCTGGTGGCCAACGTCCAGCTATCGTCCAACGATGTCCTGCAACTGGGCGACTGGATCGAAATGCCCGACAAGAACCTGAGCGGGGAAGTGACGGATATCGCGCTGCATACCATTACTATCCGTAACTGGGACAACACCATTTCGCGTATTCCGACCAAGAATTTCCTCACAGAAACGTATACCAACTGGCAGGCGATGTTCTCGTCCGGCGCACGGCGGATCATGCGTAGCATTAATATCGATCAGCACTCGGTAACCTTCCTGAATCAGGAGATGTTAACCCCGATGCTGGCAATCCGCGGGGTGAGTGAGCCGCTCAGTAAATTACTGGATGGTCGGGATCCGGGCGGCGTCGCGGATCGCTGGTTTATTGATAACGGGTTGACTAACCTGACGCTGTTTCGCCATTACCTGATGAGCTATCTCGCCGAACGGCCAGATATCATTAAAGATATGTACATCGTGGCGCGGACGTTAAAACCATCGCCGTCCGGGCTGCCGCTGGAAATCTACTGTTTTACCTCCTCGACGCTATGGATGGATTACGAGAACACGCAATCCGCTATTTTTGAATACATTACCGCCGTGGCCGGGCAGTTTTCACTGCGTCTTTACCAGTATCCCGCCGGGCATGATTTCTGGCGCTTATCGCAGGAAAACAGTTTACGGACGACGATACCGCCGTCGACAGAAGGGCCATAATTGGCGCGTATATCCATCTCGACAACAGGATGTTCAGAGGATGCTGAAGTTCATTAAATACAGTTTGCTGCTCAGTGCGGTCGTCAGGGACAGAATAAAAACCCACGATCCGCAGCAGCTTAAAAAGCTTAAAGACAGATTAAAAGACCGGATGGGTATTCCGGTCGGCTGGCATATGTCAGGAATACCGCTGATAGGGGCAATGATTCTGAGCATGTTCGCTTTTGCCCTGGCTCAACCTTATCTCTGCCTGACGATGTTCGAACTATTTGGGCTGCCGCAGTATGCCGTGATGGCGGCGATTGTGCCTGTATCGCTAATTTATAGTCTGGTAATGGTTCTGGCGATGTACTTCGTTGCCAGAGGCAATTTTCTGGCGCTTAAATTATCACTGGCTTTGATGGTTTTTAGTAGTCTGGTTGCGAGTGTTTATTTTCTTTCTGTTTGCCTCGGGGCATTATTCGGCGCCGGACTCAAACTGGGATTTCTCATCAGCGCCGTGCTGGGACTATTATTCATTTTCGGCTGTATCCGATGCATAAATAGCCAGACTTTTTACCGTGCAAACGCCCTTTATTTACATAACAGGGTCTGGCGAAAACAGCTTAATATTCAGCGCCAAATGCTGCGCCGCGCTTCACGTTAGAAAAGGGCGGCAACAACCGGCAGTTTTCGCCTGGCCTTATTTTATAAATCAATGAGCAGATTCGTGCTGCGGCTGCGGGAACAGCACAGCGCGACATGCTGCACGATGGCGCATTTTTCTGCTGCTGACTGCACCGTATCACGATGGTCCACCTCTCCCTCAACCACCCTGGTCAGACAGGCGCCGCAAATTCCCATCTCACAAGAGAGCGGCACTGCCACACCATTTTCCTGCAATACCTGCGCGATGGTTTGATTGGCGGCAATGGGCCAGCATTGGCCAGAAGAGGCGAGCGTCACCGTAAACGTCTCTTCTGGCCGGGCGTCGTTCGCGGGCATTGACGCCTGAAATGCCTCTTCATGGATCTGCTCAGCCTGCCAGCCTTGTATTGCCGCCGCCTGGCGCGCGGCGGCAATAAATCCCGCCGGACCACACACGTAAAGCCGATCCTCACGGTGAGGAACGCTCAATCTGCCAGCCAGATTTTCTCGCGGGCTCCCGCCTTCAGCGGAGCTATAAATCCTCACGTTTTCTGGCGCCAGCTTGCGGGCAATCGCGGCTAGCAGGGCGCCGTTTTCAAGGCGTTTGAGGTAATACTGTAAGGTAAACGGATTTCCCTGCGCCGCTAACGCCCGCGCCATGCTATACAGCGGCGTAATGCCAATCCCGGCGGCCAGTAGTGTGACGTGTCGCGCCGTCTGCAGGGCAAACTGATTTCTCGGCGGTGATATCATCAGCCTCTGACCCGGTCGCAGCGTCTCATGGATGTAGCGCGAACCGCCGCGCGATTCTGCCGCTCTCGCCACGTAAATCAGATAACGCTCCAGCCTGCTGTGGCTGCCGGTGAGTGAATACTGACGGGTTACGCCGCTCGCCAGATGCAGATCGATATGGGCGCCGGGCTGCCATGCGGGTAATGGACCGCCGTCAGCCGTCACCAGCCTGACCGCCAGATTATGTTCGCCTTCGCGCCAGAGACCATCGACAACCACCTCAATCAGAGTACTCATCATATAACTCCTTGCTCAGACCAGGAAAAATTCACCGAAACCCAGCCGCTTCAAGCCGCGACGGTAGGCAATTGAGCTACGGTCGGCAGGAATATGTGCTTCCAGGGTAAGATCCAGAGGTAGCGTCTCCGGACGCTGGCTCTCTACCATCAGCCGGTCTTCTTCAAACACGCGAAGGTTGAAGGCGTAGACTTCCTCCACCGGCACATGCAGGTCGAAATTGCGGGCGATAGGGGCAAACATTCGCGTGATCCGTGATGAGACGGGAGAGGCGGCATTCATAATTACCAGCCGGGCTTCGCCGGGGAAATGAATCGTCAGGGTGGCGGTAAAGGGCAAATGCATCTCAAAGCGACGCAGCCATTGAAAACCCTCTGGAGCACGGTAGCCGGCGCTTGCCGGATAATTGCCGACCGTACTCCAGTAGTCGACGACAAACCCATTTTCCGTTTCCTCAGGCAGGTAGTCAGGAACCTGTTGATTATCCGCATCGGCGAAGGTGTCGGTATGGATCCACGCAAAATGCGCCACATCAAGAAACCCTTCAACCTGACGGCCTGCGAAGCCATTGACCTCAAAAGCCGGGCAGGTCAGTTGCTGAAATCCGTCGTCTGCCCAGTGCGGCATAGTCGGTAACTGCAGGGGATTGTCAGCATCATAATCGAGACAGACCCACACCAGACCATAGCGCTCTTCCGCCGCGTAGCTGGTCAGATTTAATTTCGCCGGTATCGGCTGATTTGGACTGGAGGGGATTCGGTTACAGCGGCCATCTTCCCCAAAGCGCAGGCCGTGATAAGGGCAAATGATACCTTCTTCGTCATGAAAGCCTAACGTCAATGGTACCCCGCGATGGGGGCAGGCGTCGCGGGCGACCACTACGCGTTCGTGCAGGCGATAGATTACCAGCTTTTCATCCAGCAGGGTGGCCTTCACCGGTTGCGGGCCGATATCCGCGCTACGCGCCACCGGATGCCAGCATTTTGCCAGCCGCAGCCAGTCCTGGGGTTCAAAGGTGCAATGCGCGGGGGGCGTGAGCGGTTGTCTGTTCATCGTTTTGCTTCCTGATGGCTAAAGTGATTGTTTAATTGTTGTGAGTTAATTGTTGCCATAGTAGGGTGTTGACATCCATCAGCATTAATTCAGCTACTCGTTGCAAAAATCAGTACAGGTAACCAATGAGTCCTTTCTCACGCTTTGCTCGCTATTTTATGGAAGTGGCCCGCAGCGGCAGCCTGCGTCGGGCGGCGGAAAAACTGCATATTTCGGCTTCGGCGATTAACCGCCAGATACTGCAGGCTGAAGCGTCCTTCGGCACGCCGCTGTTTGAACGGCTGCCGGAAGGTTTGCGGATGACCACCGCAGGCGAGTTGCTGTACGACAATCTGCTGCGCTGGCAAAAAGAGTTTCGCGTAACCCAACAGAAATTTGATGAACTGCAGGGGCTAAAATGCGGAACGGTGAATGTCGGTATGGTGCAGGCGCTAGCCGAAGGGAGCTTTGCCGCGGCGCTGGCAGAGATTATCAACCAGTGCGAGTGGCTGGAACTGATGTTGCAGGTCGCCGATAGCCAGAGCATCAGCGACAGAGTGCGTCAGGCCGATGTCGATTTTGGTCTGATCCTCGATCCTGAAGGTCAGGCGGGTCTCAACGTACTGGCGTTTATTGAAATGGAAGTCGGGGTGGTACTGCATCCGCACCATCCTTTTGCCGCTGCGCCCGCGATTTCGCTGGGGGAACTTAGCGATGAACGGCATATTATTCCCGGCGCGCCGTTAATAGTGCATGACCGAGTGGCAATGCTCTATCGCCATTATGATTTTTCGCCGCCCAACACCGTTAGCTGCAATGATATTCGTCTGATTAAATCGCTGGTGCTTAAAGGCGGCGGGGTGGCGGTGCTGAGCCTGCTGGACGTGCAGGACGAGGTAAACAACGGTTCGCTGGCGTTTGTGCCGCTACGTAATAAGCTGCTGCGGCCTTTGACCCTGGCGCTATGCACCGCGCCATCGCGCCAGCTATCTCGTCCGGCGCAAATGGCGATTCAAAAACTCACGCTGGTGATGGAGGAGATGCGTAGCGCTGCTCACTCTCAGCCTAATGGCCCGCCCTGAATGGTTTCGCACAAGCCATTGATAATACGCTCGCCGGTTTCCGTTTTCAGTTCCTGATACCAGGCTTTGGTTAACGCCATATCTTTACCGTGGGTGATATCACAGCGTTTACGCGCTTTGAGCACCAGGTCACGCACCCGTTCACAGCGCAATGCTTCGTACTGGCGCAGCGCGGTGACAATATCGCTGTTTTCGCGTAGTACATTCCCCAGCACGACCGCGTCCTCCATCGCCGCGCAGCCGCCCTGGCCAATATCCGGCGTGGTGCTGTGTCCGGCATCGCCCAGTAGAGCCACCTTGCCACGTACCAGCTTATCAAAAGGTTCAATATCGTGAATTTCTATCCGGTTGGTGGTCTGCGGGTCGAGGGCGGCGATAAGCTTTTGCACCGGCGGCGCCCAGCCGGTGAAGTAGCGGGTTAAATCGTCGTGCAGGGTGAGGCGATCTTCCGCTAATCCGGCCGGCAACGGCACATCGAAGAAGAAGTAGAAGCGTCCGCCCGCCACCGGCATCAGCGACACGCGTTTCCCTTCGCCAACAAACGTCGTCCACTGATCGGCGGGAGCAATGGACTCATCAATATCGACCAGACCATTCCAGTTAACGTAACCGGCATAGCGGCGTTCCGGCGTATAGCCGAGCACATATGGCCGCAGCGCCGAATGGCTGCCATCGGCGGCGATGACCACATCGCCGTGCGCCTCGCTACCATCGGTAAACCAGACGGTTACGCCGTCGGTATGCTCCTCCACGCGGGTGACCCGCTTGTCGAACTGCACCTGCTCACGCCCCCAGAAATCGAGCATCTCGCGCTGCAGTTCCGTTCGCGACACGGGCGAAGGGCGGCCCTGCGTACGTTCAACCAGCGGCGCGAGGCTGAAGCGGGTGAGCGTTTCTCCGCGTTGATACTCCTTATACGCCAGATAATGCATCGGGCCGCCGTAAGCGTCGATGATCTTGCCCATCCCCAGGCGGTTCATACACTTGACGCCGTTGGGCCAGATAGAAATCGCGGCGCCAACCGGCTTAATCTCTTTTACCGCTTCGAACACTTCGCATCCGATGCCTGCGTTACGGAGCGCCACCGCGGCGCTCAAGCCGCCGATTCCCGCGCCAATCACGATTGCTTTCATTGTCTTCCCCTTAGGTGTGTTGTTTAAGGGGTTCAGCAATTTGCGTACCAGGTAGCAGAACATACGAAATCAGCGGAAAATGGAAGGGTGATGGGCGGAGTGCGCACCAAAGAAGGGCAAAGTTGCGATAATGTTGCCTTTTTATGAATCAAAGATTTCTTTAAATGAATTCAGGAATCAAAAGTTTCATCGCCTTGCGCCAACGATCGTTACGGAACACCCACTCTTTAATGAAGCTATTTCACTGAAAAATAATAGATAAAACGATTTTTAGGTGAGTAAAGATAGAGGGAGCCAGCAATGTGGCCTGCTTTGTGCACTACATCGTCAACGCTTACCCACGACGAGACGGTGACCCCATGTCTGATGAACAGAACAGCAACCTGCTTTATGGCCTTGAGCAGCGCATCCCGCCGCTGCCGGCCTTTTTTAGCGCCTTACAGCACGTGCTGGCGGGGCTGGTCGGCATTATTACGCCGCCGCTGATTATTGGCGCCGCGCTGGGACTTGGCGAATGGCTGCCATATTTAATTAGTATGTCGCTAATAGCTTCCGGGATTGGCACCTTTCTTCAGGCTAACCGCGTCTGGGGGATCGGTGCGGGCATGATCTGTATGCAGGGCACCAGCTTCGCTTTTCTCGGCGTAGCGATTGCCGGCGGTATGTGGGTCAAAGCGCAGGGAGGCGGCCCGCAGGACATTATGGCCATGCTGTTCGGCGTCAACGTTGTTGCCGCGCTGGTACCGGTCGCCGTCAGCCGCTTTATCGAACCGCTGAAAAAACTCTTTACCCCGATTATTACCGGCAGCGTCATTGCGCTAATCGGCATCAGCCTGATAAAGGTCAGTATTATTAACTGGAGCGGCGGCGAGCACGCGAAGGATTTCGCCAGCCCTGGCAATATCGCATTGGGCGGCGTGACCTTAGGGATTATCGTGTTATTAAGCTGCGCGAAAAACCGCTGGCTGCGTTTATCGTCGGTGGTCGTCGGCATGGCGGTGGGCTGTATCGCCGCCGCGTTGAGCGGGAAATTTCATCTGGCGCCGGTCGGCGAGAGCTGGTTTCGTCTGCCGGCGATCTTTCCTTTTGGCTTTCAGTTTAATAGCGCCATCTTTTTACCGGTCGCGCTGGTGTCGCTGGTCTGCATTCTTGAAGCCGTCGGCGATTTAACCGCCAACTGCCTGATCTCAAAACAGTCCATCGATGATGCCGCGTTTCGCTCACGCCTGAAAGGCGGGATCCTCGCGGATGGTATTAGCTGCCTGATCGCCGCGGCGATCTGCGCGTTTCCCAATACCACCTTCGCGCAGAATAACGGCGTCATCCAGATGACCGGGGTCGCCAGCCGCTATGTCGGGCGTTATATCGGCGTATTGCTGATCCTGCTTGGTCTATTTCCGCCATTTGGCGAAATCCTGCGCCAGATCCCCACGCCGGTGTTAGGCGGCGCGACGATGGTCATGTTTGGCTGTGTCGTGGCGGCCGGGATCCGCATTATCACCCAGACCCCGCTAACCCGCCGCGATATGCTGATTGTGGGCCTGGCATTTGGTTTTGGCCTCGGCATTGAGGCGGTTCCCGCTTTCCTTGCCCATTTCCCGCCCATCATCGGCAATCTGTTTGGATCTGCCGCTACCAGCGGCGGGCTGGTGGCGATTGTATTGAATCTGATTATTCCGCAAGAGAAAGCCGCCATGACGGCAGCGGCAAGGAGCAATGATGATAACACTCAACCACTTTAATCAGCTGCCGCAGGCGCAAGCTCTGCGACTGCTCGAACCCTGCGTGGCGCTCCCCGCCTGGCGCGAAGCGCTGGCGCTGGGGCGACCCTATGCCACACTGACGGCCTTAACGGATCGCGCACAACAGCTGATGCAGCACTGGGGAGAGGCGGACCTGGCGCGGGCGCTCTGCGCCCACCCGCGGATCGGAGAGAAGCCGACAGGCGGGGAAGCGCATGCCGCGCTGTCTCGCCAGGAGCAGGCGGAGGTTAATGCCGACGATGCCGCTATCGCCCGGGCGCTGAAAGAAGGGAATGCCCGTTACGAAGCCCGCTTTGACCGCGTGTTTCTGATCCGCGCCAAAGGGCGCAGCGCCGCCGAGATCCTGCAGGCGCTGACCCAACGGCTGACGCATAATGATGCGCAGGAAATTGAAGCGGCACTGGAACAATTACGTGAAATCACCTTACTCAGACTGGCGGGAGTTATTAGCGCATGATCACCCTGAGCACCCATATTCTTGATATTTCCACCGGCAAGCCTGCACAAGGCGTGGCGGTCACCCTGTTATGCGAAGGGCGCAGCCTGGCATCAGGCGTGACAGACAGCAATGGCCGTCTGGGCGAGCTGGCGACGGGACAGCTGCGTCCCGGAAACTATCAGCTGGTGGCCGAACTGCAATCGTGGTTTGCGCGCGATGGCCGCCAGACCCTGTACCGACAGGCGCAGATCGATTTTATGATTACCATTGATGACAAAGACCATTTTCATCTGCCGTTTTTAATTGCCCCCGGCGGCTGGTCGACCTATCGCGGAAGTTAAATTGAGTCCGCTGCCCGGCCAGAATAAAGCGCCGGGCAGCGGTTCAGCCTTCATTACACCATACCTGTTGGCCATTGACCCAGGTCTCACTAATGTTTCGTTCATCGCCTAAGGTCATCAATACGAACAGCTGCTCATAGACATCATGACAGCGTGCGCCGCGCAGCTTTTGTAGCGGCGTCACCGCCGGGTCGATAACCACCAAATCGGCCTCTTTTCCCGACTGGAAATTACCAATTTTGTCATCCAGGCGTAACGCGTGCGCGCCGCCCAATGTCGCATGATAAAACGCTTCGCTGGCGCGCAGGCGATAGCTCTGTAGCTGCGCCACTTTATAGGCCTCGCCGAGAGTACGCAGCAGGCTGAAGGAGGTCCCGGCGCCAACATCGCTGCCGATGCCGATCCGGACCTGATGTTGCCAGCTGGCGGGCAGGCGAAATAGCCCGCTACCCAGAAACAGGTTTGACGTCGGACAGAAAGCAATTGCCGAACCGGTCTCATGCAGACACCGCCACTCTTTCTCCGCCAGATGGATCCCGTGGGCGAAGACGCTGCGCTCACCGGTCAATTGATAGTGATGATAAACATCAAGATAGTGCTCATGCTCCGGCCATAACTGCTTTACCCACGCTATTTCATTTAGGTTTTCACTCAGATGGGTATGTAGCCAGGTATCGGGAAACTCCTCCCGCAGACGCTGAACAGCTTGCAGCAGCTCCGGCGTGGAGGTGGGGGCGAAACGCGGCGTAATGGCGTAGCCCAGACGACCGCGCCGGTGCCAGCGCTGGATCAGTTCGCGGGTCTGGCGATAGCTTTGTTCGGCGGTTTCGGTTAAATACTCCGGCGTATGGCGATCCATCATCACCTTACCGGCCAGGAGGCGCATGTTCAGGCGCAACGCCTCGGTAAACAGGGCATCCACGGACGCCGGATGAAGCGTACAAAATACCAGCGCGGTGGTGGTGCCATGGCTGAGCAACTGGTTGACAAAAAAACGGGCGATATCTGCCGCGTACCGTTCATCGGCAAACTGGCTTTCCACCGGGAAGGTATAGGTGGTCAGCCATTCCAGCAGCTGTTCGCCAAAGGCGCCGATCATTTCGGTTTGAGGATAATGAATATGGGCGTCGACAAACCCCGGCAGCAGCAGTTTACCGCGCAGATCGCGATAGCCTTTCTGTGGATCGAGTAATGCTTCGCCTTCCTGCCATGGCAGTAACGCCTGAATCTTTCCGGCGTAAATAAACAGCACGCCATCATCAATATATCGCGCGTAGCGGGCGATATCGTCAGCGCTGGCGGCGGGTTGGCTAATATCAAAAAACGCACCGCGTAGCGCGGTGTGGTATTCCAGCATGTTGCCGCCTTATTTGAGTGTGGAGATATCTATTACGCAAATGTTTTGCAAATTTAATGCCAGAAGGCCGCGACAGATGCCGCGGCCGGGCGGGATTATTCTTTCTGCGCCAGCGCGCCGGGGGTAAAGCGGGCGGAGGAAGCGGCCTGCCGCTCATCGCGGGCAATCCAGCGATACAGGCTGCCGCTAAGTAGCACGCCGATGAACCAGCTAAAATTGGCCACTTCATGCAGAGCGGGAATAAAGCTGATAATCAGGCCAACCGCTACCGAGGGCAGCAGCGCGGCGATGGCCTTCGGGTTAAAGCCGTTGCGGTACCAGTATTTGCCTTTCGGAGTGTCATCGAACAGATCGTTGACCGATACCTGTCCGCGTTTAATCAAATAGAAATCAACCAGCAGAATGCCGAACAACGGTCCGATAAACGCTCCCAATACATCCAGGGTGTAGTGGATAAGCTCAGGGGAGTTAAACAGGTTCCACGGGGTGAGTAGTATCGAGCCGACGGCGGCAATCATCCCGCCGGTGCGGAAGCTGATTTTTTGTGGCGCGCAGTTGGAAAAATCAAATGCCGGCGAGACGAAGTTGGCGACAATATTAATGCCGATAGTGGCGGTGATCATGGTCAGCAAGCCGATGGCCACCGCCAGATCGTTACCCACATGGCTCACCGTTTCAATCGGGTCGGTGATCATCCGGCCAAATAAAGATTGCGTCCCGGAGACGATCACTACAGTCACCACCGAGAACAGCAGGAAGTTAAACGGCAGCCCCCAGCGGTTACCGCGGCGAATTTCGCCCATGCTTCTGGCATAACGGGAGAAATCGCCAAAATTGAGCAGCGGACCGGAGAAGTAAGAGACCACCAGCGCGGTGGCGGTGATCATCTGCCAACTTTGCTCGCCAGCGGTCAGCGTCTTACTGGCGAGGGTAAATGAGATACCGTCGAGGCCTGTCTTGTATACAATCCAGCCCGCCAGCGCCAGCATCACCACATATACCGCCGGGCCGGCGATGTCGATGAAACGCTTAATCGCGCTCATGCCGTGCCAGAACACCATCGCCTGCAACAGCCACATGGTAGCGAAACAGAGCCAGCCAAGCGATGAAAGACCCAGCAATGAGGTTTGCGTCATTGCCGCCAGCGAGGGCCAGAACTTCAGCAGCACCAGCATCAAGGCGTTCGCAGCCAGATAGGTTTGGATCCCGTACCAGGCGAAAGCAATCAGTCCGCGTATCACCGCCGGAATATTGGCGCCGAAGACGCCAAACGCCTGACGACAAATGACCGCATAGGGCACGCCGGCAATCTGGCTGGGTTTGGCCACCAGATTGGCGCAAAGCTGGACGATAACAATTCCGGCCAACAGGCAGATAAGTACCTGCCAGCTCGCCAGCCCCAGCGTAAAGAAACTCGCCGCCACCACATAGCCTCCCATGCTATGCACGTCCGACATCCAGAAAGAAAAAATGTTGTACCAGTTCCAGTTTTGCTCGCGCGTCGGCGCCAGATCCTCGTTGCAAAGACGCGGGCTGTAGCCTGATGCCGGGTCACCGGCGTTGAGCTGATGCGTGTTTTGTGTATTTGGCATGGATCCTGCTCCTCTGAAGACAAACGTTGTGCCGTTGATAGCGGAAGGCGTTGCAGGATTCAGGCCAGAATGGTTAATCTTGTATACAAAATATTTATTTTATGTATACGATTTGATATCAAAATGGAAAGTGGAGTAGACCAATGGGCAATGAAAATCCGCTGCAGGCCGCAGCCGGACTGCATGACAAGGATGAGTCTATCTACGAAGCCTTGCTGACCGCGATTGTCGAGCAACAGCTGCTGCCGGGCAGCAAATTGCCGGAAGAGGCGCTGGCGGAGGTGTTCGGCGTCAGCCGCACGGGGGTACGCAAAGCGCTGCAACGACTCGCCGCTGTGCAAATGGTGACATTAACGCCCAAACGTGGTGCACAGGTCGCCAGTCCGACGGTCGACGAGGCACGGGAAATATTCCGCACCCGCGCGCTACTGGAAGTGGCGAATCTGCCGGATGTCCTGCAACGCTGCCAGCCTCCGCATCTGGCGGCGCTGGAAGCCATTATTCAGCAGGAGCAACTAGCGCATGAGGCCTACGATGGCCCGGCGGCTATCCGCCACTCCGCTAATTTTCATATTCAGTTACAGGCCATTTCCGGCAACCAGGTACTAACGGAGATGGTCACCCGACTCAGTCAACGCTCATCGCTGGTGATTGCCGCCTGGGGCGCGCCGTGGCGGCAAGGGTGCCGCTGCGATGATCACGAGCGCCTTGTCGGCCTGCTGCGCGAAAAAGCGCTAACCGCGCTGACCGAGGCGCTCAACCATCACTTTGAACACATCGTCGCCAGTTTATGTTTTTCCCGCACGGGGGAGTCGGTTCCCGATTTCGCCCGGCTATTCGCCGGCTATAAGGAGCGGTAATGTCCACCATCTGTATACAAGTTATCAATCCCAATACCGATCCCGGTATGACGCAAACCATCGCCGAGGCGGCCCGCGCCGCGGCGTCGCCAGGAACCGATATTCTCGCGGTCTGTCCACCGGACGGCGTGCCGTCGATTGAAGGACATTTTGACGAAGCCGTCGCCGCCGTCGGCGTGCTGGAGCAGATTAAAGCCGGGCGGCGGCAGGGCGTTTCCGGCCATGTCATCGCCTGTTTTGGCGATCCGGGACTACTGGCCGCCCGTGAACTGGCCCAGGGGCCGGTTATTGGTATTGCCGAAGCGGCGATGCATATGGCGACGCTGGTCGCTACCCGCTTCTCGGTGGTCACTACCTTGCCGCGCACGCTGATTATCGCTCGCCACCTGCTACATCAATATGGATTCCATGACCATTGCGCCGGTCTGCATGCGATCGATCTACCGGTGCTGGCGCTGGAAGATGGCAGCGGCGTGGCGCAGGAAAAAGTACGCGCCCGCTGTATTCAGGCGCTACAGGAGGATGGCTGCGGCGCTATCGTGCTGGGCTGCGGCGGCATGGCGACCCTGGCGCAGCAACTGACCCGGGAACTTCAGGTACCCGTTATTGATGGCGTCAGCGCGGCGGTGAAGATGGTTGAATCTCTGGTGTCGCTCGGGCTGACAACCGGCAAGCACGGTGATTTAGCCTATCCGGAACGTAAAACGCTTAGCGGTAAATTTGCCGTGTTTAATGATTAAATGAAGGGGTGGGAGATGATACCAGCAGCAGAATCGTATCCGCGCGATTTGCGCGGCTATGCGGGAAAGCCGCCGCACGCGCAGTGGCCAAATCAGGCGCGTATCGCGGTGCAGTTTGTGCTTAATTACGAAGAGGGCGCCGAGAATCACGTCCTGCACGGCGATGCGGGTTCCGAACAGTTTCTCTCCGATATCATCGGCGCTGCCAGCTACCCCGACCGCCATATGTCAATGGACTCATTGTATGAATATGGCAGCCGCGCGGGCTTCTGGCGTATCCATCATGCCTTTCAGGAGCGGGGGGTGCCGTTGACGGTGTTTGGCGTGGCGATGGCGCTGGCGCGTCATCCGGATATCGTCGCGGCGATCAAAGCGGCCAACTATGATGTGGTCAGCCACGGGTGGCGTTGGATCCACTATCAGCATATGGCGATTGAACAGGAGCGTGACCATCTGCATAAAGCGGTGCAGGTGCTGACCGACCTGTTTGGCAAACCGCCCACCGGCTGGTATACCGGTCGCGATAGCCCTAACACCCGGCAACTGGTGGTGGAACATGGCGGATTTGATTACGACAGCGACTATTATGGCGATGATTTGCCGTTCTGGACGGAAGTGCCTTGCGCCGACGGGCAGCGTAAACCGCATCTCATCGTGCCTTACACGCTCGATGCCAACGACATGCGCTTTGCCACCGCTCAGGGGTTTAATACCTCTGAACAGTTTTATACCTATCTGAAAGACAGCTTTGATGTGCTGTACGCGGAAGGCGAAATGTCGCCGAAAATGATGTCTATCGGCATGCACTGCCGGTTGCTGGGGCGCCCCGGACGTTTCCGCGCTCTGCAACGTTTTCTCGATTACGTGCAGCAGCATGAGCGCGTGTGGATTTGTACCCGCCAGCAGATTGCCGACCACTGGCGGCAGGTACATCCGTACCAGCCATAGCAGCAGGCCCATTGCGCCGTTATTTTGTCGGGTGGCGGCTAACGCCTTACCCGACCTACGGTCCGTGCGGCCTGCCGTTAATTTATACTGCCGGTGTTGGTAGCCTCAAAATCCCCGGTGGCGCTGCCGCTTACCGGGGCTACAGCGCTTTGCGATTTGGTAGCCCGGAGAAGGCGCAACGCGCCGCGTCCGGGAAAACCCCTTAAAAAAGTAGCAAACCGATAACAGTATCTATGGTCCGTACCGTTGTGAGCTTAAGATCTCTATCTTGTAAATGGCTACTGAAACTGCGGTGTTGGTGGCCTCAAAATCGCTGAGACGTTCCCGGAAGGCCGGGGCAGCCCGCATGGATGCGGGCTGAGGGCCGTGATTTGCAGGGATGCTGCCTCGGCCCGACCCGGAGCCTGCCGGGATAAGTCGAAGGAACCACGAAGTGGCGATTTTGGCGGCCAGAGCCCGGGAGTACAGAGGGCAGCGGCGACTGGCCGCCCTCTGTGCGCTCCCAGCGCCACGGAAAACATATTGCGGAAAAAATTAACCGGGAGCGCAATGTGCTCAGAATTAACCCAAAGCACATGTTTTTCCCAGACCAAAACCGTTGCAAATCGATAACAGTATCTACGCCGGCATGTGATCTGTAGGCCCACGTAAGTGTAGCGCCGCCGGGCAATAACCGCGGGTAAAGAACCACTTTCGCGCCGGATGGGGCTGCGCCTTATCCGGCCTACGATCCGTGCCATTGTGAGTTGGTAGCCCTGCTAAGCGCAGCGCAAGCAGGGGGCGACAACGGCATCAATGTCCCATCAAACTGACCTGCGCGGCAACGATACGCCAGCCGCAGGAAAACCGCACCCAGGTTTGCTGCTGACGGCCAATACGTTCGCTGCCTTCACGGGTGAACTCGGTACTGCATACCGCATAATCCTCTCCATAGGTGGTGATCACCGTATGGCGTAACTCCCGCGCAAGCCCTGCGGCAGGGCGCGCGGCGCGGAAGGCGCGGATCTCATCAATACCATACAGATTCTCTCCGGCGCCGAGGCGAACCGTGCGCGTATCGTGCCAGAACAACGCATCCAGCACCGCGATATCGTTACTCACCAGCGCCTGTTCATAGCGATAAAAGGCCGCCGTAACTTCGGCGACCACTTGCGGAAGATTGATGTCTTGTGATGCGATCATGCGGCTACCCCCACCGGACGAGAATCGGTTACTCCCATCGCTTCCAGCGCATAGGCGGCGCGCAGACAAGCCTGTTCATTAAACGGCGCGGCAATTAACTGCACCCCGACAGGCAGCCCCGTCGCGGAACGAAGCGGGACGGTCACCACCGGCAGACCGATAAAGGAGATCGGTTGAGTAAGCATGCCCATGCTGGCGCGTATCGGTAAAGACTCGCCGTTGATCTCCATCGTCTGCTCGCCAATAAGCGTCGCGCTGCACGGTGTTGCCGGGGCGATGAGCACATCGGCGTGGGTGAACAGCGAGGCGACTCGCTGCTGAGCGTGGCGACGGAAGCGCTGCGCCTGCAGGTACCAGGCGGAAGGGATCATCGCGCCCGCCAGCAGACGTTCGCGCGAGTGCGGTTCAAAGCGCTCCGGCTCGCGCCGTAAGGCTGGAAGGTACTGGTTTCCGCCTTCAGAAGCGCTAATGATAAACGCAGAAGCGCGCGCCAGCTCCGCCTCGGGGAAGAGATACTCTTCAGAGGCTTCGAGATAGCGGGCGACGCGAGCCACCGCCGCGCGGCCATCGTCATCGCACCAGCGGCTGAAATAGCCGCCTAAAACCGCGCAACGCAGCCCCTGGAGACCATATCGTAGATGCGGCGTGGCAGGGGCGACGCCGCGTTCGGCCTGAAACCCATCGTTGACGTCTCGCCCCTGCAGAACATCGTAAACTGTGGCTAAATCCTCTACCGTGCGGGCAAACGGACCAATATGATCGAGGCTGGGAACAAAAGGGTGGCTGCCGGCGCGCGACAGGCGGCCGAAGGTTGGCTTGAGACCAAAAATCCCACTCAGGGATGCCGGAACGCGAATCGAACCATTGGTGTCGCTACCGAGCGAGAAATTAACCAATCCGGCGGCGACCGCCGCCGCCGAGCCGCCGGAGGATCCGCCGGCAATGCGGTTAAGATCGTGCGGATTGCGCGTCGCGCCATAGTGGCTGTTTTCCGTGGTAAAACCGTAAGCATAGGCGTCCATATTCAGCATCCCGCTGAGCAGGCCGCCTGCGCTATGGATCTGACTTACCGCCCAGCTATCGACGCGGGCAGGCGGGTTATCGCTGAACAGTTGCGCGCCGGCAAGGGTGGTTTCCCCTGCGACATCAAACAGATTTTTGACCGCATAGGGAATACCTGCCAGCGCAGGCAGCGGCTGATTCGTACGCCGTAGGGCATCAATGGCGTCCGCTTCGTCGAGCATCCGTTTCCCGGTGACTGTCGTCCAGGCGTTGAGCCGCGGGTTACTTTGCGCAATATCATCAAGCGTCTGGCGAGCCAGCTCTCTGGCGCTAAATTCACCGCGACTCAGCGACTGCTGAATGTCGGCAATGGTCATCTGATGTAGCTTCATGCTTTATACACTCCGGCGATTTCCAGACGCTGATCGAGCGGATAGGCCATCAGCGGTTCAGCCATATCGGCAATGCGGCGAAATTGCGCCAGCAGCTCAGCGCGGCGCGATTCATCCAGTTCAAGGGCGAGGATCTGTTCCATCTGTAGAAGCCAGTCGCGCCACTCTTTTTCGGTTTGTTTCATGCTTCTCCTCCTAATAGCCAGCGGCGGTGCCGTTACTGCGCGGGTCAGACGCGCCTTCAAACAGGCCGTCAGGATGGCGGACAATGGCCCCGGCATGTCCCATGGCCTCGCTGAAGTCGGCCAGTACCTCAACTTCATGCCCCAGTTCCCTGAGTCGGGCGAGGGTTTGCGGCGCAAAGCGACCTTCCACTTTTAGTGAGTCCGAGGTCTGTCCCCAGGTGCGCCCAAGGAGCCAGCGCGGACGAGAAATACTCTCCTGAAGCGGGACGTTCTGCAGGATATAACGGGTGAACAGCGCCGCCTGGGTTTGCGGCTGGCCGTCGCCGCCCATTGAGCCATAAACCATCACCCGCCCATCGTTCAGGCGTGCGGCGGCGGGATTAAGGGTATGGAAGGGTTGCTTGCCGGGCGCCAGCGCCAGCAAATGCGCCGGGTCGAGGCTGAACGACGCGCCGCGGTTTTGCCAGACAATACCGCTGTCCGGAAGCACCACGCCGCTGCCAAACTCATGGTAGAGACTCTGGATAAAGGAGACCGCCAGCCCGCTACTATCCATCACGCCCATCCAGACGGTATCGCCGGGGCCTTTGCCTGCGCCCCATGGCGCGGCGCGCTGGTCGTCGATCTTCTCCGCCAGCGGTTGTAACGCCTGCGGGGACAGCAAACTTTGAATATCCACGTCCAGATGCAGCGGGTCGGTAATATGTTTATCGCGCAGGCTAAAGGCCTGTTTTGTCGCTTCCACGATACGGTGGATGGTCTGCGCATCGTCGGCCTGTTCCATCGCCAGCCGGTCAGTGATGCCGAGGATGGCCAGCGACACCAGCCCCTGCGTCGGCGGCGCCAGGTTCCATAACTCACCGTGTTGATGCTGTAGCCGCAGTGGTTGCGGGCGGCGCGCGCGATGCTGGCGCAGATCGTCAAGCGTGATAGGCAGGCCGTAACGGGCCATGCCGGCCGCCAGTTGTTCCGCCAGCGAGCCGCGATAGAAACTATCAAGCCCTTCCGCAACCAGCCGTTTTAGCGTGGAGGCCAGCGCAGGCTGACAAAAGCGGCTGCCGCTTTCAGGAGGGCGGCCATTGACCAGAAAGGTCTCAGCGAAGCCCGGCTGGCGCTGAAGTTCATCTAACTTTCCAGCGGTGGCGCTGGCTTGTGAGGCGGTCACCGGAATACCGTTATCGGCATAGCCAATCGCGTCCTGTAACAGGCGCGAAAGCGGTAGTGATTTACCGGTCAGGGATTGTGAAACTTTCAGCGCCTCATCCCAGCCGCTGACGGTGCCGGCGACGGTCAGGGCGGATTGCGGGCCGCGATGCGGGATGTGCGTTAGCCCGGCATAGGCTTCCGGCGTCGCCAGTGAACCAGCGGCGCCGCTGGCGTCAATGGCGATCGGATCGCCCTGCGGCGGCACGATCAGCCAGAACCCATCGCCGCCTAAACCATTCATATGCGGATAGACCACCGCGATGGTCGCAGCGGCGGCGACCATCGCTTCTATTGCGCTTCCGCCTTCGCGCAGCAGGGACAGCGCGCTTTGGCTAGCCAGATGATGGGGGGCGACCGCCATCCCCTGGGTCGAGAAATGACTCTGCATAAATTATCCTCGTAACGAATCGTGCAGCCACTGCTGCAAACGCTGTCCGTGCAAAAGCTGTTCCACTTTGAAAAGAAAGTTTCAATGTTGCGGTTATCATTTTCTTTTCTCATTGTGGCATGCATTGTGAAGGGGGTTAGCGGTATAGTTCAGTGAAACAAAAGTTACAGAGGCGCTATGGAACAACTCGATGAACGGCTGAAGGCGCAATATGCTTCGTTGTCACCCCAGGAGCAGCGGGTGGCGGATTTCATTGTCGACCACTTTGATGACCTGATTAGCTACAACAGCGCCGAGCTGGCCCAGCTGAGCGGGGTATCTAAAGCGACGGTAAGCCGCCTGTTTAAACGGCTGGGGTATGAAAAGTATCGCGATATGCGCGATGAGCTGCGCACGTTACGCCAGAGCGGGATGCCGTTGACCGATCATCGCGAGGCGGTGCAGGGTAATACCTTGCTGGCGCGGCATTATAAGCAGGAGATGGCAAACCTGACGCAGTGGGTCAACGCGCTGGATGCCCGGCAGTTTGCCGAAGCCATTAACGCACTGGTGAATGCCAGGCGCGTCGTCATTATTGGGATGCGTAACTCCTGGCCGCTGGCGTTGCATCTACGTCAGCAGTTACTGCAGGCGCGCGGGCAAGTGGTGGTGCTGCCGCAACCGGGGCAAAGCCTAAGTGAAGAACTGGTCGATTTAAGCGCGGAAGATATGGTGGTGGTGATGGCGTTTCGCCGTCGGCCGCGAATTATTCGCCCATTGATGCAGCAACTGCAACAGCGGGGAGTTCCGCAGCTGCTAATCTGCGAGCCGCAGGCGCATAGCCTGTTTCCTCTGGCGCGCTGGCGGCTCTGCGCCCCGCTGGACAGCGTGTCGGCTTTCGACAGCTACGCGTCGGCCAATAGTCTTATCAACCTGCTGGCCAACGCCTTGCTACATGAAATTCTCGATAGCGGTCGCCCGCGCATTCATGACATCGCTACGTTATACCAACAACTGGATGAGCTTGAACAACGATAATGGGGAGTCATGCTGGTGCTTTGCACCTTTTTGGTGCCAAAATGCGGTAAGAAGAAATCCAATTCTTCTTACCGCTATGGTTAATATTCCCGTCATTTCCCGCTAAAAGCCGATTAGCCGGCGCAAATTTGTTTTGTCCGTATCTGGCACATTAGTTGCAGAAGTTTATTTAAAGAATCTTTTGTTTCATACTAACATAACGGGGAATGATGATGAAAAAACTGCTGATCGCGCTGACCGGGGCCGCTTGTCTGTTAACACAAATCACCGCCGCACGCGCGGACCAACTCCAGGATATTGAAAAACGCGGGGTGATCCGCGTCGCCGTTCCCCAGGATTTCCCGCCGTTTGGTTCCGTCGGCACCGATCTCCAGCCACAGGGGTATGACATCGATATGGCCCGCTATCTGGCAAAGCAGATGAAGCTAAAACTGCAGCTGGTTCCGGTGAGCAGCGCCAACCGGGTACCGTATCTGCAGACCGATAAAGTGGATCTGGTGATCTCAAGCCTGGGTAAGAACGCCGAGCGGGAAAAGGTCATCGATTTCAGCCAACCCTACGCGCCGTTTTTCCTTGGCGTCTTCGGCCCGCAGGGCAGTACCCTGAAAGATGCGGCCGAACTGAGCGGTAAGAGTATCGGCGTGACCCGCGGCGCGGTGGAAGATATGGTGCTGACCAGCATTGCGCCGAAAGCGACGCAGATTAAGCGTTACGAAGATAACAACACCACGCTGTCGGCCTGGCTTTCTGGTCAGGTGCAATACGTAGCGACGGGTAACCTGGTGGTGGCGGCTATCTCGCGGCAAAACCCGGCGAAAGCCCCGGTCGCCAACTTTATGCTTAAGGATTCACCGTGCGTGATTGGCCTGAAAAAGAATGAACCGGCGCTGAAGGAAAAGGTGAATGCCTTAATCGCGCAGGGCATTAAGGACGGCACCCTCAATACGTTGTCACAGCAGTGGCTGAAAGCGCCGTTGCCCAGCGACTTTGCCGCTTAAGGTACGGCGATGACGGAGCAATTACATTTTTCCGCGCTCTGGCCTTATTGGCCGGAGCTCGTGGCGGGACTCTGGGTCACTATCCAACTCACTGTACTCGCCACACTCGGCGGCCTGGCCATCGGGATCGTCGGCGCGGCTCTGCGTAGCGGGCGGGCAAGCTGGCTGAGTCGGATATGGGGGGCTTACGTTGAGGTTATCCGCAATACGCCGTTCGTGGTTCAACTGTTCTTTATTGTTTTCGGCCTGCCGAATCTGGGGTTGAAGATGACGGCGGGCGAAGCGGCGCTACTGGCGATGATCGTCAACCTGGGCGCCTACAGTACGGAGATTGTCCGCGCCGGGATCCAGGTGACGCCAAAAGGGCAGTGGGAAGCCGGCCGGGTACTGGGGCTCAGCCGGAGTCAGACCTTTATTCAGGTGGTGTTGCCGCCGGCGTTGCAGCGTATTTATCCGGCGCTGGTGAGCCAGTGCATTATCGTGATGCTCGGATCGTCGGTGGTATCGCAGGTCTCTTATGAAGAGCTGACCTTTGCCGCCAACTTAATTCAATCGCGAACGTTTTTGAGCTTCGAGGTGTATCTGGTGACGACGTGTCTCTATTTAGCGTTATCGATAGCGATGCGCCAGCTGCTAATGGCGGCTGGACGTAAATGGCTGAGGGTGCAGGCATGATGACAACCTTTACCGACTGGGACATCGTACGCAATCTGCTGCTGGCCGGACGCTGGACCGTGCTGCTGTCATTGACGGCTTTTATTGGCGGCGCGCTGGTGACATTACCGCTGTTGCTGCTGCGCCTGCGGGGTAAATTGTGGGTGCAGCGCCTCATTCGCGGCTATATCGAGCTATTTCAGGGGACGCCATTGCTGATGCAGCTGTTTCTCGCCTTTTTCGGCGTGGCGTTATTCGGGATCGATGTGTCGCCGTGGACCGCCGCCGCGCTGGCGCTGACCCTCTATACCAGCGCCTTTTTGCTGGATATCTGGTACGGCAGTATCCGGGCCTTGCCGAAAGGACAGTGGGAGGCATCGCGTTGCCTGGGATTAAATTTCACCCAGACGTTATGTCGCGTAGTGGCGCCACAGGCGGTGCGGATTGCCATCGCTCCCACCGTGGGTTTCGCCGTGCAGGTGATAAAAGGCACCGCGCTGGCGTCGATTATCGGTTTCGTCGAGCTCACCAAGGCTGGCACCATGCTCACCAATGTGACGTATCAGCCGTTTAAGGTTTTCGCGCTGGTCGCGCTGGGCTACTTCATCTTGTGTTATCCGCTGTCCCGTTACAGCCGCTATCTGGAGAATAAATTCAATGCCGCTCATCACCATTAATCAGGTGCAGAAATTCTACGGCGATAACCACGTGCTGAAGGGGGTCGATCTCGATATCAATATGGGCGAGGTGATTTCCATCATCGGCCGAAGCGGCTCGGGGAAAAGCACCTTATTGCGCTGCATTAACGGGCTGGAGGGGTACCAGGAAGGCAGTATTAAGCTCGGCGGCATGACCATTACCGATCGTGACTCGCAGGCGCGGGAGATTAGCCGCTCCGTTGGCATGGTATTCCAGAACTTCAATTTATTTCCGCACATGACGGCGCTGGAAAATGTGATGCTGGCGCCGCGGCGGGTATTGAAAAAAAAGCCTGCCGAGTGCCGCGAACTGGCGCAGCAAATGCTGGGAAAAGTCGGGCTTGGCGATCGGCTGGATTTCTATCCCTCCAGCCTCTCCGGCGGGCAACAGCAGCGGGTAGCTATCGCCCGCGCGCTGGCGATGTCGCCAAAAGTTTTACTCTGTGACGAAATCACCTCCGCGCTGGATCCGGAACTGGTGGGCGAGGTGCTCAAAGTGCTGGAACAGCTGGCCGCGGAAGGAATGACGCTGATTCTGGTTACCCATGAAATGAATTTTGCCCGTGAAGTCGGCGACCGGGTGGTGTTTATGCACCAGGGGCGAGTCTGGGAGCAGGGCGACAGCAAAACGCTGTTTAGCCAGCCACAAACCAATGAACTCAAACAATTTATCTCCTCCGTGCGCGGACTGAATTAATAAAGGAATCTACGATGGATATCGCTCAATTTTCACAAATCAATCCTCCGCATCGTCTGCTGATGGGGCCGGGGCCGATCAACGCCGACCCGCGCGTCCTGCGCGCGATGTCCAGCCAGCTTATCGGCCAATACGATCCGGCTATGACGCACTATATGAACGAAGTCATGGCGTTATACCGCGGGGTATTCCGCACCAGCAACCGCTGGACCATGCTGGTGGATGGCACGTCACGGGCGGGGATTGAAGCCATTTTGATCTCCGCGATCCGCCCCGGCGACAAAGTGCTGGTGCCGGTATTTGGCCGCTTTGGCCATCTGTTATGTGAAATTGCCCGCCGCTGCCGGGCGGAAGTGCATACCATTGAGGTGCCGTGGGGTGAAGTGTTCTCTTCCGAGCAGATTGAAGATGCGATCAAACGGGTGCGTCCACGTATGCTGCTGACGGTACAGGGAGATACCTCGACCACCATGTTGCAGCCGCTGGCGGAGCTGGGCGAGATCTGCCGTCGTTATGATGTGCTGTTTTATACCGACGCCACCGCCTCATTGGGCGGCAATGCGCTGGAGACCGATGCCTGGGGACTGGATGCGGTATCGGCAGGGATGCAAAAGTGTCTCGGCGGCCCCTCCGGCACCTCGCCCATTACCCTGAGCCCGCGGATGGAAGAGGCTATCCGTCGACGTAAATGCGTTGAGCAGGGGATCCGTACCGCCGAACACCTTGATGGCGTCGATGAGATGGTTTATTCCAACTATTTCGATCTCGGGATGGTGATGGATTATTGGGGGCCAGAACGCCTTAACCACCATACGGAAGCGACATCCGCGCTGTTCGCCGCCCGCGAATGCGCGCGTCTGATTCTTGAGGAAGGGCTCGATAACGGCATTGCCCGCCACAAACTGCACGGCGACGCGCTGGTGAAAGGTATTCAGGCGATGGGTCTGGAAATCTTTGGCGACCTGCAACACAAAATGAATAACGTATTGGGCGTGATCATCCCGCAGGGCATTAGTGGCGACCAGGTACGCCAACTGATGCTGCAAGATTTCGCCATTGAGATTGGCACCTCATTCGGCCCGCTGCACGGCAAAGTGTGGCGTATAGGCACAATGGGTTACAACGCGCGTAAAGATTGCGTCATGACTACCCTCAGCGCGCTGGAATCAGTACTCAATTACCTGAAATTCCCCACCACGCAAGGGGCAGCCATGCAGGCGGCGTGGGATCATTATCGCAGCGAGAAGCCGCTATGAACCTGGCCGCAGCGCGAGTGATGGCGCGGGCTGAGAGATTGGCGGCGATAAGCGAAACGCCGGAAGGCCTGACGCGGGTTTACCTTTCGCCACAGCATCTTGAAGCTAATCAGCAGGTTGGCCACTGGATGCGCCAGGCAGGTATGCTCGTCTGGCAGGACAGCGTCGGTAATATTTGCGGGCGCTATGAAGGCCGTGAAGAAGGGGCACCGGCGATTTTGCTTGGATCGCATCTCGATACGGTTCGCAACGCCGGGCGATATGATGGCATGTTGGGGGTGTTAGCCGCCATCGAAGTGGTACAGAGCCTGCATAATCAGGAGCGCCGACTGGCGCAGGCCATCGAAATCGTCGGTTTCTGCGATGAAGAAGGAACACGCTTTGGTATCACGCTATTAGGCAGCAAGGGTCTGACGGGAAGCTGGCCACATGCCTGGCTCGACCAGCATGATGCCGAAGGCATTAGCCTGGCGCAGGCGATGGTCAACGCCGGGTTGGATCCATCACGCGTTCACTCATCCTCGCGCCCGGCGGAAGATTTTTCCGCCTATCTCGAACTGCATATCGAGCAGGGGCCGAGGCTGGAACAGGCCGGTTCGGCACTCGGTGTGGTCGAGGCGATCAACGGTGCGCGGCGCCTCAATTGCTGTTTTACCGGCGAGGCGGGTCATGCCGGCACGGTGCCGATGGACCAGCGCCGCGACGCGCTTGCCGCCGCCGCGGAGTGGATGCTGTGTATTGAGAGCACAACGCGCCAGCAGGGAGGCAACCTGGTCGCTACCGTCGGGACATTGCGCTGCTCGCCGGGGGCGGTCAACGTCATTCCCGGCGAAGTCGCATTGACTCTTGATATCCGCGGTCCGCAGGATCAACCGCTGGATGCATTACTGGATTCATTGCTGGCGTCAGCCGCAGAGATTGCCGGGCGTCGCGGCCTGCAGTTTGCCTCTGAGGAGTTCTATCGCATTGCGGCAACCACCTGCGATCCGCGATTACAGGGGGTGATTGCCGAAGCGGTATGCGAGGTACAGGGCGCGGCGTTGACGCTGCCAAGCGGCGCCGGACATGATGCGATTGCTGTCGCGGAGCGCTGGCCGGTGGGGATGCTGTTTGTGCGCTGTAAAGGGGGAATTAGTCACCATCCGGCGGAATCGGTCAGCGAAGCCGATGTCGAACTGGCGATTGATGCCTTCAGCCGGGCGGTGATAAAACTTGCCGGGTAAAGCAATAACGGGCGCATCCTCTTGTCGGGGATGCGCCGCAGACTTATCCCGCTCCCGCAGGAAAAGCTATTTTCCGCAGTCGGCTGGCGCTAACGGCCACCGACAACGCCGAGGCCGCGGCGGCGATCCACAGCGCAATATGAACGGCGCTTTCGTCTTTTGCCAACAGTACGCCCATCACGGCGGCGCCCAGACACTGCCCGAACGTGCGCATGATGGATAACACGCCCGAGGCATAGCTCGCCTGTTCGCGACTCACGTTTGACAGCATTTCACGGTTATTCGGGCTCTGGAAGCAGCCAAAGCCAATACCGCATACCAGGCTCCGCAGGCAGATATCCCACGCGGCGGGCGTAGCGGGCAGCATCGCCAGCAGGATTAAACCCGCGACAAAAATCATCAATCCCAGCGTCGAGATGAGCGGAGCAGAGATTGAGTCCGCCCAGCGGCCGGCGTGCGGCGCGATCAGCACTATCCCCAATGGCCACGGAGTAAACAGCAGCGCCGAGAGCATCGGACTATAGCCATACTCGTTCTGGAACAGGAACGGCAGCGCAATAAAAGTGATCCCCTGGCTTACGAAGGCGATCAGCGACGTAAAGGCCGAAAGGGTAAAACGTTCATTCTTAAACATCGCAGGCGGCAGCAGCGGGTTGTCCGTACGCCGGATACGCCAGATAAAGGCGGTACCGCTTATCGCCGCGAGCAACGTCCAGTACAGACTATCGATATGCTGCGAAGCGCTCTGCAAGCTATTCGCCGCCATGATCGTTGAACCCAATAGCAGCGCCGACAATATCGCCCCGGGCGTATCAAAAGCGGCTTTCCCGCCAACTGCCGGCCGCGGTAGCGCTCTGACCGCCAGCAGTAAGGCGACGGTGCCGGGGATCACGTTTATTGCAAACAGCCATTGCCAGCTCAAGGTATGCAGGATCGTGCCGCCCAGCACCGGCCCGATGGCGGAGCTTGAAGCGATGAGCAGGGCGTGTATCCCGAGAATACGCCCCAGCAGTCGTCCGGGAAAAACGGAGCGCAATATGGCGGGCGCGATACTGAGCGTTGCCGCGCCGCCGATCCCTTGCAGCACCCGCATGCCGATGAGCAGCTCAGGCGTCGTCGCCAGCGCGCAACCTGCTGATGCCAAAATAAATGTCGTCAGTCCGGCCAGAAACACCGGGCGGTAGCCGAAACGCGCCGCCAGCGCGGCGAATATCGCCAGCGTCATCGCCGCCGCCAGCAGATACCCGTTGGCGAACCAGACGGCGGTACTGGCTGACGCCTGCAGTTCCTGCGCCATCGACGGCAGGGCAATGTTTACCATGGTGCCATCAAAGACGCCCATTAAGGTGGTGGTCATTACCGCGGCCATGACCCGCGCTCGCGCCGGACCTGGCAGCCCGTCATCGCCAGGTTGGCTGGAAAAAAGTGTCATCGTGTTGTCTCCTGCAGAGGATATCTGGATGACGAAACTATAAAGATGGCTTTTACCGGGCGGAAGGCGCACCATTTACACTCTATAGTTGCATGAAACGCCTTATCTGAATGTTCCAGGAGTGATGGTCATGTCAGACCCCGATTTTAATTTATTGATTGCACTCGACGTATTACTGAACGAAGCCAGCGTGGCGGGCGCGGCACGTCGTTTGAAACTCAGTACGTCAGCCATGAGCCGCACGCTAAGCCGGTTACGCGACGTCACCGGAGATCCGATCCTGGTTCGCGCCGGGCGTAACATGGTGCTGACGCCGTGGGCGGAGGCGACCCGCGATCGCGCCCGTCGCGCGGTCTTCGAGGCGAAAGCGGTGCTGCAGCCAGCGGCCGAAGCGCTCAACGTGCAAAATCTGGAGCGTCTTTTTACCATCAGGGCAAACGATGGGTTTGTGGTGGCGTTTGGCCCTTCGCTGATTGCGGCGATAGCCGAAGCCGCGCCCAACGTCTGTTTACGCTTTGCGCCTAAGCCTGAGAAAACGTCACGCTATCTACGGGAAGGACTGGTTGATCTGGAGATTGGCGTCCAGAGCAATATGGGGCCTGAAATCCGTCTGCAACGGCTATTTGAAGATCGGTTTGTGGGGGTGGTGCGTAAGGGGCACCCGCTGGCCGCCCTGACAGAGATAACCGTGGCGGATTATGTTGCCTGGGGTCATGTGGTGGCCTCACCAGAAGGTACGCTGCACGGGTCCGTCGATGATGTACTGGCCGAACTCGGCATGAAACGCAAAATCGCCAGCGTCGTACCCGGATTTCCGACCGCGCTTTCCGTGGCGCTGCAATCGGATCTTATCGCTATGATCCCCGCCCTCTATTTAGTCAATCAGCAAGTAGTTGAGCAGGTGCATCTTTTTGAACTGCCTTTTAAAAGCCGGCGGATTACCGTCTCGCAGATGTGGCATCCGAGAATGGAACGCGATCCCGCTCACCGCTGGCTTAGAGAGAAAATAGTGGCGATATGCCGCATGGACAAGTCGTTACACCAGAAGCTGTAGAAGATTATTCGCATTGAGTTTCTTCAGCGCATTACATTTATAGGTCGAGACCTGTTTTTCACTCATCTTCGTCATATGCGCGACATATCTTACCGACTGCCCCTTAACCAGTCTGTCGAGGACGTTAAATTCCATCTCGGTCAGGCAGCAGCGCAGGGTGCGGATCCGCCTTGGCTCTTTAGATAACAGCCAGGCGGCATCCGCAACGGAAATTCGGTCATCAATGATATGCAACGTTAACGTTTCAAAGCGCTTGCGCAGATAGGTGGCCAGCCCCCAGCTTTTTTCATTACACACCAGATAGCCCGTACCCTGCCAGCAATGGGCCTCGAGGGTAAGCAAAATTTCAACCAGCGACTGATGTGTACCACTGATGGAGAAACGGCAGCGAATAACAAGGGTGGTGCTCTCTAACAGTAAGGGCTGCCACTGCACCGTGCCGCTATGCACTTCCGTCTTAACGTTACGACGGAGGAGGGCGTAGCGCAGTCCCTCCGCATAAAAGCGATTATTATCAAGAACAACGTAGCTCACAGTAGCCTCTTTATAACGTACTGGGGGTATAGATAACGCGTAACGTACCGGTATAGTCACCCGCGTTTTTGCTGCTGGCGGCAAAGGCGGGTGTTTTCAGGGTAATGGGCGCCGGGATGCATAACACGCTTTCGCGGCCGCCCGGCAGGACAACCTGGCGCAAATAACGGCGATTGTTGGTGCCCTCCCAGGTCAACGTTTTACCGTTAGCGGCAACTTCAGTTGCGCCGGTGGTCGGGTTGGTCACCAGCACCTGATAATCAAGACGATCTCTTGGATCTGTCTGGCTGCCCCCCCGTCGCCGGATGGAGAACGCCCCTTCGGCACGCCCGGTCGCGTCAAGTCCATCGTCTTCAAAGCGTAGAAACGCCCGCGAGCTGGAACTGTTGTTGCCATCATAGAGGCACATATCCAGCGAGTTTTCGCCCTTAATCTCACTGCCGCCGGGTCTGCCTGGGAAATTGGTGAGGTTGAGGTTCACCACCGGCGTGGAGTGCGGAAATGCCGGTAAGTAAATCTGCTGATTGCCCGGGTCGACCACCTCAATACGCAGGTTTGCCTGCCAGTTAGCAAGAGTGAGGTAGCCTGGGCAGCCAACATTGACGTCATTAAAGTTGCCGTTGCAGTCGGCGGTGCCCCATTCACGCAAATTCTGTTTCAGCGTTGCCGTCCAGATACCGGCCTGATCGAGTTTGTTTAATTCGCTACGAACGATGTAAAAATCAAAATAGGGCGCACTGTTCCAGGCTGGCAAATCTACTGTACCGCCCGTTACGTAGCTGGCGAAAACAAAGGTTCTGTTATTGATAAACATACGGTGTTCGCCATAGACTTTTACGTCCACCGTTTTGTTGGTTATTGCGTGGGTAAAACGCAGGTTTATCGGATAGGGCGCGGCCGGGTTTGCCGAAAACCATACCGGCGCGGTCATGCAGGCGCCATAGGTTGTATCGGTACGCGACTGGCAGGTCAGGGTATTTCGTCCCCATTTTTGCGGATCGCTGGAATCATAACCGCCGGACTCGTGCAGCCAGATATCCAACCGGGCAGGAGGAGACTGGCGATCGAAGGCGAACGCCACGCTGGTATTTCTGCCGGCGGGACTACCGGCCTGAGCCTCGGCAAAACAGATGCAGGCAAGCAGTAAAATCAAAAGACGCGTTATCACATCATTTTCCTGTAGAGAGAGTTGAGTTATTCATCGCCGTTGGGCTGACCGCAGGCGTACGGCCAGCCAGCAGTAATTGCGCCTGCTGCTGCACGGTTTCCGGTAACGCGGAATAAGTCAGTTCTTCACAGGTCACCGTGCCGACATAACGCACGACGTCACGCATGGTCTTCACCTTCAGCGCGCACTGGTAAAACTGCTGTTGTTTCACCAGATAGAGCGACTGGATCAGGCTGTCGCTTTCCGCGCTAAAGCCGCCATTACCTAAATCGCTCCAGCCGCTGACGTTGAGCGGCATGCCGCCGATAAACGGCGTATGTTGTTCATCGGTCAACTGGCCAAGCCAGGTGTAACGCGTGGTGGTTTGCACCTCTCTGTGCAGCATTTTTCCTGGCACCATGAATACCGTTCTGCTTCCCGACCCCTGCGTAATTTCACTGTTGGCGCCGTGGGAAATGTCCGTCGACTCATTAATAGTGAGCGTGGTTTGCTGATAGCCAGGCAGGGCGAACAGCGCGCGGGCGTTTGCCGGGATATCGGCGCTACCGCTGTTATCAAGCGAAACGGCAATGCGGGAATCAGGAGACGCTTCCGGCGTGTCGACGTTGACCGCAATGGCTGACGCCGGGCGTCCGTCACCCCAGCGGCCAAACCACAGGCCAGAACGAGATAACGCCAGCGTAGAACTGTAGTTACCGCTGCTGCTGAACCGGTGGCGATGATCCTGGCGATCCCACGAATCGCTGACGGTCAAACTTCCGTTACCAAAACGGCCGCCCTGACGGGTATAGGCCGAAGTATTTAGCGAGTCGCTATTAATCCCGGAAGCGTTAAGACCATATTCGTTTTCACCGCGCGCATCGGTGTACCAGTTGTGCGCGATGTTATAGTTGAGCTGATTTTTTTCATGCTTCTGCTGTTGCCACGTGGCCCCCACGGAGGTGTAGCTGGAGGCATCGCCCTGACGGTTATGAGCCAGCGACAGGCTTACGCTCAGGAAGCCGCCTTTATCCTTGCCATCACCAGAATGATCGTTACGCATAAACAGGTTTATGCTGCTGTTGATATTCAGCCCGCGGGTGCTGAACGAATTGCTCAGTCCGGCCTGCCATGCCTGCGAGCGTGTGCGGGTCATATACACCGATTCCCAGGGCAAACCGTTGTCGCGCCGATCGTCACTATTCGGTAATTCACGCCGCGAAACATAGCGACCTTCATTGCGGTTATCGGAATAACCGAGGTTGGCATACCACGAGCCGACAGGTACGGAGAACATTACCGAGAGGCTTCGGTAGCAACCATTCACCGCGTCAAATCCTGTACTGCTGGAGTCACAGTTATCAGCCGATAAGGCATTACGATAGAAGCTTAGTGAAAAGCCATCGTTGTAGCTGATTTGCTGGATATTGCCGCGTTGGCCCTGGCTGCCATAAAGGTAGCTAAAGCGTGTGCTGAGCACGCCATCAATGGGGCCGGTATTGAATCCGCGACTCCAGTCGACGGCACTTTCCACAAAACGCTGGTTGTTTTTCACCGTTGCGCCGCTGGTGACCGCCAGCGTAGAAGTTACAGGCAGGCGAACGCCCGCTTGCGCCACGGCGCTGCGTTCGTCGTTTACATCGTCGTTATCGGTTTCACCGGCCTGCATAAACCACTCGACGCGGTCGAATGGCGTGATGCCGGTGCGGGTAAACGGAACCTGCTCGGTGCGGGTCAGGCGGTTGTTTTCATAAATCGCCAGCGTCACGGTATAGCTCCCGTCCGGAAACGAACGGGTATCCAGGGTTTGCGCCCCGGCATTAAGATAAAAACTGGCCAGCAGCTGATTCCCCCTACGGGCGTCTATACGCGCGTCATGGGAAAGCAGCACGGTAATGGGCGTTCCGCTGGACTGCTGCACGGGGTTGATCCACGCCCGCGTCGAGCCGGCACGCAAACCGCGAATTTTTCCAAGCGGCAGCTGGCTGAGGTTGATATTGCCGCCGGCCGCGCTGAAGAGATCGCGCGTATCCATTTCACCTAACTGAACGTAATATTCGTGCCACAGATCCTGACGGAACCAGGCGTTATTCACCGTGATCTCCTGCTGCTGTTGATGGCGAGAGCGCTGCCCAAGCCAGGTCCAGTCGAGGTTAAAATACCCATTCTCAGTCATGGCCAGCGCGCCGTTTCCCTGCACGGTCATCGACTGATAGTTTTCATCGGCCACGAAGTTGATATTTTGCTGGTGGATCAGCGCGTTTTCAGTATTACGCGTAGGCTGATACCACTGATTTTCCGCCGTTTGTTTAGGTAGATACCGCCTATCGAAAAACAGGTTTATGCGCGCGTTATTCTCGTCATAAATCAGGGCCACGCTTTTGGTATCGATAAAATCGCAGCCCGGCGCGGAACCATTGCTGCTGCAGGCGAGATTGCCGTTACGCGCAAGCGGAGAGGAAAGGGCGCCGGTCACCGAGGCGATCAAGGCAGGATCATCGTTGAACTGACGTTTAATTGCCGCGACAAGCGTTTCCGGCGCCACAAAGGTTACCGTTTCAAGCGTAATATCGGCCTCAAACAGCCCAAGCGACGCGCCATACAGACTCACTTCTGTCCACAGGCGCTGCGTTTTCGCCAGATCCTCAAAGCCCGCAGGTACGACGATAGTGGCGCTGGCTAATTGAACGGAAGCGGGTAACAAAACGACAAAAAGAAGAGCATTTCTGTGAAAAGCCATGAACGAGCCTCGACGTCATCCTGACATCAGAGGGCAGGCGCCCTCTGATGTACTTCCTTATACGTATTGTGGGGTTACGCGCCACCTTCCGCGGTGGTCGCCTGAGTCAGCATCAGACTCACTACGCCGCTGTACTGGCCGGTTTTCAGAATGCCTTTTGTGGTCTGAGAGATGGTCAGCGGCAGGACCGCAGAACCGTTTTCAACGCTGCCCGGGAACAGTTCGCTACCGGTGAATTCAGCATCGGTGGTATTCAGGGTTTTATCGCCCAGTTTTACGGTCATCGGTACCGTTTCGGCGCCATCTTCATTGGTCAGATTCGCTGCGCTAACCAGACGGACTTTGACGTTGCTGGTGGCTGAGTTCGACCAAATTTTGGTATTGAGACGGTAGCTTTCCAGCCCACGGCCCGGCAGATATTGCATATCGATGCTGGCTGGTAATGGCGTATTATCGGCCTGGGTCATATCCAACTGGGAATCTACGTTGGCATTAACCGTAATATCCTTCTGAATAGCCATTGCGCTGAACGCAGTCGACATCGCAGCAACGATCATCAGAGGTTTAATATACTTCTTCATTGATATCTCCATATTTATAAACGAGCTCCATTAGCTCTTTAAACAAACCACACGTGGTTTTGACAGTGATGTCGTGTTATTGCACGACGGGTAAGTCGGCTTCTTCAGCTGTTTTATTAATCCAGTTGAAATAGCGGAATTTATATTTTTGGCCACGAACCTGAGTGAGCACTTTTAATTTTCGCTCGGTGTCCGGATAAATAGTCGCATCTTCTTTAAACCACCTGCATTTATCATTAACATCGCAAGCGCCAATTTCTTTCAGCGGTACCCGCAAAGAGCCGTCATTTTTTAAAGTTCCTGCTGCGGGATTTATTCGCAGAGAAACCACCGGCTTTTCCGGCGCCAAATGAACCAATGCTCCCCAGATAACGTTAACGCCGAGTTTGGCCGAAGCCGGCGTTCCCGCGGATGCTGCGGGCAGAATACTATCCGGCTGTTTTACCCCTTCAAAATAAACGCGCCAGGTACTCTCTTTTTCTGGCGGCGTCAGAGATACCAGCCTCACGATACGTAAAGCGCCTGCCGCTAAGGCGAATTTTTCAGGGGTAACGACAACGCCACCGTCTTTCCAGGCTGCCATCTCAACTTCTTTTTCCTGTGGCGTACCCGGATTAAGAATTTTCTTTTGCCTCACCCGAATGAACTGAATATCATCGCTTTTAGAGGCCACTCTGATTTGGGCCGTCCCGGAACTGTCGACGTTAAGTTCCATCGGGTAAACGCTCATATTAGCCTGTGTCATTTCTGCGAAAAATGACATCGACAGGGCAGCGAGATAAAGCGCAGTGGACTTGTTTACTCTGTTTTTTACTTTCACATTCATTCTGCCTGCTCTGAGTTCATGTACGGCGTTTTTACACCACGACACCGTCTGCTTTCGTATCGCTTCAGGACAGGGAAACTTTAACCGGAACAGCAGGTTGTGAAAATTTGTATTAGTTAACTTAAAAAATACAGTTCTTTATCCTGCAATCCAGGCTTTAAAGTTGTATAGTTAAAAGAAAATGCCGCAACCCAGGATGGGGAGAAAATTCCTACTGATGAAAAAATAAGCTAATTCAGAAGGGGATTTCTTGCCTGCAGTTACAGGGATAAAAAGCAAGCGGCAACAGCCGAGAATGAAATATGTTTTTTATATGCAACAATTCGTTGTTATTTGATCCTGAAGCTCACACATTAAGTATTGTTGGACAGCCTGAGTCCGTATTAACGCTTTCGGCGCCCGCCGTGCGTCTGTTACAGGAATTTATTCGTCATAAAGGAAGCGAACTTAGCCGTGAGGAGTTGATTACCCGCGTGTGGCAGGAATTCGGTTTCACGCCTTCGGGAAATAATCTCAACAAAGCGATAAGTGAGTTACGCAAAAGCTTCCAGGCGTTGGGAGAACATCATGAATTGATTGTGACCATACCACGCTATGGTTTCCGGTTTGAGGCGGATGTTATTTTTCAACCGGCGCAAAACGCTTACGCAAGCGAACCTCAACCCCAGCGACAAAACGCTGAAAAGAGGAAGCAACCACGACGTCTGAAATGGTGGCTGGTATTCACGGCATTATTAGCGTCGGTATTCGGTATTGGTATAATTATTCGCCAACAACAGAATATAACGACGCCGATAAAGCTAAAGCCGGTTGAGCAAAAAATCGCTAAATGTAGCATCTGGCTTATTAACGATCATGGGCGACCGTTGGTATTATCGAAACTGGCCGCGTTGCTGGATAAAAACAACGTAGCGTGCCAGCGCGAGGAGTACAACGTCTATTATTTCAGCGCTCGTTTTTCCCTGGTCGCTGCGGATGAAGTGTTTATCGGCGCATGCCCGATCAATAAAGCCAGTTTGTGTAAAACCATTCGCTATAAAAGTGGAGCAGAAAAATGAAAATTAAAGTTTTCTGTGGCCTCGGTATTTTTCTGCTCGGTGGCGGATTGGCGCTTTATTACTGTTCTACCGGAGTTGGTAAACGTGATGTACTGGCCTGCAGTACCCTATTTAATTTTACGCGCAATGAAGGGAAGGCCAGTGAAGTGCGGGTTAATACAGTTGCTCAGTTCTATTTTCACCGCGACGGTACTGGTCTGACCGCCTACAAAGGGGCTGCCTGGGCAAATGGCCAGAGTATGATTGTTGACAGAGATGTCGATTTTATCTGGTCGCGGCGGGATGATGATAAAGTGGTGGTATTGAGCTACACCAAAACCTGGCGCAGGCACAATGACAACACGCCCGATGAGCAATGGGGAAGCTTCGCCAATCCAACCGCCCGTTACTATCTTACCATCTCCGAGGTTGCGCCTTCGGTGTGGCTGATCCAGGACCGGCATTATCCCACTTATATATGTCGGGGTGATTAACGCATAAACGAAGGAGAATACCGGTGGTATTCTCCTTTTACGCTTAGAGAATCTGCCGATAAGGGAAGGGCAAGAATAAAGGAAAGCGGGAGCGTTAGCAGAAGGATCCAACCCGGATTTTAGAACATGCCGTTGCCGCTGGCGGTTTTTTGCGGAACGTTTTGGGTAACATCCCAATGTTCAACGATTTTGTGCTGTTCGTTGAGGCGGAAGATATCCACGATAGCCCGCGTAACGCCTGGCTCACGACCGGTTACTTCAACATGCAAAATCACGTTATCTCCGTCGACGAATGCCTGCTTAATTTCGCTGTGCGAGTCGGGATATTTACTCTTCAGAAAAGCGATAAACTGCTCGAAGCCTTCCACGCCATCTTTTGCCATCGGATTGTGCTGTACATAGCGATCCCCGAGATAGGGCCTGGCGGCAGAGAAGTCTTTGTCGTTTAAGGCGTTATTATAAAAATCAATGACATTCTTTTTATTCAACAGCTCGCTTTCGCTATTGCCCGCAAAAACGGCGGGCGTCAGAGCGAAAAACAATGAAAGGGCGACTATCGATTTTTTAAGCATGCTTCCTCCAGCGATGGTTTGATGTCAGGCTTCAGGCCTGTCAGGTGACTCCCAATGAACTTAACAGCCAGTTAGGTTGACTGTTGATTGAGGTAATTCTTTCTATTAACCATCTCATATCACATTTTCAAAACGAATATCTCATGTTATTGAAGGATTATCGGATTGATCTATTGAATAAAATACAGGTTGATATAGCATAGACGTGACCCGCCGCCTATTGAGTAGTACACCGTGATGTTAGTAATTGATATTTTTCGCCACATCCGGCATCGGTACCTCTGTCAGCTATCTTGCAGGCTTCTATATGGTTATAACCCATTGTTTCTATTGACATATCAGCTTTATCAGTATCCCTTTTAACTAGATTCGAGAGAAATCTCTTTTTCTTTTTTACGTAGGTGGAAGTTGTTTAGGGCAGGAAGCTTGGCATCACTCCGGCAAGTTGTCCCTACATTTCGCGGAAGCATGTGGCTATGGAGTTAATAAGTTTTTTTATGGAGGATAAAGGTGTTATGACGGTTTCTGTAATCCCGCAGTACAAACCTTTAATCGCAGAATTTAAAGACATCGATAAACTTTCTGCTTCGGACTTTGAAATTTTCGTTCGCGATTTGTTTGTCGCATCGGGATGGACCGATGCCGAAATTACCCAAACAGGCAAAGAATTCAAACACGGTGATGGCGGAGTCGATATTTTCGCCTGGAAAGGGAAACGAAAATTTGCTATTGAGGTGAAACAGCGGCAACTGGGTACGACAGTAGATGTGAAGGCTCTTAATCAACTAGTTACCGGCGCCACACTGGCTAATGTTACCTACAAAATTTTAGTTACCAACTCCTGGTTTACCTCTGAAGTGAAGGCGCGGGCATTACGACTCGGCGTCGAGTTGATAGACCGAGATGAGTTGCAAAATCTTTGGGTCATTAAGCATTCCGAGATTGGCCGTGACATTAAGCCGAGAACTTATCAGCAGGATGTGATTAACGAGGCCCTTGAACTTCATGCGGCAGGAAAGTCAAAACTGCTGATTGAAATGGCGACGGGATTAGGTAAAACCTATACCGTTGCCCACTTAATTAAGCGCTTATTCCAACAAAATAGCCGCAGGTCAAGAGTGCTATTTCTGGCTCATCAGATTGAGATTTTACTGCAATCTGTTACCGCATTTAAAAACGTTTTGGGTATTGGTAACTACAGTTTTTCTGCCTGTTTCGGTGGCGCACATCCCAAAGATTGATTTCGTCTTTGCGTCGTTTGATACTATCTATAGCAAACTCGATGCGTTATCTGCAGGGGTATTTGATTACGTCATTGTCGATGAAGCCCATCATACGCCGGCAAAAACCTATTCTACGGTGGTGTCCCTTTTCCAACCGCAGCTTCTGATTGGCCTAACCGCGACCCCGTACCGGACGGATAATCGCGATGTAGTGAGTTTCTTTGGTGGTGCCGATGGGCATATCGGTAAGTTTGATCTGGTTTGGGCACTCAAAAATAAAAAATTAGCATTCCCCAAATATCTTGTTCTTCTTGACGATCTGGATCAGGATAAGATCGATCAGCTCGAGAGCGGTCTTTCTCTATCTGATATCGATAAACTACTTTTTTTGCATAAAAAAGATCATGAGATTGTTCGCCTCATCGACAAAACTGTGGCCGAGCAGGGGATAGAGAACGTAAAAGGGATCATCTTTTGCCGAAACATCCAGCATATGAATCATCTTATTGCATTCTTTGAGCCCGGCACAGCCACCCTTGTGCACTCAAAAATGTATGACCAGGAACGACGAGAAAATATTCGATTGTTCAGGGAAGGGGATTATAAATATATTTTGGTGTGCGACCTGTTCAATGAAGGTATTGATATTCCAGAAACCAACCTATTGATCTTTATGCGTTATACCGGGTCACGTACAATCTGGTTGCAACAGTTAGGGCGTGGGTTGCGCAAAACCCCAAATAAAGAGTTTGTTCATGTCTTAGACTTTGTAGGATCCCTTGAGCGATTGAATGAGATTAAGGGCCTAGCAAAAGAGATAGAACAGCAGCCACGGTATCCCGATAGCTCTATTGATGATCCGGAGGAAATGGACGCGTCCAGGGTTTATCATGACAGTTCGCTAGATGTGCAATTCAGTGCAGAGGCTGCGAAAGTACTGACTCTGCTGGAAGAGATGAAATTGCAGCTTAATAGCCGCGATGTACTGTTAGATAAGCTGCGCCGATATCGAGAAGAAAATGCCGAGTTACCCTCCATTGCACAACTGGAACAAGAGTTAGATGACGTCAGCCTTGATCAAATTGCCACCCATTTCGGCTCTTATTTGAGCTACCTGACAATAGCATTCAATGAAGACGTGGATACTCATTCTATGCGTACGAGACTGATAGAATTTCTCGATACTTTTATCGGGGAGAACAATATGGCACCTAGTTTTTACACGATTTCACTGAATTTCGGTGTGAACCCGTTGTACGAATTCAGCGAAAAAGAGATTCAACAGCTTCTCCCTGATTACGACAACCTTGTCAATGCGCGAATTAAAGTGACAGCCCCGAAGGTCGTGAGTGATATGCCGGTGAAGGAAGTGGAAGTTTGCCCGTGGATCGAAACGTACCGGGGACAGTCTATGAACCTTGTCAGCTTTAAGCAATTACCGTCGGATGTGCAGGAACAGATTAAGAATAAATATCAATCGGCATTTGTGTTTCTCAAAAAGTTAAAAGACGCGCTTTAATATGAAAAAAATTGACATTGTTGTAGATCAAATTCAGCTCGACCGAGCCCTCAATAAACTCTTTCAAAACCTGGTTGAAGAAAGTCGGCTCACGCTCGGAGAAATGTGCAGTGCCTGGGAGCTCTGTGAAAAACTCAGCACGCAGCAATTTATGGCATTGAAGAAAAATGTCTATTTTGCAGATTTTCTGCGAGCAGTAGAGATTTATCCCCATCGGGGACAGAAGCTTTCAGTAGATGATGAGGAAATGAGGAAAATTGAAACTGAGGTTGGGGAACAGCCGGAGATGACGAGTGATGAGCCGGTGATGGAATGTCTGCAGATCCCTGCCTCCTATACTTTACTGGACACGATTCAATTACCTGATAGATTTATGAAACTAATCAGGAGGCTAAAAAACATACACTTGCTAAACCCCGATTTTGGACTCGGAGAAACCTTCGGCGAACTCGTCGCACTAACAGTTCATGAGCTGGCCGCACAGCCCGGGATAGGGGCACTATATATTGATACTTTTAAAGAATTGCAACAGTGGGCTAAGTCTGCACCGTCCTTTGAGGCTAACGGCACTCCTAATATTGGCATTGATTTCGCGAAGATGGATATCAGCCAGATGCGGTTGAGCCTTGCGGGCGTGGAAGACAACTATACGAAAGTACTGGAAAAGTTTAGTCGCTATCTTAAAAAGGAAGATATGGGCGAGATATTGCAGGCTATTCTGCATACTGAACATGAGCAATTAGCAGCCATTCCTGCTTGGGGAAAAGGTAGTATTAAACAGCTATTGGCATTTAGAGACAGGTTACGGGAAGAGATCATCTCTATCCAGAATGGTGATATTGACTACCTGGCGCTCGAGTCCGTATTGATCGTTCCAAAACGACTTATAAACTGCCCATTGAATAAACTTGAAGTTGTTATACTGGAAGATATCGAATCTTACTTCGATAAAAGCAGTGAAATGAAGGTCGACATTGCTCAACGGCGCTGGGGATTCGTCGAAGAAAAAAATACTCTCGAAGAGATCGGGGCCGATTACGCCGTATCAAGAGAGCGCATTCGCCAGATTCAGGCCGATGTAAAACAAGAATTCCTTGGACATATGCGTGTCAGTCAACCATCAGTTTGGGAGGCATTGGAGCCTGAGATTTCGCCGGACCTTTGTGTAAAAATGCAGACGCTTTTTTCCTGTTTCCACTCTGAACGTGACTTTTTTGAATTTCTGGATATGGTTTCAGGTCAGACAGACCTTATCGCTCATGCCTATCCCGAGATTGACAAGGCGATCCTGAATACCTACTTTGCCGAGAATGGCGCACCAATACACCTTGACGATATCCGGGAATTTATCCCCTCCGTCTGCAGCATAGAAACCCCCTATGTTGACAATGCGATTCGTCATCTTGCGCAACAAGGCGCCATCCTGCTTAAAGGTGAGAACGTCTACCCCCTGCAACTAAAGAAAGCTGAGGCCAGCGCCTGCGTGCTGATTAAACACCCTAAGGGTCTGCCTTGGCTGGATATTGCGAAATTAATCAATGGGAATAATTATTCACGTAGTCCTGTTTACGAGGACCGTCAGGATCAAGAAGCGTTAAACCAGCCTGAATATATCTACCTATCGGGCAAGGGTACCTACAAGCACACCTGTTTTATCGATCTCAATGCAGCGCAGATAGACGACATTTTTCTGGACATGATGGAATACGCCGAGAAAAATTCCCGCTCGGTTTTCCACTTGAGTGAGTTTTACCGGGCCTCGTGTAATATGAAAAAGCATGATTACTATGTCATTCGCCATTTTGTGAAACATTTCGGCGAGGATTACGGTTTTTACTTCGACGGAAAATCTCAGGCAGATTCGATAGGGATGGAGAAAGGTTTTAAAAACATCACGCAAAAGGATGTCATCATCGAAGCGATGAACAACAGCGATAAACCGCTAACGAAACCTGAAATTGCCAATTTGCTTAAGAGTAAAAGTCTAGCACATGCGTCGTTTTATCTGGATGAAATGATTGAGCGGGGGAGTGTTGTTCAGGTTGATCGCATGCTCTATACCACACCAGCCTGCGCCTATAAAAATATCGTCATCGACGACTATGTCGCGGCCCTTCATGACTTGCTTCTACATTTTGGTAAGCCAGTAGAGCCCTCCATTTTTAAAGCACAACTGAACATGCAATTTGAGCGAAGCTACTCGAAGTATTTCTATGCTTCTCTTGCCCGGTTAAATGCCAAAGCAAATGGCTGGCACCGTAAACATAGCCTTTATTCGGTCACGGAGATCCCTTTTAGCAATATCTCATCGGCGATGGATACGCACTGCGATTCCGGGGCTTCCTTGCAGCAGAATATTGATGCTCTTCAGGCAAATATCGCCATTACACGTGAAACGGCTGCCATTGCTATTCAAAACTGGCGTGCTGCACGATTTATGGTCAACTGATAACATAGCGAGAGGGCCTAGTGCATGGAACTGAAGCTGGGATGCTTACACTTACACGTAAGCTATACAATAGGTATCCTGAACAGGAAGGATACCTTATCCTTGACGGTACGTCCGGCTTCAATACGACGATGATCTGGTGTTCAGTGAATCGGATCTTACGCATAGCGATCTACTCAGGTGACATAATCAGTGTGTCGGAAGATCTCTAAAAGTGAATGGGCCGTTTTGCCGGGATACTTACATTACCATTTCCGCTGACTGCTACAACTCAGGACAGCGGTTTCCAACAGACAGACGAATACAAAGGCTATATAAGGAATATAGAAGGGAAGTCACCTACAAATCTGGTGTAAGACAGACTTAATGCAATATAAGGGAGGTATCTCAAAATTGACAACAGGCTGATTTCTATGGGCGCATGATTAAACAAAGAAGTAATAGACTTATGGATGTAATTTAACATAATATACATTATGCGCACTTGCATGGAGCGTGACGGATAACGGCGTTTAACGTTGTGCATTACTGTGGTTCCTGCTGGCCTGTGCTTGTTCCGTTCTCGTAGCTATCCAATCAAACTGGTCATCTATCGTTGCTCTGTCTGCGACGAGCGCCATTCAGCCTTAATGATATCCGCAATCAGACATGTCGCTTTCTTTCTCCAACAATCATCTCCGGCTGTCAGATTACATCGCGGACAACAACATCATTATGTCGTTGTCCGCGTCTACAATATCATTCTCAACATGGCGTTTTCACGGCTCATCGTTCGCCATCGCTCCCGGACGGCTTCGTCCTCGCCATGTCATCCCGATCAGAACACCTTAAATCGATATTCCATGATGACTTCCGAAGACAGCGTGTTGGTACGTGTATAATGGCCATCCGTAAGGACTGGCGTTTTTCCTTGCGTCTTGTATGACCATCCCGGCCCGAACATTGCCCAAAAGGTGAAGTTTTTAAACATGGACTGCGTTGGAACCCAACGGCTAAAGGCATTGATTTCCCCGGTGCGCACATGATTCCCCTTATAGTTAAATTGCCCGATGTTTCCCGCCAGGCCCACGGCTAATTCAGGCGTTAACCGATATTCGGTGATGTTCGCCAGCACCAGTTCCCCATCACGCATGTAATCGTCGCCAGCGTAGGCCATAGAAATAAATGTTCCCCGGGAATTTTTGCTCATGTGGCGTGGATAAAACCCGACTTCATCTGCTTTTTTAGCATTGGTGTAGCCAATGCCCATTTTGCTATTCCAGCGTTCACCTTTCCAGGTCGCGTCCAACGCAAAATGCCAGGCATTATTGTCAAAATCCCGTTTACTCGCGGGCATTGCACGGTAACTTTCCATGGCGTGGGTGCCGTATACCTGAGTGCCTATCGTTAGCTGCGTATCAGGTCGAAACTGCGTAAACAGCAGGTGCCGCTGCAGATAGCCTTTGCTCTCACCATAAGCATACTGTGCATCAAAATTTTTTCCCCGCCAGAGAATTTCTCCGCTTGCCAGGTGGCTAATATATTCACCGGTATTGGTCTGAAATCGCTTTTTATCTGGTGAGTTTCTGTCCATGGAATTTTCAAGCCATGCCCCTCTTATGGTAAATGGACCGTAGCTTAAAGCACTGCTTACGCCGGAATACGTTGTCGGCGAAAGCCTGTTAGATGTTGAAATAACGCCGTAATTTTTCAGCATCTGCCATCCCCAGCGCGCGTTTAGCTGAGCACCAGAAAGCGTGTAGTTAAGCTTCACATTACGTTGACCAAACTTTGAATACCCTTCTGCATTGCTTTTTTTGTTACCAGTCCCATTGTTATAAAGCACGCCGCGGGAGTTGAAATAGTCGCTGGCGCCCAACTTTATCGCGCTATAATACGATACGTCGAAGCCGATAATATCGGCTAAATAACCAGACTGGTATTCTGCTGAAAATCCCTGTCCCCAGGCGTTGTGTACATGTTTAGGGTTGGCATTTTCCTCCTTAAGATATTTCCAATAATTCTTTGCAGAGACAGTGAGCTGTGAGTCAGTAAAAAAAGGATCTTCAAAAATAGCGTCTGTAGCGGCCCATACAGGCGTAACCAGCCCGCACGCTATTAACGCGGCAGTTATATTTTTAAACATTTTTATTTCCTGAGAAAAGATCCGCCATAGCATATTTATGGCGGAAAACTAAACTGTCAGATTATTTATGGTTTAGTGAAACCTTGCCTGCTTCAACGTATTTCATGGTGCCAATTTCTGGCACACTGTATTTACCATCGTGATAAGTGATTTTCACCACCGCAGCATTCGACAATGGCAGATTTTTGGCCGGGTCGTCCGTCAGATCGGAAATCATTATCTGAATCGCGGTACCTGAAGAAATGGCCAGAATATTTTTATCACCCTCTTTTTGGGCATTTTCTACAATAGTTGCCAGCGCAGCTTGTGTCCGTTCTTTTACCTGCTCATAGTTTTCCGCTAGTTGTTTAGGATCGGATTTGGCCAGCGCGTTCTGGCTTTCGCTTACCGAAAGTGTGCCAGCTTTCATCGCCTTAAAAAGCGCTTTACTGTCCGACATCCCTAGTGCGTGTGCGCCTGCATTGGCCATATCGACATTATAACCGCCTTCAAAACCGCCAAAAAACGCCTCTCGCAGGCCTGTCATTTCGGTTAAATGATAATCCGTTACGCCAGCCTGTTTAAGAATCACTGCCATGGTTTCGCGCTGCCGTCCCGCATCACTGGAATAAAAACGATCAAATTTTATCCCTTTGAGTCCCTCACCTAAATATTGAGCAACCTGCACCCCATCCTTCGTCAATGGGGAATCAATCCAACCTTGCACGCGGTCAAACGAATTAAGCAGCGTTTTCCCATGACGCGCAAAATAAATATTGATGACCTCCTGGTCATTTTTATCGTTACTTTTCGCCATCAGCAGTGGACTGGTAACGGCGGTAACAGCCATTAAGGCCCCCAGAAATAATTTTTTCATTTTATAAGAATCCTTTTCTATAGCCAAAAAAAAACCTACGTACTCTTCAGCGCCCTGGCATGCAGGTGGAGAAGAAAACGTAGGTTTTGCCTGTTGATACAGTAACAATCCAGCTATTACGGACCCTATCACTAATGCTTTTGAATTGCACTTAATCTATAACGATGATTTATGTAAATGTGATCCTCCTCATATCAACCGTATTTCCGTCTGGACGTAAATATCTGCAGTACGTATTTTAAATTCACTTGGGATTGTTACTTTTTCAGGCAAAACCTAAGGCCGTTTCTGTACTCGTTGCAGGAGCGGCCTTAGGTTTTTTTTTGCATTGTATCTACCCTAGGATTAACAGGAGTTTCGATGAACAAGTCATGTATTGCCGCAGCGCTGATCTCTGCATTCACTTTCACCGTAAGCGCCGCCCCGCTTAAAATTTTGATTGTAAACGACGATGGTTGCGAATCTCCGGGCAGTATTTCGCTTCAGGAAAAACTCACGCAAAAAGGTTTTGAGGTATGGATGGTCGCTCCTGCCACCAATCAGAGCGGCATCGGTTCGGCCATTACCTTCAAAACGGGTAAAATCTTTGATGTAAAGAAAGCTGCTGATAAACGCTACTGCTTCCCGGGAACGCCTGCTGATGCGGTTGATTTCGGCTTACGGGGACTACTCATTAATAATCAGCCGGACCTGGTTATCTCTGGCGTCAACGATGGCCCGAATACCGGGATGGCCCAGGTCAATTCAGGGACGGTAAGTGCGGCAGCCAGGGCTGTACGTTATGGTTTCCCGGCGATTGCGGCCAGCATTGGGTATATCTTTACCGAAGATGAAATGAAGAATAAATGGCCAAGCACACATAAATATTGGCCTGATGCGGTGGATTATGTGGTTGAGGTTGTTGAGACCCTGAATCGTAATCATGTTCCTGGTTCACCTTTGGTGCCTAAAGGATCGGGTTTAAGCATTAACTATCCGCCGCTGCCAAAATCAAAAATTAAAGGTGTGCACTATATCGAAAATGAGATGTTCCCTACCCCACAGATTGGTTATGATATTTTACCTGATGGACGCGCCAAACAAATCATCAACCCGGCATCGTTAAAGAACGTTGAGAACGATACCGATTCCGGCTGGCTTAATAAAGGTTATATCACCTACACCCTCTTTGATGGGGCAACGAACGCGCCGCAATTTCAGGCGCAATATGAAGCACTGCTGAATAAATAATTCACCAGTTTATTTCACAACTTTGTACCATCCACTTCGTTCCTGCCGGCGATACACTAAATCGCTGGCAGGCGATGTTTTCAATTTTTCATCACCGCCTAATTATATTGCTCAAGCCCTCATCCGTACTGTACGACGCGTACCCTTCCAATATCAGGTAAATACTTGATTGAGTTCAAAAGTTAGTCTATTTCGGACTATTCCTGGTTGTTTATGGTTTTTTTAACATCTAACCTCATTTTTCTATAATTCCACAATTCACGTAGCGAGCAGCTCATGACCTTCCCTGCACATTCTTCAAATCTGCCCGACTATGGGTTTGCTCGTAGCCTGGGACTAGCCTCTGGTAGTGATTTTGATTTTACCGCGCTGGCCGCACAACTGGACTGCTCCCGTGATTTCTCTCAAGCCGGGATAATCTATTCCGACGGAATGAATCGCTGGCTTGTGCGCCCTTCACGTAGAATCGCCACACCAAACCAAAGTAGCGTTAGCCATGTTATCGTGACAAAAATTGCATCCTCGACGCCGCACAATGCCGCAAAAGCCACGATCAAAACGCTACAAGCACCGTCACTGGCTAATGAAATTACCTCCACGGCTATAGCCTGCGGCGCTGCCGTGGTCACTGTCTTTTTAGCGCTTGGAGCTGGCGCGGCCATCCCCCTCACCGCCGGAGCCTCAGGCGTGGTGGCAGCAATGATCACTGCAGGTGGTGTGGCTACCGGTTTACAGTGTTTTATCGGTAGCGGACGTCTGTTAGCTATCGGTATCGGCCATGAGGAGGATATTGCCTGGCTTGACAGCCAGGACTGGTATACCGCAACCTCAACAGCCCTGGATATCGTTTCTTTAGCTGGCGCTGGTGCGGGTTTAAAAAGTACCATTGCAACATATAAATTAATGAAAGCCAGTTCCTCCTCCGGGGCGATAAACTGGCTCAAAAGTCTGAGCCGGGCCGAGCGTAAGCGTATTACAGAAGAAATCATCCGCGCCCAAAATCCAGGAATTTCTAACGGTGGAATTAAGGCGGCCATGCAGGCGCAGCTTTACCCTAAGCGTTTCCCGTCTGAGGCTATACAGCGTTCTTTGCAGCGCGAATTAACGAATGCGGTTATTAATACCTCAGCCTTCGCGGGGAGCGCGCTCACCGGAACAATACGCCACCCGCAAAATATGACGCAATCCGGTAAGTACGTCATCGGCGTTATACAGTCGTTCTCATTTTAGATAGTTAAAGCACTCGGCATAATGAAATATATTAATGACAGTCTCAAACTGGGCACCATCGTTGAGCAAAGGATAAAGGAGCAGGATCCTAAGCAGTTAGAGTCCGCGAAAATGTACTTGATGGAGCGTATGGGAACGCCTGTCGGGTTGCATACGGCTGGCGTGCCTTTTATTTTAAGCGCGCTGTTAAGCGTAATAAGTTTTGCTATGCCGCAGCTAACGCTTTGGGGAGCCATCTTTCAGTGGTTTTCCTGGCCCGCGCATGCTGTTTTTGCTGGTATCATCCCCACAGGTTTACTCTATTGTCTGCTGATCTTCCCGTCGATGACGCTGTTCTCTCGGGGTTTTCTGGCGGCGCTTAAGTTCTATCTAGGTCTGATTTTCCTGACCGCCGCGCTCGCCGCGGGAAATCTCGTTTACGCATTCATTTCGGTATTCATATTTGGCGGGCATGCCGGTTTGCTTATAAGTGCTTTGGTTGGTGTATTGTTTAGCGCTGGGAGCATCAAACTCATTAACAGCGCTATGTTTGTAAAAACCTCAGCATTTTATTTACATAATCGAGTTTGGCGCTGGCAATTAAAACATCATGCACAAAATGCGATATGATAAAAAACCTCTGCTGGCTCATGCTGACGTTGTTAAGCTCGACGGGGCTTGGCGCCTGGTTTCTTCAACAGCAATATGACGCGCGCTCCGCCGACTTCCGCATCCTGTATCGAGAAATCACGGTAAAGGTGTCGCAGCACGATGCCATCATCCCCCTGCTTCCGGCCGGTCAAAATGCCGCCGAAGTCCAGCAGATCCTGCCGCAAATCGTGCAATGGCGCCGCTACGATTCCCTTGAACCGCGACGCCCCATCGTCGCGCAAAGCCCTGCACGCTACTGGCTGAATCTTCCGGGCATCTCCCTGCAGATTGATTTGAACACCCTACTTAACAGTCTCAATGAGAAAAAGACATTCAAACATCTTGCCATTCTCTGGGACGATACCACGTTGCTTGAGGAAGGTACCGCCTCTGCCAACACCTGGTGGCGTTGGGAGAAAACCGTCGCCAGCCCGACGCAGCCGCTGCGGATTAGCGCAGGCGATAACCCGCAGTGGCATCAACTGCCGTGGTGGCTGATACTTTCACCGGCACTGTTCTGGGCGGTGATTATCTATCTCGTTAATCAGTATCGAACCAATAAACGCCGACGGGATATCGCCGATTTACGCTCTCGCTATGGCGAACTTACTCGTCTTAATACCATGGGCGAACTTGCCGCCGGCATCGTACATGAGCTTAATCAACCGTTGACCGCCATCATGAGCTATAACCAGGCGGCAGTGCGCCTGATTAAAAAAAATGATCCCGTGCGGATCCCCGAACTACTTGAGGCCTCAGTGTTGCAGATAAAACGCATTGACGCCCTGCTCAGCCAGTTTCGTCTCAAGCTCACTAGTAAGCGCGCCGAATATCAGCCGGTGGATCTTCCGTCTCTGTGGCTACGCGTTTGCGAATTACTGGATAACGAGATCGGCGCGGGGAAAGTTCGTATCTCCAGCCATTTTCCGTCGGACCTCCCCGCGCTTCCTGCGCCGCCGCTATGGGTGGAGCAAATACTGCATAATATCGCCAGCAATGCCATTCAGGCGCAAGGCGCAAATGCTCCCGGTAGCGCATGGATTCATTTGCAAGCTGAGCGAGTGAATGACGGTATTACCTTAACTATTACTGATGGCGGACCAGGGTTATCGACTGAAGCGCTGGAGCAGATATTTATGCCGTTTTATACCACCCGTAGCGACGGCGTTGGGTTGGGCATGGCCCTCACCGATACTCTCGTCCAGCGCCTTAATGGCACGATAGAAGCGAGCAATATCACCGGACAAGGCGCCTGCTTCCGGCTATGGTTTCCGCTACGCACGGAGGAAAAGTAATGGAACAGTATATCTGGTTAATAGATGACGATGCGGCAATCCGCGATTCATTGAGTCTGCTGCTCTCAACCGTTGGCTGGCAGGCGCAGGCTTTTGATAGCGCACACGCTTTTCAACATCAGGCAGGGAATCTTGCTGAATTAACCGGCTGTATGCTGCTGGATATCCGCATGCCGGGGAAAACCGGGCTGACGCTGCTCGATGAGTGGCGCCGGCTGGGTTTAACCTTACCGGTTATTATTATGACCGGGCACGGTAATATTGATTTATGCCGTCGCGCCTTCAAAAATGGCGCCTTTGAATTTTTAACCAAACCCATTGATGCCGACCTGCTATTCGAAGTGGTCGGCGAAGCGATGGCGCAGCAAAAAGCGCATCTCGAACGACAACAAATATTACTGCCGCTGCAGGAAAAGCTCGCCACACTTACCGCCCGCGAACATGAAATGCTCCAGCAGTTGATTCAGGGATATTCCAGTAAAGAAATCGCCCGTTTATGCTCGCTATCGCCGCGTACCGTCGAAGCGCATCGCGCCAATATTTTTAGCAAGCTTGAAGTTAACTCGCTGCCCAAACTGTTAAAGATTTACGCTGATGTCGCCAGTGGTTCTAAGTAAAAATACCTGGTACGTTCGGTATTCGCGGCAATAGTCGCCATGCTCCCTGCGCCCTAGTATTGGCCTATCGCCACTCAACACGACGGAGCATCACTATGAAACGTATTCTTCTTAGCGCCATTCTGCTCGGTAGCCTGGTCACTACCGCCAGCGCCGCCACGGGCGTACTCAGCCAGCAAAATTTGTCACTTGAGCTCGCGGATAAAATCGCGCAAAGCACGCTTCAGGCCTGCGTCAAAGATGGCTATAACGTCGCCGTCACTCTGGTCGACCGTTCCGGTACGCCACTATTGATGAAGAGAATGGATAATGCCGGCCCGCATACCGTCGAAGCCAGCCGTATGAAAGCATTCACCGCGCTAACCACTAAAAACGCCACCAGCGCTGTCATGAAAGGTTCTCAGTCCAACGCCGGAGCCGCGAATCTGCGCGATATACCCGGTTTTCTGCTATTAGCTGGCGGAGTGCCGGTTAAGATGGGCAACCAGGTCATTGGCGCGGTTGGCGTCGGCGGCGCGCCGGGGGGAAATTTTGACGAAGCCTGCGCAATTGCCGGGTTGAAATCTATCGAAGGCGAACTTAACCAGGGCTAATCCAAAGCGCGGGTAGACTATTGCTACCCGCTTTGCCATAGCGGGTTACCGACTCACATGCTGCATGGCGTTTTGCTCAACCGCCCCGCTTATCTTCTTCGCTCGACTTTCTTGACCAAAGAAGGTCAGTATCGCGATAATGATCGCTACCGTACCGGCAACAATTGCCATCGCCAGTCCATAGTTCTGACCATGATGTTCCGCGATCGTGGCCTGCAAAGTCGCATTAACCGAAGCAATAAGATTACCCAGTTGATACACAAAGCCCGGCAGCACCGCCCGGGTATTCGCTGGAACCAGTTCATTCAGATAGGTCGGGACCACGCCCCAGGCGCCCTGAACCATGAACTGCATCAGGAATGCGCCGATTCCCAACATCAGTGAACCGCTAGCGAATGCCCACAGCGGGATAACCGGTAGCGCCAGCAGCGAGGCGGTTATAATGGCCTTTTTACGACCAATCTTCTCGGAAAGCGAACCGAACAGCACCCCGCCGATGATCGACGCAATATTGTAAGTGACCGCAATAATACTGATCGTTTTCGGATCAAAGCCGTGCTGCACTTTCAAAAATACCGGATACAGGTCCTGGGTGCCGTGGGAGAAGAAGTTGAACGCCGCCATCAGTACCACCAGATAACAGCACAATTTCCAGTGCGCTTTCAGTACCGGCAGTAGCGCCGTGCTCTCCTTTTTCGCCCGTGACGCCAGCCATACCGGGGACTCCTGCACGCAGAACCAGATAAACGGCAACAGCAAAATAGGCGCAGCGCCGATAACAAACATCCCGCGCCAGCCGAGTAAATCAAATAGCAGCCCATAAGCGACGGCGGCAATCAGATAGCCAAACGGATAACCGGCCTGGAAAATTCCTGACATCAGCCCCCGGGAACGATCCGGAATGGTTTCCATTGACAGCGACGACGCCACGCCCCAAATACCGCCCATCGCCACGCCATACAGCACTCTTAACACCAGAAAAATCATTAATGACGGCGCCACGGCGGACAACAGCTCGAATATCGAAAAGAAGATGATATTCAACATCAGGATCGGCTTACGGCCATATTTCTCGGCGAGCCGACCAAAAATGAGCGCGCCGATAGGCCGTACGGCAAGCGTCAGTAATATCGCCAGCGTGACCTTTTCCAGCCCAACGTGAAACGTCTGGGCAATGTCACTCAGTAAGAAGACGAGGAGGAAAAAATCGAAGGCATCAAGTGTCCAGCTTAAGAAGCTGGCAATGGCGGCATTGCGCTGTAGTGAAGTCCAGCCTAACATCGTGTTATCCCTATCCTGGCACAGCGGCCTGGAGATGTAGCAGCTAGCCGAAAGAACATGCAGGGCCAACTGCATATGTAAATGTAAAGTTTCTTAAGTTACCCATATGTTAAATACACCCAACAATCGTATGGCTGCAAGTTAATTAGCATGCTAATTTGTTTCAAATTAAGTATATGTCCCCTGATACCCCGCGCAGGCAGAATGTATAGCATTTGATATACAGCTGTTCTACAATGAGCTGTATACCAATTGCTATACGGGAAAAGAAGATGAAATCAGATATCCAACTCAACATCCGGGCGAAGGAGTCCCAGCGGGCGCTGATTGATGCGGCCGCTGAAATTCTGCATAAATCACGGACCGACTTTATCCTTGAAATGGCCTGCCAGGCGGCAGAAAACGTCATTCTCGACCGTCGGGTGTTTAACTTAAGCGATGAACAATACGCCGAATTTATCGACATGCTGGATGCGCCGGTTGAAGCTAACCCCGCTCTCGATAAATTGCTGGCGAGAAAACCGCAATGGGAAAAGTAAGCGCGCCGACGCCGCTATCTTCACACCACCAGATTGCGGAATTTTGTTGTGGAGAAACGGTTCTCGATCAATGGCTAAAACAGCGAGGATTGAAAAACCAGGCTCAGGGCGCCGCGAGAACCTTTGTGGTCTGCAAGGAAGATAGCCACCAGGTGGTGGGGTTTTATTCGCTAGCCACCGGCAGCGTTAATCACACGGAAGCCACTGGCGGCCTGCGGCGCAATATGCCCGATCCTATCCCGGTCATCATTCTCGCCCGCCTGGCGATCGACTGCGCTTTTCACGGACAGGGGCTGGGGGCCGATCTACTCCATGATGCGCTCTTACGCAGTTATCGCGTTGCCGAAAATGTTGGCGTATGTGCCCTGATGGTCCATGCTCTGACCGATAGCGCGAAACGATTCTATCTACACCACGGATTCAAAGCCTCAACCACCCAGGAACGCACACTTTTCCTCGCTTTGCCTAAATAACTCCACCTTTCGTCATTTTCTCTACCACACTTATCTTTCAGTTCGGGAACCGCACCAAAGGAAGGATAACGATGAAGAAAGTGGCGATTGTCGGCGTCGGGCCGACCGGGATATATACCTTTCATTCCCTGGTTGAACGGGGTGAGCCGCTGGAGATAGTGCTCTACGAGCAGGGTGAAGAGGCTGGCGTCGGCATGCCTTATAACGATGAGCATAATTCAGCGCAAATGCTGGCGAATATCGCCAGTATCGAAATTCCCCCCATCTATATTACCTATCTGACGTGGCTACAAAATCAGAGCGAAGACTGGCTCACCCGGTATGGCATTGAGCGTGAGGCCTTACATGAGCGGCAGTTTTTACCGCGTGTGATCCTCGGCGACTATTATCGCGATCGGTTTCTCGCACTGTTAGAGAAAGCAAGGTTAGCGGGGTTCAAAGTTAGCGTGCGCGAGTCCTGCGAGGTGACCGATATCCAGGCAGAACAGGATGGCGTCAAACTGTGGGTTAACCATGCGCCCACGGCGGAACGCGCGGATTTTGCCGTTATCACCACCGGACATCTTTGGCCGCAGGATGATGATTCCCCCCGCGAATATTATCCCAGTCCCTGGAGCGGCTTGATGCAGGCGCAGATAGCCCCGTGCCGGGTCGGTATCATGGGGACGTCACTCAGCGGCATTGATGCCGCCGTCGCCGTCGTCATTCAGCATGGCCACTTTACGACTGACGAGGATGAGAGCGTCCATTTTCGGCTTCATGACGCCAGCCACAAACTCCACATTACTCTGATGTCGCGAAACGGCATTCTGCCCGAGGCCGATTTCTACTGCCCCATCCCCTATGAACCGCTGGAGATAGTCACCCATCAGGCGCTGGAAGCGGCCATTGCCGAGGGGAGCGAGGGATTGCTGGATCGTGTATTCCAACTTATCGTCAAAGAGCTGGAACTCGCCGCGCCGCACTGGTGCAAGCAGATAGGCTTACGCCAGCTCAACGCAGATACATTCAGCGACGCCTGGTTTGTCGACAGAAAACGCCACGATCCCTTCGCCTGGGCGCAAGCCAATTTGCAGGAAGTGGAACGCAACAAACAGCAACAGCATACCGTGCCGTGGCGGTATACCATTCTACGATTGCATGAAGTGATTGAGATGATTGCGCCGCATCTTAACGAACGCGATCGTGAACGCTTTAAAACAGGGCTCGCCCGGGTATTTATCGATAATTACGCGGCCATTCCGTCGGAATCGATTCGCCGCCTGCTGGCGTTACGGGAGGCAGGGCTTATTAGTATTCTGCCGCTGGGGTCCGATTATCAACTGGAAGTTCAACCACAACGAACGGTCATCCACCATCACAATCAACGCAGCGAATTTGACGTCTTTATTGACGCCAGAGGCCAAAAGGCGCTGAAGAGTAAAGACATCCCTTTCCCGACGCTGCGCCAGCAGCTTCTCGCCTGTGGTGATGAAATCCCGGATATTGGTGACGATTACACCCTGCAGGCGCCGGCGTGCGCTCGCGGACGCATTGCCTTCGGCGCGCTGCCGTGGTTGATGCATGACCGCCCTTTCGTTCAGGGCCTCGTCGCCAGCGCGGAAATCGGCGCCGCGATGGCGAGAGCGGTTTCACAACAGGCCAGCGGTCGCCGGCGCAAGCTGTGGTTCAGCGATGAGTGGTGATCCATCAGCATGCGAATAACGACGAACAGCGTCTTAAGCGCAACAACGGAAAAGAGGCCGCCATTCAGGCATGCTACAACTAAAGGTCATCAGGCAGCACAACGCTTACGAGGTACTTATGAGTCAACTATTTAGCCCTGCGCGAATTGGCAAACTGGAGCTGGAAAACCGTATTGTCATCGCCCCGATGTGCCAGTACTCCGCGGATAATGGCAAAGCAACCGCCTGGCACCGCATTCATCTCGGTCAACTGGCTTTTTCCGGCGCCGGTTTATTAATTATCGAAGCCAGCGCCGTCGAGCCTGCGGGCCGCATCTCCCCGGCGGACGTCGGCTTGTGGGACGATGAAACCGAAGCCGCCCTGTACCGGGTACTGGAAGATGTTCGCGCCTATTCAGCAACCCGCATCGGTATCCAGCTGGGACATGCCGGGCGCAAAGCTTCCGCCGCTGCACCCTGGCTTGGCGGCGGTCAGTTAGCGCTGGATAACGGCGGATGGCAAACCGTCGCCCCATCCGCGCTGGCATTCCATGACGGCGACCGGGCGCCGAAAGCGCTGAGCCATGACGATCTGGCGCGGCTTAAGCAAGCCTTTGTTGATAGCGCGCGACGCGCCGAACGCCTGGGAATTGAATTGATAGAGCTGCATGCCGCGCACGGCTATCTGCTGCATCAGTTCCTCTCCCCGTTGAGCAACCAGCGTACAGATGAATACGGCGGTTCGCTGGAGAATCGCTTACGTTTCCCGCTGGAGGTGTTCCAGGCAATACGGGAGGCGGTCAGCGAAAATATCGCCGTCGGCGTGCGACTTTCGGCGACGGACTGGGTGGACGGCGGTTGGGATACCGCGCAATCCATCGTCTTTAGTCAGCAGCTTGAAGCGCTGGGTTGCGACTATATTCACGTTTCCAGCGGCGGATTGTCGCCACAGCAGGCGATTCAGGTCGGTCCTGGCTATCAATTACCGTTCGCCCATGAAATCCGCCAGCAGATCAACGTTCCGGTCATTGGCGTAGGGTTAATCACAGAACCGCAGCAGGCTGAAGATGCCCTGGTAAACGGCGACGCCGATCTGATTGCCATCGCCCGCGCTGCGCTCTACAACCCACACTGGCCGTGGCAGGCTGCGGCTGCTCTGGGGGCCCAGGTTAGCGTGCCGCCGCAATATCTGCGCTCGGAGCCGCATGGTCTGAAAGGTACGTTAAAAGCTAATTGCTGAGACTATACGAAGCGAATGATAGCGGCGCATCAGCGCCGCTAGATTACGGCAGGGTTAATCGCGGGTTTGCACCCAGAACGCGTGGATGAGACCAGGAATGTAGCCCAGCAAGGTCAGAATTATATTCAGAATGAATGCCCAGCCGAAACCTTTACCCAGCAGTACGCCCAGCGGCGGCAGGATGATAGTAAATACGATTCTCCAGAAACCCATACACTCTCCATACAAACAAAATTAACGACTTAAAAAAGAGACCTCGTCTCTAAGCATAGTAATTCTACCTGATGCCGCCACGTTAGCCGCCCTTTTTACCCGATTTTACGCATCTTGTAATGACTATTGCGTCAGCGAGTGCAATTCATCCGATGTATGGTTTTGTGAGTTCGATCATGTCCTCCACTACGCATTGTCGTTATCCTTAATTCAACTTGTATGGTAGTAGACTATAAACAACGCGGTAAGGAAAAGTTTTCATGCAAATGACGATGCGCTGGTTTGGGCCAGACGAAGATAAAGTCACTCTTGAACAGATCCGTCAGGTTCCGGGGGTGGAAGGTGTGGTCGGCGCGCTGTACGACGTTCCGGTTGGCGAAGTCTGGCCGCGGGAGAAAATTAAGGCGTTAGTCGAGCAGGCCCACGCTAACGGTCTGACGATGGAAGTTATCGAAAGCGTGAATATTCACGACGCGATTAAAATCGGGTTACCGGAGCGCGATCGCTATATCGCCAACTATCAGCAAACTATCCGTAACCTCGCCGCCTTTGGCGTTAAGGTCATCTGCTACAACTTTATGCCGGTTTTCGACTGGATGAAAACCGACATGAACTACCGGCTGGCGGACGGGTCGCTGACGATGGCTTTTGAAAAAGCCGGCATCGATAAAACGCTGGAACAGGTCGTCTCGGAAGTGCTCAGCAACGCCAACGGCTATGCTCTGCCGGGCTGGGAGCCAGAACGTTTAGCGCAGGTACAGACGCTATTCGACAGCTATAAAGCGGTCGATGATGACAAATTGCGAGAAAATCTGCTCTATTTCCTGGAAAAAATTATCCCGGTCTGCGAAGAGGTCGGCGTGAAAATGGCCATTCATCCTGACGATCCGCCGTATTCTATTTTTGGTCTGCCGCGCATTATTAAAAACCGCGACGACCTCGACTGGTTGTGTCGCGCGGTGGATTCACCGGCAAACGGAATTACCTTATGTACCGGCTCTATTGCCGAGGAGCCGCAAAATAATGTTTATCAAATCCTCGCGGAATTCAGCCAGCGCGGGCGCATTCATTTCGCTCATGTGAGAAATATTAAAATCATAAAAGATAAAGATTTCTACGAATCGGCGCACCCTACCCGCTACGGCTCGCTCGATATGTATCGGGTGATGCAGGCGCTGCACGACAACGGCTTCGACGGCTATATTCGTCCCGATCATGGCCGTTTTATCTGGGGTGAAACCGGCCGCCCGGGATACGGCCTGTACGATCGCGCGCTCGGCGCCACTTACCTGCTGGGATTATGGGAAGCGCTGGAAAACCAGCACGCCTGATCCGCTCTTCACTCAGGTGCCGGAGTTCTCCGGCACTGAAAATATAATAAAATCTCTGTTGGGAGGATGCCATGTCTCCAGCCCTGGCTCTGCTATGGGTGGTGGTCGGTATTGCGCTACTGGTCATCATGAATCTGAAATACAAAGTCCACAATATTTTCGCCTTGTTAATTGCCGGCCTGTTTGTCGCCATTATGGAGGGCGTGCCCCTCGATAAAATCGTCTCGATGGTTCAGCAAGGACTGGGCGGAATAATGGGACACCTGGCGCTGATCATTATATTCGGCGCTATCATCGGCAAATTCATGACTGAATCCGGCGCCAGCCAGCAGATTGCCGATACGGTCATCAGGCGTTGCGGCACCCGTTATCTGGCGGTCGGCTTGATGTTTATCGGCGTCATCTTCGGCATCGCCATGTTTTATGAAGTGGCGTTTTTGATTGCCATGCCGCTGGTTCTCAACATCGCCAGCAAAGCCAATATCCCGTGGATGAAACTGGTTATACCGACGGTCGTCGGCGCCACCATGGGCCATAGTTTATTTCCGCCACAGCCGGGGCCGGTTGCATTAGTCAGCGCCTTCCAGGCAGATATTGTTCAGGTTTATCTGTACGGAATTATCGTTATCATCCCGGCGCTGTTCTGTGCGGGGATTTTATTACCCGCCTGGCTTCCGGGCATCCGCGAGATGAAGCTGAATGCCATGATTAAACCACAGGAGGAGAAACCCGCGGAGGCGCTGCCGTCGTTTGCGGTCAGCATTGCTATTCCGCTGATCCCCGCGATATTAATGATTGCGTCTTCGCTGATTCAGTCGCTGTTTGGCGCGACCTCTTCTGCGGCAAAATTCTTCCTGTTTCTCGGCAGCGCGGAAATTAGCATGCTGCTGGCGACCGGCGCCGCAATCTGGCTGCTCGGCTGCCGCCGCGGTATGAACGCCGTTCAGGTTAACCACTGCGTAACGGATTCGGTCGCCAGAATTGCCAACGTCCTGTTCGTCATCAGCGCCGGCGGCATTCTCAAACAGGTTATTATCGATTCCGGCGTCGGCGATCATATCGTCACGATGATGAGCCACGTCCCGCTGTCGCCGTTTATTATCGCCTGGTTGATTACGGCGATTATTCGTATTCTTACCGGCCAGGGCGCCGTGGCGGCAATTACTTCAGCCGGGATTGTTTCGCCGATGGTGACCGCGTTTCACCTTAATCCGGCGCTGATGTGTCTGGCGGTGGCCTGCGGTAGCAATACCATTACTCTGATGTATGACGGCGGGTTTCTGCTATTTAAGGAAACGTTTGGTATCTCGATGCGCGATACCTTTAAGACCTGGGGCTTACTGGAGCTTATCAACTCGGTGGTGGGTCTGTTGATGGTGTTATTACTGAGTCTGTTTATTTCCTGATAAAATACACCGCGGCGAGAATAGTATCGCCGCGGTAGCAGTCCAGTATCTTACTGCTGGCCGGCCGGCGCCTGCTGAGCTGGCGCTTGCTCCGGCGCGATACTCTCTTTTATCTCTTTAGTTTTATTGGCGGCATCGGCGGAAAGCTGGTTGGCTTCAACGATGGCGTTATCTTTAATTTTTCCCGCCTCTTTCATGATCGCATCGCTTTTTTGCTGCGCATCCTGTTTAACCGCATCCGCTTTATTTTTCGCATCCTGGGCAATCGCGTCGGCTTTCTTGTCGGCTTCAGATTTAATACTGCTGGCCTGGTTTTTCAGGCTATCAGCTTCATTATTGGCCTGCGTTTTGATGTCGTCGATCTGCTTATCCGCTTCTTGCTTAATGGCCCGCGCTTTATCGGCGGCCGCATCTTTAATTTGTTCCGCGTTATCTTTGGCCTGATCCAGTTTATTGTCGACTTTCGATGAGTCATCGCAGCCAAACAACGCCAGGCACAATGCAGAGGTAATCAGCGTTTTATTCCACAGTTTCATCAGTATTCCCTTATCGGTCCAGGTGGTAATCCAGTGACGGTCATAGCCTTGCCGTATCGGCATAGTCAATTTATTTATAATCGCTATGCCTGGAGAGTCAAGCTATCGATAATTTTCAGTAATGCTTTGCCGGAAAACGCATAGACAGGTTAAAGGCAGCGGCTAATTTGCTTAAAAACAAGGCAAAAAACCGCTATTCCAGCAATCGATACGCCCGGGCGGATAACCTGCTTTCCTTCTGGATGGCTAAAAAGCATCTTATATTCCATTTTGCGCTAAACGGCAGATTTATGTTCTTTAAAATGCCGTTTTTACAGTTCTACCATTCAGCTATCTCGATACGAATGGGTAAATGGTTATGTCACTCTTTCACTCTGTAAGCGACCTGATTGGTCATACCCCGCTGTTACAGCTGCATAAACTGGATACCAGCCCGTGCAGCCTGTTCCTGAAACTGGAAAACCAAAACCCCGGCGGTTCGATAAAGGATCGCGTGGCGTTGTCGATGATTAATGAAGCCGAGCGCCAGGGAAAACTGCGCCCCGGCGGCACCATCATTGAAGCCACCGCCGGTAATACCGGGCTGGGGCTGGCGCTGATTGCCGCCCAGAAAGGCTACAAACTGATCCTGGTGGTACCGGACAAAATGAGCCGCGAGAAAATTTTCCATCTGCGCGCGCTGGGCGCCACCGTGCAGTTAACCCGCTCGGACGTCAACAAAGGCCATCCCGCCTATTATCAGGACTACGCCCGCCGTCTGGCGGAGGAAACGCCGGGCGCGTTTTATATTGACCAGTTCAACAATGAAGCCAACCCGTTGGCTCATGCCACCACTACCGCGCCGGAGCTGTTTGAGCAGCTCGATGGCGATATTGACGCCGTGGTGGTCGGTGTCGGCTCAGGCGGTACCCTGGGCGGTTTGCAGGCGTGGTTTGCGGAACATTCGCCGAAAACCGAATTTATTCTTGCCGATCCTGCGGGGTCGATTCTGGCGGATCAGGTAGAGACCGGACAATACGGTGAAACCGGCTCCTGGCTGGTGGAGGGGATTGGCGAAGATTTTATTCCCCCGCTCGCCCATCTGGAGAAAGTACGCAAAGCATGGCGGGTGACCGATCGTGAAGCGTTCGCCACCGCCCGGCAACTGCTGCAGGTGGAAGGTATCCTCGCCGGATCGTCAACGGGCACCCTGCTGACAGCAGCCCTGCGCTACTGCCGGGCGCAGTCCACCGCTAAACGGGTGGTGACCTTCGCCTGCGATAGCGGTAACAAGTACCTGTCGAAAATGTTCAACGATGACTGGATGCGCCAGCAAGGTCTGCTAAGCCGTCCGACGCGCGGCGATCTTAGCGATTTTATTGCCCTGCGTCATGACGAAGGCGCAACCGTCACCGCCGCGCCCGACGATACGCTGGCTGCCGTCCTTGCTCGTATGCGCCTGTACGATTTCTCCCAGCTGCCGGTGCTGGAAAACGGTCACGTGGTAGGCATCGTCGATGAATGGGATCTGATAAGCCACGTCCAGGGCGACAGCCGGCGTTTCGCGCTGCCGGTCAGAGAGGCGATGACCCGCCATGTCGAAACCCTGGATAAGCACGCCCCGGAAAGCGCGCTTAAAGATATCTTCGACCGTGGACACGTCGTGGTCGTCACCGATAACGATCGGTTTATCGGCCTGATTACCCGTAGCGACGTCCTGACCACCTGGCGTAACCGACTGGAACAATAAGGAACGAACATGAAAAACTTACAGACGCTCAGCGTCCATAGCGGCATTTTTAACGACCAGCATGGCGCGGTGATGCCGCCGATTTACGCCACCTCCACCTTTGCCCAGCCCGCGCCGGGCCAGCATACCGGCTACGAATATTCACGTAGCGGTAATCCGACCCGCCACGCGCTGGAGACGGCCATCGCGGAGCTGGAAAGCGGTAGCCGGGGTTTTGCTTTCGCTTCAGGCCTCGCGGCCATTTCCACGGTACTGGAACTGCTGGATAAGGACAGCCACCTGGTAGCGGTAGATGATGTTTATGGCGGCACATACCGACTGATTGAAAATGTTCGCCGTCGTAGTGCCGGGTTACAGGTCACCTGGGTAAAACCTGACGATCTGCCAGGCATCGAGGCCGCAATCCGCCCTGATACGCGGATGATTTGGGTGGAAACGCCGACCAATCCGTTACTCAAGCTGGCCGATCTTGCGGCCATTGCCGAGATTGCCCGTCGACATAACATTATCAGCGTCACCGATAATACCTTCGCCTCACCGATCATTCATCGCCCTATCGAACTGGGCTTTGATATCGTGGTGCATTCGGCGACCAAATATCTCAACGGCCACTCGGACGTGGTTGCCGGTCTGGCGGTGGTTGGCGACAACCCCGCGCTAGCCGAGAAGCTGGGCTATCTGCAAAACGCCGTCGGCGGCGTACTTGACCCATTCAGCAGCTTCCTGACCCTGCGCGGCATTCGCACCCTGGCTCTACGGGTGGAACGTCATAGCAGCAACGCTCTGCTGCTGGCGGAATGGCTGGAGCAGCAGCCGCAGGTCGAGAAAGTGTGGTTCCCCTGGCTCGCCAGCCATCCTCATCACGATCTGGCTCGCCGACAGATGGCCCTGCCAGGCGGTATGATTTCCGTTGTGGTCAAAGGAGATGATGACTACGCCGGGCGCATCATCAAAAAACTACGGTTATTTACCCTGGCGGAAAGCCTGGGGGGTGTGGAAAGCCTGGTGAGCCAGCCATTCAGCATGACCCACGCCTCCATTCCGCTGGAACAGCGGCTGGCGAATGGCATAACGCCGCAGTTGATCCGACTCTCGGTAGGTATTGAAGATCCGCAAGACCTGATCGCTGACTGGCGAAACGCGCTACGTTAGTAAACGCTAACCCCGCGCACCGCGCGGGGTATCATTAGCCTCAGCAGAAACAAACCGCTTTGGCGTTTTCCGTCGGATGATAGGGATCGCTTTTGTGATCGTCGCTATCATCCCGTTTACGTGGGATCTCACCGTGTTTACCCGGCTCTTCGCGCGCCGGGTGTTTACCGCGTTTATCCAGTTCATGGTGATGCGCTCTGCTCATCGTCTGGCTCTCCGGTTAATTGGGCGCCTGTTGGCGCAGCTTATCAACCCGCACCAGCGGCGGCGTCATTTTGCTATCCAGGCTTCCGTTAATGCTCACCAGTTTGTCCGGCTTGATTTCCTGACCATCAAAAACGGCTGCCGGAATAATGGCCGCAATGGTGCCGGTCTTATCACGGAACAGATAGCGGTCGTCGCCTTCATGCTTAATCACATTGCCGCGCAGGGAAATAGTCGCGCCGTCGTGCATAGTTTTCGCCTGTTCAATGGTCATAATCCGGCCATCCTCCATACCGCGATAGCCGTCGTCCAGCTGGTGCGGTGGCGGCGGCGCAGCATCGTTTTTAAAACCGCCCTTTTCTTCAGCCCAGACGCCAGCGGTGAGTAACAAACAGAGTGTCGCGATTAGCTTTTTCCTCATTATTTCACCTTTCATGTCAGCAGACTGTTATTAAAGTCTGGCCGCTGATAGCGATTTTAACAACGTCAATAATTCTGATATCAGCTAAAATAACAACGTCGCTATCGCTGCGTTAAATATAAACATCATGCTGGAGCCCAAATAATGGACAATAATCAACAGGATCCGCCAGAGATAAACGAGAATCTACAGGCGCTACGCTTCGAGTATAACTTCCGGCGCTACGGGGTGGTTTTTCTCGCCATTATTATCATTGCTGCATTATGCGGTTTATTTTCATCTGGCATCCTGAGTTCCGCCCATCATGAGAATTCCGCTTCATCGTTAACGGTAGACTATGACCGTTTTGCCAGACTAATGAGCGAAACCGAAGTCAATATTCAGGTGAAAAACAGTAGCCTCGCTCATACCTCAGTGGATTTTTCACCCACGTTATTAAGCCATTACCAAATTGGCGATATTCGACCGCAGCCCGATAAAATGTACAGCGCTAACGGTCATCTGATCCTGGTTTACAATGAAAATAGCCGTGGCGCGCCGCTTTCAGTGTGGTTATCCATCACGCCAAAAACTTTCGGCAACCTTTCCACGACACTGCAGGCGAATCAGCAACCCGCCGTCACCTTTAACCAATTTGTCTTTCCGTAGGAGCCACAACGATGGAAATGGTGCTCAGAGCCGTCGCAATCTATCTTATCTTATTGATTATTTTTAAAGTTGCTGGCAGAAGAACGCTTATGCAACTCACCAGTTTTGATCTGATTTTACTGCTAATTATCAGTGAGGCCACCCAGCAGGCCATGCTCAGTACCGACTATTCTGTTACCGGCTCAATGCTGACGATTGTCACGCTGGTCAGCGTAGATATTTTATTTGGCTATATTAAGAAACGCTTTTCGCAGGCTGAGAATTATCTTGATGGTTCGCCGACGATCGTCGTAGAAAATGGCGTTGTCGCTGACGATAAAATGAAAATGGTCGATATCTCTGTGGATGACATATTGCTCGCCGCGCGACAGCACCATGGTATATATCAACTTGAGAAGATTAAATTTGCGATCCTCGAACGTAACGGCCAGATTTCAATTATTCCGACCGAAACGTGAGACGTTACTTATCGCGTTCCGGTTGCTTATCGCCCGACTCAGGTGCCCGTGTCGGGTCGTCCTCTTCTTTTTCAGTAACATAATTAATATACATACCCCCTCCAACTTTGCGGCATTGAATTATAAAGGTAGCGTTACCACGAATTTTATCCATTGCCATTATAAATAATGTCGCTTGTTAGCCATAATAAGTACTCTAAGATATTTCCGACCACCGGTCAGCAATGAATCAATAATACTTAAGTACTCAGTAACCAAAACACCATGGCGAAATGCCATGTTCAGACCAATCGAGGCGACTATGGCGGTAATGGTTATCACCGGCGGTAGTGCGGGCGCCGGTAAAGCGACGGCGCTACGCTTTGCGAAAGCCGGCTATGACGTGGCGATTATTGCGCGCGATGAAAGTGGGTTACAGGAGGCCGAACACGCATGCCGCCAGTTCGGCGTGCGGACGCAGGTTATCAGCGCTGATGTCGCTGACGCCCGCTCGCTGCGGCAAGCCGCGGCGGAAATCGAAACCCAGCTCGGCGCCATTGAGGTGTGGATTAATAATGCTATGACCACGGTGTTAGCGCCCTTCCATCTGATGAGTGATGAGGAATTTCGCCGCGTGACGGAGGTGACCTATCTGGGTTATGTCAACGGCACACGCGCCGCGCTGGAGGTCATGAGCCCGAGAAACCGCGGGATAATAATCCAGGTGGGCTCCGCGCTTGCCTGGCGTTCCATCCCTTTGCAATCGGCGTATTGCGGCGCGAAGGCGGCGATTCGCGGATTTACCGATGCAGTGCGAACCGAACTGATGCATCAACGCAGCCGGATCCAATTAACCATGGTGCAACTGCCCGGAATGAATACGACACAGTTTGGTTGGGCAAGGAATAAAATGGATAAAGAGATGCAGCCCGTTCCCCCGGTTTATCAGCCGGAGGTGGCGGCAGAGGCGATTTTCAGCGTCGTTCAGCGCCCCGTTCGCGAATTGTGGGTAGGTAAAAGCACCATTCAATCCATCGTTGGCCAGTTTTTCTTCCCTTCACTACTTGACCGCCTGATGGTTAACAAAGCCTGGGAAGGTCAGCTGACAGCGCAAGCAAAACGTAGCGAAAAGCCAGACGATCTCTATTCTGCCGTGCGGGGCGAGCACAGCTCTCGCGGGACATTTAGCGCCGGCGCTCGCCAGCGTTCATTTAACGTCAGCGCCGATTTGCCTGGTAAAGTCGCATCTGGCGTAGGGATCGCATTTGGACTGATGATATTACGCGGACTACTACGCCGCCCGCGCAAGCGCCGTTAATCGTGCTGGCGGCTAAACCAGCGATAACCGTAATCCCTACGCGTAGCCAAAAACGCACAATATTGTCAATTTCGTCTATCACCGGAGGGTGCACCAGATTGAGATCCGGCTCGTGGCGATAGAACATGTGGCGATAATACTGTCCCGCCTGTTGATCCCAGCGCCAGACGCTCTTTTCGACACCGGGAAACATTGGCGGATCGTCCTGTTTGGGCGGCGAATCGGCCCAGAGATAATATGGCCGGAAAGGAGAATGCCTGTTTTTACGCGCCTCTTGAAACCAGGGATGTTGCGAAGAGGTATGCTGGATAACCAACTCGATGATTACGCGTATCCCCAATTCGCGCGCGTCATCAATCAGTCGAATAACGTCGCTAATTTGCCCAAAACGCGGATCGGGCTGCAGATGATCCTGCACATCGTAACCGTCATCGAGAAATGGGGTCAGATAAAAGGGGGTTAACCACAATACCGTCACCCCAAGGCTACGTAAGTAATAGAGTTTTTGCCTTATTCCGGCCAGATCGCCACAGCCATCACCATTGGCATCATAAAACAGCGAGGTATCAACCTGATAAATTACAGCGTTTTGAAAGCACGGTTGGCGAGGCATTATTCCCCCTCGTATCAGCAGAACATCACGAGCGCCCGAAACATACCCGAGGTATAAGCTCTTATTTTCTCTGCGCAGGCTTCGGACGTGTGGCAAGTTTATCTACCATCATTTGCTGCCTCGGGGTCAATGACGGACACTGACAGTGCTCGCTGAAATTTATCTCTAACATAATCTGCTTTTCCGCCCTCGTTAGAGCCAGCGAGATTTGGTTAATTCGTGACAAGATGGCAAGGAGGCGTATCATTTATAAACCTTTTGCCGCTAACGCTTGGCATCAAAACCCGGCGTTTCGGAGCGAATAATATATTGCTCCGTAATATCGGGTATATGATGCAGCAACCATTCGGCCATGCCTCTTTCTTCCGCCAGAATACTTTCTAAATCAGCAATCGAATCATGATCGTTGACCTTTTGCGCGGCGGTTAATAAGGAGGTATAACAGGCGACCTCAAATTGCTCGAAAACGTAGCCGCTGATCACCCCTTTCACCACTTCATCTTGTGGAAACATTCCACCAATAGATTGTCCCATCGCGGCGATTTTACTCATTGAGTCTTTAAGAACAGAGCGGGAAATATTATTGCGCGCAATAATATCATCCAGCACGGTAATTTGCCGACGGGTTTCAAAAAGATGCTGCTCAAGGCGGGTACATAATTCCGGGTAGCTGTCGATGCGTTTTACCATTGATTCAAGCATTGATTCAGCCTGCTTTTCCATAGCGTGCGCGTCACGCAACCAATCGTGATAGTTTTCAATATCAGTCATAACAACCTCTTTATACAAGATGATTACTCTTCAGCCTTATCTTTATTTTCTTCTTCTGCGGCCTGGTCGGCTCGCGCTGCGCTATACCCGGATAAGTGGCCGACAATATTTGCATAAATACTAATAATGATGACCCACAGGACACTGTCTTTCCACCATATTACCGACGGTATAGCCAGTACAAACCACATTATCGCCGCGACGAGATGACACCTTTTTATTACAACCGGACTAAGACTCATTTTTTTGCCTGATGCCTTAGATAGGATTAAGCGGACTGTTGGGCATCCTGATTGACGTGTCCAACGGCGATGTACGTTAATTTCATATCAGCGTCTTTTTCTTCTTCCAGCGTTTCCGCCAGCAGTTTCACCGCGGCTTTATAGCCGAGTTGCTCTGCCAGCGTACACAGCGTACCGTAGGCCGCAATTTCATAGTGTTCAACTTTCTGCGCGGCGGCTATCAGCGCAGCATCGCGGATCTCGTTCTTTTCCGTCGCTTCGATCACTTCGTTGGCCTCTTCGATAAGCCCTTCCATCGCCACGCACTTCATCCGTTTCAGGCGAATTTGATCATTTTGTTCGAGGAGTTTATCGATACGTTCTATATGGCCCTGCGTTTCCTCGAGGTGAGCGCTGAATGCGGTTTGTAGCTCTTCACATGCGCTGGCGCGGGATAGTTTAGCCAGCGCGCGGGTTAACTGTTTTTCCGCGCTATAGGTATCCGATAATAAATGGGTAAAAATATCTTCAATGGTTTGAATTTTCATAAATCACACCTTTAAAAAAAAGCGGGCCAAATGACCCGCAGGGTATTTTGTCTATGGTTGTTTGCTGATCAACCAAATTTACTTCAACTGACTAACTGTCACCGGATTTACGGCCGCCGCCATGGCTGTTTTTACCGCCTTTTTTACCGGCTTCGGATGCACGTTCCGGGTCATTTTTAAAATTCCCGCCGCTGTGCTGACCGCCTTTACGTCCGGCCTCAGATGCTTTATCCCGGTCTTCTGCGAAATTACCTGAACCGCCTCTATGTTCTGCCATAATGGTTACCTTTTAGCTCGGTTAGTTAATGATGATTTATCGGTCTAAATCATCGCCGTCGAAAACTAAGCATGGCGTAATCACTAAAAAAAGCAATTCACTAATAATTAATTAAAAGCCACCACAAAATTAATTAAACAATAAATAGCGAAGCCGCAAAATAACAACTTAGCGGCATAAGGTGATATTTTATGAGAGAAATAAACGCAACCACAGGATAAATAAAAAACTATCCCGTCGAGATAAAAAGTGTAATGTAAAAAATGTTAAAGATTATAATTCGAAACATTTCATCATTGAATAATCCTAAAAACCACAGCAAAGAAATCAGTTTGCAAAACCTCTTATATCAAACAGTTGCCCCGTAAAAAACCGGGAATATATCTATTTAGACTCCAGCTGTATTTTTAAAAACTTCCGCATGTCTTCTATCATTACTCTTTTCTGTGAAGGAGATTGCTATGGATAATGACAAACTGCGTACCAACCATTGGCCACACCCCCCTTTCCCCGATCAACCGCAAACCCCTCCCGGCCTGGCCGCCGAAATGGAACCCACACCGGATCATGGTGAAGTCAGCTATAGCGGTTCAGGACGGCTACAGGGTAAGAAAGCGCTGATTACCGGCGGAGATTCCGGGATTGGTCGCGCCGTGGCCATCGCCTTTGCCCGCGAGGGCGCGGATGTTGCCATTAACTATCTGCCGGAAGAACAGAGCGATGCGGACGCCGTCATCGCGCTTATCAAAGCGGAAGGCCGTACCGCGGTGGCGATACCGGGCGATATTCGCGTGGAATCCTTCTGTGAAACGCTGGTGGAAAAAGCGGTAAGCGGTCTTGGCGGTTTGGATATTGTTGTGAACAATGCAGGTCGTCAGCAATACTGTGAAAAAATTGAGCAACTCACCACCGCCGATTTCGATGCTACTTTCAAAACCAACGTCTATGCGCCGTTCTGGATAACCAAAGCCGCGCTGCCGCACCTCAAAGCCCAAAGCGTGATTATCAACACCTCTTCGGTCCAGGCTTTTAAACCGAGCCCAATCCTGCTGGATTATGCCCAGACCAAAGCCTGCCTGGTGGCATTCACCAAATCGCTGGCCAAGCAGTTAGGGCCGCGTGGGATCCGGGTCAATGCAGTCGCTCCCGGCCCGTACTGGACGGTGCTGCAGTCAAGCGGCGGACAGCCGGCAGAAAAAGTGCAAAACTTCGGCGGCGATACGCCGCTGGGGCGGCCAGGGCAACCCGTTGAGATCGCCCCGCTGTATGTCACCCTCGCCTCTGATGCCTGCTCGTATGCCTCCGGCCAGGTCTGGTGTTCTGACGGCGGTGACGGCGTACTTTAATGATGGAATGCCGGCAGCACCAGTTCGCCAATCTCCTGCATCGTCTCGGCCAGCGGACGCTGGTTACGGCGGAAATGCAGGCCGATATGGTTCACGCCGGCATCGCGCATCGCATTCAATTCCTGAATGAGACCATGGCGGCCGCTGCTGATGCCAAAACGATGGCGCTGAATAGCCGAATTGGGGTCATCTTGCAGATCCAGATGGATGAAGCTGATATAGGGTTTCTCGCCCGCTACCCGGCGCCACAGCCTGACGCGGCTAACGTGCTCGTCAGGCTGACCTGGATAGGCGAGCCAGCCATCCATGTTACTGCCTACCCATTGCGCCGTTTGTTGCGCCAAACCAGCAACCAGCAGCGGCGGAGTCGGTTTGGCTGGCAATAACTGCAGGCCCGGCTCCAGTTGACGATCGGTCTCCCCCTTCAGCACGCTCACGCCGTGACGGAAACGCTCGCCACGGCTGGCGTAGTCTTCACCAAATAGCGGGTATTCGACCGGCCTGTCGCCGCTGGCGATGCCCAATAGCAGCCGGTCGCCGCTGAGCGCCTGCACCGTGGCGGCGGCTTTACGTACCAGCCAGGGTTGACGTAACGGCAGCACAACCGCCGCCGTGCCCAGTAAAATATTTTGCGTCAGGCTCGATAAATAGCCGAGGTAGGTAAAGGCTTCAAAGACGTTAGCCGCATCGCCAAACTGCGGATCGTACAGCGGAACATCGCGGATCCAGGCGGCGCGAAAACCGAGCGTATCCGCCAGTTTAATGCGCTCCGCGTGCTCGCTCATATCCGGCACGCCAAACGGTCGCCCGTCGCGCTGCCGTTTTAGCTGTCCGCTTGTTGACCAGTCATTGTCCAGCGGCAGTTCAACGCCAATCGTTAGCGGCTGCTGGGTTAATTTTTCGATGCTCATAGGTCACTCCGTCAACCGCCTGGCGGTATCACGTTGAAAATATGAGCAAAGTGTTTCATGGAATGCTATTGCAATAAACAGCACTAATCGCAATAGATAATTGCTATTTAGGGAATTATCTTGAGTTCTGATTTTGTTTAAATGGATAGCTCACCAACACCAGAGGAAGAAACAATGATAAAAACCGACGCCTGGCTGTGGAAAAAGCACGCCTCCCCGCTTCTGCTCGAACGCCATGAGAAAACGTTAGTCACACCCGCTGACGATCAGGTGCTGATCGAGAACCGCGCCATTGGCCTTAATCCGGTCGACTGGAAGCTGATGGCCGGTCTCTCCGACGCCTGGCAGGAGGATCAGATCCCCGGCGTCGACGGTATGGGGGTGATTACCGCCGTTGGCCGCAACGCCCGCCACCTTCGTCCCGGCACGCGAGTGATGTATCACACCGACCTGCGTTTTGACGGTAGCTTTGCCCGCCATACGTTAGTCAGCGCTCAGGCGGTGATTGCGGTTCCCGACCACATCAGCGACCTCACCGCTGCGGCGCTGCCGTGCCCCGGTCTGACGGCGTGGCAGGCAGCGCAAAAGATCCCCCTTCCGGCTGGCGAGAATGTACTGGTCAGCGGCGCCGGCGGCGCTGCTGGCAGTCTGTTAAGCCAGTTATTGATTGAGAGCGGCGCTAACGTCTACGTCACTGCCAGCGCCACACATCACGCGAAACTGCTGGCTCGCGGGGTGATTCAGGCCTTTGATTATCACCATACCTCGTGGCCGCAGGAGTTAAAACGCGCGCTGGCGGGTAAATCGCTGTACGCCGCTTTCGATACCGTAAACCAGCAAAATGCCCTTTCGCTTGCCGGGTTGCTGGGCTACTACGGCCATCTGGTCTGTATACAGGACCGGCTCGAGCACGCGCCGCTACCGGCGTTTACTACCAGTATCTCACTACATGAGGTCGCGCTGGCGGCAATCCATCCTTACGGTACCCAGAGACAGTGGAGTCGATTACGTCAGGCCGGGGAAAGCATGCTGCAGCAGATCGGCCGCGGCGAACTGGTGATGCCGCCGATAGAAAGCGTCAGCTTCGACGAGATCCCGCAGGCGCTGGAAAGGCTAAAACAGAACAATAACGGTATTAAGTACGTAGCGGTGCTGTAATATCCATCAGCACGATGAATAACCTCAATCCCAAAAACCGGGTAATCGATGCCAAATCCAACGGGCCCTTTCCGCTGGATGAGGCATCCATCGCTTCGCGTCCTTAGATTGGTCCGGTGCAGGATGGTCACAATGAACTGATATTCAGCAGAGTGATTAGCAAAAATATACCAGCTAGATCGCCGACTAATAGTCACACACATCGATTAAAAACTCAGATTGAAAGAATCAAAAAAAGGAGTAACGTTAAAAAAACATTAACAAAGAGGTGCAAAATGTTACGCGATTATTTAAAACTGGATTCTGAAGACCAATTAGTTGAACAACAAAGCGGTCATCAACCTAGCCAGCAGTATACCGAAGTGACTGAGTGGGTGATCCTCAATAAAGAGGGTAAGAAAAAAGGCCGCGTCTCCCTGTTTGATAAATTTAATACTCGTCGCTCGTGGAACGTTAATTTTCGTATTACCCAGTTTGATAACAGCGGTAAAGTTATCGTTGACCAACTGACAGACGCTATTTAACAGAATAATTAATAACATAGCGCCCAATCTGTGATGGAAGCCACCTGACAAAACGCTGAGGCCAGCAACCGCATTCATGCGGGAAAGCATACATAGTTTTCAACTCATCAATTACCCGCTCGTTTTATAATAATAAAATGAGTACTCGCTGCGCCTGAAGAAAAATAAACGCGCCAGTTGGCGCGTTTAATCATTAATTGTTTCTGACCGGCGGCGTCACCCTGACGCCAATAAAGACAATCAGCATGGCGCTTAATAATAACAGTCCGCTGCCGGTAAATACGCCGCTGGCGCCGCTGATATCAAATATTGCCCCACCGCCGGCAGCCCCGGCGCTAATGGCCAACTGGATCGCCGCGACTAATAATCCCCCTGCGCTTTCCGCTTCATCCGGTACCGTGGTGGCAAGCCAGGTTGACCAGGCCACCGGCACCAGGCCGAATGCAAATCCCCACAGGGCGACCAACAGACCATCGAGTAGCGCAATATGACCATACAGCACCATCATCAGCGCCAGCACGCTCATCGCCAGTGGAACCAGCGCCAGCGTCATCCGCAAACTGCGCGCCAGCAGATGCCCGGCAAGCGAGGTGCCAATAAAGTTGGCCACGCCGAACCCCAGCAATATCAACGATACCCCTTCTACGCTTGCCAGCGCCACGGTTTCGAGAAATGGCCGCAGATAGGTAAAGAAAGCGAAGTGGCCGCCAAAAATCAAAATTGAAGCCAGCAGACCGCCAACCATTCCCGGCCGCCGCAGTACCTTAAAGAGCGTACTAAAGCTGCCAGCGCTCTCCGGGCGCATCGACGGCAGTACCCATAGCTGCCACAGTAGCGCGACCAGGCTCGGTACGGCGCAGATGATAAAGACGTTACGCCAGCCAATGAGCGCGCCCAGGTAGCTACCCAGCGGCGCCGCCACTACGGTGGCAATCGACACCGCCGAGAAGATAATCGCCAGCGCTTTCGGCACCATCGCCGCCGGTACCAGCCGCATCGCCGTCGCCGTCGACATCGCCCAGAAGCCGCCGATAGCGATGCCAAGCAGCAGGCGTCCCAGCAGCAGGAACTCCAGTGAACCGGCAAAGGCCACGATCAGACTGGAGATGATTTGCAATACGGAAAAGAACATCAGCACCCAACGCCGGTCGATATTGCGGGTTGCAGAGGTAATCAACAACCCCGTCACCAGAGCGATTAACGCCGTGGCGGTCACCGCCTGTCCGGCCATCCCTTCACTCACGCCAAGGCTGCTGGCCATTGGCGTCAGTAAACTGGCTGGTAGAAATTCAGCGACGATCAGGCCGAAGACCCCCAGCGCCAGCGCATACACGGCGCGCCACGCCGGACGGGCGTTAACTGCGCTCTCTTCAGCGACAATGCAAGAACTCATATACATCTCTCCAGAATCATTAACATTCGCCAAGCTTAGTGGCTTCCGTTAAGACGATATATGATACATACTCTGCAATTATTGATTATTCGTCCGGAAAAACGATGAGCCAGCAAACCTTAGATCTGACCAGCGAGCTGTTACAGGGCATGCGGCTGTCGGGAGTGAAATACCGACGGATTGAAACCTCTCGTCCTTTTGGCGTGGAGTTTAATTCGGTTCCTGGCAAAGCGCAGTTTCATTTTGTCAGCCGCGGCCCGCTGCTGCTACAAATGAGCAACGGTAAACAGTTCTCGCTTGAGAGCGGCGATGCGGTGTTTATACCCAATAGCGATGCGCATGCTCTGCTCTCAGATAGCAAAGCCGCGCGGGTGAACGTGATGGAGCTCGACAGCAAACCGGTCTGCGGGACGGTTTCCTGCGTCAAAAACGCGGGCTGCGTTAATACTGAAGAAAATGCGGTGATCTTCAGCGCCTGTATGGATTTTGAATTAGGCGGAATGCAGCCGCTGGTTCGGGCCATGCCGGAGGTGATGCTGGTCAGTAGCCTGTTAAACGCCCGCCCGGAAATCCAGCCGCTGCTGGCGGCAATGGAGCGTGAATCCCTGACGCGTCAGGTGGGCTATGCCGGCATTCTGGCACGTCTCGCCGACGTCGTCGCGGCGCTGATCGTCCGCGCCTGGGTGGAATGCGGCTGCGGTAACGCCACCGGCTGGGTACAGGTACTGCGCGACCCGAAGCTATCGCGCGCGATATACGCTATGCATCAGCAGCCCGGTGTCAACTGGAAGGTAGAAGACTTAGCCCGCGAATCCGGCCTGTCGCGTTCGGTATTCGCCGAACGTTTTCTCACCGCCACCGGTACCACGCCGGCCCGCTACCTGACGGAATTACGCATGCGCCTGGCGGTGCAGTACATCAGCCACGAAGGCGAAGCGCTGGAAAAAGTCGCCTTCCGCCTCGGCTACAACTCGCTCGCCGCGTTTAGCCGCGCTTTTAAACGCATTACCGGCAAAGCGCCGGGAGCGCTGCGCAATGGGGTCAATGAACAAGCGGTAACCTGATAAGCGTTACTTCTTCTGCCAGTTGGCCCACGGGCCAGCGTCGGCAGAGGCAGTAGATTTGTCGATAAGCCCTTCCAGCGAATCGAGATAAAAGTTTTCGACTTCTTTACGCGCCCACGGCGTGCGGCGCAGAAATTTCAGGCTCGACTTAATGCTCGGATCGCTTTTGAAACAGTTGATTTTGATATGTCGGGCCAGTTCATCCCAGCCATATCTGGCCACAAGGTCAGTGAGTAACGCTTCGAGCGTCACGCCGTGAAGCGGATCTTTTGACGTGTGCATTGTCTTTCCTGCATGAAAAATTTCGCTCACCATACGGACCGCGGCGGCATCATGCAACATCCCGCTACTTTTTTACATCACGTCCACGCGTTTCCTCTCTCCTTATCCGTTTTTCGCAAAAGCACTGAACCCACCGCGGTCATAAATTAGAAAAGAACGTTATTGGTCGAAAAAATTGCGCTAAGGCAAGCTGAGCGCATCTACCCGACAGAGGAAATCATCATGCGCCGTTGTTGTTGCCGAACCCAGAATCACTCAATAGCCAATGACCCGTACCCCGTTTTCGGAGAACACAATGAACGCCACGACTTTGCCGATTCTCGATCTGGCCCGCTATAGCAATCCTGCTGAAAAGGCCGGTTTTCTTGCCGACCTCCGCCAGGCCGCGCGCGATATTGGTTTCTTTTATCTTATTAATCACGGCGTGGACGCCGGATTGCAAACTGAAGTTCAACGCCAGGCCCGACGCTTTTTTGCCCTTGATGATAGCGAAAAGCAGCAGGTGGCGATGATTCACTCCCCGCATTTTCGCGGCTATAACCGCGCGGCTTCCGAGCTCACTCGCGGCCAGCCGGACTGGCGCGAACAGTTTGATATCGGCGCTGAACGCCCGGCTTTAACTCTCGCCGAAAACGCGCCACGTTGGCAACGCCTGCAGGGACCGAATTTATGGCCCGCCGCGCTACCGTCACTGAAACCCACTCTACTGGGCTGGCAGCAGGCGATGACCGGCGTCGGGGTGACCTTGCTGCGCGCGTTTGCCGAAGCGCTACAGTTGCCTGCCGACGCCTTTGACGCGCTGTATGGCGATAAGCCGAATGAACATATCAAACTGATTCGTTACCCCGGACAGCGTGAAACGAAAAGCTCCCAGGGCGTCGGCGCGCATAAAGATTCCGGATTCTTAAGCTTCCTGTTACAGGACGAGCAGAAAGGACTGCAGGTGGAAGTCGCGCCGGACCGCTGGATCGATGCCACGCCGCTGGCGGGCAGCTTTGTGGTAAATATCGGCGAGCTGCTTGAGCTGGCGACTAATGGTTATCTGCGCGCCACCGTTCATCGCGTGGTCTCGCCGCCGGCAGAACAGGAACGTCTCTCTATCGCCTTCTTTCTTGGCGCGCAGCTCGATGCCGTGGTGCCGGTGTACCGCCTGCCCGCCCATCTGGCGCAGGAAGCGCTCGGCCCGGATAGCGATCCGCAAAATCCGCTGCTGCGGGATGTTGGCTGGAATTACCTCAAAGGGCGGCTGCGTTCCCACCCGGACGTCGCCGAACGTTATTACCAGGATGTTTTTCGCGAACGTACTGAGCAACTGATCGTTTAATTTAATAAGGATAACAACATGAAATATGCCGCATTCAAACTGGCAGGGGTCGCTTTATCTCTTTCTCTGGCATGGACATCCGCCCAGGCTGCCGCGCTGCGCGTTGCCGCTGACCCGGTGCCGCACGCTGAGATCCTCAATTACATCAAAAAAATCGATCCCAGTCTCGATATCAAAGTGGTCGAACTCACCAGCGGCGTCAACGCCAACGAACTGCTGGCGAATGGCGATGTTGATGCCAACTACTTCCAGCACGTTCCCTATTTGAAGGACCAGGAAAAAGCGCTGGGTAAGACTTTTGCCGTCGCTGCCACAGTGCATATTGAACCGCTGGGTATTTATTCCCGTAAGCACAAAGACTTAAATTCCGTTCCGGAAAACGGGACCGTCGCGGTGCCGAACAACACCACCAATCTCAGTCGCGCCTTGTTCCTGCTGCAAAGCCAGGGATTAATCAAACTCGGCGCTAAATTCACCAACCCGGCGACCACGTTAGCCACCCCGAAAGACATCGTGGAAAACCCCAAACATCTGAAGATCCTCGAAATTGAATCACCGCAGATCCCGCGTTCATTAGACGATGTCGATTTAGCGGTTATTAACGGCAACTACGCGCTGGAGGCGGGACTGGTACCGGCGAAAGATGCGTTAGGACTGGAGAGCGCGAACAACAACCCCTACGCCAATATCCTGGTGACGACGCCGCAGTTGGCTAATGACCCACGCATTAAAGCGCTGGCCAAAGATCTCACCTCACCGCAGGTTGCCGAGTTTATTCGCAAAAACTATAACGGCTCGGTTATCCCGGTAGCGCCGCAATCATGATTGAGGTCGTCGGGCTGAGTAAAACCTATGCCGGAACAGGCCGACCGGCGTTGAACGACGTGTCGCTGCAGATCCCGAAAGGCGCGATTTATGGCATTCTCGGGCGCAGCGGCGCAGGCAAAAGCACGCTGATCCGCTGTCTCAATTTACTCGAACGGCCCTCTACGGGCCGGATTGTGGTGAACGGACAGGATATCACTCAGTTAGACAAAGCCGGTTTACGTCAGCACTGTCTGCGCACCGGAATGATCTTCCAGCACTTCAACCTGCTGCATGCCCGCAACGTGGCTGACAACGTCGCGGTACCGCTGGAAATCGCCGGTGTCGACAAACGTGCGCGCCGCGAACGCGTGCTCGAGTTGCTGGAGTTGGTTGGACTGGCGGATAAAGCAACCGCCTTTCCATCCCAGCTTTCCGGCGGTCAAAAGCAGCGCGTCGGCATCGCCCGCGCGCTGGCGGCCGGCCCGGATGTGCTGCTATGCGACGAAGCAACCAGCGCCCTCGATCCGGAAACCACCGCCTCGGTGCTGGCGTTACTGGCCGATATCAATCAGCGGCTCAATCTGACTATCGTGCTTATTACCCATGAGCTGGAAGTCGTCAAAACGCTGTGCGATCACGCGGCGCTGCTGGAGCATGGCGAAGTCATCGAGAGCGGGAAAATCGCCGATCTGCTGGTGGCGCCGTGGTCCAGATTACGTCAGTCGTTACTGCATAATCCGCAGGCGGAGCAAGATTTCCTTGCCCGCCACGGCTTTCACGGGAGGCCTTTATGCGTAGTCGCATGAGCTGGGAAGATTTATGGCCCTTATTATGGGAAGGCAGCCTTGAAACCCTCTATATGGTGGGGCTGGCGGCGCTGTTTACCATCTTAATCGGCCTGCCGGTCGGCGTGTTACTGTTTGTCTCCCGGCGCAACGGCCTGGCGCCGATGCCGAAACTGAATGCGCTGCTGGGGGCGATTATCAATTTTGGCCGATCGCTGCCGTTTATTGTACTGCTCATTGCGCTGATCCCCTTCACCCGTTTGATTATCGGCACCACCTTGGGCAGCACCGCGGCCGTCGTGCCGATTACTATCGGCGCTTTTCCGTTTTTCGCGCGGCTGACCGAAAACGCGCTGGATGAAGTGGATTACGGGCGCATTGAAGCCATTCTGTCGATGGGCGGTAATCTGTGGCACGTTATCTTTAAATCGCTGCTGCCGGAGGCGCTACCGACCCTGCTTGCCGGGATCACCCTGACTATCGTGATGCTGATTGGCTTTTCATCGATGGCGGGCGTCATTGGCGGCGGCGGGCTTGGAGACCTGGCGATTCGCTACGGTTATCAGCGTTTTAACGATCAGGTGATGGTCGGTACGGTACTGATTCTGGTGGTGATGGTTCAGGGCGTACAAATGATCGGCGACAGGCTGGTACGACAGCTTGCCCATCGCCGCTAAGTTCTCATTCGCAGGCGGCTACTGCAGGCCGCCTTCTACCACCAGAACCCTGACCAGGTCTGCCGCCGGCATTTCGCGGATCATCGCCACCCCTTGTCCCGCCCAGTGCGCGCCGAAACCATGATCGCCCTGCGCCTTTGCTGCCGTCGCCAGCGCTTTTCCGGCGTCATAAGCGAGCGGATAGGCGGGAATGTCCCGTTCATTGAATGAAGCCACCATTTCGCTCCAGCTATTTTTAACGCAGCGTGCTGGCCGACCCGAAATGGCCGCCGTCAAAAAGGTGACAACGTCACTATTTTGCGTGAGCGCCTGTCGATATCCACTATCTATACCCGCTTCCGGGCATAATAAAAACGCGGTTCCCAGCTGAACGCCCGACGCGCCGAGCTGCATCAGACTGGCTATCGCCGTTCCATGCATAATGCCGCCGGCGGCGATAATGGGTAAATCGACGGCCCGCAGTAGTGCCTGAAGCAGAGTGAAGGTGCTCATTTGACGATCGTCGCCGTGCGGGTCAAAAATCCCCCGATGGCCACCGGCCTCATACCCTTGCGCAATAACGACATCAATACCCGCTTGCGCAATTAATCGCGCTTCCGCGACGCAGGTGGCGGACGCCATCGTCACCGTTCCCTGTTGCTGGAAGCGGCGAATAACCTCCGAAGACGGCACGCCAAAATGAAAACTCACCACCGCCGGCTTCTCTTCAAGCAGCATATCGAGCATGGATTGATGTTGATGGAAGCTCTGATAAATCTCGTTAAGCTGTTTCGGCGGCGTGCCGTGATAGCGGGCAAACGACGGAGCTAACCGCGCCAGCCACTGCGCTTCCTGAACGGCATCGCGGCGCGACGGCGTATGACAGAAAAGGTTGACGTTAAAGGGACGTTCGGTGAGCTTCCGGGTTTGTTCAATAAGCGCCTGCGCCTGCGTAACCGTCGACGCGCCGAGTCCCAGCGAACCCAATCCCCCGGCATTGCTTACCGCCGCAGCCAGGGCCGGCGTCGACACGCCCGCCATCGGCGCCTGAATAATCGGGTAACGAATATTAAGCAATTGCATTAAATGTTGATTCATTGACGATCCTGCGCAATTTGCGATGTGAGACATTAACCATCTCTTTTTAAGATGATAAGATCAACTCCATTGTCATATTGAGAAGAAAAATATGAACCACACCACATTACTGATCTTTAAACTGGTGGCCGAAACGCAAAGCGTCACTCAGGCGGCGAAACAACTTGGTCGCGCGCAATCCAATATCACCACGCGCATTCAGCAGCTTGAAGAGGAGCTGGAAGTCGAGCTTTTCGTGCGCGGAAACAAGAAGATGCTGCTTTCACCCGCCGGACAAAACTTCCTCAGCTACGCGCGGCGAATTTTAAGCCTTGCCGAAGAGGCCAAACTGGCGCTGCACCCGGCACGGCCCTCGGGGACGTTAAAACTCGGCGCGATGGAAGCCTGCGCCGCCAGCCGCCTGCCGGCCATATTGCCTTTGTTTCAGCAACGCTGTCCGGACGCCGACCTGACATTGCGTACCATGCCCACCCGTCAGCTGACTGAACTGGTCGAAAACGCAACGCTGGACTGCGCGCTGGTTTCACTGCCGGCCGGCCCAGACGGCAGCCTTCAATGCCCACAAACGCTTGAATATCTACCGCTTTTCATCGAACAGCTGGTCCTGATCTCCCCTGTCGATGGGCGCGACTACCGCTTTGCCGCCTTCCCGGCAGGATGTACCTACCGCCAACGCGGCATCGAATATCTGCAGCAGACGGGAACGCACGTGGACATCGTCGAAGTCAGCTCCTATCACGCGATGATGGCTAACGTCGCCACCGGTCGCTACGCCTGTTTGCTCCCGGAAAGCGTCCTGGCCCTGCTCACGCTGCCCGCAGGATGCCAGACGCAATACGTGACCCAGGCCGCCACCCAGCTTATCTGGCGCCGCGGGTATGTGTCGCCTATTCTCGACGCCCTGCGCCAGTTATTGCTGACGCCGGCCACAGGCAACCAGCCCGGCGGCTCCCAGCAACACGCCGCTGGCCGTCAATAGTGAAGGATTAAACGATCCCGTCAGGCTGTATAACCCATCGGCGACCAGCGGCCCGATTATCTGCCCGACGCCGTAAGTCGCCGTGAGCGCGGCAATCATATTAAATTTTACCGCCTGATTTAGCCGCTTGCCCTCTGACAAGGCAATGGTTACCGTCCCAAGGAAGGTCGCCCCAACCAGCAGCGCACTCAACAGACAAAAGGTGAATGAGTGGCTCCATGCCGGTAAGGCCACGCCGAAGGCCTGAATAACGAGATTGCTACAAAATGCCCGCTGATAGCCAATTTTTAGTACAAGTTGGTGCCAGATAAAACAGGAAGGTACCGCCGCGAGACCAAATACCGCCCACAGGTGCACCGGGTCGATACCCGATAGCGCGCCGTGCAAAAACAGCGGCAAATAGGTCGCGGTGATGATGTAGCCGAAACCCGCGAGGCCATAAATCAGCAGCAATTTTACCGCATCGCCCGTGCGCCCATTGTCGCTCGGCATCGCTGTTGCGGGCCCGCGGTGTAACGCCAGCAGCGAATCCGCCGGGCTTAATAATCCGCGCAAGGCGCATAAAAACAGCACCGTCGCCGTGATGGCGCACAGTAGCCAGATTTGCTGACTGCTAAACGCCAGCGCTTTACCGGCGGCAATAAACTCCGCCGACAAAAAGATCCCCACCCCGACACCGGCAAACAGTACCGGCGCGCCGTTATGATGTTTCATATGCTGCAGTAGCCATAACGAGGCGGAGATAAGCGTTACCGCACTGAGTACCCCGGCCAACCCGCGCAGAATAATGATAGCCAGCGGCGAGCGCAGCCAGGCCAGTAGCGCCAGACAAATTAGCGTCAGAATGACCGAGACAATATTCATTCTGGTCGCCTGCTCCGGCTTTGCCTTCGCCAGCAACAATGCTCCCAGCAGGTATCCGGCATAATTAGCGGAGGCGGCCAGATTACCCTGACGCAGCGTCAGGATCTGATCGCTTAACATCACCGGCAGGATCCCGGTGAAGGCGAAGCGGCCGTAACCCATACCAATCATTAATACCGTCGCCCCTGCCAGCGCTAATAAGAAAGCGTTTATCTGCGGCCTGATTTGTCGCATCTCCGTTACCCCTTGCACAATTAATCTCAAAAAGAGAATATCATTTAATTTTTATTCTCTTTTTATTATGGAATAGCATAATGCGCCGAGCAAGTCGTCGCGCTAAGGCAAAGAGTAAAAGCACCAACCGCAAGATACTTCGATTAGAGACGAAGGATGGTTGTCAGAAGCAAATGGTCGTTAAACGCCGTACTCGATAATGGGCCTCATTATCTTCAGCGCGGCGCTCAGTTTATCGAGACTCGGTGACGCCAGCGCCAGACGTAAAGCATGCGGCACATCACGGCCGACGCTATACGGTTCGGCGGTGGAAATAGCGATATTCATGGTTAGCAGCTGTTTCACGACGCGATCGGCGCGGATCTCCTCGCCCAACGGCAGCCAAAGGAACCAGGCATTTTCATTGCCAATCATTGGTAAGCCAGCCAACGCCTGACGGGCGATGACCTGCCGCCTCCGCGCATCTGCGCGCATTATAGTTTCGAGCCGGGCCAGCGTCCCATCCTGGATCCAGCCGCAGACCAGCGCCGTCGTTAAGGCCGGCGTATTCCAGCTGGTGGCGCGGATCGTCCGCTCTATCGCCGGCATTAACGCCTCGCGGCATACCACCATGCCAACCCGTAAACCGGTGGCGATGTTTTTTGAAAAACCGCACACATAGACCGTACGCTCAGGCGCCAGAGACATCAGCGGCGGCGGCGCGTTGTCAATCAACCATGCATAGGCGGCATCCTCAATGAGGAACAAATCGAACTGGCGGGCAATATCAACCAGTTGACTACGCTGCGCCAGATTCATTACCCAGCCGAGAGGGTTATGCAGCGTCGGCATGGTGTAAATCGCTTTTACCCGCCGTTTTTCACACAGGCTGCGAAGCATGTCGAGATCCGGCCCTTGTGTTGTGTGCGGGATAGCAACCAGTTCAAGTTGATAGAGCCTGGCGAGGGCGCGAAATCCCGGATAGGTCAATGCATCTGCCGCAACCACATCGCCGGGACGCAGCAGGCCGCCGAGCGTGACCGCCAGCCCATGCTGAGCGCCGTTAACGATAGCGACCTGCCCGGCGCTGGCCGCAATACCCTGTCTGTTAAGATGCCGGGCCACTATTTCCCGTTCGCTCATGCGTCCGGCGTGCGGTTGATAGCGTAACAACGCCTCCAGATCGCCCGCGCCAGAGAGTTTTTTTAAGGCCTCGCGCAGGAGAACGGTTTGTTCCGGCAACGCCGGAGAGTTGAAATTAAGATCGATCATATCCGGGGCAATGGCGTGCTGATCGACACCCAGCCCCGGCGGCAAGCTCAGTTCACGCACAAAAGTGCCGCGTCCCGTTTCACCGCTAACCAGCCCCATTAACGCCAGTTCACTGTAGACCCGCGTCGCGGTAGCCAGAGAAATTCCGTGTTCAACGACCAATTGCCGATGGGTCGGCAGTTGGCTGCCAGCCGCCAGCGCACCGCTGCGGATTGCTGCCGCATAGCGATCAACCAGAGATTTATAGCGGTTTTTCATCGTCATTGTATCCATGACAATTATTTGATTGTCATGAATTGTGCGACCTACTATCGACCCGGTCAACCACCTTAACTATCACTACAAAGAGGTCACACGTGCACAACCGTCGCGCTTCCACTTCCATATCCGGTTGGATAAACGGCTTTATCGGCGTCGCTATTTTTAGCGGCTCGCTACCCGCCACCCGCATCGCCGTGCAGGAATTCGATCCTTTTTTCCTGACTTTCTGTCGTGGTGCGATTGCCGGGGTGCTTGCGCTGGGCCTGATCTGGCTTTTACGCCTGCCGCGCCCGCAAGCGGGACAATGGCGTTCACTGGCGCTGGTTGCCGGCGGCGTGGTCATCGGCTTTCCGCTGCTGACGGCGCTGGCGCTACAGCGGGTGACATCCGCACACTCAATTGTTTTTATTGGGTTATTGCCGCTGGCGACGGCGATTTTCGCGGTGATCCGCGGTGGTGAGAGACCGCGCCCTGCCTTTTGGGGATTCTCGCTGCTGGGCAGCGTGCTGGTGGCCAGTTTCGCGCTGGCCGGTAATGCCGGGATCTCCGTCGCGGGCGATCTGCTAATGCTGGCGGCGGTAGTGGTCTGCGGATTGGGTTATGCCGAGGGGGGGCGCCTCACCCGAGAGCTTGGCGGGCTGGCGGTCATCTGTTGGGCGCTGCTCCTGTCCCTACCCCTGATGTTGATAGCCTGCGGCTTAACGCTTCCCGTCAGCTTCAGTGGTATCAGTGCGTCTGCATGGACGGCGCTGGCCTATGTCTCGTTATTCAGCATGCTGGTAGGCTTTATCTTCTGGTATCGGGGACTGGCAATCGGCGGTATTGCGGCGGTCGGTCAACTCCAGCTATTGCAGCCCTTTTTCGGCCTGGCGCTGGCGGCGCTGCTCCTTCATGAAGCAGTGAGCCCGTTGATGGTAGTCGTCACGCTTGGCATCATTTTCTGCGTGATCGGTTCGAAGCGCTTTGCCCGTTAAAATAGTCGGCAGCCTGATTTGAGGCGCGCTCCTCTCTCAGGCTGTCTTCTATCAATTAAACTGTGGCGCAACCGAATGGCCGCAGGCGCTGTTAGCATCAATGGTGTCGTTCATGCAGGTTTGCGAATCAAGCCCCTGACCCGGCGCCATGCCCGAGGATGATGAGGAACCTCCTGAACAGGCGGATGCTGCAAAAACAATGAGCAATATAAGTAATTTTTTCATCGCGATGACCTCCGGGAAGCAAATAGATTGCCGTGCTCCATCCTAAGACTGGCCACTCATCCATTTCCCTTTCAAACTCAGGTATCACTCTAAAAAATAATATGGGCGTTATTTATCATCTGTATAACTATATTATCGGTCATTTTGCCAATAAATGAACCGAGCGTTGGCATAAAATGCTCGCCCGCTCGCCGGAGTCGCCGCGCTTGCGCTATGCTTATCCTCCCTTTCGTTTTAAACACTTAGCGTTATGACCACTTCTGTTAGCACCACTCAGCTTAACCTGCGTATTATTTCCATCGTGGTTTTCACCTGTATCTGCTATCTCTCCATCGGCCTGCCGCTGGCGGTGCTTCCCGGCTACATCCACTATCAGCTCGGGTACAGTACGCTAATCGCCGGAGTCGTTATCAGCCTGCAGTACATTTCAACGCTCGTAAGTCGACCTCACGCTGGCCGCTATACCGATATCTGGGGGCCGAAAAAGGTCGTTAGCCTCGGCATCATCTGCTGCATGTTAAGCGGACTCTTCACCCTCGCGGCGGTGATGTTGCAAGCTATACCGCTTCTCGCCGTCAGCGCCCTGTTGATTGGCCGGGTTTTCCTCGGCGTGGGAGAAAGCTTTACCGCCACCGGGGCGACGTTATGGGGCATTAAAACCGTTGGCGCGATTCACACCTCGCGGGTGATTTCATGGAATGGCGTCGCGACCTACGTGGCAATGGCCGTCGGCGCGCCGCTGGGGGTGATGCTCAATAGCTATTTTGGCATCAGCGGTTTTGCCGTAGTGGTAGTGCTGGTTGCGCTAATTGGCCTGCTGTTTGCCCGCACGCGACAGGATGTCAGCGTAACCGCCGGAGTGAGAGCGCCATTCCATGTGGTAGTGCGCAGGATCTGGCCCTACGGGCTGGGGCTGGCGCTGGGTACCGTCGGCTTTGGCGTCATCGCCACTTTTATCACCCTCTATTTTTCGGCTCACCACTGGCAAGGCGCTGCATTCACGCTCTCTCTCTTCAGCATCGGTTTTATTTGTATACGCCTGATCCTTGGCAACACCATTACCCGCTACGGCGGCGTGCCGGTGTCGCTTGTCTGCTTCGTAGTGGAGTGTCTTGGATTATTGATTATCTGGCAGGCGCCGTCGGCGTGGGTCGCCGGTATTGGCGCATTCCTCACCGGTTCTGGTTTCTCGCTGGTCTTCCCGGCGCTGGGCGTTGAGGCGGTGAAACAGGTAGAAGAACAAAACCAGGGCACGGCGCTGGGTACCTATTCAGCCTTTCTCGATTTGGCGCTGGGTTTGACCGGCCCGGTTGCCGGTTGGGTGGCGGGTTATTATGCGCTCGATACGCTGTACCTACTGGCGGCGGTGGTCGTCGCCATGGCGTTTATCCTGCTGCTTCGGGTTCGTCTGCAACAGACCAGGTCGAACGTATGATGTATGCCGATTAATCATGATACTGGTAACAATTTAATCAATAATTGACGACGCTTTAATATCCGTGCCACCATTCCGCGAGCATCCAGTCCTAGATGCCGGGCGGTACGGGTGCAGTGATAGAGGTCGTCAACAAAACGATCCCCCCGTGACCTGGCTCCATTCGACTCGTCGCCTGATGCGGCGAGCGGCTTACCCTGGCGGGAAATACCGACATGCATCAAAGTTTCAACCAGCGCGTCCATTTTTACTACTGCATTCTGGTCGCGCTGAAAATCCACGTAAAAACGAAGAAATCGGGCGGAGCGAGAGGGAAAAATAATTTTCTTCTCAAATGGTTACGCAAGGCGCAGGACAACAACATTTTTCATCCGGATATCACCAGCGAAATCGAATGGCTGCGTGGCAAAATCATCCAGGCGGGACACGATACTGACCTTGAGCCGATGCTGGAATTTGTCTATGCCACCGCCCGGCGCGCCGAAATGCTCAAAGATGCCGACTAACCCTTATTAAGCTAGTTGCAAAATATCGCCGGTGGCCGGTGCCTGTGCGCCGGCGAGCCACAGTTTTCCCCAGGCGCCGGTACAGTGACAGGCCATAATTTTCTCCACCTGCAGCTGCTGTAAGTAACTCCTGACCTGCCAGACCCTGGCGACAGATGCGGCGCGCAGGTGTAGCCCGCCGATCAACGCGTGGACCCGCTCAATGCCGGTGATATTCTGACAATGCCGCACGATGTTCTCTACTCCGCGATGTCCGCAGCCGCAGATAATGACCAGACCGTGGTCGGAGAGATAAATAAGGACGCCTTCATCGACGATATAATCAGGCGTTAACGGCGTACTGGCTAAAACGCCAAAGGATTGCGGACGGTTTACCACGATTTCGCCGGACCACAACAGACGTTCGCTGATGGCAAACGGCTGCCGGTAGCATTCCATGCGAAAGCGGGAATAGTCGAGCTCAAGCGAGAGTTTTTTGATTTTGCGTACGTGCCGGCCAAGGCTGATAGCGGCATAGCGCGGTTGGGCAAGACGTGGATGACAGATAATTCGACTCTCATCCGGCAGCCAGGGGACGCCGCCGCAATGATCGTAGTGGCCGTGTGATAATACCGTCGCGGTCAAATTCCCCAGTTTAATCCCCATCCGCTGCGCATTCTCAAGAAAACTGCCATCCGGGCCGGTATCAAACAGCACTTTACTGGTTTCATCTTCAATGAGCAGGCTGAGCCCGGCTTTGGCTATCAACGCCGGGTCGGCGTGCGCCGCAAGGCGATTTTCCAGTAATACCCTGATGGTTAAGGCCATTATATCATTCATCCCTGTTATATATGCACGACCAGTGTAACGAAGAAACCCTGCAATCTGTGTGATGAGCGCCGCACCCTTCACCCCCAAAAAAGTGACACCGTCACTAAAAAACAGCTTCACAACCGCGCTACGTCCTCTATGCTGATGAACGCGGAACATTAATCTGAGGTCGACTATGGCAGACTGGAATCCCTCGCTGTATCTGAAATTTGCTGATGAGCGTACCCGACCGGCGGCTGAGCTCACGGCGCGTATTGCGCAACAGCCGGTAAAGCTGGCAGTCGATCTGGGCTGCGGCCCCGGTAACAGCACTGCCTTGCTGTGTGCAACCTGGCCTGAAGCACGAATTATCGGCGTTGATAATTCCGTCGCCATGCTGGAACAGGCGACGCAAGCGCTTCCCGATTGCGAATTCGTTACGGCGAATATCGAAAACTGGTATTCCGCAGAGCGGGTTGACCTGATTTATGCCAATGCCTCTTTGCAATGGCTCACAGACCATCAAACGCTGTTACCTCGGCTGGCCGGTCAGTTAAGCGATGGCGGCGTTCTGGCGGTTCAGATGCCGGATAACTGGCAAGAGCCCTCTCATACTCTGATGCGTCAGGTTGCTGAAGAACTGGGATTTCCGGAAAGCGGCCGACAGCCGCTCCCCAGCGTTCAGCAGTATTACGACATGCTGACCCACAGCGGCTGCGAGGTAGACATCTGGCGCACTACCTATTATCACCCTCTGGAATCGCACCAGGCGATCGTTGACTGGCTGCAGGCGACCGGTCTGCGCCCGTATCTGCAAAATCTTGATGAAGCAGAAAAGAAGGTGTTTTTAGAGCGTTATCTGACGCTGTTACAGCAACACTATCCGTTACAGTGTAACGGAAAGGTGCTGTTATTGTTCCCGCGGCTGTTTATTGTCGCGCGACGCCTGGTTAACGCCTCGTCGCCAGTTCGACCTCAACGTTAAGCGCATTCAGTTGATTTACCACGCTGCTGCTCAGCCCGTCATCGCTGATGATGACATCAAGTTCGCTCAGCGGCAGGATCAGGTAATTCGCCATTTTTCCGTATTTTGATGAATCGCTTAGCAGGATGCATTTTTCACTCACCTTCGCGACGGTCTGTTTCACGATGGCTTTATTTTCGTTAGGCGTCGACAGACCGCGTAAATTCCACGATGACGCTGAAATAAACGCGACATCGATAAACAGATTCTCTAACATTTTCGCCGTCAGGTGGCCAACGGCTGACTGATTTTCACGACATAGACGCCCGCCGGTATGAATCAATTCACACTGCCCGCGTTCAATCATCAAATTGGCAATGGCAAAATCATTGGTGACGATCAGCAAATCCTTGCGCTCAACCAGGTTTTCAGCCAACGCCAGCGTCGTGGTCCCGGCATCCAGATAGACGGTGCTATTCGCCGGAATATGCTTAAGCGCCGCCAGGCCAATAGCTTCCTTTTCCTGTGGGAACATCAGAGTCTTATCGCGATGCGAAGGTTCATTCAGCAAGCGGGTTCGTTGCGGCAGGGCCACGCCCCCTGATACGCTGGCCAGCACGTTAAGCTGCTCCAGGCGCTGAATATCGCGCCGGATCGTCATATGCGACACGCCCAGCGCCTCGACCAGTTCGACGACGCTGACCACCCCTTTGTCTTTAATGATTTCCAGTATCTTCTCTTGTCTTTCCAACGGCAGCATCGATTTCTCCTGATGGTGTCTCGTCATCTCATATTTTCACATTTTATCACATTCAGATGGGCTGTACATCGGATTGACAGCGCCACACCATGTGAAAAATAGATAATAAATGTTATTTAATGTGATCGCCGTCGCTGTATTCATCATCTGAATCATTGATATTAACATTTAACAACAGATAGTACCGTAAATTAACACTCGCTGTATGAAGAGGACTGGATATGAGAGCAGGCATAATTGCCGATGATTTTACCGGCGCGACGGATATCGCCAGTTTTCTGGCCAATAACGGAATAGCGACCAGCCTGTTTAGCGGCGTCCCAGGAGAAGATTACCTGGGTGATGCTCGCGCATTAGTCGTGAGTCTGAAATCACGTTCTGTTCCAGCCAAAGAATCTGTGACACTGTCACTGAATGCGCTGCACTGGTTGCAACAACAGGGGTGCGATCGTTTTTATTTTAAGTACTGCTCCACCTTCGATAGCACGATCGCGGGGAATATCGGTCCGGTCACCGATGCCTTAATGGATGCGCTGGGCGTCGCAACCACGGTGATCTCTCCGGCCTTGCCCATTAACGGTCGTACGGTGTATCAGGGACATTTATTCGTTGAAGATCGCCTGCTCCAGGAATCCGGTATGCGCAATCATCCGGTCAATCCCATGGATGACAGCGATCTGCGACGTTTAATGGAACGTCAGTCACGCGGAACATGCGCCCTTATCAATGCTCAGATGCTGGAGTCCGGCGAGGCGGCCGTGCGCGACGGCATCCAAACCCTATCCGCCGCGGGCTATCGCTATATCGCACTGGACGCATTAAACGATAAACATCTGCAAATTCAGGGACAAGCGCTGCACGATATGAAGCTGGTTACCGGGGGATCGGGCTTAGCCGCCGGTCTCGCGCGCTGCTGGGCCAACGCCACGGCGCCTTCCCTTCCCTTTAGCGTCACCACGCCAGCGGCCAGCACGGTAGTATTATCCGGCTCCTGTTCTATGAGAACTCAGGCGCAGGTGGAAAAATACCGCCAACTGGCGCCATCGCTGGCCGTGGACGTGGCAGGTTTGCTGGATAAACGTTGGACGCTTGATGAGTACTGCGTCCAGATCGTTGAATGGCTGAAAAAGCAGTCCAACGCGGACATGGCGCCTATGATTTATGCCACCACTTCGGTCGCCGAACTGCACAACATCCAGCAACGCTATGGCGCCGAGCCAAGCCGGTTGATCGTTGAGGCGCTGTTTTCTCTGTTGGCAAAACAACTTGTGCAGCAAGGCGTGAGCCGGTTCATCGTCGCTGGTGGAGAAACCTCCGGCGCGGTAACGCAAGCGCTGGAGCTTCGCCATTTCGCTATTGGCGCCGCGGTCTCACCCGGCGTGCCGTGGATTAAGGCAGATTCCCGACCGCTTTTCTTGCTGCTCAAATCGGGTAATTTTGGCGATGACAATTTCTTTGCTCGCGCGCAGTCCGCGGAGGTTTGCGCATGAACGAGTCATCCTTACGCCAACAGATGGTGGCTATCGCACGCTCTTTCTTTCAACGCGGCTACGCAACCGGTTCGGCGGGCAATCTTTCCGTCCAGCTTGCTGACGGCACGATTCTGGCCACCCCGACAGGCTCCTGTCTTGGCAAGCTTAACGCCGAAGAATTGTCGCACGTGACCCTGAGCGGTGAATTGCTCTCGGGGTTAAAACCCTCAAAAGAGGTGAGTTTTCATCTCGCGCTGTACCGCAACAATCCTCAGTGTCGCGCCGTCGTCCATCTGCATTGCCACTACCTGACGGCTTTATCCTGCCTGCAGGATCTGGATCCGGCTAATACCCTGCCGGCCTGCACGCCGTATGTGGTCATGCGGGTAGGTGAAATACCGCTTGTCCCCTATTTCCGCCCAGGCGATCCGCAGATTGGCCAATGGCTCGGCGAACGCGCCGCGCAGCATAAGGCTTTTTTGCTGGCTAATCATGGTCCGGTGGTGGTGGGTAAATCGCTTCGCGATGCCGCCGACAATCTGGAAGAGATGGAAGCGTCCGCCCGCCTGTTCTTCACGTTGAAAAACAGCCCGGTGAACTATCTCGATCATCAACAAATGACTGTGCTGCGAGGAATGCAATAATGTTGAAACTTGCTGCCAATTTATCGATGTTATTCGGCGAAAATCCGCTTCTGGAGCGCTTCTCCCTGGCGGCTAGTGCCGGTTTTAACGCCGTGGAGATGTGGTTCCCCTATGAATATCCCGTAGCGACCGTCGCCCACGAATTAGAGAAACATCACCTCAAGCTTATCGGCATCAATACTCCGGCAGGCGATACCGCACGCGGCGAATGGGGGTTATCGGCTTTACCCGGCTGTGAACAGGAAGCCCGCAAAGCCATTGATTTAGCTATTCATTATGCTGCAGCTCTGCAGTGCCCGGCGATACACGTTATGGCGGGCGTCACCGAAGGGTTCGACCGGCAGCAATGTGCTAACACGTTTATTGACAACGTACGCTACGCGGCGGATCGAGCCAAACCGCATAACATCACCATTCTGCTTGAAGGTTTATCGCCCGCCACCCGTCCGGGATATTTATTTTCCAGCCAATATCAGGCGATGGAATATATTCACCAGGCGGACCGCGATAATATTCGACTGCAGCTTGATATTTTCCACGCCCAGCAGGTCGATGGCAATCTAACTTATTTATTGAAAAACTTTAAAGAGTATATCGGCCATATCCAGATCGCATCTGTACCGGCGCGCCAGGAACCGATTGACGGCGAAGTGGATTATCAATGGATATTCGCCGTACTCGAGCAGGAAAAATATGAGGGTTACGTCGCCGCAGAATATAGTCCACGCGCCGGGACACAAGCCGGACTGCGCTGGGCGCAACCTTGGTTAAATAACTAAAAATCACATAATATCAATGCCTCAGTGAGCGCCGATGCGCGCTCATTTTCTGGAGATAGAACTATGTCAAACCACTCTGCGTTGAGCCTGGAGGCGGTTGCGCCTGCCGTAAATGAAGAGTTAGTGTGGAAGAAAGTCGTCCGCCGCACGCTGCCCTTATTAATGATTTGCTATATTCTGGCCTATCTTGATCGAATCAACGTCAGTATCGCTAAATTGCAAATGTCGAGCGATCTGGCCTTTTCCGATACTGTTTACGGTATCGGCGCGGGAATATTTTTTATCGGCTTTTTCTTTTTTGAAATTCCCAGCAATATGATCCTTCATCGCTTCGGCGCCAGACGTTTACTTGGCGGTTTACTTATTTCCTGGGCGCTCATCGCGCCGCTGACGGCATTCGTGCGCACGCCGCTGGAGTTTTATACCGTGCGCTTCTTTTTAGGCGTGGCGGAATCAGGCTTTTATCCCGGCGTAATTCTGTATCTTTCGTTCTGGTTCCCCAGCTATCGCCGCGGACGGATGTTTGCCCTCTTTGCTACCGCCGTGCCGCTTTCGGGGATCCTCGGCGCTCCGCTTTCTGGCTGGATTATGGGCCATTTTCATGAGTATGGCGGTCTCGCTGGCTGGAAGTGGTTGTACATTATTGAAGGCGCGCCATCACTGCTGATTGGCGTACTGGTGATATTTCTGCTTACCGACCGCATTTCTCAGGCGAAATGGCTTTCAGATGACGAAAAAGCGTTGCTCGAGGCGCGACTGCACAGCGATGGCAGCCATAAAACCGAGCAGCATGGTTCAATGCTGGCCGTCCTGAAGAATCCGAAGGTCTGGTTACTGACTTTTATCTATTTCTGCCTGATTGCCGGGTTCTATACCGTTAGTTTCTGGATGCCAACGCTGATTCACAACGCCGGTGAAGGCGATGTGCTGAAAGTCGGATTGTTAACCGCTATTCCTTATGCCGCAGCGATAGTCACCATGATTGCCGCTTCGCGTAGCGCCGATAAACACAGAGAACGTCGCTGGCATCTCGCCGCCATCGCCGTCATGAGCGGCCTGGGCATGATTATTGCGGCGTTATTCAGCCACGATTTGGTGATTGCGATGATCGGCTTAACAATTGGCGCCGCGGGCGGATTGAGCACCCTACCACTCTTCTGGAGCCTACCGACGGCCTTCCTTGGCGGCGCTTCAGCGGCGGTTGGTATCGCGGTAATCAACTCCTTTGGCAATCTCGCCGGCTTTGTCGCGCCGTGGATCATGGGCCTGCTCACCGATATGACCCATTCGACGCTAACTGGCACCTTAATCATCTCCGCGACGCTGTTTATCGGCGCCGCTGCGATATTCCGCATTCCTGCTCGTATGGTTAACCATTAATAATATTGAGAACATCACCATGAATAATACATTAACGATTGCCGTCACCGGCGCCGCCGGATTTCTTGGCTCCCAACTGGTCAAGGCCCTGCTTCAACGTGGTTCGCTAAGCGGCCCGCAGGGCGAAACGCAAGAAATCGGTAGACTGATCGCTATCGACCGCGTGGCGTTACAGGGGATCGACGATAGCCGTTTACAAGTATTAACCGGCGACATCAGCGATAGCGAATGGTTACGTAGCGCGATTCCCGCTCAGGTCGATAGCGTCTTTCATTTAGCCGCCATCGTTTCAAGCCAGGCGGAACAAGACTTCGAGCTGGGGATGAAAATCAACGTTGATGCCTTCCGCCAACTGCTGGAGCACCTGCGTCAGCTGCCGCAGAGCGTCAAACTGGTGACCACCAGTTCGGTGGCGGTGTTCGGCGGCGACTTGCCGGAAAAAGTGAGCGATTCACAGGTATGGTTGCCGCAGAGTTCTTACGGCACACAAAAAGCGATTTGCGATCTGTTACTGGCGGATTACAGCCGACGCGGTTGGCTTAATGGCAGAAGTCTGCGCATGCCCACCATCGTCGTGCGTCCGGGAAGGCCCAATCAGGCGGCATCGAGTTTTGCCAGCGGTATTATCCGCGAGCCTCTTAATGGAGAACCCGCCGTTTGCCCGGTCCCGGCGGATACTCGTTTATGGCTGTTGTCGCCCCGTAACGCAATTAAAGCTTTAATTCACGGGCATGAACTGGCTGAAGCACAGTTGACGGACGGTCGGGTGATTAATCTCTGCGGGCTGTCGGTCAGCGTCGAACAGATGATCGCGGCGTTACGCCAGGTTGCCGGCAGTGAGGTCGCGCAGCGCATTACCTTCATCCCCGATGCCGCCATTGAACGCATTGTCAATTCATGGCCCGGCGATTTCGACACGCGTTACGCTCAGCGTCTTGGGTTTAGCGCCAACCACAGCTTCAGCGAAATGATCGAAGAGTATATGGCGGATTACCTCAAATAGGTGCGGTACCAGCGGCGCCCGACGGCGCCGCGGCATGTTACCAGGGGAAGTCGTGAACCAGCGAAAGATCCCAGGCGGTGGCCAGTAACGACAGAAACATAATCAGATTAACGGTAGTTTCGATTCGTTTTTCCATGTTGCTTCTCCTGTGTCGCACAGCTAGAGCTTCATCAGATACCGAACATAATCGTCCGCAGGAGTGAATTCATCATACAGTCGGCGTGCAGGATTATCGTGACGGGTGTGCCAGTACAGCCGCGACCATCCCTGAATTTTACCTTCAGCCTGCAGGGTTTGAATCAGCGTTCTCGCGACTCCCCGTCCGCGGGCTTTTGGCGCAACAAACAGGTCCTCCAGATAACAAATTGGCGTCGTCACCCAGGTGCCTTCGTGCAATACGCAGATAGCAAACCCCAGCACCTCGCCATCAACCACGGCCACCCGGCCGATTACCGGTGAATGCGGGTCCCGCAAACGCCGCCAGGTATGTTCGGTGACGCTGTCCGGCTGCGGGCTATTATAGAACTGCGTGTACCCCTCCCATAACGCTCGCCAGGCGCTGTAATCCCGGTCGGCAGGTTCACGAATGTCGATATTCATTGATGGGATCTCCGCACGCTAAACGTCATCGTTAAGTCATTATTTTGCTTTCTGAAAATGACTTCAAGCGCCGAGTGCACATTTCATCTTTTTCCTCCCTACTAAGCGATGCGGGTATGGCGTTACTGCAACGGTTTATTGTTAATAACAATCAGAATGTTGTAACTAATGATAAAAATTAACCCGGCAGCATGCCGGGTCATTACAGTGGAGCGTTTAGCACAGCGGTTTTACGGCACTGCGCATGCCATCACGTAAAATAGCCTCCAGATCGGCCGTCACCTGCGCCGTCAGCCCCGGCACCTTCGTCAGATCCTGCTGCCAGTGCGTTTCTACCGACAACACCGACGTTACCAGATCCCGCGTTGCAAGCTGGCCGTCGCGATGCTGCGCCCACAACGACTGGAAGCGTTCGATCCACTCCGCGTCGTCCTGAACCGGGTAGACTTCACCGTTACGTTCGCCGCGGTAGAAGGCGATCAGCGCCGCCAGCGCGAAGGTCAGGCGCGCTGGGAGCTTACCGCTCTGCTTCTGCCCTGCCAGCAGCTGCGGCAGGATACGAGTGCGGAATTTAGTCATGCCATTAAGGGCGATAGATAACAGTTGGTGCTTGATATAGGGATTGCGGAAGCGTCCTGTTACCGCGCTGGCGAATGATTCCAGCTCATCGCGCGGCAGATCGAGAACCGGGATAATCTCCTGGTATATCGCTTTTTCGACAAATGCGCAGACTTCCACGTCGTTCATCGCTTCACCAACGGTGTCCAGACCTGCCTGCCAGGCCACCGGCACCAGTGCGGTATGCGCGCCGTTGAGAATCGCGACCTTTCGTTCTTTATACGGTTTGATATCGTCAACAATCAGCACGTTGAGCGGTAATTTATCGAGGCGCAGTTCGGCGGCCAGCGATTTCGGCCCCTGGATCACGAACAGGTAAAAGTGTTCGGCGGTATCAAGAAAGGCGTCGTTATAGCCAAGCTGCGTTTCAATCTGCTCCGCTTCATCGCGCGGATAGCCGGTCACGATGCGGTCCACCAGCGTCGAACAGAAGGTGTTCGCCTCTGCAAGCCAGGCGGCGAAAGCTGCCGGCAGCGCCCATTCACGTGCATAGCGCAGCACCAGTTCACGCAGCGCCTCGCCGTTATAATCAATGAGCTCACAAGGGATGATAACCCAGCCTTTATCAGCAGCGCCGGCAAAATGGCTGAAGCGCTCATATAGCAGCCGCGTCAGTTTCGCCGGATAACTTACCGCGGGCGCATCGTCGAAACGGTCGCCCGCATGGTAACTAATACCGGCCTCCGTGGTGTTGGAGAAGACAAAACGAATGTCCGGATTGTGCGCCAGGCGCAGAAATTCATCGTAATCGTGGTAGGCGCTAATTTCGCGGTTTACCGAACGAATAAGACGCGCATCGCTGACCGCCTCGCCCTTTTCATTCAATCCGCGAATAATCGTGGTGTAGAGGCCATCCTGAGTGCTCAGCGACGGCGGGAAATCGCTGGCGATGGGTCGGACGATGACCACGCCAGCATTCAGGTCAGTATGCTCGTTAAGCAGGTCAATCTGCCAGTCAACAAACGCGCGCAGGAAGTTACCTTCGCCAAACTGGATGATACGTTCAGGGTACTGCGCGCCGGGGAAATCACGACGGTTTAAGGTTTTCACAATGGGTTCCCTCTTAGAGTAGTCATACAACCTGAGTAATTGGTCCAATAAATTATCAGGTTTTATGATTGGCAAAACCCCGTTTTGATCAAACCTCTTCGCTTTATTCTGTCGCCGGGAGGATCTTATAGAACAGCGTGGTGCTCGTCATTTCCCCGTCAGGCATTAAGGCAAACTGCGGAATTTCCCCCGCTTTTTGCCAGCCGCACTGCTGATAGAAGCGTTCCGCTCCGCTGCCGGTAGCGGTATCCAGCACCAGTACCGTTTTCCCGTGCGCCAGTGCAATAGCCTCAAGCTCGCTCATCAGTAACCCGGCGATCCCCTGTCGGCGCGCATTTTGGTGAACCAAAAGCTTGGCGATATCGGCACGGTGAGGCTGGTTTTCCGGTTGGTCGATAATCAACTGGACGGTCCCCACTATCTGCCGTTGTTGGTTTTCTGCCGCCAGCACAATCCGCTCACCGGCGGCGACGCTTTGCGCCATCCGCTGCCAGAATCGCTCGCCGGTATCCGGCGAAAACGGCTGCATAAAACTGACCGAAGCCCCGCCGTTAACGCAGCTGGCGAGGATTTCATTTAATTGCGGAAGATGCTCAAGAATGGATTCACGCGTCAGCGTGCGAAGTGAAATAGGTGTGGCCATGGGTTGCTCCCTGATAATGACCACATCACTATGTTTTTAACTAATATTTAACTCAAGCTAAAAGACCATTGGATTTTCTTATCACACGCCGTCAGGCAGCGCTTGCACGCAAACACGATTGCGCCCGGCCTGCTTGGCGTTGACTAACAGGTCATCCGCTTCCATTAGCAGCTGATTAAACAGCTCGGCGATCCGTCCTTCACCCACTTCACGGCACTGCAGGCCAAGACTCACCGTCAGGCGAATGCGCTGCTGCCCCCAGGTGAAGGTTTCCGACTCGATTCCCTGGCGAATTTTTTCCGCCAGCAGATGGGATTGTTGAGCATTATCGAGCAGCGCCGCGACGGCAAACTCTTCCCCGCCGATACGCGCCACCATCCCCTCTTCGCCTGCCAGTTCACGTACGCGCTGGGCAAACTGGGCCAGCACGCAGTCACCGCATTCATGACCCCAGGTATCATTCACCCGTTTAAAACCGTCGATATCCAGCACCATCACCGAGAGCTGTTTATTCGCCTGCGGCGCCTGACGTTTCAGCGCCTCGCCCAAACCGGAGCGCGAGTAAACGCGGGTCTGAAAATCAAAGTCAGCGCGGAGCGCCAGCTGTTTGACCAGGTTATTGATAGCCTCGACGCTGGTCGCCACGATCACCGGACTAATCAGCATCGCCGCCATACCAAGACGGGTTGAAAACAGCTGCCACGGCTGAGGACGCGCATCCGGCGACAGATGAATAAGCGAGTTCGCCACCAGCAGAATTTCCGTGATACCGGTCATAAATGTCAGCAGGCAGGTCAGCGGCAAGGGATAGCGAATCGCGCACCAGATCAAGGCCGGCAACGGGAAGGTCAGGCTTCCGGCGCCGCCTACCGCCACGCCGAGCGCTATCGATAACACCAGCGCGATAACCGGCAACAGTTGGCTAAAACGAAAGCGCCCAAGTACCGAGGGCAGCGTCAGGGTCAGAATAAACGGCAAGATGAGTACCGCGGTCGAGAACTGCTCGCTAAACCAGTCCGCCAGTTGCGGAATAAAAGTCGCCCGTTCAACATCAACCGAGCCCAAGGCGCCTACCGCGGCGCACACCAGCGCCGCCAGCAGGCAATAACAAAAGAGATTCAGAGCGTTAATTGGCCCCGGCATCGAATCGGCGCGCCGCTTATCCCACAGCACCAGTTGCGCCAGAATAACGATAAAGACGATATTGGAGAAGTTAATCAGCAGCGACGCAAAACCCATGCCCCAGCGGGAAGTCAGGCCGTCATAAACCAGCATCGCGGCAAAACAAATAGCGTAAAAATAGCTGCGATTTAGCCAGACGTAGCGTGCGAAAATACCTGCCATGACGGCATTGAGCGGCCAAAAGAACGAAAGCTCCTGCACCAGACGCAGCATGGCGCCCATAAAGTGCAGCAGGATCGTCAGCGTGAATAACACCAGCGCATCGCGCACCGGTTGATCCTCGCGAAATAGCGTGAATGACCGAATCGACAGTGAAGACATTCAGTAATTATCCGTCTAATTGTTTCAGGCAATTATTATGTAAATAATTAGTTAGCGGATTATCATAGCATGAGAATATTTGTTAGGCATACTGCCCATGCCTTCGCGTTACAGGTTAACGGTGGGTAATCGCATTCATTTCCATGACCAGCCAATGGTGAATCACCTGGACGACGTAACGCTGCTCCTCGCCGCTCAGTTCCCGTCCGCGCGGGATCGCATGCCATTTTTCCAGACAGCCGCGGCAGCAGGTGGCCGTGGCGTGCTGAGCGATAAACACCGGGTGCCCGCGCATCGGCGTCTGCTTACCATCATTAGCGATCTGCGCCGGAGCCAGCCGTTTGGCGATAAAATCCGCCGCATGGCTGTCGATAACCTCCGGCCCTTTATCATAACAATACTGCCGCTCTTTCGCCCCAAGGTGGAAGCGTGAACGGAACGTTGAACGCCCAAGCCGGGCGAACAGAGTTTCCATTGCAGACATCAGAACACCGATCTTCCTAAACGTTGGGTGAGTTTTTCCAGTAAAGCGATCCCCGCCAGCGAGTTACCGGCCTCATCAAGTTCCGGACTCCACACCGCAATCGCCATCTCCTGCGGCACAATCGCCACAATGCCGCCGCCGACGCCGGATTTTGCCGGCAGCCCGACGCGCCAGGCGAACTCGCCGGCGTTCTGGTACATACCGCTGGTCATCATCAGCGCGTTTACCTGCCGCGACTGTATCGGCGCGATAACCGGATCCGCCAGATGCGGGGCAATCCCCCGATCGGCGAGGAACAGGAAGGTCCGCGCCAGCTCGACGCAGCTCATCTCCAGCGAGCAGTAGTGGAAATAGTTTTGGAGCACCGTGGCGACATCGTTATGGAAATTGCCGAAAGATTTCATCAGCCAGGCGATGGCGGCATTACGTGCAGAGTGTTCGAACTCGGATCGCGCGACCACCGAATCATAGGCAATATCGTCCACCCCACTCAGCCGACGCACGATCTCCAGCATTCTCTGACGCGGCGCGCTCAGACGGCTTTGCAGCATGTCGCAAACCACCAACGCTCCGGCGTTGATAAAGGGGTTACGCGGTTTGCCCTGCTCGATTTCCAGCTGCAGTAAGGAGTTAAAGGGCTGGCCGGAGGGATCTTTACCGACGCGTTGCCAGATCTCCTCTTCCTGATAATGGTTCATCGCCACCACCAGACTGAGCACCTTCGAGATAGACTGAATTGAGAAGCGTTCGTGGGCATCGCCGGCGCTATAGTGCTGGCCGTCGACCGTACAGATAGCGACGCCAAGTTTATTGCCGCTAACGCGCGCCAGGGCTGGAATGTAGTCCGCTACCTTGCCGCGCCCAATCAGCGGCCTGATTTCTGCCAGAACGGCATCCAGCATTGCATTATTAATAACCGTCGCCACACTCGGCTCCTTGCCCACCATCGAAATTCGGGTGGCGAGTATAGCAGAGCGCGACGACGGACGTCAGGCGCTAACGTCGATTAGCGACGGTCTTTCCATACGGTTTGAATATTGCAGAACTCATGCAAGCCAAAATGCGACAGTTCCCGACCAAAGCCGCTTTTCTTCACGCCGCCGAAAGCCACGCGGGCATCGCTGGCACTATAGCCATTGATAAATACCCCGCCACACTCCAGACCACGAGAAAAACGTTCCGCTTCCGCGCTGCTTGACGTAAATACGGTTGCGGAAAGGCCAAACTCGCTATCGTTAGCCAGTTCAAGCGCATGCGCCGCGTCGCGGGCTTCGCTGATGGTAGCCACCGGTCCGAAAAGCTCCTGACGAAAACCGGTCATCTCGGGGGTAACGTTGGCCAGCACCGTTGGCGCGTAATAGTTACCGGCGCCGGCGATTTTCTCGCCGCCAAGCAGCAGCGTTGCCCCTTCTTTCAGCGTGGCTTCCACCTGTTGATGCAGTTCATCGCGCAGATCGAAACGCGCCATCGGACCGATATAATTTTGCTCGTCGCGCGGGTCGCCCATTTTCAACGCCGCCACCGCGGCCACGAATTTTTTGCTAAAAGCGTCGGCAATACCCGCTTCCACAATAAAGCGTTTCGACGCCGCGCAAACCTGTCCGCTATTCTGATAACGGCCGATGACGGCGGCTTTTACCGCTTCGTCCAGATCGGCATCGTTGAGCACGATAAAGGGATCGGAACCACCAAGCTCCAGCACGCATTTTTTCAACGCTGCGCCGGCCTGAGCGCCGATTGCCCGCCCGGCGCGTACGCTACCGGTCACCGTGACCGCCGCGATACGGTCGTCATTGATAATTTGCGAGACGCCCTCGTTCGTGGCGTTGATCCAGCCAAAAACGCCAGCCGGCAGTCCCGCTTCGGCAAACAGTTCGCCCAGCAGCTGCGCGCTGCCCATCACATTTGGCGCATGCTTCAGCAGATAGCTATTCCCTGCCAGCAGAATCGGTACCGCGCCGCGCAGAACCTGCCAGACCGGGAAGTTCCACGGCATCACCGCCAGAATCGGCCCCAGCGGACGATATTCAATCACCGCCTTATTATCTTCTACCTGGGTGGCTTCGGTCGCCAGCATCGCCGGGCCATGTTCGGCATACCAGTCGCAGAGATTGGCCGATTTGCTCACTTCACCACGCGCCTGGGCGATAGGCTTACCCATTTCAAGGCTGATCATTTGCGCCAGCTCTTCGCCACGGGCGCGCATTACGCTACCGACTTTACGCAGCGCGGCGGCGCGGTCGGCGACCGCTACGTGGCGCCACTGGCGAAAAGCCTGTTGTGCCAGAGCAATGGCTGAATCCACTTGTTGTTCGGTTGACCACGGCAGAGACGACACGACTTCACCAGTGGTCGGGTTAACGGAAACCGCATGGGTGGCAGATAAATTCATGGTTATTCTCTCTGTAGGGATTGCGAAGTATGGATAGTGTGGCCTACCCTTCCTTTCATTGAAAATGAATAATATTAAGCAACGTATTCACAAAAGAAGAACAGTATGGACTTAACCCAGCTTGAGATGTTTAACGCCGTCGCCAGCACCGGCAGTATTACCCAGGCCGCGCAGAAGGTGCACCGCGTCCCGTCGAATCTGACCACCCGCATTCGCCAACTGGAGGCCGACCTCGGCGTCGAGCTATTTATTCGCGAGAACCAGCGGCTGCGTCTGTCGCCGGCCGGGCACAGTTTTTTACGCTACAGCCAGCATATCCTGGCGTTAGTCGACGAAGCGCGGATGGTGGTCGCCGGCGATGAGCCGCAAGGGCTGTTTTCCCTCGGATCATTGGAAAGCACCGCTGCGGTGCGCATCCCAACCACGTTAGCCCTTTTCAACCAGCGCTACCCGAAGATCCACCTGGCGTTATCCACCGGCCCGTCCGGCACCATGATTGACGGCGTGCTGGAAGGCGCGCTGAGCGCGGCGTTCGTTGACGGCCCGCTGGTTCACCCCGGTCTGGAGGGGCTGCCGGTGTTCCCGGAAGAGATGATGATCGTCGCCCCCTATGGCCATGCGCCGGTAACCCGCGCCAGCGAGGTTAACGGCGCGAACGTTTACGCATTTCGCGCCAACTGTTCTTACCGCCGCCATTTTGAGAGCTGGTTTCACGCCGACCGCGCGACGCCCGGAAGGATCCATGAGATGGAGTCCTACCACGGTATGCTAGCCTGCGTAATCGCCGGCGCCGGGCTGGCGCTGATCCCGCGCAGTATGCTGGAGAGTATGCCCGGCCATCAGCAGGTTTCCGCCTGGCCGCTCGCCGAAGAGTGGCGCTGGCTGACGACCTGGCTTGTATGGCGGCGCGGCGCGAAAACGCGCCAGCTGGAGGCATTTATTGAATTGCTGAACGAGGATCGTCAGGCGGCAACCGCGACATGATGGCGGACGTTAATCGGCGATAATCAGCCGCGGCGAGAGCTCCTGGAGCGCCTCGCGGGTTTCCGTCGGCAAATGCGCGTCGGTGATAATGTCCGTGAGCGAGTCGAGGTGCGCGATATTGAACAGTGACCAGGCGCCGTATTTCGAACTGTCGGCCAGCAGGATCCGCCGCCTGGCGTTGGCAATCAGATCGCGTTTCAGCGCCGCCTTCTCTTCCGTCGGCGCGGTAATGCCCTTTTGCAAATCCCAACCGTTACAGCTGACGAACGCCAGATCCGGCCACACATTCTGCAGCAGGCGTCGCCCATGTTCGCCAATACACGACTGGCTGCTGTCATCAATGCGCCCGCCGATAATCGTCACTTCAATCTGTTTGAATTCGGCCAGAAACAGCGCGATATGCAGATCGCTGGTGATGACCCGCAGCGGCAGATGCGTAATCTGTCGCGCCAGTTCAATCATGGTGGTACCGGCGTCCAGCACAATGGCATCGCCGGCCTTGATAAGCGACGCCGCCGCTTTCGCGATGGCGTACTTCTCCTGCGGACTACGCTGCGCTTTTTCCAGCGTCGTCGGCTGTGTGGGAATAAATCGGTTGAGCGTCACGCCGCCGTGGGTACGGCTAATTACCCCTTCCTGATCGAGTTTAATCAGATCGCGACGAATGGTCGCCGGCGAGGCGTTGGTTACCGCAACCAGTTGGTCGACCGTTACCAGATTATGGCTTTTCAGGAAGTCCATAATCTGCTCTAACCGATTATATCCCTTCATGTTATTCCTGTGCGATTTGCATGGCGAGCTCAATGGAGGTTGCCATGCTCTCAGACTTCGCTTTACCTGTCCAGGCAATATCAAAAGCGGTGCCGTGGTCCGCGGAGGTGCGGATAAACGGCAGCCCGGCGGTGATATTCACCCCATCATAGAACCCGAGCAGCTTGAGCGGAATATGCCCCTGATCGTGATACATCGCCACCACCATATCGTACATGCCTTCATGGCACTGCATAAAAACGGTGTCCGGCGGGCACGGTCCGAAGACATGAACGCCCTGTGCCTTCATCGCCGCGACGGCCGGGGCGACGATACGAATTTCCTCATCGCCAAACAGACCGTTTTCACCGGCATGGGGATTCACCCCAGCGACCGCGATACGCGGCTGCTGGTAACCCACGCGGCGTAAAAAATCATCGGCGACGCGGATAACCGTCTCTACCCGTGACTGGCTTAGGGTATCGAGGAAACGTCGCAGCGCGATATGGGTGGTGACGTGGATCACCTTAAGCTTATCGGTGTACAGCACCATGGCATAATCTTTAGTCTGGGTCAGGTGGGCCAGCAGTTCGGTGTGTCCCGGGAAATGGTGCCCGGCCAAATGTAGCGCTTCCTTATTTAACGGCGCGGTGGCGATAGCTTTAACTTCGCCCACCAGCGCCAGCGCGGTGGCGCGCTTGATGCAGCGATACGCCAAATCCCCGGCCTGGGCCTGAACTTCACCGGGCCGCAGGGCCTGAGGGTCGCTTAACGGTTCATCAATCACGTTAATCGTCGCGGGTGAAAACTGCGCTTCTCTCGGGTGTTCAATAATCCGCAACTCCGCGCGCGGGGTAATGTTCAGCGCCAGGATTCGCCGCAGCGTCTGCGCGCAGCCCACCACCACCACCGGCGCGCCGCTCAGTTCGCCTTCGCTCAGCGATTTAATAATAATTTCCGGACCAATGCCCGCCGGGTCGCCCATCGTTACCGCAATCATGTTAGACACTCAGTTTCTCCTCAATAAAATTCACGACATCCCGCAGCGTGGTCTCCGTACCGAATCCCCCTGCTTTGGTCATCACCGGACGCGGCCAGCGACTTCCGAGAAAATGGCCGTACGGCACGCATTGCGCCACCCGGCCGGTTATATGAAACCCCTGCGCGCCGAGCGCCTGAGCGACGGCGATCGCGACATCGCCACCGGACAGATAGAGCGCCCCGGGCGCATGGAGCTCAACGGCAAGTTGAGTGACCTGCGCGAGATAAGCGCAGATCCGTTCTCCCAGCGCAGCGCGGCTCAAGCCGCGTTCACGGCACAGCGCCTCAATGCCGTGCCGGACAGCGCTGTCCGCGCAGGTGGTGACCACGCAATGATGATTTGCCGCCAGCGCCGCGGCGATTCGCCGGGCATCGGCCAGGGCGTCGCCGTTAAAGGCGCGGACGGCATCAATCCCGATCCGCGCGACTCGCGGATGGCCGGCCAAAGCGGCGACCTGAGCCTGCGCTATTTCGCTCATGGAACCGACCACCGCCAGCAACGGTCCGGTCGTGGCCCGGCGCAGGTAGCGCGCCAGCGCCTCGCAGATCCCCGCAGATCCCACCAGCAGCGTTTGCCGCGCGCGGCTGGCTACCGCGGCGATAACCTCATCCAGTTGCGCGTCTTCTTCAGCATCAATAATCAACACACGCGGTTGGTCGCTCTCTTCCGCGAGGGCGGCTGCCAGTTGCTGCACATCCAGCGAACGGCACGGCAGGCGGCTCTGCATGGCGAGCAATTGCCCAATATCGGCGCTACTGACCGGCGTTTTGGGATCGCTGGCGAATTCGGTTTTATCGAGCGCCACACCGTGGACATAACATCGTCCGCCGCGGGTTATGCGCCCTGCCGCCGGAAAGGCCGGCGCGACAACTGCGACAGAACAGCTCCGCGCACGCATCATTGCCTCCAGTTCCGCGCCGGGATTGCCGCGCAGGGTGGAGTCGATTTTCTTCACCTGCCAGACGGCGGCGAAATTTTCCGCATCACGGAGTATCGCGTTTACTTTCTCTGCTGCCTGCGCCGCGGAAAGCGCCCGACTATCGCTATTGAGAACCAACGCCCGGGTGGTCGGCTGATGACCGGCGTTAAACGCCACCTCAACCGCTAAACCCGCTTCCGCCAGACTGACACCGGCATCATTGGCCCCGGTAAAGTCATCTGCCAGCACCAGAACAGGATTATCGCCGCAGCTCATTCTCTTTCCTTCATCGCTTATCCGAATCGTTAATGATTATATTCAATCATATTTGATTAAATGTGAGCAAGCTCAAGTTATTAAACCTCCGTATAAATTATAACTTTTGCTCATCGAAATGAGTTAACACTAAGTGGATTGATTGAATTTAATCATTACAAAAGAGGAGTAAGACGTGGCGACGATTAACAGCACGATTATCAGCGGCGCGGGCGCCATCTCAGCCCTGAAGCCAGTGCTGGCAGGTAAAAAAAGCATTTTGCTGGTCACCGATGCGAACGTCGGTAAGCTCGAAGCGACCAAACGGATCCAACATCTGCTGGGCGGGAATACCGTTGATGTGAGGATCGTGGATTCCGTCCCGGCAGAGCCCAGCCAACATGATGTGGCGCAGATTGTTGCCCAACTCGCGGGAGCGCAGCCGGAGATGGTCGTCGGTATCGGCGGCGGCAGCGTTCTCGACGTGGCTAAGCTGCTCTCGGTACTACTTCATCCCGCATCCCCTGCGCTGAACGCGCTGATCGACGGCGAGAAACCGCGCCTGCGTCTGGCATCGCTGCTGATACCCGCCACCGCCGGCACCGGCTCGGAAGCGACGCCAAACGCCATCCTGGCTATTCCCGAACGTAATACCAAAGTGGGGATTATCTCCCCGGTACTGCTGCCGGATTTCGTGGCCCTGTTGCCGGAACTGACCACCAGCATGCCTGCGGCCATTGCCGCCTCCACCGGCATCGATGCGCTGTGTCATCTTCTGGAGTGCTTTACTTCAACCGTCGCGAACCCGGTAAGCGATAACGCCGCCTTAATCGGCCTGTATAAGCTGGTACGGAATATTGAGCGTTCCGTGACCGACCCGCAGGATCTCACGGCGAAACTGGAGATGCTGTGGGCCTCGTACTATGGCGGCGTGGCTATCAATCATGCCGGCACGCATCTGGTGCACGCGCTCTCCTACCCGCTTGGCGGCACCTGGCATCTGCCGCACGGCGTCGCGAACGCCATTCTGCTGGCCCCCTGTATGCAGGTCGTGCGCCCGTACGCGGTGGATAAATTCGTCCGGGTCTGGGATCTAATCCCGGACGCCGATCTGACCTTGAATAACGAACAGAAATCTCATGCGCTGGTCCGCTGGCTGGCACAGCTGGTGAAACGGCTGGCGCTGCCGGACAACCTCGCCGCGCTGGGCGTACCACCAGAGAGTATTGAAACGCTAAGCGCCGCGGCGCTGGAAGTAAAACGATTAATGAACAATGCCCCATGCAGCGTAAGCCAGGCTCAAGTCCAGGCGATTTACCAGACGCTGTTTCCACAGTCATGTCATCAGGGAGAAGAGAGATAAATGCATCATTCCATTCGCGGCGTGTTAACCGCCATTGTTACCCCCTTTACCGCTAGCGGTGAACTGAACCTGACGGCGCTACGCCAGCAGGTAGAGCGACAGCTGGCCGCCGGTAACGGCATTTTTTGCGGCGGAACCAACGGTGAGTTTTTCGTCCTTAATGAGGCGGAAAAAATTGCGGTTGCCGAAACCTGCGTCGAGGCGGTTTCCGGACGCGCGCCGGTGGTGGCCCATATTGGCGAAGTGTCGACGCGGGAAACCATTCGTCTTGGCCAGCAGATAGCAAGATCAGGCGTCGACGCGGTGTCCGTCATCACCCCGTGGTTCGTGCCGCTTAAACAAGATGAGCTGGTAAGCCACTACATGGCGATCGCCGATGCGCTCAGCGTACCGGTATTTCTCTATAACATCCCGGCGCGTACCGGGAACACCATTGAACCGCAAACCGCTCGTCGGCTGGCTGCGCATGGCAACATTATTGGCATAAAAGATAGCGCGGGTAGCTATGACAGCCTGAAGGGCTTTCTTGATGCGGTGCGCGACATCGACGGTTTTAATGTCCTGAACGGGCCGGATTCGCTGATTCATCAGGGTTTCGTGGATGGTTGTACAGCGTGCATTTCCGGGCTGGCTAACGTGGCGCCACGGGAGATTAACGCGATTTGGTCAACCTTCCAGGCTGGCGATATTGCGGCCTCAAGGCTGGCGCAGGAAAACGTCACCGGCCTGCGTACCGATCTCTATAAAGTCGCCTTTTCCCCTGCCGCGGTGAAAAAAGCCTTGCAGCTGATGGGCCATGAAGTCGGCGATAGCCGCTACGCGGTGCAGTTTAGCGCATCTCAACTGCAGCAAATACGCGGGATCATCGCGCAGTATCTTAATTAAGCGCTGCGCTTCTTCAACAAAATAGACCGGGTACCTGTGTACCCAGGATTCGTACGCCCAAAGAGAGGCTAAGATGAATCATTTTACCACTGAAGATACCTTTATTATTGTCGGCATTGTCATCGCCTATATCTTATTTACCACCTGGCTGACGTTCCGTATCAGAAGTAAAAATTCCGGGGATTTTATGGAGGGCTCGCGCGCGATGCCGGCCTTTATCGTCGGTATCCTGCTGATGTCCGAATATATCGGCGCCAAGTCGACTATCGGTACCGCACAGGCCGCATTCGAGAGCGGGATTGCCGCTTCCTGGTCGGTGCTGGGCGCCGCCATTGGCTTTCCACTGTTTGGCCTGATACTGGTCAAGAGGATTTATAATACTGGTAAAATTACTATTTCCGGGGCGATTGCCGAGCGATACGGCACCAGTACCAAGAATATTATTTCCATCATTATGATTTACGCCCTGTTGCTGGTGAACGTCGGTAACTACGTCAGCGGCGCGGCGGCAATTTCCACGGTATTAAAGATCAATTTACCCCTCGCGGCGTTTATTACCGCCATTGTAAGTACTTTCTATTTTGCCTTCGGCGGTATGAAAGGCGTAGCCTGGGTCACCATGCTGCACAGCGCATTAAAATATGCCGGTCTACTCATTATTATGGGTTTCGCGCTGGCAAAAACCGGCGGTTTCACGCCGATGATTGAGAAGATGCCGGATTACTACTGGACCTGGGATGGTAATTTTGGCGCCGGCACCATCTGCGCCTGGCTTATCGGCACCATCGGCTCCATCTTCTGTACCCAGTTTGTCATTCAGGCGATCAGTTCGACCAAAAACGTAAAATCGGCGAAACGCTCTACCTGGATTGCCTTTTTCTTCTGCCTGCCTATCGCCTTCGCGATCGCCATTATCGGCGTGGCGGCGAAGTTTCTGCACCCGGAAATCAACAGCCTGTACGCTCTACCGGTGTTCCTGCAGGATATGAACCCGTGGCTTGCCGGATTAGTGACAACGTCACTTGTGGCTTCTATTTTCGTTAGCGTCAGCACCGTTGCCCTGGCGATTGCCTCTCTGGTGGTAAAAGATTTTTACGTGCCGTGGCGCAACCCAACGCCGGAGCAGGAGTTTAAGGCCACCCGCTGGGCCTCGCTGATCATCGGTTTTCTGCCGCTTATTTTTGTGCTGCTGGTACCGGAAGTGCTGAAGCTCTCCTTCTTTACCCGCGCCATCAGACTCTCTATCACCGTGGTCGCGGTCATCGCCTTCTATGCGCCGTTCTTTAAGAGCGCCCGCGGCGCGAACGCTGGCCTCATCGGCGCCTGCGTGGTGACTTCGGCGTGGTATTTGCTCGGCGATCCGTTCGGCATCAATAACATGTACATCGCGCTGATCACCCCGGCCCTGATTATGGTGATCGACCGCCTAATCCCCAATAAAGCGCAACAATCATCCCCGGCCCCCATTGAACAACGTGGAGTGTAAAAATGACCACCACCCCAACTTTTGACGGCGTGATTCGCCAACACCAGCAGGATCCTAAGCTCGCCGCGGCAATGCTGCCCTCCGGCTGCCCGCAAAACCATGCCGCCAATCTTCTGCCGCTGCCCGATGGCACGCTGATGTGCGTGTGGTTCGGCGGTTCGCAGGAAGGGAAAGCGGATATTTCAGTCTGGGGATCGCGTTTAGCGCCGGGCGCCACAACGTGGAGCGACGCGATAAAGTTATCCGACGACCCGGAACGTTCAGAACAAAATCCGGTGCTGTTCCAGGCTCCTGATGGCGTGCTGTGGCTGTTATGGACCGCGCAGCACGCCGGCAATCAGGACACCGCTATTGTGCGTTATCGCCAGTCGCACGATGGAGGAAAGCACTGGGGAGCGATTGCCACCCTACTCGATGAACCCGGCACCTTTATCCGGCAACCCATAACCGTAATGCCCAACGGCAACTGGTTGCTGCCGGTTTTCTATTGTCGTAGCCGTCCAGGGGAAAAATGGGTCGGTAACGACGATATCAGCGCGGTAAAAATCTCAGCCGATGGCGGCAAAAGCTGGCGCGACGTGGCGGTACCGCAAAGCCTCGGCTGCGTGCATATGAATATCACCCCGCTGGCCGATGGCTCGCTGGCCGCCTTCTTCCGCAGCCGCTGGGCCGATCATATCTGGTACAGCCAATCGACAGATTATGGCGAAAGCTGGTCAGCGCCGATCCCCACCACGCTGCCAAACAATAACTCGTCCATTCAGGCGACCACGTTGAGTAACGGCGATCTGGCGCTGGTCTTCAATAACATGAGCGCAGCAGGCGCCAGCGAGCGTCGGGCATCGCTATACGATGAGATAGAAGACGACGACGGCCGGAAAGAGCCTGAATGCACCGGGAAAACCGCCTTCTGGGGCGCGCCGCGCGCACCAATGACCGTGGCTATCTCCGCCGATGGCGGCAAAAGCTGGCCGTGGATGCGCAACCTTGATGAGGGCGACGGCTACTGTATGACCAACAATTCAGAGCAAAAACTAAACCGTGAATTCTCCTATCCCAGTATTAAACAGGGTGAAGACGGTAATTTACACATTGCCTATACCTGGTACCGGCAGGCCATTAAGTATGTCCGCGTCTCGCCGCAATGGGTTAAAGGAGAAGGCGTATGATCATCGGTAATCTGAATGCCCTGCCTCAGGCGGGGTTGCCGCTGGCGTTGCGGCAGATACTCAGCCGCACTGAATGTTCTCTTGCCGCCCTGACAGCCCGCGAAGATGGCCGCTTCCAACCTGCAGATGGCGGATGGTACTGCACCATCGGCACCGCGCAAACCCAGGCGGCAGGACAGAGACATACCGAATATCACCACCAATGGGCCGATATTCAGGTCATTTTAGCCGGCGAGGAGACGCTGCATGCCGGTATGGTGTACACAGGCCAACCTGATGATGAAGAACGCAAGCCGGATCTCTTTATCAGCAAGCAGACGCCGCAAAGCGTCACGCTGCATCTGTGCGCCGGGGACTTCGCGGTCTTTCTCCCCGGCGAACCGCACCAGGCACTGTGCGCCGTTACGTCACCCGCCCCGGTGAGGAAAGCGGTGTTTAAAGTACCGCGCAGCATGCTGGAGGCGCCATGAAGCAGGCACTGGTGACGGGCGCGAGCTCGGGGATCGGCGCCGCGATTGTCGGTCAACTGCTGGCGGAGGACTGGCAGGTGCTCGGTCTGAGCCGCTCCGCGCCGACGTTCATCCATGAAGGCTTCACCCATCTGGCGGTCGATGTGAGCGACCGCCGCGCGCTGGTTGATGCTCTGTCGTCGGTACCACCGCCGCAGGCGATTATCCATGCCGCCGGTTTGATGGCGGCGGCGCCGCTAGGAGAACTTGACGCGCAGCATGGCGAGACGTTGTGGCGTCTACATGTAGATGCGGCGCAGACCTTAGCCAACCGCTTTGCGCCGGTTATGGGGAGCGGCGGTCGGATTATCCTTTTGGGTAGCCGGACTTCGCGCGGAGCGGCAGGCCGTTCTCAGTATACGGCAAGCAAAGCGGCACTGGTGGCGCTGGCGAGAAGCTGGGCGGCGGAACTTGCCGCTGCGGGCATTACCGTTAACGTTATCGCCCCCGGCGCCACCGATACGCCAATGCTGCGCCAGCCAGGACGCGAGAGTTCGCCGCCGAAGGCGCCGCCGCTCGGTAGATTGATTAAGCCACAGGAGGTGGCGTCGCTGGTGAGCTGGCTACTTAGCGAAGGAGCCGCGGCCATGACCGGACAAGAGCTGGTGATGTGTGGCGGCGCCTCGCTTGGTTAGGAGTACCCGGCTAAACGTCGCGCCAGCCGGGGGAAACTATCATTAACCTTCGCGCAAATAGACCGTGCCGCGCAGATAGGTGGTCGCCTGGCCGCTAATCAGTACGCGGTCATCGCGCCATTGGCAGCGCAGCTCGCCGCTGCGCGCCGACACCTGCCGCGCCAGCAGGTCGGTTTTATTGAGCTTCGCTCCCCAGTAGGGGATCAGCATACTGTGGGTTGACCCGGTTACCGGATCTTCCGGTACCGATTCACCGGGGCAGAAAAAGCGGCTGACAAAATCGTACTCTTCGTCGGCCGCGCTAATGCAAATCATCTTATCCAGCCTCTCCAGCAGCGCCATATTCGGGCGCACCGCTTCAACCTGCGCCCGGTCGCGCAGAACCACCAGATAATCACGCCCTTCCCGCACCTCCAGCGCGTCATCGATGCCCAACCCGGCGAACAGCGCCGGCGGTACGTCATGCACCGGCGTGGTTTGCCAGGCGGGGAAATCCAGCGTCAGCCAGTCGCCGCTGCGCGTTACCCGTAGTTCACCGACAAAACGGGTGCTAAATACGATAGTTGCCGAGGGGTGGTCGAGATATTCAAAAATCACGTGCGATGCCGCGAGCGTGGCGTGGCCGCAGAGGTTAATCTCATCAAGCGTCGTGAACCAGCGCAGCTCATAGCCAGCGTCGGTGCGGACAAAAAACGCCGTTTCGGATTGATTATGCTGCTGCGCCATTTTTAAGAGCGTTTCATCAGGCAGCCATTCGCTGAGCGGGCATACTGCCGCCGCGTTGCCGCCAAAATTGCGATCGCTGAAGGCATCGACCAGGTAAAAACTGATTTCTTTCATCGTGCTCCCCTTTTTTATCGGCTATCAACATGACACATAAACCATGCCCGCACACTATTAGCCGAAAAATTAAGTTGTTAGCTGCCACAGGCGTCAGCAAAAAATGAGATACAGATCACAAAGTGATTGTATTTTCGGCAGCATTCGTTTTAAGATCGGTCATCTCTCCTTTTCATTACTACCAGCCCGGAATTTATGCTTACAAATACGGTCTCACGCAAAGTCGCGTGGCTGCGGGTCGTCACGCTGGCAATTGCCGCCTTTATCTTTAATACCACTGAATTTGCCCCGGTCGGCCTGCTGTCTGATATTGCCGACAGCTTCGGTATGGAAACGGCCCAGGTCGGGATCATGTTGACCATTTATGCCTGGGTAGTGGCATTGATGTCGCTGCCGTTCATGCTGCTGACCAGCAAGATGGAGCGCCGTCGCCTGCTCATTGGCCTGTTCGTGTTATTTATCGCCAGCCACGTATTGTCATTTTTCGCGTGGAACTTCACGGTGCTGGTGGTGAGCCGCATTGGCATCGCCTTCGCCCACGCGGTGTTCTGGTCGATCACCTCCGCGCTGGCTATCCGTATGGCCCCTCCCGGCAAGCGCGCCCAGGCGCTTAGCCTTATCGCCACCGGTACCGCGCTGGCCATGGTGTTCGGCATTCCTATTGGCCGTATCGTCGGACAATATTTTGGCTGGCGCACAACCTTCCTGGCCATTGGTCTTGGCGCTTTAGCGACGCTGGTCTGCCTGGCGAAACTATTGCCGGCGCTGCCAAGCGAACATTCCGGTTCGCTCAAGAGCCTGCCGGTGCTGTTCCGCCGTCCGGCGCTGCTCGGTATTTATCTGCTGACGGTTATCGTGGTGACCGCCCACTACACGGCATACAGCTATATTGAACCCTTCGTGCAGAACGTCGCAGGGTTGAGCGCTAATTTCGCCACTCTGCTGCTGTTGGTGCTCGGCGGCGCGGGTATTATTGGTAGTATTGTCTTCGGCAAGCTGGGAAACCAGCATGCTTCCGCGCTAATTACCACCGCTATCGGCCTGCTGCTGGTATGCCTGCTGTTGCTGCTACCTGCCTCAAGGAACGCCAACCAGCTCATGCTGCTCAGCGTGTTCTGGGGGATCGCGATTATGGTCATCGGCCTCGGCATGCAGGTGAAAGTGCTGGCGCTGGCTTCGGATGCTACCGATGTGGCGATGTCGCTGTTTTCGGGTATTTTCAATATTGGTATTGGCGCCGGCGCGCTGGTCGGCAGCCAGGTGAGTACGCAACTGTCGATGTCGGCGATAGGCTACGTTGGCGCCGTACCGGCGCTGGTGGCGCTGGTGTGGTCGGTGATGATTTTTCGCCGCTGGCCTTCGCCGGGCGATGAGCAGCAGCCGCACCACTCCCATTAGCGAGCAGCGAAGCCCGGCCGCTTACTGCCGGGCGCGTGAATCGTATTGGCCCTTAGGCGTGGTAGTTGGTGATAATTTCCAGCACGCCGTTAATAATGAACTGCACGCCCATACAGACCAGCAGGAAACCCATCAGGCGCGAAATCGCCTCGATACCGCCTTTCCCCACCAGCCGCATGATCGCCCCTGAGCTACGCAGGCAGCCCCACAGAATGATCCCCACCAGCGCAAAAATAATCGGCGGCGCGGCCAGCACGACCCATTCCGGGAAATCGACGCCGTGTTTTACCGTCGAGGCGGAGCTGATAATCATCGCGATGGTGCCCGGCCCGGCGGTGCTGGGCATCGCCAACGGCACGAAGGCGATATTCGCCGTGGGTTCATCCTGCAGTTCTTCCGATTTGATCTTCGCTTCCATCGAATCGTGGGCTTTCTGCTGCGGAAACAGCATCCGAAAACCAATAAAAGCCACAATCAGACCGCCGGCGATACGCAGACCGGGAATGGAAATACCAAAGGTATTCATCACCACCTGACCGGCGTACCACGCCACCATCAGGATCGCAAAGACATACACCGATGCCATCAGCGACTGTCGATTACGCTCAGCGTTGTTCATATTGCCCGCCAGACCAAGGAACAATGCCACGGTGGTGAGCGGGTTCGCCAACGGTAAAATCACCGCCAGACCGATCCCTATTGCTTTAAAGAGTTCCAGCATAGTGAGTCAACATCCCGTTAAGTATTATTTTTTCAGTACAGTTTCACCCCGTGAGTATATCGACAGCAGCGACTCAGATGCCACATCCACGAAAAAAATCACGTCGATAAAAAATAACAAGCGTTAGTAAAATGAGAAAAAGTGACAGCCGTCAAATTATCAATCTTTAGCAAATCGTGGCATCGGCGAATTCATAATGTTGACTTATGATTGCCGCGGCAATAATATCCATCGCAACTAAATAATTGCCTGGGCAACTATCATGGAAAACACTAACAATCTGTTCAACGAGATGATCCCTCTTGGCCGATTGATCCAGATGGTTAACCAGAAAAAAGATCGACTGCTCAACGACTATCTTTCACCCATGGATATCACCGCCACCCAGTTCCGGGTGCTCTGTTCCATTCGCTGTGAAGTATGTACAACACCCGTTGAGCTGAAGACCGTCCTGTCGGTCGATCCAGGCGCAATGACGCGCATGCTCGACAGGCTAGTCTGCAAAGGCTGGATAGAACGGTTGCCCAACCCAAATGACAAGCGCGGCGTTCTGGTGCAACTGACACCAGAAGGCGCAGCCCTTTGTGAGCACTGTCATCAGGTTGTGGGTCAAAAATTGCACCAGGAACTAACAAAAAATCTAACGGCAGACGAAGTGGTCATGCTTGAGCAACTGCTCAAGAAAGTCCTGCCGTAATAAGAAGAGGTAAGATGATGTCCAGACGCAATAACGACGCCATCACTATCCATAGTATTTTGTCGTGGATCGAAGAGAACCTGGAATCTCCATTATCGCTGGAGAAAGTTTCGGAGCGCTCAGGTTACTCCAAATGGCACCTGCAAAGAATGTTTAAGAAAGAGACCGGCCACTCGCTGGGCCAGTACATCCGCAGCCGCAAGCTGACGGAAATCGCGCAAAAACTCAAGCAGAGCAATGAGCCGATTTTGTATCTGGCCGAGCGCTACGGTTTTGAATCGCAGCAGACGCTGACGCGGACGTTTAAAAACTATTTCGATGTGCCGCCGCATAAATATCGCATCACCAACGTTCCGGGTGAATCCCGCTACCTGATGCCGCTAAATAATTATTGTTGTTAATCGCCTGCATAAAGACGTACTGAGGAAATCATGAAATTATTCGCTACCGCCGCCATCGTGCTAATGGCGCTGGCTGCAAGCCAGAGTTATGCGGAGCAAACCACCACTCCGGTTCGCCACAATAACCGGGACGCGATGATTATCCCTTCCGAACATAACGACTCGCCGTTTGATTTTAATCACATGGCTGCCGGCAATGATAAATCGGATGAGCTGGGCGTACCGTATTACAACTAACGCCCGCCCATTCCGCAATGACTCAAGCCCCGCTGAAGCGGGGCTTTTTTATCCCGGCTTCGTCGGGACGGTCATTACCGCGCTGCGCCGCGGCGCGCAAGCCGCAGACCGAACACGTTAATATAGAGCCCGCCCATAATCAGCGCCGCCCCCAACAGCTGTAGGCCATTGAGCCGTTCGCCAAGCAGCAGAGCCGCGCTCGCCATCCCGACTACCGGCACCAACAGCGACAGCGGCGCCACCCGCCAGGTTTCATAACGCCCGAGCAGCGCCCCCCAGATACCGTAACCAACGATGGTGGCGACAAACGCCAGATACATCAGCGACAGCACGGTCGTGGCGTCGATATTAACCAGGCTTGCCGCCATCGCCTGCGGGCCATCAATAATGCCAGACGCCAGCATGAACGGTAACACCGGAATCAACGCGCTCCACACCACCAGCGACATAATCGGCGGCTTATGTTGATGAGACATAATTTTCTTGTTGAAAATGTTGCCGCAGGCCCAGCTGAACGCCGCCGCCAGAGTCAGCATAAAGCCGACCAGCGGCACGTGCTGGCCGCCGAGGCTGGCCTCAACCAGTACCAATACGCCAAAAATAGCCAGCGCGATACCGGCGACCTGCTTTCCCTGTAACCGCTCGCCAAAGACAAAAGCGCCCAGCACGATAGTGAAAAAGGCCTGAGCCTGCAGTACCAGAGATGCCAAACCGGCTGGCATACCGAGGTTAATCGCGCAGAATAAAAAGGCGAACTGGCCGAAACTGATGGTCAGGCCGTAGCCCAGCAGCAGGCGCAGCGGTATTTTGGGCCGCGCAACGAACAGTAGCGCCGGAAACGCCACCAGTAAAAAACGTAACCCCGCCAGCATCAGCGGCGGCATATTGTGCAACCCGAGCTTAATCACCACAAAATTAAGCCCCCACACCACCACTACCAGCATTGCCAGCAGTCCATCTCTGCGCGTCATACGATGCCTCTGTCTTTCTGGTCAACGATGACCAAGGTCAAAGTAACCAAATTCCCGCCGCTCGAACAGATCATTATTTTTAGCAGGTGCTGAAGGCACTTTCCGACATAGAGCCCGCTATACAAGGCTCAGTTAGCATGCTATTTGTGATCGGGCACAACAAAAATAAAACACAACATCGGGCAAGGAAAAAATGACAACCACCATCAGGCGCTCAACGGTAGCGCTACTGGCGTCGTCGTTGCTGTTAACCATCGGCCGCGGCGCAACGCTTCCTTTTATGACGATTTATCTCACCCGCCGTTTTCAGCTGGAAGTCGACGTCATCGGCTATGCGCTCTCCGTCGCGCTGGTCGTCGGCGTTATCTTCAGCATGGGCTTCGGTATTCTTGCCGATAAGTTCGACAAAAAACGCTATATGCTGATCGCCATCGTGGCGTTTATCGCTGGCTTTATCGCCATCCCCGCGGTCAATAGCGTGGCGCTGGTGGTATTCTTTTTCTCATTGATCAACTGCGCTTATTCGGTTTTTTCTACCGTGCTGAAAGCCTGGTTTGCCGATGTGCTGACGCCGGAGAAAAAGGCGCGCATCTTTTCGCTCAACTATACCTTCCTCAATATCGGCTGGACCGTTGGGCCGCCAATTGGCACCCTACTGGTGATGCAGAGCATTAACCTGCCTTTCTGGCTGGCCGCGCTGTGTGCCGCCTTCCCGCTGGTGTTTATACAGCTCTTCGTCGAACGTACCTCTGCCGTTAGCGTGGAAGGTACCGCGCCGCAGTGGACGCCGTCGGTGCTTTTGCGCGATCGCGCCTTGCTGTGGTTTACTTTTTCCGGTTTACTGGCATCGTTTGTCGGCGGCTCATTTGCCTCCTGTATTTCGCAGTATGTACTCGCCGCAGGCACCAGCGACTTCGCGGAAAAAGTGGTCGCGGTAGTGCTGCCGGTCAACGCCGCGGTGGTGGTCGCGTTGCAATACGCCGTCGGGCGACGGCTTTCGGCGCGAAACATCCGCCCGCTGATGACCTTCGGCACCCTGTGCTATGTGTTGGGTCTCGGCGGTTTTATCCTCTCCGGTAATAATCTGCTGATGTGGGGCATTTCCGCCGCTATCTTTACCCTTGGCGAAGTTATTTATGCGCCGGGCGAATATATGTTGATCGATCAGATTGCCCCACCCGGTATGAAAGCCAGCTATTTTTCCGCCCAGTCGTTAGGCTGGTTAGGCGCGGCGTTCAACCCGATGCTGACCGGGATAATCCTTACCCATCTGCCGCACTGGTCGCTATTCTTCATCTTAATGCTGGCGATCGTTGCCGCCTGGCTGATGATTTTCCGCGGCATGAATGTGCGTCCCTGGCAAACCGTACAGGCGTAAACCCAGGCGTCATGCGGCTGTCGGGTTGCTGTCACCTCTCTGTCGGGTGCCCGTCGTGGCGCCCGGCAGGCTAAAAAACCACACTGGTCTCAGGTTCCCATCCGGAGATTAACACCATGAACGGCAGTACCCGAGTAAAGCAATTACGTCTGCAGCGCGCCTGGTCCCAGGAACAACTTGCCGAACTGGCTGGCGTCAGCGTTCGCACTATCCAGCGGATCGAAAACGGCGATCGCCCGGGGTTAGAAACCCTGAGCGCTCTGGCGGCGGTGTTTGAGATAAATGTGGCCGAGCTCAGCGACGATGCTCCCGTCGGTCACGAAGCATCGCTCGATTTACGTATCGAAGAAGCGAAAAGCCGCCTGCATCAGGAGAGCCGTTTTTTTCGCTCGCTAAGCGTGGCGATCACGGTTTGCGTTTTGTTGCTGGTGATTAACCGTTTTACCCAACCGGATATCTACTGGTCAGTGTGGGTGGCAATCATCTGGGGCGCGTTATTGCTGCTGCGGGGATTACGTCTGTTTGTCTTTGCCGGGTGGATCCGCCAGTGGCGGCAGGCGCGACTGCAGCGCCTGCTGCGTAAATAGAAAAAGCCCGCTTAATGCGGGCTATCTCGTTACCAGACCTGGGCGGCGATCCCAGTGACCAGCCGCACTTTATCCCACTGCTGGGCTTCGCTTAACGAATTGCCCTCTTCTGTGGAGGCAAAGCCGCACTGCGGGCTCAGGCAAATCTGTTCCAGCGGCACATATTGCGCCGCCTCCTGCAGGCGCGCCTTCACGCCTTCCGGATTTTCCAGTTCGCCGTTCTTGGTGGTGATCAGCCCAAGCACCACCTGCTGATGGCCTGGACGAATAAAGCGCAGCGGGGCAAAATCGCCGGAACGATCGTTGTCGTATTCAAGGAAAAACGCGTCGATGTTGACGCCGCCGAAGAGAATTTCCGCCACGGGCTCGTAGCCGCCTTCTGAAATCCATGTCGAGCGGAAGTTACCGCGACAGACGTGCAGGCCGACGGTGAGATCCTGCGGCTTCCCTTCAAGGGCTTTATTCAGTACCCGGGCATAGGTACGCGCCAGTTCGTCCGGATCGTCACCGCGCTCGCGTACCTGTTGGCGTTGTTCGTCTGAACATAAATAGGCCCAGACGGTATCATCAAGCTGCAGATAACGGCAGCCAGCGTCATAGAAAGCGCGGATCGCATCGCGCCAGGTGGTTGCTAGATCGTCGAAGTATTCAGCCAGGTCCGGGTATACCGTGCTATCGATATCTTTACGTCCGCCGCGGAAGTGCAGCACGCTGGGGCTGGGGATGGTCATTTTCGGCTGCGCACTGCCGCTGACGCTTTTCAAAAAGCGGAAATCTTCCAGCATTGGATGGTTGCCGAAGCCCAGTTTACCGGTCACGCGCACGCCGTGCGCTTTGGTCTGTACGCCGTTGAACTGAATACCTTTCTCTGAATCGTAACGTTCAACGCCTTCCAGACCGTCGAAGAAGTCGAAGTGCCACCACGCGCGCCGGAACTCACCGTCGGTCACCACGTGCAGGCCGCAATCGCACTGCTGCTGAACCAGTTGGCGGATGGCTTCATTTTCAATTTCACGCAGATGGCCGGCATCAATATTGCCTTCCGCCAGCTGCAGGCGCGCCTGCTTAATGGCGTTAGGACGTAAAAAACTGCCGACAATATCTGCGCGGAACGGGGCCTGGTGACGTTGCATGTTCTCTCCTTAACGGCAGGCAGGTAGTTGCCCGCCGTGATAATTCATTATTTGAATTTTTAGACTTCTGGATGTCTATATGTCCAGATACTGTCATGCAGAAGGAGCATCGGCAAACGAGAAAAATTCATGGCTGTTGAATTTATTTCATGTTGCTGGCTTCGCTGACGCTAAATGCAAACCCCTCATCCGCCCAACCGGTCAGGCCGCCGAGCATCATTTTTACCGGTCTGCCAAGCTGCGCCAGCTTTAAGGCGGCAATATCCGCGCCGTTGCAGTGCGGCCCAGCGCAATAGACAACAAACAGCGTTTCCGCGGGCCACTGCGCCATTCGCGCGGCATTGATCTCGCGATGCGGCAGATGCAGCGCCCCTGGCAGGTGACGACGGGCGAAAACATCATGACTGCCTATCACATGCAGCAGCACAAAGTCCTGCTCACCGTGCTGCAAAGCGTGATGGACATCGGCGCAGTCGGTTTCGACACTCAGTTTATGGGCAAACCAGGCAGCGGCATCGGCCGGGGCGGCTGGCGTAAATTGGCTTACAACACTCATGGCGTATTCTCCTTGTCTGTGGTAACACTACTTTAACCACCACCCGACCCGGACCACCGCCCCCATTGATGACAGAAAACGCTGAAATCCTGACAACCAACAATGTGACACTGTCACCACCAAAAGTCGTCGTTCTGGCCTATGACGGCCTGTGTACCTTCGAGTTCGGCGTGGCGGTCGAGATTTTTGGTCTCCCGCGCCCGGAAATGGGCGATAGCTGGTATCGGTTCGCGGTCGCCGCCGTCGATGATGGCGAGCTTCGCGCCACCGGCGGTATTCGTATCGTCAGCGACGGCGGGCTGGCGCTGCTTAACGAAGCGGACACCATCGTCGTCCCCGGCTGGCGAGGCATAGAAAGCGAGGTTCCTCAGGCGCTGTGCCAGGCGCTGGCGGCAGCGTATGCGCGCGGCTGCAGAATCGCCTCTATCTGTTCCGGGGTATTTGTGCTCGCCGCCGCCGGATTGCTCAACGGCCGGCAGGCCACCACCCATTGGCGTTATACTGCCCGGCTGCAGGAGCGTTTTCCGTTGATTGAAGTGGTGGAAGACGTGCTGTACGTCGGCGATGCGCGGCTGATGACCTCCGCCGGCAGCGCCGCGGGCATCGACCTTTGTCTGCATCTGGTGCGCGAAGATTTCGGTCACGAAGCGGCGAACATCGTCGCCCGGCGGCTGGTGGTGTCGCCGCACCGCGACGGCGGGCAGGCGCAGCAGGTGATCCGCCCGGTAGCAACAGCGCGTGAAAGCCAGCGCCTCGGCCAGCTGTTTGATTATCTGCATCAGCATCTCGCTGAGAGCCATACCCTTGCCTCGCTGGCGCAGCGAATGGATATGAGCCCGCGCACTTTCTTGCGTCGTTTTCAGCAGGCGACCGGTAAATCGCCGGCCCGCTGGCTGCTTGATGAGCGGTTGCTTCGCGCCCGCCAGCAGCTCACCGATAGCCGTCTCAGCATCGACAGAATCGCCGAAATCTGCGGTTTCGCTAATGCCAGTACGCTACGTCACCACTTTCGCCAGCATTTCGCCGTGAGTCCGCTGCAATATCGAAAAAAGTTTTCCCCCGTCAGTAGTAATATTAAGATGGCCAGCGACAATAATTCACGTCGTTGAATTACACCTGCAAGGATTAAGCTGATGAAAAAAGAGTGTCGCGTCGTTATCTATAAAGAGGGGCTGCTGGGCAGTATGTTTTTTGGCGAAGCGAAAGCCGATCCCGATAAAATGAGCCGGTTCCTCACTGAGTACACGCAGCAGGGCTGGGAAGTCAAAACCATGGCGGTCGAACGCCGCCGCAGCGCCCTGTTCTGGTCGCGCGAAGCCTATTTATTTGTGCTCGAACGCGCCATCTGATGCGTTAATTTACTTCATAAACATAACGCTATTCTGGTTAATCTTTTGTTTAGATTGACCAGGATATTATCTATTCAACAACCGTAAACCCTGTTCAATGAGGACAACATTAGCGCATAAATAAGATGGAGGTAGATCATGCTGGGAAATATGCATGTTTTCATGGCCGTACTGGGAACCATCCTGTTCTTTGGTTTTCTGGCCGCGTATCTAAGCCACAAATGGGATGACTGATGAACGACGATAATCCCCACCCGTAAGCGCCCCCTGCTGCTGTTGCACCAGGGGGCGTTCTGTTTTTAAAGACCGTTATTGCCGTTGTTGCTGCCAAATAGTGATTTCGTCAAAAAGCCAGCCGATAAACAGCGCTGCCTCCTCCTTTTCCTCCGCCAACGGAGAGACCGCCAACCAGTAGTGCCAGGGATAAGGCGCAGTAATTGCCGTTATCTGCACCAACTCACCTCTATCCAGCGCCCCCTGAACCAGAGATCTACGCTCCAGAGCGATACCTTCGCCCAGCCGTACCGCATCAAGAACCAGATTTGAATCATTAATCCGTAGTCCGCCAGGCTCGATCTCTTTCTCCAGCCCAGCGTTCAGGCTCCAGCTTTTCCATGATTCCATCGAAAAAATAATGTTGCTCGCAGCCACCTCCTCCGGCGTCGCTGGCAGCTTGCCGCCGTTATAATTTGGCGCGGCGACTACCATTAATTCATCCGCAAAGAGAAAATGACTTTTAACCCCTTCCCATTCACCACGCCCCATACGGATAGCAATATCAATCCCTTCCTGTTCCAGAGCGCTCACCGTCAAGCTGGCCTGAAGCCGCAATAAGATGTGAGGATATTTCTCGCGGAATCGCATTAGCCGCGGCAATAGCCAGTGACAGCCAAATGAAGGTAGTGTTGACAACGTAAGTTCCAACGTCCGAGGTTTAATCTGTACCAGCTTTGTCGCCTCTGCGATGTGCTGCAGAGCCTCGCGAATTTGCAGCGCGTACAGCCGCCCTTCTTCATTGATTTGTACGCCACGCCCCTGGCGGATAAAGAGTTTTACCCCAACGAGCTCCTCGAGGATTTTGATTTGCTGGCTAATCGCCGAATGTGTCACATTCAGTTCCTTCGCCGCTAGCGTCACGCTGCCAAGACGGGCGACGGCCTCGAAACTGCGTAAACTTGCAATGGGTGGATAATTCGACATCTGTTGTTCTCTGCACCTTGCCGGCTAATGTCAGAAATACTTACGCTCTGTATAAGAAAACCATGATATTCGTCGCTATCGGTTTACGCTAATCTGCGATGGTCTGCTTATCGGCAGCGCCTGAACACATGATTTCCCGATAATAGAATGATGTTAATCTGGAATAAAAAATGACGATGAAACTTATTGGTATGATGGATTCGCCTTACGTTAGGCGTGTTGCAATCTCGCTGGAACTATACGGCATACAATTTGTGAGCGTTCCTTTATCAGTATTCAGCACCTTTGATGCGTTTTCACAAATTAACCCGGTTGTTAAAGCGCCAACGGCGGTACTGGATAACGGTTTGTTATTAATGGACTCGACACTGATTCTACAATATTTCGAAATGCAGGCCGAACCCAGGCGTAAACTGTTACCGAAAAATCCGCATCGGTTAGCGGAGGATCTGCAACTGTTGGGGTTTATTCTCGCTGCCAGCGAAAAGGCGGTACAAAATATTTATGAACATCGTCTCCGTCCGGCGGAAAAACAGCATCAGCCATGGATTGAGCGTGTAACACAGCAACTGCTGGCAGCTTGTCATGAATGGGATGCAAGATTGGCCGGCCGCACTACCGCCCAACCGCTGGATCAGGTCATGATAACCAGTACTGTCGTCTGGTCATTTATTCAGGCCATGATCCCAACGACGATCCCGCCCCACGATTTTAAACATATACATGGTTTAGCAGAAGCATGTGAGGCTTTAGCCGCTTTTAAAAAATATCCTCTGGCGGAATAATCGCGTTTATAAGGTTTTCCTACGCTTGCGCGAATACATCACTTCATCGCTTTGTTTGAGCATATCCCCGAGCGTCGGATAACGGCTGACATCGCTCTGTAGCTCGCCGTAAGAGTAATTAATGTTATAGGGTTTTCCTGACGTCTGGTTGTAATGATCGACACTCTCACGCAGCTTTTGCAAGAATGTGTCGGCACGCCCGTTGCGGGTAATGATGGCGGCGAACTCATCGCCGCCTAAACGGCCGACAACCTCGCCTGGCAGCAGATGTTGCGCCAGAAACGCCGCGAAGGTTTTTAGCACCTCGTCACCTTCCGCATGCCCCCACAGATCGTTAATGGGTTTGAATTTATCGAGATCAAAAAAGACCAGGCTAAACGGCGTTGCGTTGCTAGTAAGCGTACGGAAACGTTTATCGCCGATACGGTAAAAGCCGCGCCGGTTAGCGATGCCGGTCAGACTGTCGGTCATCGCCATGCCAATCACCTGGAACTCATCCTCGACGATATAAGCCAGATCCTTGAGGACGGCGATCTCTTCATCGTTAAACTCGCGCGGCGTGGTATGAATCAGGCATAGCGTGCCGGCCACGGCGCCATCGGGCAGATGGACAGGATAGCCCGCGTAGAAGCGGATATAGGGTTCGCCCGTCACCAACGGGTTATCATAAAAACGATCGTCATTGACCGCATCGTTAACGATGAATGCGCCGTCCTGCAAGATGGCGTGGGCGCAAAAAGAGATATCGCGCCGGGTCTGGCGAATCCCCAACCCCTGACAGGCGAGCAGCCACTGCCGTTCACGGTCGAGCAGGCTGATGAGTACCACCGGCACCTGAAAAATTCTTTTAGCCAGCCGGGTGAGGCGTTCGAAACGCTCATCATCACGGGTATCGAGCAGGTCCGCCAGATACAGCGATTTCAGTCTTTCTTCTTCATTTTCCGGTACGCCTGGGAATTTCATAAAGCCTCATTGCAATAAAGCGAAAAAATCAGATGGCGGGATTAATGAGCAGCCGATGAAAAGCGCGTCAGCGCCCCATACCAGTCATAGCTGCCCTGGGTACCAATTTCGCGTTCCCCCTCTTCCAGCTTCAGCAGAAAACGTCGTTTGTTGAGCTGATCGAGGTTATGAAAGTAATTCGCCAGCCGTCGGGCTAAATCTTCATACATGGCGAAAGCCACCGCGGTCCCTTGCGCCGCATCGGCGTATTTAGCAAATTCGTTCTTAATCGCCTGAAAATCATCGTTCATTGAAAGCACCACCTCCTGTCGCAATGTCATCAGTATGGTTAGCCCTGGCCGTTTTTTCCATCCCAATAGCTATCCGCATTTTATGCTGGCTTAAAAAATACGGCCCAGGGAAGCGCCGAGACCCACGCCATGAAAAACAATGCGTTTATGCTGTTATCAGCGCAAATTATCGGCAATTAGCAGAAGATAATAAAATCGCCAGCGACGAGCCAGGGGTGAATAGGCAAAAAAAAACCGCCATGTGACTGGCGGTGAATAAATGCTTGCATGGATAGATCGTAGATTGTATTTAGCGTTTTCGTAGGAGTGCGTCGGGACTTCCTACGTCTGACTCGCAGGCTAGCACGCCCTTGTTCAATAAATCTTAAACCGCAGACGTACTCATAGCTTCTCCACCAGCGCTTTTAGTTCAGTGATCAGCGGCGCAGTATTATCCTGCGTCGCGAGCGGCCAGGTCGACTGACGTACCACCAGCCGCGCCGGCAGCAGTTCGCGCAGGCGGCCGGTCGGCGCCGCCATCTGCTGCATTACTAATTCCAAGGCCCGCCGGCCTAACAGATCAAAATCCTGGGCGACGGTGGTAAGCGGCGGCTGAAAGTAAAGGCTATCGGCCGTATCGTCATAGCCGGTCACCGAAATCGCCTGGCTGCCGCGTCGATTAAGCTGCGCCAGCGCGCTTAGCACCCCGAGTGCCATCTGATCGTTGGCGACCACGATCGCGCTTAATTTCGGGTTTTTATGCAGCAACTCGAAGGTTTTTTGCCAGCCGCTGGCGGCGCTCCAGTCGCCGAACACCGTGATCGATTGACTGACCCCAAGCCGGTGCAGCGTCTCGCGCCAGCTGCCGAGGCGCATCCGCGCCGACACCGAGCTTTCCGGCCCGGCCAACAGGCCAAACTCTCGGTGACCTAATTCCCAAAGGTGGCGCACGCAGGCGCCGCAGCCATCGCGATGATCGAAACGCACGCAGGAGACATCTGTCTCCGGCGAGACATCGAGAAACAAACAGGCGATATCCGTATTTTCCGCCGCCAGCCGTTCGGCGACGCTGCTCTCCAGCGGCAGGCTGATAATGGCGCCTCGAATATGCTGGGCGCGAAACTCATCCAGCCGCGCCTGCAGCGCCGGGTAATCACTTTGCGCCGGCATGGCGATGGCGACCTCCAGCCCCTGCTCACCGGCATACCTTTTCACCGCCGCGGCAATTTGCGACGGCGCGTGTAAGGTCAACGACGCGGTGATAAGCCCTATCGATGCCGCCGCTTTGCCCGCCAATAGCTGTGCCGAACGGTTAGGCACATAGTGCAGCGTCTGCATCGCGCGCAGCACCTTTTCACGGGTGCGCTGCGCCACAATCTGTGGGTTATTCACCACCCGCGATACCGTCTGCTGCGAAACGCCCGCCTCGCGGGCGACATCTTCTAAAGTGGCTGAACGGCGCTGCATCGCGTACTCCTGTCAGTGAAAACGGCTTAATGTCTTACGCTAACATTTTATGTCTTCCTTACGACAAAAATCTGCTATTTGCGCCGTGATTCGTGATCGTGAATGGGTTTCATTTTCGCCAACATTGCGGGTCTGTGGAAAATACCCGATAACCCGATGAGATTGTTTAGCGAATAACATTTATTACCATTATCCGTCAGGTATGCGTATGCAACGATATGATTCAGGCGCCGCTCGCGGCCCCGCTTTTCACGAAGTTCTGGCCCGCGAGGACTGGCAAAACCAGACTATCACTCACCTCAACCGCCTGCCCGCCCATCCCTCTTTTGCCAGCTGGCGCGATGCCGATGCGGCGCGCGACAACCGCCCTTCCGACCGCCGCCGTCAGCTGGACGGCGAATGGCAATTTTCCTATGCCCGTAGTCCGTTTCAGGTGGATGCCAACTGGCTGCAGCATGACCTGCCTGACAGCCGCCCGACGCCGGTGCCTTCAAACTGGCAAATGGAGGGCTATGACGCGCCGATTTACAGCAACGTCCGCTATCCGATTGATACCGTGCCGCCGCGGGTGCCCGAAGACAACCCTACCGGCTGCTATTCGCTACAGTTGACCGTCGATGAGGCGTGGCGGGTCGAAGGGCAAACGCAAATTATCTTTGACGGCGTTAACTCCGCGTTTCATCTGTGGTGCAACGGCGAGTGGGTCGGCTACTCCCAGGATAGCCGTCTGCCCGCCGCCTTTGATTTAAGCCAGTTTCTGCAACAAGGCGCCAACCGCCTGTGCGTGATGGTGATGCGCTGGAGCGCGGGCAGCTGGCTTGAAGATCAGGATATGTGGCGCATGAGCGGTATCTTCCGTTCGGTGTGGTTACTGCATAAACCGCAGGTCCGCCTCAGCGATGTGCAATTAACCCCGCAGCTCGATGCTCTATATCGCGACGCGCAATTGCAGGTCAAGCTTAGCGTCGAGGCCGCGCCTGAAGCGCTAGCGGCGCTGGAAATTGACGTCGCGCTGTGGGATGGCAAAACGCGCCTTGCCAGCCAGCGCCAGCCGCTGGGTACGCCGATTATCGATGAACGCGGCAGCTACGGCGAGCGGGCAATTGTCAATCTCGATATTAAGCGCCCGCGGCTGTGGAGCGCCGAGCAGCCGCATTGCTACCGCGCGGTGGTATCGCTATGGCGCGGCGAGACGTTGCTTGAAGCGGAAGGCTGGGATATTGGTTTGCGCCAGGTAGAAATCCGCGACGGGCTACTGTTGCTCAACGGCAAGCCGCTATTGATCCGCGGCGTCAACCGCCACGAACATCATCATCAGCGCGGCCAGGTGGTCAACGAAGAGGATATGGTGCAGGACATTCTGCTGATGAAGCAGAACAATTTCAACGCCGTGCGCTGTTCGCACTACCCCAACGCCCCGCGCTGGTACGAGCTATGCAACCGCTACGGCCTGTACGTGGTGGACGAAGCCAATATCGAAACTCACGGCATGGTACCGATGAATCGGCTGTCTGACGATCCGGCCTGGCTTGCCGCTTACAGTGCGCGCGTCACTCGTATGGTGCAGAGCAACCGCAATCATCCCTCGATCATTATCTGGTCGCTGGGTAATGAGTCCGGCTGCGGCGACAACCATCAGGCCATGTACCAGTGGTTGAAGCATAACGACCCTTCGCGTCCGGTACAGTATGAAGGCGGCGGCGCCGACAGCAGCGCCACCGATATTATCTGCCCGATGTACGCCCGCGTCGAGCGCGACCAGCCCTTCCCGGCGGTACCCAAATGGTCGATCAAGAAGTGGATCGGGATGCCCGGCGAACAACGCCCGCTGATCCTCTGCGAATACGCCCACGCGATGGGCAATAGCCTGGGCAATTTCGCCGATTACTGGCAGGCTTTCCGCGACTATCCTCGCCTGCAGGGCGGTTTTATCTGGGATTGGGCCGACCAGGCAATCGAGAAAACGTTCCCGGATGGTAGCGTCGGCTGGGCCTATGGCGGCGATTTCGGCGATAAACCTAACGACCGGCAGTTCTGCATGAATGGCCTGGTATTCCCCGACCGGCGCGCCCATCCTTCGCTCATCGAGGCCAAACATGCGCAACAGTATTTCCAGTTCGCCTTGCTGGAGCAAAGTCCGCTGCGGATTGCTATCACCAGCGAATATCTGTTCCGCGTCACCGATAACGAAATGCTGCGCTGGCAGGTTCAGTGCGCGGGAGAAACGATAGCCAGCGGCGACTTAGCGCTGGCGCTGCAGCCGCAAGGACGGGCGGAATTGATTCTTAGCGACTGCCTGGCCCTGCCGCGCGGCGCCCGTGATGTCTGGCTGCAGCTCGAAGTGATCCAGCCGCAGGCGACGTCATGGTCTGAGCCCGGTCACCGCGTCGCCTGGCAGCAGCTAGCGCTTGCCGCGCCGCTGGCGCTATCTGAGACGTCCGCCGAAGGCCCGGCGCCGGTCCTGACGATCGAACCCACGCTCTATCAGGTCAGCGTCGGATCCCAGCGCTGGATTATCGATCGTCAGAGCGGACGTTTAAGCGAATGGTATGCCGCGGGCAAACAGCAGTTGCTGACCCCGCTGGCGGATCAGTTTATCCGTGCGCCGCTGGACAATGATATTGGCGTCAGCGAAGTCGAACGTATCGATCCGAACGCCTGGGTCGAGCGCTGGAAGAGCGCCGGTCTGTATTCGTTGACGACCCGCTGCGTGAAATGCGAGGCGCAGCAGCTGGCGCGGGAGGTGATCGTTGATAGCCACTGGCACTATCTGCGCGGCGAGGAGACGGTCATTGCCAGCCACTGGCGCATGACCTTCACGGCCGACGGCGGGCTCCAGATCACCGTTGATGGCGAACGTGCCGCAACGTTACCGCCGCTGGCGCGCGTCGGGCTGCGCTTCCAGGTCGCCGATCAACATGCCGAAGTCAGCTGGTTGGGATTAGGGCCGCACGAAAACTATCCGGATCGCAAAAGCAGCGCCTGTTTTTCGCGCTGGCAACAGCCGCTGCGCGAGATGAGCACGCCCTATATCTTCCCCAGCGAAAACGGTCTGCGCTGCGATTGCAAAGCGCTGGACTGGGGATGCTGGCACGTCGCAGGCCAGTTCCACTTCTCGGTGCAGCCGTACAGTACGGAACAGCTGATGACGACCGATCACTGGCATCGTATGACGCCGGAAAAAGGCGTCTGGATCACGCTCGACGGCCAGCATATGGGCGTTGGCGGCGATGATTCCTGGACACCAAGCGTTCTGTCACAGTGGCTGCTGCTCGAGGCCCAATGGCACTATCAGGTTACGCTTCATTGTCAATAATAACGGGGGCTTCGGCCCCCACCGCACAGGTATAATAAGATATGAAACTCTCTGAACTCACGCCCCGCGAACGGCATAATTTTATCTATTTCATGCTGTTCTTTTTCTTTTACTATTTCATTATGTCGGCTTACTTTCCCTTTTTTCCGGTGTGGCTGGCGGAAGTAAACCATTTAACGAAAACCGAAACGGGGATTGTTTTCTCCTCCATTTCGCTGTTCGCGATAATATTCCAACCGGTGTTTGGACTGATTTCCGATAAGCTCGGGCTGCGTAAACATCTGCTGTGGACCATTACCGTACTGCTTATTTTGTTCGCCCCGTTCTTTATTTTTGTCTTCTCGCCGCTGCTGCAAATGAACATTATCGCCGGCGCGCTGGTGGGAGGAATTTATTTAGGCGTGGTGTTTTCCAGCGGTTCCGGCGCGGTCGAGGCCTATATTGAACGCGTCAGCCGCGCCAACCGTTTTGAATACGGCAAAGTACGCGTCTCCGGCTGCGTCGGCTGGGCGCTGTGCGCGTCAATTACCGGCATCTTGTTCGGTATCGACCCTAACATTACCTTCTGGATAGCCTCCGGTTTTGCGCTGGTGCTTGGCGTGTTGTTATGGCTATCGCGCCCGGAGGCCAGCAGCAGCGCGCAGGTTATCGACGCCATCGGCGCCAACCGCCAGGCCTTTTCACTACGTACGGCGGCCGAACTGCTGCGAATGCCGCGCTTCTGGGGATTTATTATTTATGTGGTAGGCGTCGCCAGCGTCTATGACGTTTTCGACCAGCAGTTCGCTAACTTTTTTAAAGGCTTTTTCGCCACGCCGCAGCGTGGAACCGAGGTCTTCGGCTTTGTCACCACCGGCGGTGAATTACTCAACGCGCTGATTATGTTCTGCGCACCGGCAATTATTAACCGCATCGGCGCGAAAAACGCCCTGCTGACCGCCGGCATAATTATGTCGATGCGCATCCTCGGATCTTCTTTTGCGACTTCGGCGGTGGAAGTGGTCATTTTAAAAATGCTGCATATGTTTGAATTACCGTTCCTGCTGGTCGGCACTTTCAAATATATTTCTTCCGCATTTAACCCTAAGCTTTCCGCCACCCTATTTTTAATCGGCTTTAACCTGTCGAAACAGCTTTCCGGGGTAGTGCTTTCGGCTTGGGTGGGACGGATGTACGACACCGTAGGTTTTCACCAGGCCTACCTGATCCTCGGCTCAATCACCCTGAGCTTTACCCTGATATCGCTATTTACCTTAAAAGGTAGTAAGACACTGCTGCCTACAGCAGAGTATAACAATGCGTCCTGAGATTATCCTTCCGTCACGGATGACGGAGACGCCGCTTTGATTTGCGTTTGCCCGCCGCTATTCTCCAGTTCGTAGAGGCGGCACTCCGCTCGCGCTGAGATCAATTGCGCCAGTTCTGCCGAGTGGCTGGTAAGCCAGATCTGGCTATAGCGTGACGCTTCGACAATCAGACGCGCCAGCGCCGGGAACATCTGGCGATGCAGGCTGTTTTCCGGCTCATTAATGGCGAGAAACGCCGGTGGCCGTGGGCTGAGTAACGCGACCGCCAGGCACAAAAAACGCAGGGTGCCGTCAGACATCTCCGCCGCCAGCAGCGGCCGATAAATCCCCTCCCGGCGCATCTTCATCACGAAACGCGAGTTGTCGTTCTCGCAGAAAAAGGTACAGTCGGGGAACGCTTCGCCGAGGATTTCGTGCAGCAACTCCTCAGCGCCGATTTCGACGATAGTCTGAAAGGCCGCCGCCAGATTGCCGCCATCGCTATCGAGCACCGGTGAACGGTAGCCGACCGTCGGCTGGCGGAGCGGTGAAAGCCTGCCGATGGCAAACTCATGGTAAAAACGCCAGCGGCGCATGGTCTCCCGCACGCGCGACACTTCCGGGAAACGATGCGGTTCGCCTAGCTGGCCGAAAATAGACTCGTTTTCGTAAATAGTATCGGTGAAGGTACTTTTTTCGCCATTGACATCAACCAGAAACGCCGCCTGGTTTTTTCGTTGCAGTACCCGTGACGATGGCCGGCGGTTAAAACCCGATAGCCAGATATTCTCTTCTTTAACGATCGGGTCAAGCATGAATTGCGTTGGATACGGCAGTTTTTCCGGAAACCCGACCTGCAATTCGTATTCAAATTCGTCGGTCAGGCAGGCGATTTGCAGACGCCGTGGGTGGCGGTCGGTCGGCGCCTGTTTCCCCGACCACATGATATTCTCAAGCCCACCCTCCTCGCTGACATAGCTGGAAAACTGGCCGCTGGCCGAGGCGGTTAACAGGTGAATCGCTTTGTAGATGTTCGATTTTCCGCAACCGTTGGGGCCAAACACGATATTCAGCGGCCCGAGTTCCAGTTCAATCGCCCTGACTGAACGGAAATTGTTAATACGAATGCGGTTAATCATACCTTTCCTCTGGCGCGCCGATGCTCAACTGAGCGATTTTTTCATCCCGCGCGTTAGCGCGACTCTGGCGAGTTTATCGGCATCCAGATGTGAATCACTAAAGACGCCGAAAAACAGGCGTTCATCATCAATAACCTGCGACACGACCCGGTAGTTCAACGGCTGTCCGGATGGCGCGCCGTACTGCGCAGGAGTGACGGAAACTTCCGTCGCGGTGTCGGCGACGCTAACCAGCAGACCATCTGCTTTGCCGCCCACCAGCATGACCTTAATTAACGGGTGCACTGTATTCCTCCCGAGTGGGGTCAAAAATGTCATTGAACAAGTCCCTGGCCACGCTGAAGCGCCGCAGGAAAAAAAATCGTCGTATGTACTTTTTTATAGTTCATAGCGGCCTGGAGTATAAAAAAAAACGAATTGCACTTTGTAAGCACGCATTATTAGTAGTAAAGGCCGACAAATGATGAAGGAAAAAAGTGGAATTGTGAATCTTAACAACTCTTATTTGTTGCTCAGGGCGTTGAGAATGGTCGCAAAATGTACATTGGTTACAGTGGGATGCTGAGCTATTTGGTAGCCGGACAAGACGCGATGCGCCGCCTCGGAGAAAAAACCGGGCGGCGACGAATAGCACAGTATCTACAAGCCGCGATTTTTCAACATCGGCTCGATCAGCGGATCGTGCCCGCGCCAGTCGCGATACAGCGCTTCGAGATCGCAGCTATTACCGCGCGACAAAATCGCCTCGCGGAAACGTTGACCGTTTTCCCGGGTTAATCCCCCCTGCTCGACAAACCACTGATAACCATCGTCGGCAAGCATTTGCGTCCACAAATAGGCATAGTAGCCCGCCGCATAACCGCCGCCGAAAATATGCGAGAAATAGCTGCTACGATAGCGCGGCGGAACCGCCGCCAGATCCATCTGCTCCTCGCGCAGCGATTGCTGTTCAAAAGCATCGACATCCTGCGGCAGCGCCTGCGGGGTGACGCTGTGCCAGCGCATGTCAAGCAGCGCCGCCGCCAGCAGTTCGCTCATGTCATAACCCTTATTGAACGTTGAGGCGCGGAACATGCTGTCGCGCAGATCATCGGGCATGGCTTCGCCGGTCTGGTAGTGCTTCGCATAATGGGCGAAGACCTGCGGCTCGCTGGCCCAATGTTCATAAATCTGCGACGGGAATTCCACGAAATCACGCGGCGTATTGGTGCCTGAAAGACTCGCATAGCGCTGGTTAGCGAACAGGCCGTGCAGCGCATGGCCAAATTCGTGGAACAGCGTGATGACGTCATCCCACGATAGCAGCGCGCAGCCGCCGGCTTTTGGTTTCTGGTAGTTGCAAACGTTGTAAATCACCGGACGCTGGGCACGCAGCGTCGATTGATCGACAAACACATCCATCCAGGCGCCACCGCTTTTGCTGTCACGCGAGAAGTAGTCGCCGTAAAACAGCGCCATTCCTTCGCCGTTGGCATCAAAGATTTCCCATACCCGTACATCGGGATGGTAAAGCGGAATATCAAAACGTTCGACAAAACGAATGCCAAACAGTTGGGAGGCGGTCCAGAACACGCCATCTTCCAGCACCCGATCCAGGGCGAAATAGGGTTTTAGCTGCGCTTCATCGATGGCGAATTTAGCGCGCCGCACCTGCTCGCCGTAATATAACCAGTCCCAGGCCGCAGCCTGAAAATCGCCACCCTCTTCATCAATAACCTGCTGGATATCGGCAAGCTCCTGTTCGGCGCGACGGCGGGCCGCCGGCGCGATGCGGCGCATAAAAGCCAAAGCCTCAGACGGCGTTTTCGCCATCTGGTCAGCCATCGACCAGCTCGCGTAATCGGCGACGCCGAGCAATGCGGCCTTACGCGCGCGGATTTCCGCCAGCCGCAAAACCAGTTCACGGGTGTCGTTGGCATCGCCCTTCTGGTTACGCGTCCAGCCTGCAGTGAATAGATTGTGCCGGGTCTGGCGATCGGCAAGGGCCTGTAGCGCCGGTTGCTGGGTGGTATTGGTCAGCGCCAGCAGCCAACGGTCCTGCAGGCCTTTATCGCGCGCGGCATCGGCGGCGGCGGCAATCTCATCCGCGGCCAGCCCGTCGAGCTGGTGTTGATAATCGACAACCAGACCGCCGGACTTCACCGCCGCCAGCAGACGCTGCTGGAACTGACTTTGCAGCGACGCCTCCTCGGTATTCAATGCTTTTAGCGCGGTTTTCTGCTCTTGCGCCAGCGCGGCTCCCGCCAGCTGGAAACGCTGCCAGCTCACCTCAAGCAGACGCCGCGACTCCGGATCCAGATTCAGGGCGTCGCGCTGCTGCCAGACCTGTTTGACTCGCTGGTACAGCGCATCGTTGAGCCAGATATCGTTGCCAAGCTCGGCGAGCTCGGCGGAGAATTGTTCATCCAGTTGCTGTATCAGCGGATTAGTATTCGCCCCGGCCATAGCGAAAAAGACCCGGGTCACCCGGCCCAGGAGCTGGCCGCTCTGCTCCAGCGCGACCAGGGTATTGTCAAAATCCGCCGGCGCCGGATTGTTGACGATTGCCGCAATCTCCTCGCGCTGGCGCCGAACGCCCTCATCAAAAGCCGGGCGATAATGGCTATCTGCAATCAAATCAAAATGCGGCGCCTGGTACGGCAGCAGGCTGACGTGTAAAAAGGGATTATTGTCCGTCATCATTCTCTCCTGAACGCGGGTATCCACTAAGATTAGGCAACTCATTGATTGGCCGCAATGATTTATCCAGCCAGCGCGCTATACCAACAGATGACGATACGATTTTCCTTTACCGCGCGGCGTTAACGCGTGCTATGTTATGACAACACAAAAAGCTTTGAGGAACAGTAAGATGATTATTCTGGTGACTGGTGCAACTGCTGGATTTGGCGAAAGTATTACTCGTCGTTTTATCGCTAACGGCCACAAAGTGATCGCCACCGGGCGTCGTGAAGAGCGCCTGAAGACGCTCAAAGAGGAGCTTGGCGATAACCTGTATACCGCGCAACTCGACGTGCGTAATCGCGCCGCCATCGAAGAGATGATTGCCGGGCTGCCCGCGGACTGGCAGTCTATCGATGTTCTGGTGAATAACGCCGGCCTGGCATTGGGTCTGGAACCCGCTCATCGCGCCAGCGTCGAAGACTGGGAAGACATGATCGATACCAATAATAAAGGCCTGGTGTACATGACCCGCGCGGTGTTGCCGGGGATGGTGGAGCGTAATCGCGGCCATATTATTAATATCGGTTCGACCGCCGGTAGCTGGCCCTACGCCGGCGGCAACGTCTACGGCGCGACTAAAGCTTTCGTACGCCAGTTCAGCCTGAATCTGCGCACTGATTTGCACGGCACCGCGGTTCGCGTCACCGATATCGAGCCGGGCCTGGTAGGCGGCACCGAGTTCTCCAACGTCCGTTTTAAAGGCGACGATGCGAAAGCCGGTAAAACTTACGAGAACACCCAGGCGCTGACGCCGGAAGATGTCACCGAAGCGGTGTGGTGGGTCGCGAATCTGCCGAAACATGTCAACATTAACACGCTGGAAATGATGCCGGTCAGCCAGAGCTTCGCCGGGCTCAGCGTCCATCGTCAGGGCTAACGCCCTCAGCGGCCTGGCCTGCGGGCCAGGTCTGGGCGGGACGGCAAAAAACGAGTAAAATAATGCTCATAACCCATTAAAAAGTAATCATCAATGGCCGCAGAAACGCAACTGAATCCGACCCAGCCCGTCAATCAGCAAATCTATCGCATCCTTCGCCGGGATATTGTCCATTGCCTGATCCCGCCGGGAACCCCGCTGTCAGAGAAAGAGGTGTCGGTGCGGTTTGATGTTTCGCGCCAGCCGGTACGGGAAGCCTTCATCAAATTAGCGGAAAACGGGCTGATTCAGATCCGTCCCCAGCGCGGCAGCTATGTGAATAAAATCTCAATGACCCAGGTGCGCAACGGCTGTTTCGTGCGCCAGGCCATTGAGTGCGCGGTAGTGCGCCGCGCAGGAACGATGATCAACGATGAACAGCTCTATCAGCTGGAACAAAACCTCAACCAGCAGCGGGTGGCGGTTGAACGTCAGCAGCTCAATGATTTTTTCCAGCTCGATGATGAATTTCACCAGAAATTATCCCTTATCGCCGACTGCCAGCTGGCGTGGGACACCATTGAAAATATCAAGGCGACCATCGATCGGGTACGCTATATGAGCCTTGACCACGTGACTCCGCCCGATATGCTGCTGCGTCAGCATCTCGATATTTTTCAGGCACTGGAAAAACGCGATCTTGATGCCGTAGAAAAGGCGATGAATATTCACCTGCATGAAATTAGCGAGTCGGTTTTGTTGATTCGTCAGGAAAATAGCGAGTGGTTCAGCGAAGAATAATGCGTTACACGGCAGCCAACGTTGCGTCAGCTGCCGTAAAATAGATTACCGAACCACTAACACCGGAATTTTGGCATAGCGTAAAATGGACTCGGCGTTAGAACCGAGGAGATGAGTTGATATACCCGGCTTGCGTGAACCAATAACGATAACGTCAAAATTCTCTTTTTCGCTCAGCGCTAATATTTCATCACGCACATTGCCAAAAACAATGCGGGTATGGATCCGCGACGCCGGGATTGAAAACAATCGCGACAGATCGCGCATTTTCTTTTCCGACTCTTCTTTCATGAAGGCTTCAAATTTACGAATATCCGCCGTGAAGCCGCGCAGCAAAGAACTGGTGCTGTTTGGCAGCACGTTCAGCAACGTGATTTCACCTTCTTCGGCAGATGCTAAAAAATCCGCGTGACGAACGGCCTTATCGCTTAAATCCATTTCAAACACATCGACCGGCAATAATATCTTTTTGTACATAGCCTGAGCTCCTTAGTCCTGAAGAAACCGTTGGGGGGATTTTATTCTGTCATATTTAAGCGTGCGGGAATACGATCAATCACCCAAATAAATACTTCAGAGATAAAAATAAACATCAACAATATATAATTAATTATGGAAAGTTAGAGTTATGTATAGACGGGAAATATCAGAGGCTATTCGTATTGCTAATACAAAAATAGCCCGACTCGCTATGCGATGCCGGGCTATGAATGGAATGATGTTTTTTTACTGGCCTTTAGCCCATTCGCCGACGGTCGCCTTGGCGCCGTGAATCTGTAAAGAGAGATACGCCGCCGTCACCGCATCGACAAAACGCGGTTCCTGCGGCAGACTTTCGCCGAAAATGGCCTTAATACCCAGCAGCGCCTGCACGCGTTCGCTACCCTCTTTACTACCCTGCACCGCCTGTTGAATGACCGGCAGCAGCGGATCGCTGATTTCAATCGCCTGCCCCTTGTCATCGACACCGCTCACGTAGCGCATCCAGCCGGCAATACCCAGCGCAAGCAGGCTGAAATCACTGTGATGCGCCAGGTGCCAGCGCACGGAGTCCAACATACGCTGCGGGAGCTTCTGGCTACCGTCCATCGCAATCTGCCAGGTGCGGTGCTTAAGCGCCGGATTGCTATAACGCTCAATGAGCAAACCCGCATAACGCGCCAGATCCACGCCCTGTACACTCAGCGTCGGCGCTTGCTCTTGCAACATTAACGCCTGCGCGGCACGGCGGTAGTTATCATCCTGCATGCAATCATTGATATGCTGATAACCGGCGAGATAGCCCAGATAAGCGAGGAACGAATGGCTGCCGTTGAGCATTCGCAGCTTCATCTCCTCAAACGGCACGACGTCAGTGACCAGCTCCGCGCCGGCTTTCTCCCACTGCGGACGACCGGCGACGAAGTTATCTTCGATAACCCACTGGCGGAACGGTTCACAGGCCACACCTGCCGGATCGCGCCCCCCGGTGAGTTGTTCAATTTTATCCAGCGTATCAGCGGTCACTGCCGGAACGATCCGGTCGACCATTGTGGAAGGGAACGTCACGTTCTGCTCAATCCACTGCGCCAGTTCGTCATCAACGGCGCGGGCATACGCACAAACTACGTTGCGCATTACGTGGCCGTTTTCCGGCATATTATCGCAGGACATGACGCTGAAAGCCGGCAGACCGGCGGCGCGACGGCGCGCCAGCGCTTCTACCACCACGCCCGGCGCCGATTTCGGCTGGTGTGGAGTTTGCAGATCGGCGGCAATCAGCGGGTTATCAAGCTGCAGCTGACCGGTGGCCGGAGAGTGGCAGTAGCCTTTTTCGGTGATGGTCAGCGAGACAATCGCTACCTGAGGCTCGCACATTTTCGCCAACACGCTTTCCAGGCCATCGACCTGCGCATGCATCGCCTGCTTCACCACGCCGACGACGCGTGCGGTCCAGGCATCGGCGGACATTTCAGCCACCGTATAGAGCAGGTCCTGCTGTTGCAAATCGGCAATCTGCTGCTCACCGCCAATGAGGTTCACTTCGGTATAGCCCCAGTCGCTGCCGTGTTCGGCGGCAAGGATATCGGCATACACCGCCTGATGGGCGCGGTGAAAAGCCCCAAAACCGAGATGAACGATGCGAGAAACCAGCTTGCTGCGATCGTAAGAAGGAAGCGTTGCCCTGGCGTTTAAAAGCGTGTTTTCCATGGTGTCTCTCATTTTTATGATGACTGATAAATCATTCTCAAACAGAATGTTTTGGTGAGGTAAACCATCGCACGCAATTGGTATGACATCTTTGATTTCCATCAACTACCATACAAGAAGATCCGGCGCTGTCGCGTTTCGTGATCCTGCGCGCAATGGCGGGGATGAGCCGGGAGTATCCCGGCTATCCTGGGTTAACGATGAGATTATGATTTCGCGTATTGGCCATTCGCGTTTAGCGCCTGACGCGTACCGGCGTCCGCCGCATCGTGGTCCAGACTCAGGTCACGGTCACACACTTCCGGCATCAGTAATGACGAGATGAGACCGATAGCTGAATAACAGATCAGCATCGCGACAATCGGCCACCACGAACCGGTTACGTTACAGAAGATACCGGCCAGCACCGGTCCGAATCCCACCGCCACCAGGCCGCCGGCCTCTTTTGAGATAGCCATTCTGGTAAAGCGATTACGCGAGCCGAACATTTCCGCCATGGTGATATTTTCCAGCGCAAACAGACCCAGTACCGCCACGTTATGAATAACAATCAGGGACAGCATAATGGTGCTGGCGCTATAGCTTTTATCGACAATAATAGCCAGCATCGGCCAGGCCAGAATAATGGCGGAAATATTGACGATAATATAAGGTAAACGGCGCCCAACTTTATCCGATAGCCAGCCTAACAGTGGGATAGTAATAAAGCCAATCACTGAGCTAATCATTAAGGCATCGGTCGGAATCGCTTTATCAAATAATAGGCTTTGAACCAGATATCCCGCGAGAAATGTTTGTAATAAACCGGAATTACCGGCCTGTCCAAAGCGTAAACCGGTCGCCAGCCAGAATGATTTACTTTTTAACATCGCGCCGAAGGTATTTTGCGCGGCGGCGACTTTAGCCTTAACTTCATCAGCTTCGTTGACCTGTTCAAATACCGGGCTCTCTTTCAGATTTAAACGCAGCCAAATGGCAAAGATCATTACCACGACGCTTGCAAGGAACGGAATACGCCAGCCCCAGGCGATGAGTTGTTCGCGATCGAGCAAGAAGAACATCACTGCCCAGATGGCCGTGGCGCTCAGCGTCCCGCAGTTGGTGCCCATCGCCACCAGAGAAGAGATGATGCCGCGTTTACCTTTTGGCGCATATTCCGCCAGCATGGTACCGGCGCCGGAAATTTCGGCGCCCGCTCCCAGCCCCTGAATAATACGCAGGGTCACCAGTAACACCGGCGCAAAAATACCAATCTGCGCATAGGTGGGTAATACGCCGATTAACGTGGTGCAAATGCCCATCATGGTGATGGTAATAAACAGAACCTTTTTACGCCCGATGCGATCCCCCATTTTACCGAATATGAAAGCGCCGACGATCCGCGCAATATATCCTGCGCCATAGGTTCCCATCGCTAATATCAGCGCCATGGCCGCCGACTGCTCCGGGAAAAATATCTCATGAAAGACCAGCGCGGCGCCTAAAGAATAAAGCTGGAAATCCATAAATTCCAGTGCCGTGCCAAGCCAGCCGGATACCGCGGCGCGGATAAGATCCGTAGTGCTTCTCTCATTTTTAGCTGTCGTCATAATAATAATCTCTAAAGTAGGATACAGCGAGGTTATTTATATTTATGCGTTGAAGGTTAATAACACCTTACAACAATGCTTGCGGTCTTCTTCAAATAACGTCATGGCATCGACAACATGCTCAAAAGCAAACTGATGGGTGATTAGCCGATCCGGATTAATTAAGCCGTTTGCCAACCATTCGAGAACCAGCGGGAATTTATTGGCATTGAGCCTGGACGAATAAATAGTGAGCTCTTTGCCGGTGATCCCCTGCTGCGCCACCATTGACGGTTCGGTAGAAAAGCCCATCAGCACAATCCTGCCTGCCGGCGAAGCCAGTGCGATGGCCTCTGGGAAAATCGCCGGGTGGCAGGCGGCGTCGATAATCAGCGTCGGCCGGATACCCTGCGCTTCCAGCGCCTGCGCCAGCGGTTGCTCCTTATTATTAATGGTCCAGTCGGCGCCGTTTTGCTGCGCCATCTGCAAACGCTCAGGGATCTGGTCGGCGACGATCACCTGCCGCACGTTATAGACGCGCTTGAGCACCTGAATGGTGGTCAGCCCCATCGGCCCAGCGCCGTAGACCAGCGCGATATCCTGTTCGCGTGGTTTAGCCTGGCCGGTGACATTCGCCGCAATAGTAAAGGGCTCCACCATTACCGCATGATGGTCGCTCACGTTCTCCGGCACCGGCCAGGCATTTTTGGCCGGTACCACCGCGTATTCGCTAAACCCGCCATCGCGATGCACGCCCAGCACCACCAGCGACGCGCAGACGTTGGGCTTACCGACCGAACAGGGATAACAGTGGCCGCAGCTGATCACCGGATCAACCGTCACCCGCTGGCCCACGACTTTATCCGTCACGCCCTCGCCCACGGCATCAATCACGCCGAAAAACTCGTGGCCAATGACCCGCGGATATTTGGCGAACGGATTATGTCCACGATAGATGTGGCTATCTGAGCCGCAAATTCCCGCCAGTTTCACCTTTACCCGCACTTCCCCGTTCCCCGGCTGCGGCAATGGCCGTTCTTCAATCGCCAGCGCGTTCGGCTGTTGGATAACAATACTTTTCATTTTTCTCTCCTTACCAATTCCACAAAGTGCCATCTTCGAGGCGCGCCACCGGCAGACAGGCGGGTTCATAGGGGTATTTCGCCGCCAGCTTCTCGTCGAACTCGATGCCCAGCCCTGGTTTATCGCCCGGATGCATATAGCCATTGTCAAAACGCCAGCTATGCGGGAAGACCTCCAGCATCTGTTCGGAATAGCCCATGTACTCCTGAACGCCGAAATTTGGCACCCACAGATCGAAATGCAGCGCCGCCGCCATGCACACCGGAGAGAGATCGGACGGCCCGTGAGAGCCGGTGCGAACCTGGTACAATGAAGCAAAATCGGCGATGCGCCGCATGCCGCTGATCCCGCCAGCGTGGGTAATAGTGGTGCGGATATAATCAATGAGCTGTTCTTCAATCAGCTGTTTGCAATCCCAGATGCTATTAAAGACTTCGCCGACGGCAATCGGCGTGACGGTATGCTGGCGAATTAAGCGGAAGCACGCCTGATTCTCTGCCGGTGTCGGATCTTCCATCCAGAACAGACGATACTCCTCAACGCTTTTACCAAATCGCGCCGCCTCGATCGGTGTCAGGCGATGGTGCATGTCGTGCAGTAAATGCTCGTTGAAACCAAATCGTTCGCGCACGGCGGCAAATAGCCGCGGGGTGAAATCCAGATATTTCTCCGTTGACCACAGCTGCTCTTCCGGCCACACGCCTTTGGTCGCCGGCTCGTATGCCTGACCTTTGCCCTTGGCCATGCCGTAGGTGGTTTTCATCCCCGGAATACCGCACTGCACGCGGATCGCCTTAAAACCCATTTCCTGATGGCGGGCGTAGTCGTCCAGCACTTCATCAATGGAATGACCGGTGGTGTGGCAGTAGACCATCACCCCTTCGCGCGAGGCGCCGCCCAGCAGTTGGTAAAGCGGCATTCCGGCGGCTTTGGCTTTGATATCCCACAGCGCCATATCAACGGCGGAAATAGCCGACATGGTCACCGGACCGCGGCGCCAGTAGGCGCCTTTGTAGAAGAACTGCCAGATATCTTCGATGCGGTGAGCATCACGGCCAATCAGCTGCGGACAAAGGTGATCTTTCAGGTATGAGGCGACCGACAATTCACGGCCGTTGAGCGTGGCATCACCGAGGCCGACAATCCCGTCATCGGTGGTGATTTTTAAGGTGACGAAGTTACGCCCTGGGCAGGTAACGAACACGTCGGCGGCAACGATCTTCATGGGTAATTCCTTACATCTGTGCGGTTAGTGATCAAAATTAAATCACCAGACCTACTACCATACAAGTATGATATTTAAAAAAGATGCGAAGGATCACAAACGGATGTGGTTGCGGGGGGCGCCAGGCGTCCCCCCGTTAGCGATTAATTAATGCGGTCTTTTACGATGAAGAAATAGCACAGCGCGCCGGTAAAGGTCACACAGGCGGCGATGACTAAGGCCAGGTTAAAGGAGTGCGTGGTGTCCACTACCCAACCGGTGACAACCGGCGCAAAAGAGGCGAAAACAAAGCTGCCGAAGTTCTGGATCGCCGCCACAGACGCGACTTTATTCTCGCTAACCATCACCTGAACCAGCCCCCAGGCCGAGGTCCCGGCAAAGTGGACGCAGAATAGCGCCATGGAGATAAACGCCACCGCCTGGGTCGGCGAACTCGATTGCACCACCAGCAGCGTGCCGAGCGCAGAAAGCGTCAGGCCAACCACAATGGCCGTTTTGCGCGTTTTCGCCAGATCGTACCCGCGGCGCGCCAGCGCATCGACCACCAGCCCATTGACCCACATGCCCACCGCCGCGGCCAGAAACGGGATTGCCGCCACCCAGCCGGTTTTCGCCAGGCTCAATCCCTGCTGCGCCTGCAGATAACCGGGCAGCCACGCGATATACAGCCAGCCGGTATAGTTAACCCCGGAGAAGCCTAAAATCATTCCCCAGGTGGTGCGCCGTTTGAACAGCGCCAGCCACTCGCTGAATACCAGCGTTGGGCGCGCTTTTTCCGGCGCCGCCAGATACTGGCGCTCCTCCTGTTGCAGATCGAACTGCGCGCGGTTGCGATACCACGCGTACCAGCACAGGCCCACAACGATCCCGGCAAGGCCGATAACCACGAACATGGTGCGCCAGCCCCAGGCTATCTGCATCAGCACCAGCGCCGGCGGCGCGATCGCCTGGCCAAGCACCGTTGAGGAGTTAAAGATGCCGACCGCGGTACCGCGTTCTTTTTGTACGTACCAGTCGGTAATGGATTTTACCCCCGCCGGCATAAACGGCGCTTCGCCAATCCCGAGGCCAATACGGAGCAAAATAAAGTGGCTAAAGGAGTTCACCACCCCGGTTAGCGCCTGCATCAGTGACCAGAAAATCAGCCCTGCCCCCAATACAATTCGCGGGCCGAAGCGATCGAGCAAAATACCCGAGGGCAGTTGAGCAAAGCCGTATGACAGAGAGAACGCCGACAGCAGCACGCCGAATTCCGTCGCGCTAAGCCCGAGATCGCCGCGAATAGCCTCACCGGCAACGCTTAATGACGAACGATCGAGGAAGTTGACGATACCGGCGATGAACAGCAGCGTCAGGGTGACTTTTTGCACCCGGCCAATGCGCACGGGTTTGGCGCCAGCTTCGCTGGCAAGGGTTTGTGTAGCCATAATTGCCTCTTACGATAAACAGCACGATGCGTTTAGGGTAAGTAAGGCAACTAGTCGGCTACCATACAAGAATTAAGGTTGAAATTAGCGTGGAAGATCACAAAGGGCGATTTTTTATCCTGCTACAAGACGCTATGCCCGCCCCCAGCCAGCAACGATGATCAGCATGCCGCATAGCGCAATCGCGGCCCCCGCCCAGTCAAAGTGACTTAGCTTCACACCATCGACGAAACGCAGCCACAGCAGCGCGGTGCAGACGTAGACGCCGCCATAAGCGGCATAGACTCTGCCGCTGGCCTCCGGGTGCAGGGTCAGTAGCCAGACGAACATCGCCAGCGCCATCGCGGTCGGGATCAACAGCAGCGGCGAACCGTCCCGCTTCAGCCATAGCCACGGCAGGTAACAGCCGATGATTTCGCACAGCGCGGTAGCAAAGAAAAGTAATGTGGTTTTCAGCATTAAAGTTTGGTAAATGAGACAATTTGTTGCACTAGTGTACGCGATAATGCGCAGGCACCCATGCCATTTTGTCCGGTAGGCGCGGGTAGCGAGTTGTAGTAAACTTGTCCAACTGGTTAACCCTTTTTATCACTCAAAGGAAATCGTGATGAAAATGACACGCAATAAACGCTGGTGCCTGACCGCCCTGCTGGCGGCAAGCGCAATGGTCTATACCGCTTCGTCCTTCGCGCAAACCGACAAACTGGTGATCGAGTCCGGCGACAGCGCGCAGAGCCGTCAGCAAGCCGCAATGGAAAAAGAGCAGTGGAACGATACCCGCTCGCTACGGCAGAAGGTAAATAAACGCGCGGAGAAAGAGTGGGACAAAACCGACGTCGCCTTCGATGCGCAGGATAACTGCCAGAAGAGCGCCAACGTCAACGCCTACTGGGAACCTAACACCCTGCGCTGTCTTGACCGCCGCACCGGTCGCGTTATTACGCCATAATTCCCCGGCGCCCGTGGGCGCCATCCTCTATTAATGCACACAGGATTTCCCATGTCTGACGCCCCTCACGTCAAACTCCGCCCGCTTGAGCGCGAAGACCTGCGCTTCGTCCACCAGCTTGATAATAACGCCAGCGTAATGCGTTACTGGTTTGAAGAACCTTACGAGGCCTTCGTCGAACTCTCTGACCTTTACGACAAACACATTCACGATCAAAGTGAACGCCGTTTCGTTATCGAATGCGATGGCGAAAAAGCCGGGCTGGTTGAACTGGTGGAGATAAACCACGTTCACCGTCGCGCCGAGTTCCAGATTATCATCTCCCCGGAATATCAGGGCAAAGGGCTGGCGACGCGCGCCGCTAAGCTGGCAATGGACTACGGCTTTACCGTTCTCAATTTGTATAAGCTGTATCTGATTGTTGATAAAGAAAACGAAAAAGCGATCCACATCTACCGCAAACTCGGTTTCATGGTCGAAGGCGAGCTGATTCACGAGTTCTTTATCAACGGCGAATACCGCAATACCATTCGCATGTGCCTGTTCCAGCATCAGTACCTTGAGAAACATCGTCCTCAAGGCCAGACGCTGCTCAAGCCCACCGCTCAGTAATAGTCGATAGTGTTTTTGATGCTGTAATGTCGCGTCACCGCCGGCTGGACGCTTTCATCGACAACCTGCATCTCGCAGCGGATTGGGTTGTCGTGATCGTCATAGTCGCAGGTTTGCTTCACCTTACCTAACGCGCGGTCGTTAAATACGCTCACCGCGCTGTAATCGAGCTTTTTACGCGGATCGGTGGACGGCGTCGATACGACGCTGAAGCGCTCATCTTTCGCGGTGGTGGTTTTGCCCAGCGGATAACCTTCGCTGTCATAGCGATAGCTGGAAGTGCTTTCTTTCCCGCGAGCCGTCACCACAAACCCGTTGTCATCGGTCTCCCAGCTGACGCCCGCCGCCGGCATCTCGGCGAGCTGGCATTTCCCCTGCAGCCGCAGGCGTTTCTCCTGCGTTTGCGCATCCAGATAGTAATTCGCGTCAAGTACCAGCGTGGCGCCGGTTTTATTTTCGAGGTCGGTAAAATCCAGCAGATCAAAACACCCTTCTGCCGACACCTGGGCACGCACCCGCTTCACCATTTCCCCCTGGTCGTCGAACAGGATCTGAGTAAACGTTTTCACCGGGCCGCGCAGCGGGTCGAACTCAAACTCATTGGAAAAACTGGCCATCTCCGGGGTAAACGCCGCCGGCGTTGATGGCTTATCGCAGGCGCTGAGCAGCAACGCTGCCGGGATCAGCAAAAACAGTTTATTCACAGCCGCTACCTTTTTGGGAATATTCCAATCATTTTAGCAAATACAATTATTTACACCAATTCTGCTATGCTTAAAAATGGATGACATCAATAAGGAGCTTATGATGAAACTATCCCCATGGTTGTGCGCGGCCCTGCTGCTGGGTTCGGCATCCGCACTGGCAGCGCCGGACTCCTGCGAGCGGGTAAAGGGCGAGATCCAGCAAAAGATCATCAACAACGGCGTTCCGGCTTCTGGTTTCAGCCTGGCCATTGTACCGAACGATCAGCCTGACCAGCCCGGCGCTCAGGTGGTTGGCCACTGCGCTAACGACACCTTCAAGATAATCTATACCCGCAACGGCGACGCGACGGCGACCGATTCAGACGGGCAATAACCGCCGCTTTCGAGTGAAGGATCTTATCTCTGGTTGACCGGAGATAAGATTCGCCTACCCCTATTTAAGTATTATTCCTCACCCATGCGCCAGCAATCCTGCGGTTGCCAGCGGCATTTCGCATAATAAAAATCATGGAGTGAGCACAATGTCCAACCCTGAACATCCCGGCGGCGTCAGTCGTCGCACCCTCATAAAATCCTCAGCAATCGGTTCCCTGGCCCTGGCCGCCGGCGGCCTGTCGTTGCCTTTCAGTCTACGCGCCGCGGCCGCCGCCGTGCAGCAAGCCACCGGAGCAGAAGAAAAAACCGTCTGGGGTGCCTGCTCGGTTAACTGCGGCAGCCGCTGCGCGCTGCGCCTGCACGTTCGCGACAACGAAGTGGTGTGGGTGGAGACCGATAATACCGGCCATGATATTTACGGCGATCATCAGGTTCGCGCCTGCCTGCGCGGGCGTTCTATCCGCCGACGTATCAATCACCCCGATCGTCTTAACTACCCAATGAAACGCGTAGGCAAACGCGGCGAAGGAAAATTCGAACGCATTAGTTGGACCGAAGCGCTGGATACCATCGCCGAAAGTCTGAAACGCGTGGTAAAAGAGTACGGCAACGAAGCGGTCTATATTAACTACTCTTCCGGGATTGTCGGCGGCAATATGACCCGCTCTTCCCCTTCCGCCTCGCCGGTGATGCGGCTGATGAACTGCTACGGCGGATCGCTCAACCAATACGGCACCTACAGTACGGCGCAGATCGCCTGCGCCATGCCCTATACCTACGGTAGCAACGACGGTAACAGCACTTCGGATATTGAAAACAGTAAACTGGTGGTAATGTTCGGCAATAACCCGGCGGAAACCCGCATGAGCGGCGGCGGCATTACCTGGTACCTGGAGCAGGCCCGTGAGCGTTCCAACGCCCGCATGATCGTCATCGACCCACGCTATACCGATACCGCGGCCGGGCGTGAAGATGAGTGGTTCCCCATTCGTCCCGGTACCGATGCCGCGCTGGTCGCCGGTATCGCCTGGGTATTGATTAATGAAAATCTGGTAGACCAGCCGTTCCTCGATAAATACTGCGTCGGCTACGATGAGAAAACCTTGCCGGCCGATGCTCCGGCCAACGGCCACTATAAAGCCTATATTCTCGGCCAGGGGGACGACGCGACCGCCAAGACGCCGCAGTGGGCCTCGCGTATTACCGGTATTCCCGCCGATCGCATCATTAAACTGGCGCGCGAAATCGGTATGACCAAACCCGCCTATATCTGCCAGGGCTGGGGGCCGCAGCGCCAGGCGAACGGCGAGCTCTCCGCGCGGGCTATCGCCATGCTGCCGATTTTAACCGGCAACGTCGGCATCAACGGCGGCAACAGCGGCGCCCGCGAATCGACCTATACCATCACCATTGAGCGTCTGCCGGTACTGGAAAATCCGGTAAAAACCGCCATCTCCTGCTTTAGCTGGACCGACGCTATCGCCCGCGGGCCGGAGATGACCGCCACCCGCGACGGCGTGCGCGGCAAAGAGAAGCTGACGGTTCCCATCAAATTCCTGTGGAACTATGCTGGCAACACCATCATTAACCAGCATTCCGACATCAATAAAACCCACGATATCCTACAGGACGAGAGCAAATGCTCGACGATCGTGGTTATCGAAAACTTTATGACCTCGTCGGCAAAATATGCCGATATTCTGCTGCCGGACCTGATGACCGTAGAACAGGAAGATATCATTCCTAACGACTATGCCGGCAATATGGGCTATCTGATTTTCATCCAGCCCGCCACCACGGCGAAGTTCGAACGCAAACCTATCTACTGGATCTTAAGTGAAGTGGCAAAACGCCTTGGCGACGACGTGCATCAGCGCTTCACCGAAGGCCGGACTCAGGAGCAGTGGTTACAGTACCTGTACGCCAAAATGGTCGCTAAAGATCCGGCGCTGCCGGGCTATGACGAACTCAAAAAAATGGGCATCTACAAGCGTAAAGACCCGAACGGCCATTTCGTCGCCTATCGCGATTTCCGTCGCGATCCTGAAGCGCATCCGCTAAAAACCCCCTCCGGCAAAATTGAGATTTACTCCAGCCGCCTCGCCGATATTGCCGCCCGCTGGCAACTGGAAAAAGGCGACGTCATTAGCCCGCTGCCGGTCTATGCCTCCACCTTTGAAGGCTGGGACGATCCGTTGCGCAGCCAATTCCCGCTGCAAATGTTTGGCTTCCATTATAAGGCGCGTACCCACTCCAGCTACGGCAACGTCGATGTCTTACAAGCGGCCTGCCGCCAGGAAGTGTGGCTTAACCCCATCGATGCCGAAAAACGTGGGATTAAAAACGGCGACATGGTGCGCGTCTTTAATCAGCGCGGCGAACTGCGTATTCCGGCGAAGGTCACGCCGCGTATTATGCCTGGGGTGACGGCGATGGGTCAGGGAGCATGGCACGATGCCAATATGTCTGGCGATCGCGTCGACCACGGCGCCTGCATGAATACCCTCACCACCCACCGGCCTTCACCGCTGGCGAAGGGAAATCCGCAGCATACCAACCTGGTCGAAATCGAGAAGGTTTAAGGAGTAAACCATGAGCGCTCAATACGGATTTTTTATCGATTCCGCCCGTTGCACCGGCTGCAAAACCTTCGAGCTGGCCTGTAAAGACTACAAGAACCTGACGCCGGACGTCAGCTTCCGTCGTATCTATGAGTATGCCGGCGGCGACTGGCAGGAGGACAACGGCGTCTGGAATCAGAACGTTTTTGCCTATTACCTCTCTATCGCCTGTAACCACTGCGAAGACCCGGCGTGCACCAAGGTCTGCCCGAGCGGGGCGATGCACAAGCGCGAAGACGGTTTTGTGGTGGTCAATGAAGAGGTGTGCATCGGCTGTCGCTACTGCCATATGGCCTGCCCGTATGGCGCGCCGCAGTACAACGCCGCTAAAGGGCATATGACCAAATGCGACGGCTGTCACGAGCGTGTCGCACAAGGCAAGAAACCGATTTGCGTCGAGTCCTGCCCGCTGCGCGCGCTGGACTTCGGGCCGATTGCCGAACTGCGGGAAAAACACGGCCAGCTGGCCGCCGTGGCGCCGCTGCCTTCAGCGCACTTCACCAGGCCGAGCATTGTGATAAAACCTAACGCCAACAGCCGTCCGTGTGGCGATACCACCGGCTATCTGGCCAATCCGCAGGAGGTCTGAAATGGGAAATGGATGGCATGAATGGCCGCTGGTCCTGTTTACGGTACTGGGGCAATGCGTCGCTGGCGCAGTCATCGTCAGCGGCCTGGGCTGGGTGTCGCTCTGCGGTCAGCGCGAAGCGCGAGAGCGGCTGGTGCGCAGCATGTTCTTTATCTGGCTATTGATGGGAATAGGTTTTCTCGCTTCCGTAATCCATCTCGGCTCGCCGCTACGCGCATTTAATTCACTGAACCGCGTTGGCGCTTCAGCGCTCAGTAATGAAATCGCCAGCGGCGCCCTCTTCTTCGCCGTTGGCGGATTCTGGTGGCTACTGGCGGTGCCAGGAAAAATGCCGGCGGCGCTCGGCAAAATCTGGTTGTTTCTCACCATGCTACTGGGGTTGCTGTTTGTGATGGCGATGACCCGCGTCTACCAAATTGACACCGTGCCGACGTGGTATAATGGCTACACTACCAGCGCGTTCTTCCTGACGGTACTACTCAGCGGGCCGCTGTTCGCCGCCCTGCTGCTGAAGCTGGCGAAAGTTGACTTCAACGGCTGGTTTTTTGCCGCGATTAGCGTCGCCGCCCTCATCATCAGCGTGGCCGTTGTTGTCTTGCAAAGCGCTGACCTCGGCACGATCCACAGTTCAGTACAACAGGCGAACGCCCTTCTTCCGGATTACGGCAGACTGCAGGTTCTACGGCTGATCCTGCTGGCGCTCGGTCTCGGCTGCTGGCTGTGTCCGCTTCTCCGCCGCCAGCCGCCGCGCGCCGCCGGGTTATTGATCGGGCTGATAATGGTTTTAGTCGCGGAGTGTATAGGCCGCGGCCTGTTTTATGGCCTGCATATGACCGTAGGTATGGCGGTTGCGGGTTAACGAGACGGCGCGCCTGTGCGCGCCGCAGTAAGGAATAGGGTAATGATGCAGATCCCAAATCGCGACGCCGTCGCACTAAGCGCCCGTACGCTGGGCGCGCTGTTCTCTTTTGTACCGGACAGCGAGCAAAACGCGCCGCTGGTCGCCGCTTTTCTCGATGGTAGCTGGCAGCCGCAGTGGCCGTTCCCGGTCTCCGATTCACTGGCAATGGAATTCGCCGCCAGCAGCGACGAGACGCTGCCGCAAGCCTGGCAGCGTCTGTTTATCGGCCCATGGGCGCTGCCCGCTCCGCCGTGGGGCTCGGTGTGGCTGGATAAAGAGTCGGTGTTATTCGGCGACTCGACGCTTGCGCTGCGCGAATGGATGCGGGCCAGCGGTATCGCGCTGGCTCTTGAGCGCAACGAACCCGAAGATCACTTCGGCACCTTGCTGCTGCTGGCTGCATGGCTGTGCGAAACAAATCAGGATGAGTTGTTTGCGCAACTGCTGGCCTGGCATCTGCTGCCGTGGTCCGGGCGTTTCCTGAGCGTCTTTATGGAAAACGCCGGGCATCCGTTCTATCGGGCGCTGGGCCAACTGGCGCAGTCGACGCTGGCTAACTGGCAGGCACATTTGCCCATCGCGGTGGCAGAAAAGCAGCTGTATCGTTAACTCACCCGCCGCGTCGATCCCCGGCGCGGCACTTATAGCTTTTGCATCTAAGGTTATTCCCTATCACAATAACGCCATGACTCCCAATTTCACGCCCGCTAATGCACCGTCTTCATAACTATCCTGATGTGCAGGTGATGTTCCGTCGCCTGCTCATCGCCACGCTCGTCGGCATCTTTGCGGCGCTGGCCGTGGCGCTGTTTCGCCACTCGATGGTCGTGCTGGAAACATTATTTCTCGGTAACGATAGCGGTAGCCTGGTGAACGCCGCACAGTCGCTGCCGTGGTGGCGTCGGCTGCTGACGCCAGCGCTTGGCGGACTGGCCGCGGGGACATTGCTGTGGTTATGGCAACGGCGCAGCGTGTCGCGTCCGCACGCCCCGACCGATTACATGGAAGCGCTGGAAACCGGCGATGGTTGTTTCGATACGCCGGCAAGCCTCGTGAAATCTCTGGCGTCGCTGCTGGTGGTTGTGACCGGCAGCGCCATTGGCCGCGAAGGAGCCATGATCCTGCTGGCCGCGCTGGCCGCCTCGCTGTTCGCCCGCCGCTTTACCCCGCGCGCTGAATGGAAGCTGTGGGTCGCCTGCGGCGCCGCCGCCGGGATGGCCAGCGCCTATCATGCGCCGCTGGCGGGTAGCCTGTTTATCGCCGAAATCCTCTTTGGCACTCTGATGCTGGCCTCGCTCGGCCCGGTAGTCATTTCGGCGGTAATCGCCCTGTTACTAACGAATCTGCTCAACGGCGGCGCCGCGCCGCTGTACCACGTCGTCTTTCAGCAAAACCTTAACGCGCTGCATTACGTTTTAATGCTGGCGACCGGCCTGCTGGCCGGGCTGTGTGGGCCGCTATTTATCTGGCTGATGAACTACAGCCACCGTGGCTTCGTGAGGCTGAAACTGTCACCGCCGTGGCAGCTGGCGATGGGTGGACTGATCGTCGGCATGTTATCGCTCATTACCCCAGCGGTGTGGGGCAACGGTTATAGTGTGGTGCAAAGCTACCTGCTGTCGCCGCCGCTATTTAGCGTCATTATCATCGTCTTTGTCTGTAAGCTGTTGGCGGTTCTGGCCAGCAGCGGCTCCGGCGCCCCGGGCGGCGTCTTTACCCCGACGCTTTTCGTCGGGCTGGCGCTGGGCATGCTGTTCGCCAGTTTTAGCGGGCTGTGGTTAGATAACGATCAGAACATGGCGATTATGATTGGGTTAACCGGGATGGCGGCGTTTCTCGCCGCGACAACGCATGCGCCGATTATGTCAACGCTGATGATTTGTGAGATGACCGGGCAGTATGTGCTGCTGCCCGGTTTATTGATCGCCTGCGTACTGGCCTCGGTACTGTCGCGAACGTTACGCCGGGATTCGATCTATCGCCATGACGCTGCCGAGAACGTCTAAGTCAACATACTGGCTGAGTTCACGTTGTTCGGCGCGCGGCAGATAAGGCAGCTCGCCAATAAGCGGCGCGGGTAGCTTTTTGCTCAGTACATCAATGATTTCAGCGTAGTGCGCAAGACCAGGATTAATGCGGTTGGCGACCCAGCCGATTAATGGCAAACCGTCGTTAGCCACCGCCTGAGCGGTCAACAGGGCATGGTTGATACACCCTTCCTGAATACCCACCACCAGCACTACCGGCAGTTGTTCCTGTACCACCCACTCGGAGAGCGGGCGTAAATCGTTCATCAGGCTGCGCCAGCCGCCGGTACCTTCCACTACGACATGATCGACCCTGCCGCTGAGCTGCTGCAGCCCGTCGCTGAGTAAACCGTAGTTGATCGGGCAGCTGTGCGCCACGCTGCTTTCTTCTTCGCTTAACGCGATGGGATTGACAGCATCATACGGCAGCGACAACGTCGACACGCTCTGTAATACCAGCGCGTCTTTATTACGCAGTCCGTCCGGCGTCTCTTTGCTGCCCTTCGCCACAGGCTTATACCCGGCGACGCTTTTACCGCTGGCAGCAAGTGCCTGCAGCAACGCGCGGGAAACTACCGTCTTCCCGACAGCAGTGTCAGTACCTGTTATAAAGAAACGCTTAAACATCACTAACCCCAAAGTTGTCTATACGAAAGATACATAAGAGAAATAATCAACAGTGGGAAAAGTCTACGCGAAGCCGTCGGGGCCCAGATTGAGATAGCGCAATTTTTGGTGCGACTATGAAAAAATGTTAACCCTGTAACAGTCGGATAAGGAGCGATCCGTTATAGAGGGCGTCTTTCACCAGAGCCGCGCCAGCCATCGTGCCGCGGTTTGAGAACTGGGTACTCTCAACCGCAATATGACGACTATATGCTGGCAGCGCCTGTTGCCGAATACAGTCAGAAATTGCCGGAAACAAAATATCGGATGCCTGGTTGAACGGCGAACCGATAAGGATTTTTTGTGGATTAAACAGGTTAACCATAATGGCCAGAATACGCCCCACGTGCGTACCAACACCGGTAATGATGTCCCGCGCCAGTAAATCACCCTGCTGCGCCGCCTGGCATAACCATTCAACGCTCAACTGCTGCTGATGCAGCATCGAGCTCATCGATTTTGCCATGCGCATCTGCGCCAGTTCCAGCACGCTTTCGATGCTGGCGATGGTTTCCAGGCAGCCGTGATTGCCGCAGTAGCAGCGTTTTCCATAAGGGTCGACCTGGGTATGGCCGATCTCCACCAGGCTACTACTACCGGCATGCAGCAGGCGGCCATCGGTGATGACGCCAGCGCCGACGTTGTGGTCGATCACCACCTGGATGACGTCACGCGCCCCGCGTGACGCGCCAAACAACGATTCGGCCATGGTCCAGGCGCTGATATCGTGCTGAATATAGACCGACACCCCGGTGTGATTAGCCAGCGTTTCGCCAAGCGGCATGTCTTTCACATCGTCGTAAAATGGCATCCGGTGAATGATGCCGTTTTCAGTATCGATGATCCCTGGCAAGGTGATGGCGATAGCGGTAAGGCGCTCGAGCTTGTGCTGATGGCGAATAAAAAACTGGTCGATATGCTCGATGATCCGCGTCAGCAGCGGTTGCGCATGCTGCAGCGGCAGTTCCAGTTGTTCTTCCACCACCAGTTTGCTGCTGAGATCGCGCAGCGCCAGATGAATCTCCCCCCGGCTGATGCGCAACGACAAATAATGCCAGGCTTCCGTTTCAACCATCAGCCCGACCGCCGGGCGGCCGCGGCTCCCCGGCTCCTGGATTTCGGTCTCCTGCACCAGATGCGCTTCCAGCATCTCGCGAACAATTTTGGTAATGCTGGCCGGCGCCAGTTGCGCAAATCGGGAAAGGTCGATACGCGACACCGGGCCAAGCTGATCAATCAGGCGATACACGGCTCCTGCGTTGGTCTGCTTTATTTGATCGATATGGCCTGGTTGACTGTCCGCTACCACCGTTGACTCCCTTTATTTTCGCGCTTCGAAATAAACTTTCGGCTATGGTGAAGCACTTCGATGGTACACGTCAAATTTTTACTTAGCCTTGTGATTTACCGCACGTTTTTGGGTCTTTTTTGTCTCATTTTGCTAACGCGGCGGCGGCGAGAAGATAATCGCGAAAACGCTGCGCCGCCAGCCCCTTTTCGCGATGTTTGGCCCACACCAGCCACATTTCCGACACCGCATCGGGTTCAGTAATCGGCAGCCAGCGCATTTCATTCAGCTGCACCCGCTTAAACGAGGCCGGTAGGATTGATACCCCAAGACCAGAAGCCACCAGGCCGATGATGGTCATGGCCTCGCCGACCTCCTGGGTGATAACCGGCGCGGTACCGTAGCGGCGCATCAGTCCGAGAATATCGTCGTACAGGCCGGTACCAACGTGCGGGTCGAAAAAGACAAACGGCTCGCGCGCCAGCTCAAGCAGACTGACCGCCTGCTGACGGGCCAGAGGATGATCGCTGGGCACCATCGCCAGTAGCGGTTCGCGCAGCACTTTTTCCCAGCACAGCGTATCCGGCAGCTGCGTGTTGCGCATCAGGCCAAGGTCAAGCGCCCCTTCAGTTAACGGCACTATCTGTTCGCGGGTGTTGGTTTCGCGAGTCTGGATATGGACATCGGGAAAGCGGCGGCGAAAAGTGGAAAGCGTATCGGAAACCGCTTTGATAAATGGCGCCGATGAAGTGAAACCAATGCGCAGTTCACCGGTTTCGCCGTGATGCAGGCGCCCGGCACGGGCGGCGGCATCTTCAACTTGCGTCAGAATTTGTCGGCTATCGGCGAGAAATTGCTTCCCCGCCGCCGTCAGGCTGACGCTGCGGTTAGTACGGGCAAACAGTCGCGCGCCAATTTGCTGTTCGAGAATCTGAATCTGCTGGCTTAACGGCGGCTGAGAGATGTTGAGGCGCGCCGCCGCACGGCCAAAATGTAGCTCTTCCGCCACGGCGACGAAGTAACGCAAATGACGCAGCTCGATATTCATATTTAAAACATCTTATTTGAGATTATTAATATATTAGACGGAATATTTACAATTTTATACCCTAAAAATGTGAGCTGAATGCTCACATCAGTTTGTTTGTAATCCAGCTGTATATAAGCAAGGAATTCTCCGTGAGCAACACAACAACCGCCGGCACCGCGCCGGCGAGCAGCGCCGGTGATAAGGCGGTAAACCAGCCAAATCAATTTATTAAACGCGGTACCCCGGCGTTTATCCGCGTCACCCTGGCGCTGTTTTCCGCCGGACTGGCAACCTTCGCCCTGCTTTACTGCGTGCAGCCCATTCTGCCGGTGCTGTCGGGCGAGTTCGGCGTAAGCCCCGCCAGCAGCAGTATTTCGTTATCGATTTCCACCGCGATGCTTGCCATTGGCCTGCTGTTTACCGGCCCGCTGTCGGATGCCATTGGCCGTAAACCGGTGATGGTCACCGCGTTACTGCTGGCCGCGTGCTGCTCCCTCTTATCAACAATGATGACCAGTTGGCACGGGATTCTGATCATGCGCTCGCTGATTGGTCTTTCGTTAAGCGGCGTAGCCGCCGTTGGGATGACTTATCTCAGCGAGGAGATCCACCCAAGCGTGGTGGCGTTTTCAATGGGGCTTTATATCAGCGGTAACTCGATAGGTGGCATGAGCGGCCGCCTGCTCACCGGGGTCTTTACCGATTTCTTCGGCTGGCGCGTGGCGCTGGCGGTGATAAGCGCCTTCGCCCTCGCGGCGGCAATCATGTTCTGGCGTATTCTTCCCGAGTCGCGCCACTTCCGCCCTATTTCGTTGAAACCGAAAACGCTGCTGATTAACTTCCATCTGCACTGGCGCGATCGCGGCCTGCCGCTATTGTTCCTCGAAGGTTTCCTGCTGATGGGCGCATTTGTGACCCTGTTTAACTATATTGGCTACCGCTTGATGATGTCGCCGTGGTCGCTGAACCAGGCGGTGGTCGGTCTGCTGTCGGTCGCCTACCTGACCGGGACCTGGAGTTCGCCAAAAGCCGGCGCGTTGACGGTGCGCTATGGCCGTGGACCGGTGATGCTGTTCTTTATTGCGGTGATGCTGTTTGGCCTGCTGATGACGCTATTCTCGCCCCTGTGGCTAATTTTCATCGGCATGTTGCTGTTCTCCGCCGGCTTTTTTGCCGCGCACTCGGTCGCCAGCAGTTGGATCGGCCCACGGGCGCGTCGCGCGCGCGGCCAGGCTTCTTCGCTATATCTGTTCAGCTACTATCTGGGTTCAAGTATTGCGGGGACGCTGGGCGGGGTCTTCTGGCATCATTACGGCTGGAACGGCGTCGGCGGCTTTATCGCGCTCCTGTTAATGGCCGCGCTGCTGACCGGCGCCTGTTTGCACAACCGCCTGAAATAATCGTTAAACGACGTGACCTTACGGGTCACGTCCGCTCACCATAGCCCGAGCACCGACGGCAACCCCAACAGTTCTCTGAGAGCATCCATAGAGAGCAGTGCGAAAAACACCCACGTGAACGGATTCATACTCGCCTCCGCTGACAGCCAGCGCCTGTTATCAGTGTAGCCGCTGGCGTGGCGCGCCGTCCGTTATAGTCATCACATGCGCATTTTTCGCCGCACGCAAAATGTCGTGCCCACGACTCGACCAAATCCCCCCGACGCGCTAGTGTACCCACTGACAACAGATTTATTTCACTCGCCACAGGCCAGCAGAGACTATGACTGAAAACAACAACTATCAGCAGCTCACCCGCACTTTCCAACGGCTCTCCCGCTTCTCGCACCTTGCCGCCATCGCCGGCTGGGATATGTTCGCCATGATGCCGCCCGGCGGCAGCCGCGCGCGCGGCGAAGCGCTGGCGGAGCTCGGGGTACTGCAGCACCAAATTTTGACCGATAAGAAGGTTGGCGAATGGCTGCGGCACGCCCAGCAGGAAGATCTTAACGATCTGGAGCAAGCTAACCTGCGCGAAATGACCCGGCAGTACCAGCAGGCGGCGCTACTGCCGGAGAGCCTGGTGGAGGCGAAATCACTGGCCGGCAGCCGCTGCGAACACGCGTGGCGCAGCCAGCGTCCGGCTAACGACTGGCAGGGATTTGCCGAAAACCTGTGCGAAGTCGTTAAGCTCAGTCGCGAAGAGGCGCAAATCCGAGCCGAAGCGAAAGGGTGTTCCCGCTACGACGCCCTACTGGATATTTTTGAACCCGACATGACCAGCGCGCGTCTTGACGTGCTATTCGCCGATCTGAAATCCTGGCTGCCGTCGCTGCTGGCAAACGTCGTCGATAAGCAAGCGCAGAAGACGCTGCTCGAGCCACAGGGGCCCTTCGCCATCGCCGATCAGCGTGAGCTGGGCCTGGAAGCGATGCGGGTTTTAGGCTTTGATTTTGACGGCGGGCGTCTGGATATTAGCGCACACCCCTTCTGCGGCGGCGTGCCAGAGGACGTCCGGATCACCACCCGCTATAACGAAAACGATCTGCTCAGCGCGCTATTTGGCGTGATCCACGAAACCGGCCACGCTCGCTATGAACAGAACCTCCCGCGTAACTGGGTCGATCAGCCGGTTGGGCTGGCTCGCTCAACGGCGATTCACGAATCTCAGAGTCTGTTCTTCGAAATGCAGCTTGGCCGCAGCGAAGCCTTCCTCAACCGCCTGCTGCCCGCCGTGCGTCAGCGCTTTGGCGACCAGCCGGCGTTCAGCGCGGAAAACTTTATCGCCTGGAACCAGCGCGTGAAGCCGGGCTTCATTCGCGTCGATGCCGACGAAGTCAGCTACCCGGCGCACGTCATTCTGCGCTATGAAATCGAGCGGGCGCTGATCGACGGCGATATTGAAGTAGACGATATTCCGGCCCTGTGGGATGAGAAAATGCAGAGCTGGCTGGGTATTTCGACCCTCGGCAACTATCGTGACGGCTGTATGCAGGATATTCACTGGACCGATGGCGGTTTCGGCTATTTCCCTTCTTATACGCTGGGGGCGATGTACGCCGCACAGCTGATGGCGGCCGCCAGACGCGCGCTACCGAATCTCGCACAGGATATCGCCGGCGGCGATTTTAACGCCCTGTTCGACTGGTTGCGGCAAAATATCTGGCAACACGGCAGCCGCTTTACCACTTCGCAGCTGATTAAGAATGCCACCGGTGAAGATCTCAACAGCGAGTATTTCCGCCAGCACCTTACCGCCCGTTATCTCTAAGCCTGCGCGCCGGGGCCTGCTCCGGCGCTTTACCCCCGCCTTGCTCGTATTGTACAAACGGTTACACGCCGATACCAAACACTCACGGAAAGCTCGAAAAGACAAGCATATAGTTACTTCAACGGCCCCGCAGTGGGGTTGAAATGAAGAAACCTTTTCGAGGATATCAGAATGAAAAAAGTATTAGCTCTGGTCGTTGCCGCTGCTATGGGTCTGTCTTCCGCTGCTTTCGCTGCTGATGCAGTAAGCACCACTCAGGCACCTGCTGCTGCAACTCACAGCACCACTGCCAAGACCACTCACCATAAAAAACATCACAAAGCTGCCGCCAAACCAGCTGCAGAACAGAAAGCCCAGGCTGCTAAGAAACACAAAAAAGCCGCGGCAAAACCTGCTGTAGAGCAAAAAGCTCAGGCAGCGAAAAAACACCACAAAGCCGCCACTAAACCGGCTGCGCAGAAAGCTCAGGCTGCCAAAAAGCACCACAAAACTGCCGCTAAACCAGTAGCGCAGAAAGCTCAGGCTGCCAAAAAACACCACAAAACCACTAAACACACCGCAGCTAAACCTGCTGCTCAGCCGGCTGCATAATCTTTCCGGTTAGTCTGGTCTTGTATAAATCGGCGCTGTTTCAGCGCCGTTTTTTTCTGGAGAGCGCTATGCTGCGACGTTATCGTTTTGAGCTCATCCTGATACTGCTGATAATCTGCGCGCTGGTGGCAACCCGCTTTTTCCTCTATTAGGCGCCGCTAATCTTCCCCCTCAATGGGAAAACCGGCTTCACGAATAGCCTGACGGCAATCGCTGACTCCTGCAGCATATCCCGCTTCAATTTCACATACCGGGCTCGCGCTGGAGAAAGGCAAGCGAATCGGCGTCGCCAGTTGACGTTCCAGCTCGCTAATTTTTTGCCGCGCCGCCAGCAACTCCACCGCCAATTCAGCGGCCGACACTTCGGTTTTCGCTCCTGTAATCACCGCCCGTAATTGCGTCTCATCGATAGTCATCATGTCCGCCAGTTCTGCATTCACTGGCAGATATTATAGCCAACGCCACCTCAGCGGCGCTGGCGGCTCGTTACAGGGCATGTACCGCCTCAATCACGAGATAACCCATCGCTCCCCACATAAAAATTGAAACTAACGAAACATAAACTAACGCGCGAATACCTTGTTTAGACATACACCCTCCCACTGCGGGAAATGACCTTGTGCTTATGATGGCCGGGTCAACCTCACATTTCACTCAATGGGAACCGGCGAAAACAATGTTTACAGTGAGAAAATGTTTCGTAGTGAAAATAATTGAGAAGATGGTAAAAAAACGCCAATGACGATGAACTTTTGCGTACTTCAGGCAACTAAAACGCCCGCTAAAAATTGCGCTTTACGAATGTCCTGCAAGGCAAAGTGATTATTTTTCCCGCGCTTTACGTACGTTCCGATACACGAATTATGTTGCGTTGCCCGCCGCTTTCTGCGGAAATGACGACAGCAGAGATTATGCGTTAACCCTCTGAATTACCATGGTTCTCGCAGAGATGAAATGTCTTCAGGAGTCGTTTTATCTGCCGTTTGGCTTAATAAAAATTATTCTTAACTTTCATAAACTTAAATCTCCTGCTACTTTCAATAGACATAATTATCTCCCCAGAGAGTGATATGCGTAGAGACGTACTGTTATTACTGTGTTCGTTTTGTGTATTTCCCCTGTTTGCTCACGCCGATGATGACGGCATGAGCGCGAAAGATATCAAAACGCTTTTTTTCGGCCATGACGATCGTAAAGCGGTCAGCGATCCGGCCAGTTCCCCCTGGGATGCCATCGGTCAATTAGAAACCGCCAGCGGTAATCTGTGTACCGCAACGCTGATTTCTCCGCATCTGGCCCTCACCGCCGGTCACTGTTTGCTGCAGCCGCCGAAAGGCAAGCCGGACAAGGCCGTCGCGTTGCGTTTTATCTCGCGTAAAGGCAACTGGGTCTATGAAATTCACGGGATTGACGGCCGTACCGACCCATCGCTAGGCAAACGGCTTAAAGCTGACGGCGATGGCTGGATTGTCCCCTCTTCCGCAGCCCCCTGGGACTTTGGCCTGATCGTCCTGCGCTACGCGCCAGGCGGTATTACGCCTGTTCCTGTTTTTAGTGGTGATAAAGAAGCGCTGACCGCGGCGCTAAAAGCCACGGACCGCAAAGTGACGCAATCCGGCTACCCGGAAGATCATCTGGATAGCCTCTATAGCCACCAGGATTGTCTGGTGACGGGATGGGCGCAAACGTCGGTGTTATCGCATCAATGCGATACGCTACCGGGCGACAGCGGTTCTCCACTGCTGTTGAAAACGGATAACGGCTGGCAGGTCATTGCGGTGCAAAGCTCGGCGCCGGGGCCGAAAGATCGCTATCGCGCCGATAACCGGGCCATTGCCGTGACCGGTTTTCTCGACAAGCTGGAAGCGCTGGCCAAAGAGTAATTATCCCTGCTGCTGGCGCAGTTGAAGCAATGAGTCGATAGGCATCGGTTGGCTGAAATAAAATCCCTGCAGTCGATCGCATCCCGCCCGCCGCAGCAGCGCCAGCTGCTGCTGAGTTTCTACCCCTTCTGCAACCACGGTGATCCCCAGCGCATTAGCGATACGTACCGTGCCGCGCACCAGTTCTGCCGCCTGTGGGTCGACATCCACCACCCCGGCTAACGACTTATCAATCTTGAGGCTATCAAAACGACAGCTGCGTAGATAACCAATACTGGAATAGCCAATGCCGAAATCATCCAGCGCGACGGCGATACCCAACGCTTTCAGGTTCTCGATAGCCACGCGGGCGCGCTCCGGGTTTTCCAGTACATAGCTTTCGGTCACTTCAAGCTGCAGGCGGCGAGCAGGAAACTGACAGCGTCCCAGGGTTTGGACCACCCGCGTTTCGAATTCCGGGTCACGGAATTGCGCCGGTGAAATATTGACGGAAAGCAACAAATCCCCCATCGGTTGTAAGTCGTAACAGGCTTGCGATAAGGCAAATTGACCTAGCGCGTAGATCAAACCACTGCTTTCAGCGATAGAAATAAAAGCATCTGGCGCAAGTGGGCCTTCAGGCCGCCGCGGCCAGCGTAGTAACGCTTCAACTCCTTCCATCGCCAGCGTTTCGGCGTTGACGATCGGCTGATACCAGACGTCAAATTCGCCCCTTTCCAGCCCTTCCCGGATACCATTTTCAATGTGCAACTGGTGCTGACGCGTTTCGTTGAGGGTATCATCGTACCAGGCCGCTCTCCCCTTACCGCTCTTCTTCGCGTGATACATAGCCATGTCGGCGCGGCGGAATAACTCGGTACTGGAGCATAATGCCGGTACGCCGCTGGCAATACCGATACTGGCGCTGATGTATATTTTGCGCTCGCTGAGTTCAATAGGGGCTTTTAATAACTCAAGCACCGCCCAGGCAAACGCGGAAGCCTGATTAACCGCTTGTTCACCGCTGACGGTCATGGCGAATTCATCACCGCCCATCCGCGCCAGCATCGCCCCCGCCGGAACACGGTCGCGTAATTCGCGGGCAATGCGTGCGATTAGCGCGTCGCCAACATCATGGCCATAGTTGTCATTAACGTCTTTGAAGCCATCGAGATCGATAAATACCACGCTCTGCATTTCATTCTTGCCGCATTCGCCCATCGCATTTAAGCGTTCAATCAGCGCCCGACGGTTCGGCAAACGGCTCAGCCAATCGATTAACGCATTTTTTCGCGCCTGCTGTTCGCCGCGCGCCAGTTTGTATAACCCCAGGCTACTGAGCAGAATAAATAGCAGAATCAAACTCGCCGCCAGAATGGCGATGAGCCTGATGCTGTTTGACGCGGCTCGCGCCGCCTCCGCGCCAGGAAGACGCGGTTGCCAGCTCAGATATGCCAGCGTTTCCCCACCTTCTGTGCGCAATGGTACGCTGTATTCGCCGGCGAGCTGCGTCGTATGCAGGCGATTAATCTGGAAAGTATTCCCCAGGTTTTCCAGCATGGTCGGATTAATGTGGCGGGTAATAACCAGATAGCGACGGGTCTTGTCATAAACCGGTAAGCGGCCGATCGTCGGGCGAATCAAGCCGATACCCACAAACGCGATACCCTCCCGGGTGCGGGTAATACCAGCAAAGGCATTTTCACCACGTCTCAGCGCGTTCGCGTGTTGCTCGATAAGGGCTTGCAGCCCGCTGCCAAAAAAACCAATATCGGGTTCGGTAAATGGCTCGCTGCGAAAAGCGCCCCACAGGATCCGATAGTTTTCATCCAGGATAAAGGTCCCGTCGTAGAGATTATTAATCTTAAAACCCGCCCCCCACGAATCATACAGCCAGTGTGGGTCAAGATGGGGCGTATAGGTTTGTTTAACCGCATCATCCCAAATCGAATTATCCAATACCAAAGACAACACCCGATTGACCGATGTCTGTACGGCCCCTTGCACCGAGAGCATCGAACGGTGCTTATCAATTTCATTGGTTTTTATACTGACCAGGTGTTGTGACAAATAGAAAAGAGAAATAACGGAGACCACCAGCCCCAGGCCGGCGAAAAAGACCAGTACAGAAAGAATTTTGGCAGAGGGAATATTCCGCCAGCCTGGCAAAGGGATCATGCGCTGTCCTCATAGCGGCCTACCGAAACCAGGCCGAATCTGCTTTTTAAGCGTAATACAGAGGACAGAATTTGCCGCCAGCTTACGCAGGCGGCATCATATCAAGCCAGTTTTATCAATACCATGCCGGCTACCAGCAGCACGACGCCAACCCAGCCTTTATGGTTAAGGCGTTGTCCAAAGAGGATCCAACCGGCGGCGATAGTCGCCGCGATCCCAAACCCTCCCCACAACGCATAAGCGACGGAAAGATCGATACCTTTTACCGCCTGCGAAAGAGCGCTAAAAGCCCCTAACACCGCCGCCAGCGACAGGATACCGTAGATTTTACGACGAAAACCGTCGGAAAATTTCAGAAATACGTTCGCGGTAATTTCCAGTACGATAGCCAGCGCCAGCCAGGCGCCGTGAATCCACTCAAACTGTTGCATGAGCTGTCTCCTCACGCTGTTTCACCGCTTTCTTTGTGCCGGACTTAATCAGCACAATACCCGCGACCAGCGTTGCCAGCCCGGCCAGTTTTACGATAGACAGGCTTTCATCGAACAGCAGCACGCTAAATACGGTAATCAACAGAATACCGATACCTTCCCATAGCGCATACGCCACACCGAGAGCAATCTTTTTAACGGCGAAGGCCAGGAAAATATATGAAAGCGCAATCATTGCCAGCATTAAAATATAGCCCGTATGACCGCCGCTGACGCTTGCCCATTTCATAGACAGCGTGCCGGTTATTTCAGCAACGATAGCTAAGGCTAATAAAATCCAATAAAACATAATCCCTTCTCCTGCTTGAGAATACAATCCATGACGGCTTACGAAGGTAAACCGAAAAAATTCTGACGTAGTTTTAGCCGTGCGCGGTGCGCCAGCTCAGGCAGAGAGAATGGGACTATAGCGCGGAGCGCCAGTGCTGTTCGCCAGCAAATCGGGAAAGGATGAAAGGTAATGCGTGATGAGTCGAAAAATAAAAGCTGAACTGATTGTTCATAAAATTACAATTATCCGCGGTGTTGCTTCTCGTCATTGCGGAAAAAAATTGTCCTCGGTAGTTAAACACAAGTAAATTTGTACCATAGTGTTAATATTAACTCAAAGTCTTTGCAATTCTTTACGTCTAAGGCGCGATTTCAATTAGTATTTTCTCAAACTGATCTCCATCATAAACGTGTATAGCAAAGTCGCTATGATCAAGGACGTTTTCATCTTTACCGTAAGGAACCCAATGGCCAAACCCATCATCACCCTTAATGGACTCAAGATCGTCATCATGCTGGGCATGTTGGTTATCATCCTTACGGGCATCCGTTTTGCCGCCGACATTATCGTCCCCTTTATCTTAGCGCTGTTCCTTGCGGTGGTGATCAATCCGCTGGTCCAGCTGATGGTGCGCTGTCGGGTGCCCCGGGTGCTGGCGATTTCGCTACTGGTGGGCGCTATCGTCCTGCTGGCGGTGGTACTGCTGGCGTCGCTTGGCACCTCGCTTAACGAACTGGCGCGCACTCTGCCACAATACCGCACGTCGCTGGCCGAACCGCTAAAAACGGTCACGCCATGGCTACAGCGCTTTGGTTTTACCGTCTCCGCCATTGAGCTGAATAAGTATATCGATCCCAACGCGGTGATGACGCTGGTTACCAGCCTGTTGACCCAGTTGTCGAATGCGATGTCGTCCATTTTTCTGTTGCTGCTCACCGTAGTATTTATGCTGTTGGAAGTGCCGCAACTGCCCGCCAAGCTCCAGCAGCTGATGTCGCGGCCGGTTGAGGGGATGGGCGCCATTCAGCGGGCGATTGATAGCGTGTCCCACTATCTGGTGCTGAAAACCGCGATAAGCCTGGTCACCGGACTGGTGGTCTGGGGTATGCTGGCGCTGTTGGACGTCCGCTTCGCCTTTATGTGGGGGTTGCTGGCTTTTGCGCTGAACTACATTCCCAATATCGGTTCGGTATTGGCAGCCATCCCGCCGATTTTGCAGGTAATGGTATTTGGCGGCCTGTATGAGGCGCTGATCGTCACTGCCGGTTACCTTATTATCAACCTGGTGTTCGGCAATATTCTCGAACCGCGCATTATGGGCCGCGGACTGGGGCTCTCCACGCTGGTGGTATTTCTGTCGTTAATATTCTGGGGTTGGTTGCTTGGCCCGGTCGGCATGCTGCTGTCGGTGCCGTTGACCATCATTGTGAAAATCGCCCTTGAGCAGACCAACGGCGGGCAGAGTATTGCTTTCTTACTCAGCGACTTAAGTAAAGAATAACCGGTAATCTGGCTGGCCTATCCGCCAGCCTTCCCCTCCTTTCATCTTTTCCGCTTAGACCGTTACTCCTTTTTTATTATTGATCCCCATCACAAATGGGCACATCCAATCATTACTCTAAAGCTAACGATTAGCCGGCGTGCTTAATTGATGCGCAGCGCTGCGCATCGCACACTAACTTCCACCAGGACAAACGAAACGATTTGTCGAATCAGGAGGTTAACAATGAATGCTGAACAAACGACGGGACGGGTCTGGAACCGTCGCCGGACGGAAAAACAGCGGCGGCTGGCCGACACGAAGATTGCCGGCAAAGTCATACCCACTGACCAACTGGTCAGCGTACTGGAAAATCTGCTCGCCCCTGGCGACCGGGTAGTACTGGAAGGTAATAACCAGAAGCAGGCTGATTTCCTCTCCCGCATGCTCGCCGAGGTCAATCCGCAGAAAATCCACGACCTGCATATGATTATGCCAAGCGTCGGGCGCAGCGAGCATCTGGACCTGTTTGAAAAAGGCATTGCCCGTAAACTGGATTTCTCTTTCTCCGGCACGCAAAGCCTGCGCATCTCGCAACTGCTGGAAGATGGTCTGCTCGAAATCGGCGCCATCCACACCTATATCGAACTCTACTCCCGCCTGTATGTCGATCTGTCGCCAAACGTCGCGCTGATCGCCGGCTATAAAGCTGACCGTAAAGGCAACCTGTATACCGGACCGAGTACCGAAGATACCCCGGCGCTGGTTGAAGCCGCCGCCTTCCACGACGGCATTGTGATAGCCCAGGTCAACGAACTGGTGGACGACGAATGCGATCTGCCGCGCGTCGATATCCCCGGCTCGTGGATCGATTACGTGGTGGTCGCCGACAAACCGTTCTTTATTGAACCGCTGTTCACCCGCGACCCGCGTCTGATTAAGCAAGAACACATTCTGATGGCGATGATGGCGATTAAAGGCATCTACGCGGAGCATCAGGTGCAGTCGCTTAACCACGGTATCGGCTTTAATACCGCCGCCATCGAGTTGCTACTGCCCACCTACGGCGAACAGCTCGGCCTGAAAGGCAAAATCTGTAAACACTGGACGCTGAACCCGCACCCTACCTTAATCCCGGCCATCGAGAGCGGCTGGGTGGAGAGCGTGCACTGCTTCGGCGGCGAACTGGGGATGGAAGAGTACATCCGCGCCCGCCCGGATATCTTCTTTACCGGCCCGGACGGGTCGATGCGTTCTAACCGCGCCTTCTGCCAGCTGGCAGGTCAGTACGCGGTAGATATGTTTATCGGTTCGACCCTGCAGGTTGATGGTCTGGCCAACTCCTCCACCGTCACCCGCGGCCGCCTTTCCGGCTTCGGCGGTGCGCCGAACATGGGCCACGACCCGCACGGTCGCCGCCACGCCACCCCGGCCTGGCTCAATATGATCACTGAACCAGACCCGATGCAGCGCGGTAAAAAACTGGTGGTGCAGATGGTCGAAACCTTCCAGGCCGGCGTGAAACCGACCTTCGTTGAAACGCTCGATGCGGTCGAGGTCGCCAAAACTTCCGGCATGCCGCTGGCGCCGGTGATGATTTACGGCGATGACGTGACCCACGTGCTGACCGAAGAGGGTATCGCTTACCTGTACCGGGCGGAAAGCCTTGAAGAGCGCCGGGCGATGGTCGCCGCGGTGGCCGGGATCACCGATATTGGCCTCGGCGTGGACGCCAAACGCGTCGCCGCGCTGCGCCAGAGCGGCAAAGTGGTGTACCCGGAAGATATCGGCATTCGCCGCAGCGATGCCACCCGCTCACTACTGGCCGCCGGCAGCGTCGCCGAGCTGGTGGAATGGTCCGACGGACTGTATAACCCACCGGCAAAATTCCGGAGCTGGTAATGAAAAAACTCTCCCCCCTACACGTAGAAAGCCGCGTCAGCTGGCTGGCGCATACCGCCAGCGCGTGTCTGATTGACGAAGCCCGTCTGAGCCCGAAACCGGGTCTGGTCGATAGTCGCGGCAACGGCGCGCATCAGGATCTCAATCTGGACCTGATGGAACGTTCCGCCCGCAGCCTGCAGCCAACCTTTCACGCACTGGCGCAGCAAAGCTGGCAGCGTCCGGCGGATATCGCCCTGCGCGAAACCGTCGGCCGCCTCGGTCGCGAAGGTGAAGCGCAGATGATGATGGCGACGGGTGGAGTTAACACCCACCGCGGCGCTATCTGGGCGCTGGGCCTGCTGGTCAGCGCGGTGGCGATGTTGGGTGGAGAGGGTCAATCACAGGCGATCGCCGCCGCTGCAGCCTCCCTCGCCCGCCTGCCTGACGGCTTCGCGCCGAAAACCTTTAGTAAAGGGCTGCGCGCCAGCCGTCGCTGGCAGGTGCCGGGGGCACGCGAGGAAGCGCAGCGCGGATTTCCGCATGTTACCGCCCTGGCGCTGCCGCAACTACAGCAAAGCCGGGCGCGAGGCGCCAGCGAGCCGCAGGCGCGCCTCGACGCGCTGATGGCCATCATGACCTCGCTGAGCGATACCTGCGTGCTGTCGCGGGCCGGCATGAACGGCCTACACGCCATGCAGCAAGGCGCCCGTGAGGTTCTGGCGGCGGGCGGTTGCGCCAGCGTCGCCGGTCGCGCCGCGCTGGCGCGCCTCGATGCGCAGATGCTGGCGCAAAACGCCTCGCCGGGTGGCGCGGCCGATCTCCTTGCCGCCACCCTGTTTCTCGACCGGGTTTCCGGCTAACGCATTCAGAGGATGTTATGGAACAGATTACATTGTCATTTCCTGCCAACCGCGCCCTCAGCGGCAAAGCATTGGCAGGGGTCGTAGGTTCAGGCGATATGGAAGTGCTTTATACCGCCGCACAGGGCGCCACGCTCAACGTACAGATCACCACCTCAGTGGATAACAGCCAGGCACGCTGGCAGGCGCTGTTCGACAGGTTGAACCTGATCAACGGTCTGCCCGCCGGGCAGTTGATTATCCACGACTTCGGCGCCACGCCGGGCGTCGCCCGTATTCGTATTGAACAAGTATTTGAGGAGGCCGCTCATGCGTAACGATCGCAGCTTTATCGAACTGCGCGCTCGCGAACGCGCCCACGCCCTGCTGGACGACGGCAGCTACCGCGAACTGCTGGATCCGTTTGAAGCCATTATGTCGCCGTGGCTCGGCGCGCAGGGCATCGTCCCGCAGTCCGACGACGGTATGGTGGTCGCCAAAGGCACGATCAACGGCCAACCTGCGGTGGTAATTGCCATCGAAGGCACCTTCCAGGGCGGCAGCATGGGCGAAGTCTCCGGCGCCAAAATGGCCGCCGCGCTGGAGCTGGCGGCGGAAGATAACCGCAACGGTATCCCGACGCAGGCGGTACTGTGCCTCGAAACCGGCGGCGTACGTCTGCAGGAGGCCAACCTCGGTCTGGCCGCCATCGCCGATATTCATGCCGCGATTGTCGACCTGCGCCGCTACACCCCGGTGGTCGGCATTATTACCGGTACCGTCGGCTGCTTCGGCGGCATGTCCATCGCCGCGGCGCTGTGCAGCTACCTTATCGTCACCCGTGAAGCCCGTCTCGGCCTCAACGGCCCGCAGGTTATCGAGCAGGAAGCCGGAATTGAAGAGTACGACTCCCGTAACCGTCCGTTTATCTGGAGCATGACCGGCGGCGAAATTCGCGCCGCCAGCGGCTTGGTCGACGCGCTAGTTAACGATGGCGTTAACGCCGTTAAAACCGCAATGAATGAGGCGATCGCCAAAGGTGTACCGGCACAACACCGCAGCGACAACTATGACGATTATCTGCGTCGCTTGAGCCAATTCGATACCCGCCAGCAGGCGGATACCGCGCAGATTAAACAGCTTTTTGCCCGGGAGGATAAATAATGAGTCAGTTCCCAAACCGCGCCGCGCTATGGCTGAACAAACTGGCGCCCAACGCGCCGCTGATGAGCGGGTTATGCGCCTCTGTTCAGGTTGCAGATGGCCAGATTGATGGCGAAAACGTCCGCTTTATCGCCGTGGTACCTGACGCCAACAACCACTACCCGCGCGCCGCCGGCGGCGAAGTCGGCCTGCTGGAAGGCTGGACGCTGGCGAAAGTGGTCAACGAAACCATCGCCGCCGACGCCGATCGGCCTGTCAAACGGCCGATCGTCGCGGTAATTGATGTCCCGAGCCAGGCCTATGGCCGCCGCGAAGAAGCCTTTGGCATCCACCAGGCCCTGGCCGGGGCGGCAGGCGCCTACGCCAAAGCCCGTCTTGCCGGCCACCCGGTGATTGGCCTGATTGTCGGAAAAGCGATGTCCGGGGCGTTTCTGGCCCACGGCTATCAGGCCAACCGCCTGGTAGCCTTTAACGATAGCGGCGTGCTGGTTCACGCGATGGGTAAAGAATCGGCAGCGCGCATTACGCTGCGTACCGTAGAAGCGCTGGAGAAACTGGCGGCGACGATCCCGCCGATGGCCTACGACGTCAGCAACTACGCTACGCTCGGCCTGCTCTCCGCCCTGCTCGATATCAACCATCCGGATGCGCCAGACGAAGGCGATCTGTCGCTGGTCAGCCGTACCCTGCGCGACGCCATCGCTGACGCGCGCACCGATACCTCACTGAAGTGCCGCCTGGGCGCGGAAAACCGCCGCAGCTCACAACTGGTTCGCGATCGCATGCGCGCCAGCTGGTAAGACGTTCGTACGTAAGTAGTAGAAGAAAACCTGCCGGAAGCAGTCTCCCGGAGCGCGGAATAAACGCTCCGGGAAGGGACGGCTTTTAGAAAAAATAACAATCGCGCCAGTACTCTATTTTATTTACAGGTGATTTATGACTTATGTGATTATTCATGCTCTCGCGCCCATTTTCGTCATTATGCTGCTGGGTTTCTGGGCCGGAAAGGCCGGGATGGTAGATAACAAAAACGTCTCGCTGCTTAATATTTTTGTAATGGATTTTGCCTTACCCGCCACGCTGTTTAGCGCGACGGTACAAACGCCGTGGGCCGGTATCGTCGCCCAGTCGCCGCTGGTGCTGGTGCTGACCGGCGCGATGTGGATCACCTATGCCGCAATCTACTTCCTCGCCACCAGCGTGTTCAAACGCACGCCGCAGGATGCCGCGGTGCTGACCCTCACCGTCGCCCTGCCAAACTATGCCGCGCTGGGTCTGCCGATCCTCGGCAGCGTGCTGGGTGAAGGCGCTTCAACCTCGCTGTCGGTGGCGGTTTCTATCGCCTGCGGCTCGGTGCTGATGACCCCGTTCTGCCTGCTGATTCTGGAGCGTGAAAAAGCCCGCGCCGCGGGTGAAAACAGCGGTTCTACGCTGGCGATGCTGCCGGTGCTGATGTGGCGTTCGGTGAAAAAACCGATCGTCTGGGGGCCGCTGCTTGGGGTGGTGCTTTCTGCTATCGGCATTAAAATGCCGGACCTGCTGCTGGCGTCGATCAAACCGCTGGGCCTGGCCGCCACCGCCGCCGCGCTGTTCCTCACCGGGGTGATCCTGTCGGCACGTAAACTGCAGCTCAATGCGCTGATCGCTACCTCAACCATCGTGAAACTGCTGGTGCAGCCGTTTATTGCCTGGAGTCTGGTGATGTTACTTGGTCTGCACGGCTCTATCGCCATTACCGCGATCCTGATGATTGCGCTGGCCGCCGGCTTCTTCGGCGTGGTCTTCGGCAACCGCTTCGGCGTGCAGTCTCCGGATGCTGAAGCCGTGCTGCTGTTAAGCTCGGTTCTGTGTATCCTGTCGCTACCGCTGTTTATCTCTTTGACTTCAGGACTGTAAACCATGTCATCAACGCCGCGTCCCCACGATTTAGTTTGGTTAAACCTCGCCAGCGCCCTGGAAGCTATTGCCGAGCCGTGGGTGGCTCAGCAGTGGCGAGCCGCGCTGCCGGTGGTGGTGAGGCGCGACGTTGACGACCAGGCCCGCATCCCGGTTGGAGTGCGGGGCATGAAGCGCGAGCAGCGCGCCGCCGGCTGGGTACAGGCGCACAATATCGTGCGCAGCGTCACCCCGGAGATGCTTGTCGAGCGCGAAGCATTACTCTGCTCGCCGTTTGTCTCGCAGCCGCCGGTCCAGGCGGCTATCGCCCTCACCTTACACCGCTGGCCCTGGGGCTGGGGCGTCACCGGCAGTACCGGCTACGCGCTGGCAACCGAAATCCCGGTGCTGCATGCGGCAAGCGATCTGGATCTGCTGATCCGCGCGCCGCAGCCGCTGGACCGCGAGGCCTTGCTGGAATGGCAGGCCCGGGTGGCCCAACTACCGTGCCGCGCCGATACCCAGGTAGAAACCCCCTACGGCGCCTTCGCCCTTAATGAGTGGCTGCGCGATGGCCGCGCGCTGCTGAAAACATCCCGCGGCGCGCGCTTAACCGCGACGCCGTGGCACAGGGAGGAATGATGAAGATTTTATTTACGTTTCCCGGTCAGGGCGGTCAGCGCCCCGCGATGCTGGCGGCAATCCCCGATCGCGAGGCTATCCTCTCCCAGGCGCGCGCCGTGCTGGGGGATGAAGTCGATACTCTCGATAGCGCCGATGCGCTAAAGCATACCCGTGCGGTCCAGCTTTGTCTGCTGATCGCCGGGGTGGCCTGGGCGCGCGAGCTACAGCGTCAGGGCGTGGATCCGCAGATGGTCAGCGGTCTGTCCATCGGCGCGTTTCCGGCAGCGGTGATTGCCGGCGCGCTCGATTTCGCCAGCGCGCTGCGGCTGGTGGCGCTGCGCGGCGATTTAATGGAGCAGGCTTATCCCGAAGGTTACGGGCTGACGGCGATTATGGGGCTGACCCGCCCGCGGATTGAGGCGCTGATGCAGGGCCACGAGGTGTATCTCGCCAACCTGAACGCCGAAACGCAGATCGTGATCGCCGGGCGTGATGACGCCATGGCCGAGGTGGCGCAGCTGGCGCTGCAGGCTGGCGCCAGTAAAGCCCAACGGCTGGCGGTCAGCGTGCCGTCGCACTGCGCGCTGTTGGCTAAACCGGCCGTCGCCCTGGCAAAAGCCTTCGCCGAGGTCACCTTAACGCGCCCTCAGCGCGCCTATTTAAGCGGCTCGACGGCGCGCGTGCTGTGGGATCCGCAGCGGATCGCCGACGATCTGGCGATGAACATGGCGCGCACCGTACATTGGCAGGAGGCGATGATCGCCGCCGATGAACGCGACGCGAGACTGGCAATCGAGATGCCGCCCGGCGGCGTGCTCACCTGCCTGACCCGCCAGGCAGGCTGGCGCGGCGAGACCATTGCACTGGAGCGCAGCGGCGTAGACGTCGCCCGCCATCTTGCAAAGCGGCTTAGCGATTAATGCTGCGGGCGTACATGCGCCCTTCCGCCGCCAGCGCCAGCAGGTCGGCATCGCGCTCGCGATGGTGTGAATAGACGATAGAGATCAGCTGGCGCATCTGATAGGGTTCCGCCAGCTTTAACAGCTGCACATCGTTTTCATAGACTTTCTTCATGCGCCCCGGCAGCAGCGCGAAGCCGACGCCCGCCTGCACCAGGCTTATCATCGAAAAGATATCATTCACCCTGGTCACAATTTCCGGCTCAAAACCGGCTACCTGAAAAGCCTCCTGAAACCCGGCATAAGTCGCAAACCCTTCCGCCAGCGAGACAAACTTGCGATCGGCGTAATCGCGCAGATCGGCAAGCTGAGTGGTATCCAGCTGTTCCGTCGCCGGCGCGGCGAGGAAGATATCATCTTCAAACAGCGGCACCACGTCGAAGGCCGAATTATTGTATTCGCCTTCATTGGTCGCGATTAAAATAGCGTCAAGGGCATCGTCTTCCAGCATATCCAGCAGCATCTGGTTGGAGCCCATCGTCAGATCCAGTTCAAGCTCCGGGCGACGCAGCTTCATCCCCATAATGATGCGCGGAACGGTTTCCAGCGTCAGCGAATAGAGAGTACCGATGCGCAACCGCCCCTGACCAACGCCGGCGACTTTGCGCGTCGCCTCAAGCCCGCGGCTCATCAGACTCATCACATCCTGGCAGTATTCGAGCAGCGTCCACGCCGCCTGCAGCGGCAGCAGGTTGCGCCCTTTGTGGACAAACAGCGGGCAGCCGACCCCCTCTTCGAGCGTATGCAGCGCGCGGTGAACGCTAACGCTGCTGAGCTTCATGGCTTCGGCGGTTCTGGCGATATTGCCCTTCGCCATAAACATCATAAAGACCGACAGCTTGCGGAAGGTGATCTCCTGGTTGATATCGTCTTTCATAGCCCTTCCACACTCCTGGTTTAATTTTCTGTTTCAATTCAAACCAGTATATCTTTTATGAGGCCAAAGTTGCAGGCAGCGCGCGGCGTCAGCCGGTAAATAACGCAAAAAAGGGAAGACCATGGTCTTCCCTTTTATTCACTGCCTGGATGCGTCGTTACAGCGCCATATCGTGCTGCGGCGAGGCTTCGCGCGGCGTCTCTGCCGGTTTGGCGGTCGCGGTCGGCGCGGGCTCTGGCATCTGAATGACCGGAGGCTTAGTCAACTGCAGCGCCGCGGCGGTGTCATCCCAAACCTGCTGGGTCAGGGCCACGTTACCGTTTAACTTCTCGCCGTAGCTCGGCACGATGGCGCGAATGCGGCTCTGCCATTCCGGCGAGTTAAACTGCTGCGGGAACATCTGCTTGAGAACGTTGAGGGTGATCGGCGCGGCGGTGGAAGCACCTGGCGATGCGCCGAGCAGCGCAGAAATCGTTTTCTGCTGATCGACCACCACTTCGGTACCGAGTTTCAGTACGCCGCCCTTCTCCGCGTCTTTTTTGATGATCTGCACGCGCTGACCGGCCTGAATCAGTTTCCAGTCTTCTTTGCGCGCGTTCGGGTAGTACTCTTTCAGCGCCGCAAAGCGGTCATCATCGCTGAGCATAACCTGGCTAATCAGATACTTCACCAGATCGAAGTTGTCGAGGCCAACGTGGGTCATCGGCAGTACGTTGCTGGTGGTGGTGGTGCTCAGCAGATCGAAGAACGAACCGTTTTTCAGGAACTTGGTGGAGAAGGTGGCGAATGGTCCGAACAGCACCACGCGCTTACCATCAAGGTAACGAGCATCCAGGTGCGGTACCGACATCGGCGGCGCGCCAACCGAGGCCTGACCATAGACTTTCTGCTGGTGCAGTTTAGTCAGCTCCGGGTTTTCGGTCATCAGGAACGAGCCGCCTACCGGGAAGCCCGCATAGTTGTCCGCTTCCGGAATGCCGGTTTTCTGCAGCAACTTCAGCGCGCCGCCGCCGGCGCCGATGAAGACATATTTGGCGTCAATAGCCTGCTCTTCACCGCTCTTCACGTTCTTAATCGTCACGTGCCAGGAGTTGTCGGCATTGCGTTTGAAATCGGTGACTTCAGAAGAGGTCTGCAGCGAGAAATTGCTGCTCTTTTTCAGGCTGCCGATCAGCTGACGGGTGATTTCACCGTAGTTCACGTCGGTACCGACCGGCGTCCAGGTGGCGGCCACTTTTTGCTGCGGATCGCGTCCTTCCATGACCAACGGCGCCCACTGTTTAATTTGCGCGTGATCGGTGGAGAATTTCATTCCCTGGAATAAGGTAGTCTGCTGCAGCGCGTTATAACGCTTTTGCAGATAATCCACATTATCGCCCCACACGAAACTCATATGCGGCGTGGAATTAATAAACGAGTGCGGGTCGTGCAAAATACCGCGTTTGACCTGCGCCGACCAGAACTGGCGCGAAATCATAAACTGTTCATTGATATCCAGCGCTTTGCTGACATCAATAGAACCGTCTGCACGCTGCGGCGTGTAGTTCAGTTCCATATTTGCCGAGTGACCGGTACCGGCGTTATTCCAGCCGTTAGAGGACTCCAGCGCGACGCCGTCGAGTTTCTCCACCATCACCTGTTTCCACTCCGGCTGCAGTTCCTGCAGCCAGGTGCCCAGCGAAGCGCTCATGATGCCGCCGCCGATCAGCAGAAAATCAGTTTTTTTCGAGGTATCGCCATTCGCGTAGGTCGCCGTACTGACGAACATCGCTAATGCGGTCATAGATATAATCGTTTTTTTAATTGCAGGCATAATAGAAATATCGCGTAGCAAAAGTGTAATAAGAGCCGTCATATTAACGCACTTTTACTTTATTTTAAAATATCATTTACACTTCGATATTTTAATGCAAACAGTTTTTTAACTTAAAAAAGCAGTTTATTTATTTCACTGGCGGTTATTGTGAAAATAGCGGCAAAAAAAGCAGGATTATTCAGGCGATAAGAAATATAGCGCCGGTTTATTTAGTTATTTAACAAACCGGCGCGGCGAGGAAATTAATTGACGTTACATGGCGTTTTCTCTTGCGCTTCACCCAGGGCGATACGCAGATGGTTGTTGTTTTCGCTGAGCAGATCCCGCGCCTGCCAGGCATCAAGCCCCGTCATCAGCATCAGAATCGCCGTCCGACAATGCTGATTGCAACTGGCCAGCGCGGCTTTGGCTTGCGCGCGCGTACACTCTGCGGCGGCCATCACCATGGCGATTTGCCGCTCCTCCCAGCGCGGGCTGGTTGCCTGTAGATCAACGCGCAGGTTGCCGAACACTTTGCCGCTGCGTACCGCAAGGCCGGTGGTTAACAGGGTGAGAATCTGCCGCTGCGCCAGTTGCGCTTTCGGATTGCCATAACCGGCTACCGCCTCCGGCCCGGTCTGCGGCGCAATAATAATATCCGCCAGCTGCGCAGCCTCGCTGTCGCTTAGCTGCGTCAGTAGCGCAATCGGCGCTCCCAGCGACCAGGCGTGACGCATGGCTCCCCACACCCACGGTGTTTTGCCGCTGACGGAAAGGGCCAACAGCATATCGTTGGCGCTGAAGGCATGTAGCTGCAAATCGCGCACGCCCGCGTCATAATCGTTAGCCGCCATCTCGGCCGCCTGCAGCGAGCTCTCTTCGCCGCCGGCGATAATCGCCACCAGTGAGTGATTGGCTTCAGGGGAATAGTCATTAACCGTTTGCAACGCCGCCTGCCCGGATGCCCCGGCGCCAATGATCACCAGCCGTCCTCCCCGGCTCAGGGTCGCCGCGGCGTTATCCACCAGCCGGGTAATCTGCGGCAGGCAGGCATCGATGGCGACGGCTATCTGTTTGTTATCCTGCTGCAGCAGGGTCAGCATATCGAGGGTGGCGAGCGTATCGATATGGCGCGTTTGCGGGTGGCGTCGTTCCAGCATTGATGCGGTTGGCTTACTGCTCATAAAACCTCCATTTAAAACCGAACTCACTGCGGCTACATCAATAGCACTGACATATCCATTCATTCATCACGGCTATTTGATTGATGCGGCCAGTGTAAAGCCTTCATCCACGGCTTTACCGCCACGGGGGTCACAGTTTGTTCACTCGACACCTAATCGCGGCGCGATTGCGCGTTATCCGAGCATGAGGGCTACGCATGTCAGGCAGCGGATACCCGGTAAGCCGGTTTTACTGTTATTACACGGCTTTATGAAAGCCGACCTATCGGCGATAATGATCGTTCAACGAATTGACCGGGGTTGTCATGAAGGAAGCCGAGCTACAGCCGCCCACCCGTAAGCGCGCCCGCAGCCTGAAATTAAGCACCGCCGTCACGCTGATGATTGGCAGCGTTATCGGCGCGGTGCTACTGCTGGTCTACGCGCTATGGTTTATGCAGATCAGCAACGCCACCCGCGACGGCTTAAAAGAGACGGCGCTGGCGGTGGCGCGCACCATGGCCGATATGCCGCAGGTGAAGCGCGGCCTCAGCGAGCCGCCGCAGAGCAATATTATTCAGCCGCTGGCGCAGGCCATTACCCGACGTAACGATCTGCTTTACGCGATTGTGACCGACATGCGCGGTATCCGCTATTCGCATCCGGATAGCGCCATCATCGGTAAACCGTTTATCGGCGAGGATATCCGCCCGACGCTCGCCGGGCGCGAAAACGTGGCGATTAACCACGGCGTACTGGCGCCGGCGCTGCGCGTGTTCACCCCGGTATTCAATGAACAGCATCAACAGATAGGCGTGGTGGTGGTGGGGATTTCGCTGAGTAAAGTCGACGAACAGATCGCCAATAGCCGCTGGGACGTCCTGCTGACCATTCTGTTCAGCGCGCTGGTCTGCGCAATCGGCACCTGGAGCCTGGTGCGCGGCTTGAAGCGTATTTTGCTGGGGCTGGAGCCGCAGGATATCTCTACCCAGTTCCAACAGCGTCAGGCGATGCTGCACTCGCTCAAAGAAGGCGTGATCGCCGTGGATAGCAGCGGCCAGGTCACGCTAATTAACCCGGCCGCCCGCGGCATGTTACTTAGCGGGCCGGATAAAAGCATCGATCGCACCCCGCTGCTGGCGGACCTGCAGGAAGTTCTGCGCAGCGGCGAGCCCATCTATGACCGCGCGCTCGGCTGTAATGGCTTGTTGCTGATTAGCAATACCGTCCCGGTGCGCAGCCAGAACGCCATCGTCGGCGCCATCAGCACCTTCCGCGATAAAACCGAGATGAGTCAACTGGTGCAACGGCTGGATGGCATGATGAGCTACGTCGATGCCCTGCGCACCACTTCGCACGAATTTATGAACAAGCTGCACGTGATCCTCGGCCTGCTGAATATGAAAAGCTATGACAAGCTGGAAGAATATGTACTGCAAACCGCCCATGCCTATCAGGCCGACATCGGCGAAATTCAGCACCGGATAAAATCGCCGGTGGTCGCCGGCTTCCTGATTGGTAAAATCCAGCGCGCCAAAGAGCGAGGCTTCACCTTGAACCTCGCCGAAGAAAGCCTGGTGCCGGATTGCCCGAATGAAAAACAGGTCACCGTGCTGGTAACGGTATTAGGTAATCTCATTGAAAATGCGCTGGATGCGATGAGCGGCCAGGCGGAAGGCGAAGTGAGCCTGCTATTGCACTATCAGGATGGCTGGCTAAGCGGTGAAGTCAGCGACGACGGCCCGGGGATCCCGGCGGCCAATATCGACGCCATTTTTAATAAGGGCTTCTCCACCAAAGGCGAGAATCGCGGCGTCGGCCTGTTTCTCGCCAACCAGCAGCTCCACGAACTCGGCGGCACGCTAGCCGTTGAGTCCGAACCTGGCGTATTTACCCAATTTTTTGTTCACCTGCCCTGGGATAGTAAAAGGAAAAAAGCGTGATAAATGTATTGATTGTTGACGACGATGCGATGGTTGCCGAGCTGAACCGCCTGTACGTGGCGCGCATCCCCGGTTTCAGCTGCTGCGGCACCGCGTCGACGCTCGGCAAAGCCCAGGAGATGATTAACGACCCGCAGATGGCGATCGATTTAGTACTGCTGGACGTTTATATGCAGCAGGATAGCGGCCTGGATCTGCTGCCGACCATTCGCGCCAGCGGCCGCGCCATCGACGTGATTATGATAACCTCCGCCGCCGATGCCGCCACCGTTCAAACCGCCATGCACTACGGCGTGGTGGATTATCTGATTAAACCTTTCCAGTTCCCGCGCTTTGAAGAGGCGCTGACCGCATGGCGCGAAAAGCGCAAACTGATGACCGGCCAGCCCTATTACGAGCAGGCGGATGTCGATCGTCTACTGCACGGCGGCGCGCCGGAAGCGGCTGACGCGCGTAAGCTACCGAAAGGCTTAACGGCGCAAACCCTACGCACCCTGTGCCAGTGGATTGACAGCCACCCTGATGTGGAGTTTTCTACCGATGAGCTGGCGGCGGCGGTGAATATCTCGCGCGTCTCCTGCCGCAAATATCTGATCTGGCTCGCGCAGATCAATATTCTCTACACCACCATCCATTACGGCGCGACCGGCCGACCGGTGTATCGCTACCGGCTGGTCGCCGAGCAGTACGGCCTGCTCAAGCAGTACAGTCAGTAATCTGGTAGCCGCTGTCGCGCAGCTGAAAGCGGATGCGCTGCGGTGACGATAGAATCACGTTGCGGTTTTTGGTGACAAAAATCGCTTCAATGTCGTCCCGCTGGCGCAGCGCCGCGCAGCCCTTCTCCACGCCAAGGCCATACAGCAGCGTGGTCCAGATATCGCCGTCCAGTGAGTCCGCGGAAATGACCGTGACGCTGTCGAGTTCGTTATCCAATGGATAGCCGCTGCGCGGATCGAGGATATGGTGCCAGCGTTTGCCATCCTGCTCGAAATAGCGTTCGTAGGTGCCTGAAGTGACAACCGACTGCCCGCTAACGGCAATCGAGCCGACAAGTTCCTGCGCCGCGGCAAAGGGTTTTTTCAGCCCAATCGCCCATTCCCCTAACGTATGTACATTGCCGCCGAGATTAATCAGCGCCTGTTCGATCCCCTGCTGGCCCAGGTAATCGCGTACCCGGTCGGCGATATATCCTTTGGCGATTGCGCCAAGGTCAATTTCCATTCCGGCCTGCGCCAGCCACACGCTCTGCTTTTCGTCATCGAGAATGACATCCTGCGGGCGGGTTAACGGCAGCCGCGCCGCAATATCCGCCGCCGACGGCACGCTATGCCCCTGAAAGCCAATGCGCCACAGTTTAACCAGCGGGCCAATAGCCAGATTAAAGGCGCTGTCGCGCACCATACTGGCGGCTTTAGCGCACTTAATCAGCTGGTAAACCGGACGGCTAACGGTAACGGGATGACGCCCGGCGGCATGGTTGATATTCATTACCTGCGACTGCGCGCGGTTAACGGTGAGCAGATCTTCGTAGCGTTTAATTAACTGAAATACGCGGGAGGCCAGTGCCTCATCGTGGGAATAGAGTTTGAGCAGGATGGGCGAGCCCATCAACACGGCGGAGTAGCTATAGACGCGGTTATCGGACATCGGGCTCTCCTTAGAAGGGATAAGCCGGGCGGCTAAGCCAGCCCGGCATCAGCAATTACCTATTATCCTCTGGCACGTTTCGCCGCCTGATGGCCCGCGAGGGTACCGAAGATGATGATATCCGCGACCGCGTTACCGCCGATGCGGTTACCGCCATGGATACCGCCAACCACTTCACCCGCGGCGTAGGCGCCGCGAATTGGCTGCTGCGCCACATTCAGCACTTCGCCATCGGTATTAATGGTCACGCCGCCCATAGTGTGGTGCACCCCTGGGGCAATACGAATGGCGTGGAACGGGCCTTCGTTAATCGGCGCGCGCAGCGCGGTTGTGCGGCCAAACGCTTCATCGTGCTGTTTTTCCACCGCGCCGTTGTAGCATTCCAGGGTAGCGAGGAACGCATGGTAATCCATCCCCAGCTTCTCCGCCAGTTCACGCGGCGAGCTGGCGCTGGTGACGAAGCCTTTGGCGATATACTCGTCGGCGGCTTTGTTTTTCGCCCGCACATGCTCGTCGAAGACGATGTAAGCATAGTGTTCCGGCAGCGCGATAATCGCCGCAGACACTTTATCGCGGGTCTCCATCTCGTTGAAGAAGCGGTTCCCCTGCTGGTTAACGAGAATAGCGCCGCCGCCGCGAATCGATTCGGAAATCAGGTACGAGGTCTGCTGCTCGACGGTCGGGTGAATTTGAATTTCGCCCATGTCCACGGTGCCGGCGCCAATACGTTCCAGCAGCGCGATACCGCTACCGGTCGCCCCTTTATGGTTGGTGGTCACGAAGCCTTCGAGGTCAGGACGATATTTCACCACCATCGCGCTGTTGGCGCTGAAGCCGCCGGTTGCCACGATAATACTTTTGGTCTGCACTTCGATGATCTCTTGTTCATCGTTGATAAGACGCACACCGCTCACTTCGTCGTGGCGCATCAGGATCTCTTCTACCGAGGTATCCAGCAGCACATCGATACCGCGTTTGGTGATATTACGCACCAGACCGCTAATCAGGTAGCCACCAACCGCCGATCCGTCGCGCGGACGGTGGGTACGGTCGATACTCATCCCGCCGGTGGTGGTGATATCGTTAAGCATAATCCCACGGTCCGCCAGCCATTCAATGGCTTGCGGCGCGTTTTCAACGAAACGGCGCAGCAGCTGCGGGTTGTTTTTGTTGTGGCCGCCCTTCAGGGTTTCCTGATAGAACAACTCTTTACTGTCCTGAATACCTTTGACGCGCTGGAAGCGGGTTTCTGCGGCGTTCATCCCGGCGGAAGCTTTGATGGTGTTGCCGCCAATAGTCGGCATTTTTTCGACGATCAGCACGCTGGCGCCTTCGTCGTGGGCTTGAATCGCCGCCGCCAGACCGGCGCCGCCGCTCCCCACCACCACAACGTCATAGCTTTTCGGCGCGGCATCGTTGCCGCCCTCTTCCGCGGCCAGCGCTTTGCTGGATTTCAGCATCGCTTTGGACACCGCTTTTTTCACCGCTTCGCTCTGGCTGGTCGCACCGGAGATAGCATCGACGTGCGGCGTGTTGGCGGTCAGAATACGTTCGCGGATCTCTTCGAAGCTGGTGGTAAATTCAACGCTCTGTACTGGGCTTGCGGCCAGCTCGATATCCGCAATGCGATCGTTTTCGAGGCTGACGTTAATGACCAGTTCGTTGGCATCGTCCTGAACGGTTTCGACAAACATCCCCGGTTTAAATTTCGCGTCGCCCATGCTCATGTCGCGGATCATCGCTTCGACCAGCGAGAAACGCCACAGCGGTTCCGGAATATGCAGCGCCTCGCGCTGGGTGCTGTCGATAAAGAGTTCCAGCTCTTCGCCGGCGGCGATACGTGAAGCCCAGTCCGGATAGGCGATGCAGGCGCGGCCGACGGCCATCAGGTCATAACCGTGATCGAGGCCCTGTTCGGCGTCGGCTGCGTTAACTACCCCGCCGACGCCCATCACCGGCACCTGCGCCAGCGTTTCAGAACGCATGGCGCAGTATTTTTCAATCAGCGGCGTCGGATCGCTGGTATCAACGATAGACGGGCGCAGCGTCGCGCCAACCGAGAAATGCAGATAATCGACGCCGCGGGCGGCCAGTTTCTCCAGCAGATACATGGTGTCGTCGAAGCGGATCCCCGGGACTTCCATCTCTTCCGGCGAGAAGCGATAGCCGATAATAAAGGCATCGTCAGCGTACTGGCGGGCCATTTTATGCGTGATGTCCAGTACCGCCAGCGGGAATCTGGCGCGGTTGTCACGGCTGCCGCCCCACTCATCGTCACGCTGGTTAGAGTTCGGCGAATAGAACTGCTGGATAAGATAGGTGTTGGCGCCGTGGATTTCGACGCCGTCGAAACCGGCAAGAATCGCGCGACGCACGCCGTCGCCAAATTTGGCGATCATGCCTTCGACTTCTTCACCACTGAGGGCGCGCGGCATGGCGGCGCCGTCGCGCGGCGCGGCAATGGCGCTCGGCGCCACCGGCTGGCGACCGCCAATCAATTGCGGGTCAACCATGCGACCGCCGTGGTAAATCTGCAAAATCGCTTTTGAGCCTTCCGCTTTAATCGCTTCGGCGATTTTCGCCAGCCCGGCGATTTTTTCATCGTTATCGATGCCGATAGCGCCCGGGAAGGCCAGACCATAATCATCAATAAAGCAGCATTCAACGATGATAGTCCCGATGCTGCCGGCGCGGGCGCGATAGTATTCAACGAGCTCGCTGGTGACGGTACCATCGAAATAACCGGTGCAGGTGGTCATTGGCGCCATTAGCAAACGGTTTTTCAGTTCAGTCCCATTCGGTAAAGTAAATGGCTGCAGAATTCGTTCGTTACTGGTCATATTAATACTCCAGATTTTAAATATTGAAATTCAGAATTGGGTGACGGAAATTTTATTGATTGTTTATTTTCATTCCTGTTGTCATGCCAATAATATAGCGTGTTTTTTAGTTACTAAATTAATTACGTTAGTTAAAAAACTATTTAATACCTGCAATAACAGCAATACCTCCATTGTATTATTAAATTTATATATCGTATTTACATAATACAAATGAATGATAACATTTCGGTCACTTTTGTTAACGCTAGAAAAACGCGCAAAACAAAAATAAAACACTAAATTTCAACAATTTAAATAATTAATTGCTTTAGCCATTTATTATTTTTTAAGCGTTCCATTAACAATTAAGGTTTCTTGCGGATAATAACCACATCATCATATGTGGTTATTGCCAAACGAAAAAAAAGATCCAGATCACCTGTTTTTTTTGATCTCGATCAATTGCAATGCAACGTGAAAGCGCAATATATAAATACCCAATGAATTTAATTTAACGCCGCGAAAAACGCGTTAAATAACCGTTTAAGCAACAAGCAATCTCGACAATTAATAATTAAAGAAACTTTCGCAACTAAAAAAATCGAGTGTTGTAAGCGAAGACGGAACCGTATTTTCAACTACTAGCAGATACTCATTATGAAAGAGAAAAAGACAACCATACCGCCTGCCGGTGCCGCGTCTAACGCGGCGTATAAACGTCTGATCATGATGGCGTTGCCCATTATCGTCGCCGTACTGCTGCTGTTCGTCCCGGTGCCTGACGGCTTACCGCCTTTCGCCTGGCACTATTTTGCTATCTTCGTTGGCGTCATCGTCGGCCTTATCTTCGAACCGCTGCCGGGCGCCGTTATCGGTATCACCGGGGTGGTGGTGATTGCTTTATGTAGCCAGTGGCTACTGTTCAGCCCGGAACAGATGGCGGCGCCAAGCTTTAAGCTGGCCGGCGCGTCATTTAAATGGGCGGTGAGCGGCTTTGGCAACTCTACCGTGTGGCTTATCTTCGGCGCGTTCATGTTCGCCGCCGGCTATGACAAAACCCAGTTCGGCCGCCGTCTGGCGCTGATTCTGGTAAAATATCTTGGCCGCCGCAGCCTGACGCTGGGCTACGCCATTACCTTCGCTGACCTGCTGCTGGCGCCGTTTACCCCGTCCAACACCGCACGTAGCGGCGGGACCATCTACCCGATTATCGCTAACCTGCCGCCGCTGTACGGTTCTAAACCTAACGATCCGAGCGCACGCCGTATTGGCTCTTATCTGATGTGGGTAGCCATTACCGCCGCCTGTATCACCAGTTCCATGTTCCTGTCGGCGCTGGCGCCGAACCTGCTGGCGCTGGCGCTGGTAAAAAGCATCGTCGGTATCAACATCTCCTGGGGTACCTGGTTTATCGCCTTCCTGCCGCTCGGTATCCTGCTGATCCTGGCCATGCCGCTGCTGGCGTACTGGTTCTATCCGCCAGAAGTTAAAATCAATAACGAAGTACCGCTGTGGGCCGCTCGTGAACTGGAGAAACTGGGCAAACTGTCGCGCAATGAAATCCTGCTGCTGGTGTTCGTCTGCTTCGCGCTGATGATGTGGATCTTCGCCGCCGACTGGATTGAACCGGCGCTGGCTGCCCTGCTGGTTATCGTGCTGATGCTGTGGACCGGCGTGCTGTCCTGGAGCGATATCACCAACAACAAAGCGGCGTGGAATACCTTTGTCTGGTTCGCCACGCTGGTCGCGCTGGCTGACGGTCTCTCCTCCACTGGTTTCATCGCCTGGTTGGGTAAAGAAGGCGGCGCGCTGATGAGCGGTATTTCTCCGGGCGTTGCGACCATCGTCCTGCTGCTGGCGTTCTATCTGCTGCACTACCTGTTCGCCAGTACCACCGCGCACACTACCGCGCTGCTGCCGGCCATGCTGACCATCGCTTCGACTATTCCGGGAATGAATATGCAAGTCTTCGTCCTGCTGATGGTGACCTCGCTGGGCGTGATGGGCATCATCACCCCGTACGGTACCGGTCCGAGCCCGATTTACTACGGCAGCGGCTATCTGCCGACCAAAGACTACTGGCGCCTCGGCACCATCTTCGGCGCCATCTTCCTGGCCGCCCTGCTGCTGATTGGCTATCCGTGGATGTCCATGATGTTCTGATTCATAACCGCCGGGTCTTCCCCCGGCGGTTTTTATCTTTATGGAGTATGTGAATATGTCGACGAAACCCTTTGTTTATCAAGACCCGTTCCCGATGGCGCATGACGATACCGAATACTATTTGCTCAGCAAAGAGCACGTCTCCGTCGCCGAATTCGATGGTCAGGAAGTATTGAAAGTGGAACCACAGGCGTTAACCCTGCTGGCGCAACAGGCCTTCCACGATGCCGCTTTTATGCTGCGCGTCTCGCATCAGCAGCAGGTCGCGGCCATTCTGCTCGACCCGCAGGCCAGCGAAAACGACAAATACGTCGCGCTGCAGTTCCTGCGTAATTCCGAAATTGCCGCCAAAGGCGTGCTGCCAACCTGCCAGGATACCGGCACCGCCATCATCATGGGTAAAAAAGGCCAGTGCGTATGGACCGGCGGCGGCGATGAAGCCGCGCTGGCGCAGGGCGTCTATAACACCTATACCGAAGACAACCTGCGTTACTCGCAGAATGCGCCGCTGGATATGTATAAAGAGGTCAACACCGGCACCAACCTTCCGGCGCAGATCGATCTCTACAGCGTCGACGGCGATGAATATAAATTCCTGTGCATGGCGAAAGGCGGCGGTTCCGCCAACAAAACCTATCTGTACCAGGAAACCAAAGCGTTAATCACCCCGGCGAAGTTGAAAAACTATCTCGTCGAGAAGATGCGTACCCTCGGTACCGCGGCCTGCCCGCCCTACCACATCGCTTTTGTGATCGGCGGCACCTCGGCGGAAGCCACGCTGAAGACCGTTAAGCTGGCTTCCGCCCGCTACTATGACGACCTGCCGACCGCAGGCAACGAGCACGGTCAGGCCTTCCGCGATGTGCAGCTGGAGCAAGAGCTGCTGCAAGAAGCGCAAAATCTCGGTCTCGGCGCGCAGTTCGGCGGGAAATATTTCGCCCACGATATTCGCGTTATCCGTCTGCCGCGCCACGGCGCTTCGTGCCCGATCGGCATGGGCGTCTCCTGCTCCGCCGACCGCAATATCAAAGCTAAAATCAACCGCGACGGCATCTGGATTGAAAAACTGGAAAGCAACCCGGGGAAATACATCCCTGAACACCTGCGCCAGCAAGGCGAAGGCAATGTGGTTAGCATCAACCTGAACCAGCCGATGAGCGAGATCCTGGCACAGCTGTCGGCGCACCCGGTCTCCACGCGTCTGAGCCTTAACGGCACCATTATCGTGGCCCGCGACATTGCCCACGCGAAACTGAAAGAGCTTATCGATAACGGCGAAGCGCTGCCGCAGTACGTGAAAGATCACCCGATCTACTACGCCGGTCCGGCCAAAACGCCGGCCGGTTACGCCTCCGGCTCCCTCGGCCCGACCACCGCGGGACGTATGGATTCCTACGTCGATCTGCTGCAATCGCACGGCGCCAGCATGGTGATGCTGGCCAAAGGCAACCGCAGCCAGCAGGTGACCGACGCCTGCCATAAACACGGCGGCTTCTACCTCGGTAGTATTGGCGGCCCGGCGGCAGTCCTTGCCCAACAGAGCATTAAGAGCCTCGAGTGCGTGGCTTATCCGGAGCTGGGAATGGAAGCTATCTGGAAAATCGAAGTCGAAGATTTCCCGGCCTTTATTCTCGTTGATGATAAAGGTAACGATTTCTTCCAACAGATCCAAAATCAGCAGTGCGCCGGTTGTAAACAACACGGCTAATTCCCTCCACGCCCGGCGGCTCATCGTCGGGCGTATTCTCCCCCTTTACTCTTGAATTCACCCGACGCTGAACTATGCTCAATCCAGCAGCCGTTCAGAGTTTGACCAGCTGAAAAATAACAATAATTCCCCCTTTTCCGGTGTCGCATATGAACAGGATCCAGGCGTTATTAACGGCGTGTTTTCTGCTATGGCTGGCCTTCCCGCTTTCGGCGGCAGAACCGCGTCAGCAGCCCACCGCTCGCGAGCAGGCGCGAACCGTCGCTATTTTCCATCAACCGATCGTCATGCTGCAGGCCACCTTCGGCCAGACCACGCCGGAAGAGCGGGTTCTGCGCATCCGCAATACGCTACGCGCCTTTACCGAGGCCGATATCAGCCAGCCGCTACAGGTGGTGCCTGTCACCCGCTACAACCAGCCGGGGCGGCTGTTCCTGATGAATGGCAAACCCATCATGTTACTCAGCCAGGCGGACCTCGATGAAGGCGACGATCTGACCCTCGATCAGGCGGCGCAGCGCGTTCTTGCCCGTATGGAAGCGCAGCGGACGTCGCTGCGCGAACAGTACAATACCCGCTATCTGCTGCTGGCGGCGCTAAAATCCGCCGCCGGCGCGTTGCTCCTCGCCCTGGCCTGCTATCTCGCTTTCCGTTCGTGGCGGCGAGTGAGGCGCTTTTTCCATCTGCGGATCCTCGAAAAGCGCAGCCTGATCCCGCATAACTGGCGGCGTTTTCTCGGCAACATTGAAAGCCGATTATACGCGCTGCTGGTCATACTGCTTGGGGTACTGGCGGGTTATGTTTGGCTGAGTTGGGTATTCAGCCTGTTTCCTTGGACCCGGGTATGGGGAGAGTCGCTCGGTGAGTGGTCGGTAGGGGTGATTCGCGATATTTCGCTGTCCATCGTGTCGGCGCTGCCGGGATTGATGATCGTACTGCTTATCTTTCTGATTACGTGGTTTATCATCCGCCTGCTGAAGGTGGTGTTGGATCAGGTCGCCGCCGGACGTCTGCAGATCCCCGGTCTGCATCCGGAAACCGTCGGCGCCACGCGAAAGCTTATCGCCGTGGTTATCTGGCTTTTTGCGCTCTCCGCCGCCTATCCTTTCCTGCCTGGCGCAAATTCTCTGGCCTTCAAGGGGATTAGCGTGTTCTTCGGTCTGATGTTGACGCTGGGCTCAGCGGGGGTGATGAATCACGCCATGAGCGGCCTGGTGCTGATTTATACCCGCGCGCTGCATAAAGGCGACTGGATCCGCATCGCCGATAACGAAGGCCAGGTCAGCGAGATCGGCATGCTGGCGACCAAAATCCTGACCCGCGAAAACTATATTGTCACCCTGCCGAACGCGGTGGTGGTCAGCGGTAAAATCACCAATCTCAGCGCCAGCGACCCGCAACAGGGAATCAACCTCACCACCGGCGTGACCATTGGTTACGACACGCCGTGGCGGCAGGTACAGGCGATGCTGGAACTGGCGGCCCACCGCGCCCAGGGAGTGGATCATCAGGTGGCGCCGGTGGTTCGCAAACTGGGATTGCTCGACTGGTATACGTCGTATGAACTGCAGGTGCGGCTGTTACCGGAAACGACGCTGCCGGAGGGGCGCAACGCGCTGCACAGCAGCATTATCGATGTATTTAACGAATTTGGCGTGCAGATTATGTCGCCCAATTTTGTCATGCAACCGAAAAGCGCGGTGGTGGTCGCCAAAGAGGATTGGTATACCGCCCCGGCGGTCGCGCCGCAGGAGCGCGACAGGTAACGTCGTCCCACGCCGACGCAGCGTCATCAGGCAATGCCGGATGGCGCTGCGCTTATCCGGCCTACAACTCAAAATCCCCGGTAGCGCTACCGCTTACCGGGGCTACAGCGCTGTGCGATTTAGTAGCCCGTACAAGGCGCAATGCGCCGCCCCGCTACGCCTGCGCGGCGTCAATCTCGGCAAACACCTGCTGCGCGAGGTGCAACGTGGCGTTTGCCGCCGGTAAGCCGCAGTACAGCGCCGAATGCATAATCAGCTCTTTCAGCTCATCACGGGTCACACCGTTATTAAAGGCGGCGCGCAGATGCATCTTAAGTTCCGCCTCGCGGTTCAGCGCAATCAGCATCGCAATAGTGATCATGCTGCGGGTATGGTGATCGAGCCCTGGACGGGTCCAGGTTTCTCCCCAGGCGTAACGGGTAATGAAATCCTGAAACTCCTCGTTCAGCGGCGTCAGATTCTGCAGAGTACGGTCAACGTGAGCATCGCCTAATACCTTGCGGCGAACCTCCATTCCCTGCTGATAACGTTGTTTATCTTCCATTTTGCTCCCCCAGCAAAAAGCCGTTCAGCGCGGCGTTAAAGGCAGCAGGCGCTTCAATGTTCGACAGATGCGACGCCTTCAACACCACCACCTGTGAAGTGGCGATCTGCTGATGCAGGAAGTTAGCGTCGGCGACAGTCGTGACAGGGTCACTTTCTCCGGCAATAATCAGCACCGGAATCGCAATTTGCCCGACCTCCCCCCGCAGGTCTGCCGCCGCCAGGGCTTCGCAGCAGGCAGCGTAGCCTTCGGCGTCGCTATGAGTCAGTTGATGGCATAATGCCTCGACCACCTCCGGCGCGCGCTGGCGGAAAGCATCGCTGAACCAGCGATCCGCCGCCCCCGCGGCAACCACATCCATCCCTTCCTGACGTACCGCGCGGGCGCGAGAAAGCCAGCCCGACTGATCGCCGATCCGCGCCGCGGTATTGGCCACCGCCACCGCATAAAAACGTTCCGGCGCAAAGCGTGCCAGCCATAATCCCGTCAGCCCGCCCATCGAAATACCGCAAAACAGCGCTTTGTCGATATTTAGGTGATCGAGCAGCGCAATCACATCCTCACCCAATTGCGCCAGGGTCACCTTGCCGTTTTTCGTCGTTTTACCATGACCGTGGGTGTCATAACGCAGTACGCGAAAATTCGCCGTCAGGGCCTCCATTTGCGGCTGCCACATTGCGCGCGTGGTACCAAGCGAGTTCGACAGCACGATAACCGGCGCGCCTTCCGGCCCGTCGAGTTGATAATCAAGATTCATGACGTTGCTCCTGATAACGCGCCAGTACCTGGCGCACAAAGCGTTCGGCGCTACCGGTGGCCGTTGCCGGATCCAGTAGCATGTTTAAACGTTCGCGGGAGAGATACTGACTGACCAGCGGGTCAGCCGCCAGCAGATCGACAAGTAAACCGTGACTGTCCAGAGCCTGGCGGCACAGCGCTTCTACACGGTGATGCGCCTCGGCTTTGCCGATAAACTCCGCCAGCGCCAGGGTCACCGCTTCCGCCATAATCAGCCCGTGGGTAATATCAAGGTCGGCACGCATCTTATGCACGAAAACCTGCATCTCGCGCACCAGCATGTCAGTTTGCGCCAGCGCCCCGCCCACCAGCATAATCAGCTCCGGTAGCGTTTCCCATTCCGCCTGCCAGCCGCCGAGCGCGCGCTCATGCTGTTGGATTTGACCGGCGTAAAGGGTGGCGACCAGCCCCGGCGTGCACTGCGCCGCGGTTAAAATCGCCGCGCAGGAGACCGGATTACGTTTGTGCGGCATGGTCGAGGAGCCTCCGCGCCCTTCCGCCAGCGGCTCGCCGACTTCCGCAACCTCGGTTTGCATCAGCAGCGAAAAATCATTGGCGAATTTTCCCAGAGTGCCGCAAACGCCAGCGAACCAGGCGCCGACTTCGAGGAAACGGTCGCGCTGGCTATGCCATGGCGTATCCGGCAACTGCAGCTCGAGGGTTTGCGCTAACGCCTGCGCGACCTGCGGCGCCTGCTGTTTCAATGAATCAAGCGTGCCAGCCGCGCCACCAAACTGCAGCGCCAGCACCCGTGGGCGCATCTCGATCAACCGCTGCTGCCAGCGCAGTAGCGCATCCAGCGTCCCCGCCAGTTTAAGGCCAAACGTGACCGGCAGCGCATGCTGCATCCAGGTGCGCCCCGGCATCACCGTATGCTGATAGCGCTGCGCCTGTTCGGCAAGCGCATCAATCAGGCTTTGTAGCAGGCTATCCGTCGCCGCCAGCGCGCCGCGCAGTTGCAAAACAAACCCGGTATCGATAGCGTCCTGGCTGGTGGCGCCCCAATGGACATAGCGCGCGGCGTCAGGATCCTGCGCTTTCACCCGCGCGGTCAGCTGTTTGACCAGCGGAATTGCCAGATTACCGGCGCTGGCCGCAGCCTGTCCCAGCGCGTCGAAATCAATAAGCGCATGCCGGCAGGCGTCGACTATCGGCGAGACTGCCGCCTTCGGCACCAGCCCGCAGTCGGCCTGCGCCTGCGCCAGCGCGGCTTCGAAATCCAGCATGCCCTGTACCCGCTGCGCATCGCTAAACCAGTCGGTTAGCGGACTGCTGCGCAACATGGGGGTCAACAAACTCATCGCTACTCCTTAAACGCGTTCAATAATCAGCGCAATCCCCTGGCCCACGCCGATACACATGGTGCACAGCGCATAGCGGCCGCCGGTTCGCTTCAACTGATAAGCGGCGGTCATCGCCAGACGCCCGCCGGAAGCGCCTAGCGGATGGCCCAGCGCGATGGCCCCGCCGTTGGGGTTAACGTGGGCGGCATCATCCGGCAGACCTAAATCACGGGTAATCGCCAGCGCCTGTGCGGCAAAAGCCTCATTCAGTTCGATGACGTCCATCTGCGCCAGCGTCAGCCCGGTTTGCGCCAGCACCTTACGCACCGCCGGCGCCGGGCCGAAGCCCATAATTCGCGGCGCCACCCCGGCCGTCGCCACGCCGACAACCCGCGCCAGCGGCTGTAAATCATTCGCCGACATGGCCTGTTCACTGGCCAACAGCAGCGCGCAGGCGCCGTCATTGACGCCGGAGGCGTTACCGGCGGTAACGCTGCCGTCGGTGCGAACCACGCCGCGCAGTTTAGCCAGTGCCTCCAGCGAGGTGCTGCGCGGGTGTTCATCGCGGCTGAAACACAGCGGTTCACCTTTGCGTTGCGGTACCGATACGGCGATCAGTTCATCGGCGAAACGCCCCGCTTCCTGCGCCGCAGCGGTACGCAACTGGCTACGAAGCGCAAAAGCATCCTGGTCGGCGCGAGAAATGGCAAACTCATCGGCGACGTTTTCCGCGGTTTCCGGCATCGAGTGCACGCCGTACAGCGCTTTCATCTGCGGGTTAATAAAACGCCAGCCAATGGTGGTATCTTCCATCTGCATCGAGCGGCTAAAGGCGCTCTCGGCTTTGCCCATCACAAACGGCGCGCGCGACATACTCTCCACCCCACCGGCGATCATCAGCTGGGTTTCGCCGCTTTTAATCGCCCGCGCCGCGACGCCGATCGCATCAAGGCTCGAGCCGCACAGGCGGTTAATCGTGCTGCCGGGAACGCTCTGCGGCAGGCCGGCCAGCAACAGCGCCATACGCGCCACGTTACGGTTATCTTCTCCGGCCTGGTTGGCGCAGCCGTAGATCACATCGTCAATTAGCGCCGGATCGAGACCCGGATTACGCTCCAGCAGCGCTTTCAGCGGCAGCGCCGCCAGATCGTCAGCGCGCAAACTCGATAATGCGCCGCCAAAACGGCCAAACGGCGTACGCACCGCATCACAGATAAATGCCTGATTCATCATAGGTTCCTCACGCGCTTTCCGCCAGTTGTTCAAAAGTCAGCGCCACCGGAGTGATGCGCTGTAGCTCTTCAAATGAGAGGCCGTTAAAGATTTCGCGTACCACCGGACCACGGTCGGTAATATCGATGACCGCCAGATCGGTATAGATACGGCTGACGCAGCCGACGCCGGTCAGCGGATAGCTGCACTGCTCGACCAGTTTGCATTCGCCATCGCGGGTCAGATGGTCCATCATTACAAACACCTGGCGGGCGCCGATAGCCAAATCCATCGCCCCTCCGACCGCCGGGATCGAATCCGGCGCGCCGGTGCTCCAGTTAGCGAGATCGCCGCTGGCGGAAACCTGATAGGCGCCCAGCACGCAGATATCGAGATGCCCGCCGCGCATCATGGCGAAGGAGTCGCCATGGTGGAAAAAACAGCCGCCCTGCAGCAGGGTGACATACTCTTTACCCGCGTTGATCAGCTCCGGGTCCTCTTCGCCGGGCTGCGGCTTCGGCCCCATTCCCAGTAGCCCGTTTTCACTGTGCAGGAACACCTCTTTATCGGCAGGTAGATAGTTGGCGATACGGGTCGGCAGGCCAATACCGAGGTTTACGTAAGCGCCTTCCGGAATATCGCGGGCGACGCGCTGGGCCATTTCGTCACGAGTCAGTTTTTGCATGTTCGGCTCCTCAGGCGCTTTGCGCGGCGGACAGATTTTCCAGCGAGAATACGCGCTGGACGAAAATCCCCGGGGTGATGATGTTTTCCGGGTCGAGTTCGCCAAGGGCGACCAGTTGCGAGACTTCAACAATGGTGGTTTTGGCGGCGGTCGCCATAATCGGGCCGAAGTTGCGCGCCGCTTTGCGGTAGACCAGGTTGCCCCAGCGGTCGCCCTGATGGGCTTTAATCAGCGCAAAATCGGCTTTAATTGGATATTCAAGCACGTAATGACGGCCGTCGATTTCCCGGGTTTCTTTGCCTTCCGCCAGCGGCGTGCCGTAGCCGGTAGGGGTAAAGACCGCGCCGAGACCTGCGCCAGCGGCCTGGATCCGCGCCGCCAGGTTGCCCTGCGGCACCAGTTCCAGCTCAACTTTGCCGCGGCGATAGAGGTCATCGAAAATTTGTGAATCTACCTGGCGCGGGAATGAGCAGATCATTTTGCGCACCCGCCCGGCTTTAAGCAGCGCCGCCAGCCCCACTTCGCCATTACCCGCGTTGTTATTAATAATGGTTAGGTCGCGGGCGCCCTGGTCAATCAGGGCGTCAATCAGATACGTCGGCTGCCCGGCGGGGCCAAATCCGCCGATCATGATGGTCGCGCCGTCGTGGATCCCGGCAATGGCCTCACTCAGCGTCGACACGCTTTTATCAATCATCAGGTCGCTCCTTAACGTGCGGTAATCGCACTTATATGCGTTGTTCGCACAAAATGTGACCTGCTTAACGATGCTGGTCAAGGGCGATAATCGAAATATGGTGCGATAATCGAACATCGTATATCTTTAGCGAAAGAATGTGATCGATGGCAAATACGGAGAACAAAATGGACAAGCATCCAGATGATGTAGTGGCGGGCGACGGCGATCCGTTTAAGGGCGATCCGAACTTTATGGCATCGCTGGCGCGCGGGCTGGAAGTGATTCAGGCTTTTACCCCGCAGCGCCCGGTACTGTCGATTTCGCAGATCAGCCAAAAGACCGGCATCCCCCGAGCGGCGGTACGTCGCTGCCTGTACACCCTAAGCAAGCTGGGTTTCGTCTACGCCGAAGACGGCAAGAATTTCCAGCTGCGACCACGGATACTTGCCCTCGGCCACGCCTGGCTGGCCTCAACGCCGCTGGCGCGCTCGGCGCAGCCGGTGCTCAAGCATCTGAGCGAAATGCTCAATGAGTCCTGCTCAATCGCCACCCTGGATGGCGACGATATCTTGTATATCGCCCGCGCCTCCAGTTCGCGCATTATGACGATCGATCTTGATATTGGCAGTCGTCTGCCGGCGTGGGCGACCTCCATGGGGCGCGTGCTGTTAAGCCATCAGCCGGAAGAAAGGCTGAACGACATGCTGGGCCGGGTGACGATGATTCGCTACACCCCGCAAACGGTAGATTCGGTGAATAAGCTGCGCGCGGAGCTAAAACGTGTGCATCAGCAGGGATATGCGTTGAACGATCAGGAACTGGAAATGGGGCTGCGTTCGCTGGCGGTACCGCTATATAACCCACAGGGACAGGTGGAAGCAGCGCTGAACGTCGGGGTCCACGCGGGCCAGATGTCGACCCGCGAAATGCTGGACAGGGTGCTGCCGGAATTACAAAAAGCCGCCCGCGAGCTAACGCTGCTGCTGCGCTAGCGGCTGCGTTTAGCGTGCAGCTCCCAGTTCTCCTGCTTAGCCTGTTCGGATTTACGCAGCGCCACGTAACAAGCGCCGCTGCCGCCGTGGTGCGGTAGCGCGGCGCAAAACGCCTGTACCTCGGGCAACTCTGGCAGCCAGCGCGCCAGGTAGCTGCGAATAATATTGGCGTGGGCCTGGTCATCACGGCCTTTGCCGTGGATGATAAGTAAATTACGCAGCCCCTCTTTTTGCGCCTGTATCACGAAGGCGAACAGCATTTGCCGGCACTGTTCGACCGGCTGGCGCAACAGCGACAGGCTTGCCTGCTGGCTGTATTTTCCACGCCGCAGCTTGTCCAGCACTCCGCTTTGCAGCCCTTCCCGTTTGAACTCCAGCGGCACGGCGAGCGGCACAATATCGAGGTAGCCGGTGGTCAGAAAATTATCGAGCTGTAGGGTATCGATACGCTGCGGCGCGCGCGCGGGTCGTTCACGATGCCAGTGTACGTCATTATTGCGTTTCAGAGGCTGGACATCCTCCATGGCGTCAAGAAACAGGGATTTGTCGTCAAGGTTCATGGTCACTCCTCCAGCGGCTATCGCCTGCTACTATAGCCGCCTCACGCCTACCCCTCAACGCGTTTAGCCGCAACTGCTGGCAAATAGACCAACGCGGGATATTTAAGGAAACAATTGACGGCTTTGACGACGAAACAGGGTGATTAACGAAGCCGTTAGCGGCGTTGGTCGCGTGTCGCGCCGCTGGATCAGGTAGTAAGTTGCCCTGGGCAATACCTCACGTATGGGGATCATCACCAGTTTATCCGCCATCATCGGATCGTTTCCGAGCTCTACCGGCAGAATACTAAGGAAATCGCTCTTCACCACCAGACTGATGCATGAAGAGAAGGTTTCGCAAACGATATCGACCTTGGGCGCCAGCCCGGCCTGATTGAACATCTCCTGCAACTGTTTGAAGTAGCTACCGCGCGGCGTTGGCATCGTCCAGTGGTGAGCGAGCAATTCAGTCAGGGAAGTGGCGCGCGCCGCCGGATGCCCTGCGCGGGCGAATACCGCGAACGGTTTCTCAAACAGTTTTTCAAAGCTGAATTCATGATCGTACGGGCCGGGATAGTAGGTGTTGATAGTGAAATCAAGCTCACCCTGGCGCAGTTCATTAATCATCGCCAGGAGTTGCCCTTCCATGATCCGAACCTTCACCAGCGGATGCTGCTGATGAAAGCGACAGATAACCGATGGCATCAGCGAACGGGCGACGCTGGCGCCGAGACCAATATTAATCTGCCCGGCCTGCTCCCCCTGACGCTGCAGCAGTTCATCCTGCGCCGCCCGAAGCTCTTCAAGGATCAGGCTCGCATGTTGATAAAAACTTTCGCCGTTTTCCGTCAGCGCCACCCCCTGGCTGCGGCGGACAAACAGTTGGGCGGAAAGCCCTTCTTCCAGCTCTTTAATCGCTTTGGTCAACGCGGGCTGCGAGATCGCCAGCGCCCGGCTGGCGCCGCGAATACTCCCCTCGCGAGCGACCTCAACGAAGGCGCGAATTTGATGAAATTTAATCTGAAATGACATGTTTTAGGTGATAACCATTGTTTATCAGACAGAAGAAAATGACATCTACTGTAATCCATCATGCTGTGGCAGGTTAAGGGTGAGATTGCCAGAAAGGCGTTTGTGATAATTAAAAGCTATCACACCGTGAACGCCGTCACACTTTTTAATTATGACAGGAAGGGTTATGCCGCAACTTCATGAATTGGTAAGCCAGCTGGCGCCGGAAATGACGCAATGGCGTCGTGATTTTCACCTGCACGCGGAGTCCGGCTGGCTGGAATTTCGCACCGCCAGCAAGGTTGCCGAGATCTTAGACGGCCTCGGTTATCAACTGGCGCTGGGTCGCGACGTTATCGATGCCGACAGCCGGATGGGGCTGCCCGACGATGCTACCCTGGAGCAGGCATTCCAGCGCGCCCGCGAACAGGGAGCGCCGGAACGTTGGCTGCCGGCTTTTGAAGGCGGATTCGCCGGCGTCGTCGCCACCCTGGACACCGGCCGCCCCGGCCCTACGCTTGCGTTTCGCGTCGATATGGACGCGCTCGATCTTAACGAACAACACGACGATCGCCATCGCCCGCATCGCGCGGGTTTCGCCTCCTGCAACGCCGGGATGATGCACGCCTGCGGCCATGACGGACATACCGCCATTGGGCTGGGTTTGGCGCACGTGCTAAAGCAGTATGCCGATCGGCTCAACGGGATCATCAAGCTGATTTTCCAGCCTGCCGAAGAAGGCACCCGCGGCGCGCGCGCGATGGTGGCGGCAGGCGTGCTCGATAACGTGGACTACTTCACCGCCATTCATATCGGTACCGGCGTTCCCAACGGTACCGTGGTCTGCGGCGGTGACAACTTTATGGCGACCACCAAATTCGACGTGCAATTCGAGGGCGTCGCCGCTCACGCCGGCGGCAAACCGGAAGATGGGCGCAACGCGCTACTGGCCGCCGCCCAGGCCGCCCTCGCATTACACGCCATCGCGCCGCACAGCGCAGGCGCCTCGCGGGTTAACGTCGGCGTCATACAGGCCGGCACCGGGCGTAACGTGGTCCCCTCATCGGCGCTAATTAAAGTGGAAACCCGCGGCGAGACGGAAGCTATCAACCAGTATGTGTTTGAGCGGGCGCAAAACGTGATTGCCGGCGCCGCAGCGATGTATGAAGCCCGCTATGAACTTCGGCTCATGGGCGCGGCAACCTCCAGCGCCCCCTCTCCGGCGTGGGTGCAATACCTGCGTGAGCAGGCAGCACAGGTGCCGGGGGTAGTAGAAGCAGTGGATCATATTGCCGCGCCGGCGGGATCCGAAGATGCCACTTTGATGATGGCGCGGGTACAGGATCGCGGTGGACTGGCTTCATACATGATTTTCGGTACTGAACTGAGCGCCGGACATCACAACGAGAAATTTGATTTCGACGAAGGCGTGATGGTCATCGCGGTCGAGACGCTGGCGCGCATCGCGCTCAACTTTCCCTGGCAGCGAGGTGTGTGATGGAAAAGATCTATCAATTTGTCGATGACATCATTACGTCACGGCGCGACGATTTTTGCGCTATTGCCGATGATATCTGGGATCATCCGGAAACCCGCTTCCAGGAATTCTGGTCTGCCGCGCGGTTGGCCGATGCGCTGGAAACGGAAGGTTTTCAGCTAACCCGTCACGCTGGCGGCATACCCAATGCGTTTATCGCCAGCTACGGCGAGGGTAAACCGGTCATCGCCCTGCTCGGCGAGTTTGATGCGCTGGCAGGACTCAGCCAACAGGCGCACAGTGCTGAACCAACATCCGCGACGCCGGGGGAAAATGGTCACGGCTGTGGGCATAATCTCCTCGGCACCGCGGCGTTCGCCGCCGCCGTCGCCGCGAAACAGTGGCTGCAGCAGCAAGGCGGAGCGGGCACCCTGCGCTTTTATGGCTGCCCGGGGGAAGAAGGCGGCTCGGGTAAAACCTTTATGGTGCGCGAGGGATTATTCGATGATATTGACGCCGCCCTCACGTGGCATCCGGAAGCCTGGGCCGGGATGTTCAGTACCAGCACGCTGGCCAATATTCAGGCGGCGTGGCGCTTTACCGGAACCGCTGCGCACGCGGCAAACTCACCGCATCTGGGGCGGAGCGCGTTGGACGCCGTCACGCTGATGACCACCGGCAGTAATTTCCTCAATGAGCATATTATCGAGAAAGCGCGTGTGCACTACGCCATTACCGATACCGGCGGCGTGTCGCCCAACGTGGTGCAGGCGCAAGCTGAAGTGCTGTATTTGATTCGCGCTCCGGAGATGGCCGCTGTGCAGCAAATCTTCGCCCGTATTGAGAAAATCGCCCAGGGCGCCGCGCTGATGACCGAAACCAGCGTCAGTTGCCGTTTTGAAAAAGCCTGTTCCAGCTATCTCCCCAATCGCACGCTGGAAGCGGCAATGTATCAGGCCGTATGTCATTACGGTACGCCGCAGTGGAGTGACGAAGAGCGCGCTTTCGCGGCGGATATTCGCGCCACGCTCGGCGTGAACGATATAAATAACAGCCTGAAGAATATTGCCGGCACCAGCGGTGAAGAAGGAAAAGCGTTTGCCCGCCGCCATCACGACACGGTGTTGATTGATGAAGTCGCGCCGTGGGCGGCAACGGAAAACGTGCTGGCGGGATCTACCGACGTCGGCGACGTGAGCTGGAAAGCGCCGGTGGCCCAGTGTTTTAGCCCCTGTTTCGCCATCGGTACGCCGCTGCATAGCTGGCAACTGGTGAGCCAGGGAAGAACCTCCATCGCCCATAAAGGGATGCTGCTGGCGGGTAAAATTCTGGGAGCGACGGCGATTCGTTTGTTCAGCGACAGGCCGTTACTCGAAGCAAGCCAGCAGGAACTGGCTCAGGTACTGGCGGTAACTCCATACCAGTGCCCGATCCCGCGTGACGTCGTACCATCAATTTTAAAATAAGAAAAATTAGCCTCTGGGATAGCGTACAGCGTGATGGCAATCGCCAATAAAAATAACAGCTGACAACCCCTGAGGCATGCCGCAAACAACACAACAACGACAACTGAGGAACGCCCATGAGTATGTCATCCATACCGTCGCATTCCCCCACCGGTAAGCTGTATGGCTGGGTTGAAAAAATAGGTAATAAGGTTCCGCATCCATTTTTGCTGTTTATCTATCTGATCGTCGCGCTGATGGCCACCACCGCCATTTTGTCGGCGCTAAACGTCAGCGTACAGAACCCCACCGACGGTTCGCGAGTGGTGGTAAAGAACCTGCTCAGCGTAGAAGGGCTGCACTGGTTTCTGCCAAACGTGATTAAAAACTTTAGCGGCTTCGCGCCGCTGGGGGCGATTCTGGCGCTGGTGCTCGGTGCCGGTTTCGCCGAACGTGTCGGCCTGCTGCCGTCGCTGATGGTCAAGATGTCATCGCACGTTAGCGCGCGTTACGCCAGTTACATGGTGTTATTTATCGCCTTCTTCAGCCACATCTCTTCCGACGCGGCGCTGGTCATTATGCCGCCGCTGGGGGCGTTAATGTTTCTCGCCGTCGGCCGCCATCCGGTAGCCGGGTTGTTGGCGGCAATCGCCGGCGTCGGCTGCGGATTCACGGCAAATTTACTTATTGTCACTACCGACGTGTTGCTCTCCGGTATTAGTACCGAAGCGGCGAAAACGCTTGATGCCTCGCTGCATGTTAGCGTTATCGACAACTGGTACTTCATGGCCACCTCAGTCATCGTTCTGACGCTGGTCGGCGGGTTGATTACCGATAAACTGGTCGAGCCGCGGCTAGGAAAGTGGCAAGGCCAGAGCGATGAAACGCTGCAGACGCTGACGGCGGAACAGCGCTTCGGGCTGCGCATTGCCGGTATTGCGGCGCTGTTGTTTGTGGCGGTTATCGCACTGATGGTGGTGCCGGAAAACGGCATCCTGCGCGATCCTATCAAACATACCGTGATGCCCTCGCCTTTTATTAAAGGCATCGTACCGCTGATTATCTTTTTCTTTTTCGTCGTATCTTTAGCTTACGGCATCGCCACCGGCAAAATTCGCCGTCAGGCTGACCTGCCGCAGTTAATGATCGAGCCGATGAAGGAGATGGCCGGCTTCATCGTGATGGTCTTCCCGCTGGCCCAGTTTGTCGCCATGTTCAACTGGAGCAATATGGGGAAATTCATGGCGGTAGGATTAACGGATATACTGGAAAGTGCGGGAATGAATGGCGTGCCGGCGTTTGTCGGTCTGGCGCTGCTGTCGGCGTTTCTGTGTATGTTTATCGCCAGCGGTTCGGCTATCTGGTCGATTCTGGCGCCCATTTTTGTACCGATGTTTATGCTGCTGGGCTTTCACCCGGCGTTTGCGCAGATCCTGTTTCGTATCGCCGATTCGTCCGTACTGCCGCTCGCGCCGGTATCGCCATTTGTACCGCTGTTTCTCGGCTTTTTACAGCGCTACCGGCCCGATGCCAGACTGGGTACCTACTATTCGCTGGTATTACCCTACCCGCTGATTTTCTTAGCCGTCTGGCTGCTGTTGCTGGTGGGTTGGTACCTGGTAGGGCTACCGATTGGCCCAGGTATTTATCCACGCTTGCCATAACGCGGCGACAGGCCAGGGATGGCCTGCGTAAGTTAACGCGATGTGGTGCGGTTCAGGAACGTTTTATACAGACTTTCGATGACCACCGACAGCAAATTGATAGCTAATCCGCTGATAATCAACACAACAACTCCCGTTAACATGTATTGCATATCGCCACCTTTCTTGTAGTTAAAAAAAACCAGCGCCAAAGCGCTGGAAAAAATAATTGACTCAAGGAATGCCTGTATATTTATCTGCGGCGCCGGGTGCCTCCCGGTGAATTAGCCAGTTCACACTAATCCGCGTGCGTATGACAAACTGCATAGAGATTTGAACTGAACGCTCCTCCGCACAGGGAAATTCGCCGCCAGACAAAGGTAGCAAAATGCCCATCACGCCGCGCCTGCTAGTTAATGCAAAAATAAACATTGCTCCACCCCTTCCTTTATTCCGACGATTAACCATCAGGCAACGGAATGACTGAATTTAAATGACTGCGATTCGTATTTATAAATTAATAGTACAGGTTTCATTATTTGCTGACCTTTCGGAGGTATAGTTTGCAGGCCGCACGTCATGATATGGTGTGCCCTTGCCGAATTAACCTCGTAGAAGGACGCCCGATGCTGACGCTGCTGCAAGATAAAATCGACACCCCGCTGGGGCCGCTGTGGGTCATTTGCGATGAACAATTCAACCTGCGCGCCGTAGAGTGGGATCAGCACCGCGACCGCATGGAGCAACTGCTCGACATCCACTACCGTCACGAGGGTTATAAACGCGTTGATGCGCGCGATCCTGGCGGGCTGAGCGCGAAGCTGCAGCAATACTTCGACGGCGATCTCGCAATTATCGATACCCTGCCGACGGCAACCGCCGGTACCCCCTTTCAACGTCAGGTGTGGCAAGCGCTGCGCACGATTCCCTGCGGGCAGGTGATGCATTACGGTCAGTTAGCCGAGGTTCTTGGCCGTCCGGGCGCGGCCCGTGCGGTCGGCGCGGCAAACGGTTCCAATCCGGTCAGCATCGTGGTTCCCTGCCATCGGGTGATTGGCCGCAACGGCACCATGACCGGCTACGCCGGCGGCGTACAGCGTAAAGAGTGGTTATTGCGCCATGAGGGCTATTTGCTGCTTTAACAGATAATGCCTTTTTTGGAAATTACAGGTAACTTTACAATAATTAATCGCTTAATAATTTTCTTGTTATCAAAGAGATATGGCGATCGACATATTTACCCTTCTAATATTACGTCTTTCCGGGTTTCGAGACTTACTTGCTCCTCAAAAAGATGTTAAAATTGACCAATATCAATTAAAGCTTGAGCAGACATATGATCCCGGAAAAGCGAATTATACGACGCATACAGTCTGGTGGTTGTGCAATCCATTGTCAGGATTGCAGCATTAGCCAGCTCTGCATCCCCTTTACTTTGAACGAACATGAGCTGGATCAGCTTGATAATATCATCGAGCGTAAAAAGCCTATTCAGAAAGGGCAAACCCTGTTCAAAGCGGGTGATGAGCTGAAGTCGCTGTACGCTATCCGTTCAGGGACCATCAAAAGCTACACCATCACCGAACAAGGCGATGAGCAGATTACTGGCTTCCATCTGGCTGGTGATTTGGTCGGCTTTGACGCCATTGGCACCGCCCTGCACCCAAGCTTCGCGCAGGCGCTGGAAACCTCGATGGTCTGCGAAATTCCGTTCGAAACATTGGATGATCTTTCCGGTAAAATGCCGAACCTGCGTCAGCAGATGATGCGTCTGATGAGCGGCGAGATCAAAGGCGATCAGGACATGATCCTGCTGCTTTCCAAAAAGAACGCCGAAGAACGGCTGGCGGCCTTTATCTACAACCTGTCCCGCCGTTTCGCGCAGCGCGGTTTCTCACCGCGTGAGTTCCGTCTGACCATGACCCGTGGCGACATCGGCAATTATCTGGGCCTGACGGTTGAAACCATCAGCCGCCTGCTTGGTCGTTTCCAGAAAAGCGGTATGCTGGCGGTGAAAGGGAAATATATCACCATCGAAAACAGCGATCTGCTGGCGCAACTGGCAGGCCAGGCGCGCAACGTCGCCTGATTTATCTCCGCTATACTCTCTTCCACCTTGTGCTGGATCGACATTTTTTTCTAATTTGTTGATCTGGCCAGGGTCATCCCCTGTTTCAATTCATCCATATAGGTTATCTTTTTAAATACTGACTGTAGCTACAGCTGTAAGGAGACCCTGTATGGCGAAGTATCAGAACATGCTGGTAGTAATCGACCCTAACCAGGACGACCAGCCTGCATTACGGCGCGCGGTGTATCTGCACCAACGGATTGGTGGACGCATCAAAGCCTTTTTGCCGATTTATGATTTTTCCTACGAAATGACTACCCTGCTGTCGCCCGACGAGCGGACGGCGATGCGCCAGGGCGTGATTAGCCAACGCAGCGCCTGGATCCGTGAACAGGCCAAGTTTTACATTGAATCCGGGGTGCCAATCGATATCAAAGTGGTGTGGCACAACCGCCCCTTTGAAGCCATCATTCAGGAAATCATCAGCGATAAACACGACCTGCTGCTGAAAATGGCCCATCAGCACGACAAACTCGAAGCGGTCATCTTCACCCCGACCGACTGGCACCTGCTGCGCAAATGTCCATGCCCGGTATGGATGGTTAAAGATCAGCCGTGGCCGGAAGGCGGTAAAGCGCTGGTGGCGGTTAATCTGGCCAGTGAAGAGAACTATCACAACGCCCTTAATGAAAAACTGGTGCGGGAGACCATCGCCCTCGCCTATCAGGTTAACCATACCGAAGTACATCTGGTTGGCGCCTATCCGGTGACGCCTATTAACATCGCCATTGAATTACCTGATTTTGACCCGAGCATCTATAACGATGCGATTCGCGGCCAGCATCTGCTGGCAATGAAAGCGCTGCGTCAGAAATTCAGCATCGATGAAAGTCGCACCCACGTAGAAAAAGGGCTGCCTGAAGAGGTTATCCCTGATTTAGCTGAACATCTGCAGGCCGGGATTGTGGTGCTGGGCACCGTTGGCCGCACCGGCATCTCTGCCGCGTTTCTCGGCAATACCGCGGAACAGGTTATCGACCACCTGCGCTGCGACCTGCTGGTACTGAAACCGGAGGCCTATCAAACTCCAGTTGAACTGGACGATGAAGACGACGACTAACGGCGTCTCATCAGGCCTGAAGTTTTATCTAATCATCCCCCGCCCGTCGGGGGATTTTTTTGTCGGCCCGCTAAAAAAGAAAAAGGGCCATACGGCCCGGGATATCAACGCTAATTGAACATACTTACAGAATGCGTTAGTGGATACCTAAACGCCAGGCCAGGTCGATCTCTTCTTTCAGCTCCATTGATGAAAGCGACATCAGATCGGCAAACTCGAGCTCGAGGAGTTTGAGCTTCTTCAGGTACTGCGCGGGGGTCATAACGGAAGTGTCGCGGCGCAGGTACTCGATGGCCATCTGCGTGGGGGTTAACTCGGTATCCATAATATCCTCAGTGTGGTTAAAAAACAGGCATAGTATAACACCCATCGCCGTTCACTTTATGAGCAAAATCATGGTTTCACTGTCTATATAAAAAAGCCGTCTCAACAGAGACGGCTTAGAGCGTTGCGCTATTACAGCGCTTTCAGAATGGCATCCACGCTGGCTTTAGCGTCGCCAAACAGCATGTGGGTGTTCTCTTTGAAGAACAGCGGATTCTGCACGCCAGCATAGCCGGTGTTCATCGAACGTTTGAAGACCACCACGTTTTGCGCCTTCCACACTTCCAGCACCGGCATACCGGCGATCGGGCTCTTCGGATCGTCCTGCGCCGCCGGGTTGACGGTGTCGTTCGCGCCGATCACCAGTACGGTATCGGTATCGGCGAAATCATCGTTGATTTCGTCCATTTCCAGCACCACGTCGTAAGGTACTTTCGCTTCCGCCAGCAGCACGTTCATATGCCCCGGCAGTCGCCCGGCGACAGGGTGGATGCCGAAGCGCACCTTGATACCGCGTGCGCGCAGCTTCTCGGTGATTTCCGCGACCGGATACTGCGCCTGCGCCACCGCCATACCGTAGCCCGGCGTGATGATCACGGAATGCGAGTTTTTCAGCATTTCAGCCGTCTCTTCGGCGCTGATTTCACGATGCTCACCGACTTCTTCATCGCCGCTGGAACTGCCGCCATCGGTGCCGAAACCGCCGGCGATAACGCTGATAAACGAACGGTTCATCGCCTTACACATAATGTAGGAGAGGATGGCACCGGAAGAACCAACCAGCGCGCCGGTCACGATCAGCAGGTCGTTGCTGAGCATGAAGCCCGCCGCCGCCGCCGCCCAACCGGAGTAGGAGTTCAGCATCGATACCACGACCGGCATATCCGCGCCGCCGATAGACGCCACCAGGTGCCAGCCGAACGCCAGGGCGATAATGGTCATCACCAGCAGGCACAGTACCTGGGTTCCGGTGCTGTCGGTACGCACGAAGGCCACCAGCAGCAGGAAGGAAATGACCAGCGCCGCCAGGTTCAGCTTGTGGCGATTCGGCAACATCAGCGGTTTTGACGAAATTTTGCCGCGCAGCTTACCAAAGGCAACGATCGAGCCCGTGAAGGTTACGGCGCCGATAAAGATACCGAGGAATACTTCGGTCAGGTGAATATTCGCCAGCACCTGATCGAGGCCCGGTCCGTGGTCGAGATAGCTGTTGAAGCCAACCAGCACCGCCGCCAGACCAACGAAGCTATGTAGCACCGCCACCAGCTCCGGCATCTCGGTCATTTCGACTTTCTTCGCCAGACGGATACCAATCGCCCCGCCGATAACCATCGCCACGATGATCCAGCCGACGTTACCGCTGTCCGGCCCAAAAATGGTGGCAATCAGCGCAATCGCCATCCCGGCGATGCCGTACAGGTTCCCCTGCTTCGACGTTTCGTGCTTTGACAGCCCCGCAAGGCTAAAGATAAACAGAATAGCGGCAACAATGTATGCAGCTGTAACTAATCCTCCAGACATGTGCTACCCCTTAGTTTTTGCGGAACATTTTCAGCATGCGCTGAGTGACGGTGAAACCACCAAAAATATTAATGCTGGCGATCAGCACCGCGATAAAGCTCAAGAAGCTGACCCAGCCGCCGTGCCCTATCTGCAGCAATGCCCCAACGACAATGATCCCTGAAATGGCGTTGGTTACCGACATGAGCGGCGTGTGCAGCGCGTGCGACACGTTCCACACCACGTAGTAGCCGACTACGCAGGAGAGCGCGAAGACGGTAAAGTGACCCAGAAACTCTTTAGGCGCGACGTTCGCCAGCCAGCCAAAGAGGATAATCGCCAGCGCCATCAGCGCGTATTTACGCCACGGCGAGCCTGGTTTGGCCTCTTCTTTTGGCGCTTCGACGGTTTTCGCCGTCGCCTGCGGCTGCGCGGATACCTGAATCGGCGGCGCCGGCCAGGTAATTTCGCCCTCGCGGACCACGGTAACGCCACGTACCACCACATCGTCGAAATCGATGGTGATATTGCCGTCTTTTTCCTTGCACAGCAGCTTCAGCAGGTTTACCAGGTTAGTGCCGTAGAGCTGAGAAGATTGCGTCGGCAGACGACCCGGCAGGTCGGTATAACCGATAATTTTCACGCCGTTGGCGGTGGTCACGACTTCGCCCGGCACGGTGTATTCGCAGTTGCCGCCGTTTTGCGACGCCAGGTCGACGACGACGCTGCCCGACTTCATGGAGTCAACCATTTCGCGGGTAATCAGCTTCGGCGCCGGTTTACCCGGGATCAGCGCGGTGGTAACAATGATATCGACATCTTTAGCCTGCGCGGCGAACAGCGCCATTTCGGCTTTGATAAAGGCTTCAGACATGACTTTGGCATAACCGTCACCGCTGCCCGCTTCTTCTTTGAAGTCCAGTTCAAGGAACTCGGCGCCCATACTCTGCACCTGTTCTTTCACTTCCGGACGGGTATCGAAGGCGCGGACGATGGCGCCGAGGCTGTTCGCCGCGCCGATCGCTGCGAGGCCGGCGACGCCTGCGCCGATGACCATCACCTTCGCAGGCGGCACTTTACCCGCCGCGGTGATCTGGCCGGTAAAGAAGCGGCCGAATTCGTGCGCCGCTTCGACAATCGCGCGATAACCGGCGATGTTAGCCATCGAACTCAGCGCATCTAACGACTGGGCGCGGGAAATACGCGGCACCGAGTCCATAGCCATGACGTTGATACCGCGAGCGGCCAGCTTTTCCATGAGATCCGGATTCTGCGCCGGCCAGATGAAACTCACCAGCGTGGTGCCCGGGTTGAGCTTCGCAATTTCCGCATCGTTCGGCGCGTTAACCTTGAGGATAACGTCGGAGTGCCAGACGTTATCCGCGCTGACGATTTCCGCGCCCGCCTGTTCGAAGGCTTCATCGTCGAAGCTCGCCAGTTTCCCGGCCCCGCTCTCGACCGCCACGCTAAACCCGAGCTTAAGCAGCTGCTCGACCGTCTTCGGCGTCGCAGCGGCCCGGGTTTCCTGAGCTAAGCTCTCTTTTGGTATCCCAATTCGCATAGTTTTCCCTTCCATCGGTTTTTGATGATGGTTTATTTTTTTCACAAATGCGCCAGCGGCGGCGCAAAAACGCCGCACAGGTATTCATCTGGAAAATGAAACAGTAACAAACTTTTTATAACCTACTGAAAATACCGATTGTGATCTACATCGTTAAAACAGAATTTTTGATTTTATTGAGAAAAATTAGTCCTGACTGCGTCAGGCAGCAATATTTGCCTTAATTTTATGCCAGAACCTGATAATTCGCTTACCTTTGCGGTTAATTCGCCATTTATTACCGCCAGTATCATTGCATTAACATTACGTTAACTTATAAAAGTGATATTGATTATCGATTTTGCTGTTCAAGGGGCTGTTTTTTCAACATATCAGTATTTGTTATATTTTTGTAACGAACGATTCGGGCGGGAAGTGAAAAATGACGCAGACAGTTACGTTGTTTAAATGCAATAATCACCTGTTTTCAGTCAACAACAATACCAGTACATGGTTTGCGCAAGGCAAAGGATTATTTTTATGAAGCTTAAGAACACACTCCTGGCGTCTGCTCTTCTGGCTACCACCGCGTTGTCTGCCCATGCAGCGACCGAGCTGACTCCGGAGCAAGCGGCAGCGCTGAAGCCCTATGACCGCGTCGTCGTCACTGGCCGTTTTAACGCGATTGGCGATGCCGTACAGGCGGTTTCCCGCAAGGCGGATAAAGATGGCGCAGCTTCCTTTTATGTTGTCGACACCTCAGATTTCGGCAACGGCGGCAACTGGCGCGTAACGGCGGATTTTTATAAAGAAAACGCCCCGCAGGCGGATACCCCGAAAAACCGTATTATTAACGGCGTGATGGAACTGCCGAAAGATCAGGCCGTCGCGCTGATGCCGTATGACACCGTAACCGTGCAGGGCTTCTACCGTAGCCAGCCGGAAGTCAACGACGCCATCGCCAAAGCGGCAAAAGCTAAAGGCGCGTATGCCTTCTTCATCGTCCGCCAGGTTGACGCCAACCAGGGCGGCAACCAGCGCATCACCGCTTATATTTATAAAAAGGATGCGCAGAAGCGCGTACTGCAGAGCCCGGATGCGATTCCTGCTGATTCCGAAGCCGGTCGCGCCGCTCTGGCTAAAGGCGGCGAAGCGGCTAAAAACGTCGAAATCCCAGGCGTGGCCTCCTCTGCCGCGGTCGGCGCCGGTACCGGCGTAGGTCTGTTCTACGAAACCCAATCGTCGAAAGGCGGACGTTACACTGTCACCTTGCCGGACGGCACGAAAGTCGAAGAGGTGAACAAAATCACCGCCGCGCAGATGGTGCCGTTTGATAGCATCAAATTCACCGGTAACTACGGCAACATGACGGAAATCTCCTATCAGACCGCGAAACGCGCGGCGAAGAAAGGAGCGAAATACTACCACATCACCCGCCAGTGGCAGGAACGTGGCGGTAACATCACCATTAGCGCCGACCTGTATAAGTAATCGGTTTCAACTGCTCAAAAAGGCGACATGATGTCGCCTTTTTGCATTTTTTCGCCCGCCGCCATTGCATGCGTACAAGACACTCCGTAAAATCCCGCGCCTTAGCGTAATCCTCCATTTTTATGCGATTTCGCCAAATAAATATTCTTGATTCACTGTTGCCACCTCGGGAATACAATGGAAAAGAAACTGGGCCTTAGCGCCCTGACCGCACTGGTACTCAGCTCCATGCTGGGCGCGGGCGTTTTCAGTTTGCCGCAAAACATGGCTGCCGTCGCCAGCCCATCCGCTCTGCTTATCGGCTGGGCCATCACCGGCGTCGGGATTCTATTCCTCGCATTCGCCATGCTATTACTGACCCGTATCCGCCCGGAACTGGATGGCGGCATATTTACCTATGCCCGGGAAGGTTTTGGCGAACTGATCGGTTTCTGTTCCGCCTGGGGCTACTGGCTGTGCGCGGTGATTGCCAACGTCTCCTACCTGGTTATCGTCTTCTCCGCCCTGAGTTTCTTCACCGATACGCCGGAGATGCGTATTTTTGGTGACGGTAACACCTGGCAGGCGATCGTCGGCGCGTCCGTGCTGCTCTGGGTGGTCCATTTTCTGGTGCTGCGTGGGGTACAGACCGCGGCAGGCATTAACCTGGTGGCGACGCTGGCGAAGCTGTTGCCGCTCGGCGCGTTTGTGGCGCTGGCCGCTATCGCGTTCCGGCTCGATACTTTCCGTCTCGACTTCAGCGGTATCGCGCTCGGCGTACCGGTATGGGAACAGGTGAAAAACACCATGCTGATTACCCTGTGGGTATTTATCGGCGTGGAGGGCGCGGTAGTGGTCTCTGCCCGCGCCCGTCATAAGCGCGACGTTGGCCGCGCGACGCTGCTGGCGGTAGTCTCGGCGCTGGCGGTTTATCTGCTGGTCACCCTGCTGTCGCTGGGCGTTGTCGCCCGCCCGGAACTGGCTGAAATGCGCAACCCGTCGATGGCTGGCCTGATGGTCAAGATGATGGGATCGTGGGGCGAGGTAGTGATCGCCGCGGGATTAATTATCTCCGTCTGCGGCGCCTATTTAAGCTGGACCATTATGGCCGCTGAAGTGCCGTATCTGGCGGCGACGCATAAAGCGTTCCCACGCCTGTTCGCCAAAACCAATAAGAATAACGCCCCCTCTTCCTCGCTGTGGTTGACCAACATCAGCGTGCAGATTTGTCTGGTGCTGATTTGGCTTACCGGATCCGACTACGGTACCCTGCTAACCATCGCCTCAGAAATGATTCTGGTGCCCTATTTCCTCGTCGGCGCTTTCCTGCTTAAGATTGCCGTACGTCCGTTACACAAAGCCGTGGGTGTCGGCGCGTGCGTTTATGGCTTATGGTTATTGTATGCGTCCGGTCCTGTGCATTTGCTATTGTCGGTGGTACTTTACGCTCCGGGTCTTCTGGTTTTCCTGTACGCCCGCCGTACTCACCAGCACGATCGCATGCTCAAACGCCGTGAAATGGCATTAATTGGTTTTTTGCTGGTTGCCGCCGTTCCGGCAACGTGGATGCTGGTGGGGTAAGCGGTTGCCCTACCGCTGAACTTGAAAGGAGATACCCATGGCTGAAGCACAGCCTCGTCCGGTCCTGATCACGGGAGCAGGCCGCCGTATCGGCCTCGCTCTGGCACACCATTTTTTAAACCAGCAGCAACCGGTGATCGTCAGCTATCGCCAGCATTATCCATCGATTGACACCCTGCGCGACGCCGGCGCGGTGTGTCTGCAGGCCGATTTCAGCAGCGACGACGGTATTCTTACCTTCGCGGAAGCGGTGAAAGCGCAGACCAGCGGCCTGCGCGCGATTATTCATAACGCCAGTGATTGGATGGCGGAGAAACCGGGGGTGCCGTTATCCACGGTGATATCGCGGATGATGCAAATTCACGTCCACGCGCCCTATCTGCTTAACCACGCGCTGGAGAGCCTACTGCGCGGTTTTGGTCACGCGGCCAGCGATATTATTCACATTACCGACTACGTGGTGGAACGCGGCAGCGATAAGCATATCGCCTATGCCGCCAGTAAAGCGGCACTTGATAATATGACCCGCTCTTTCGCCCGTAAGCTGGCCCCGGAAGTGAAGGTCAACGCCATCGCGCCATCGCTGATTATGTTTAACGAGCATGATGACGCTGAATACCGTAAACAGGCGCTGGATAAATCGCTGATGAAAATCGCACCGGGTGAAAAAGAGATTATCGACCTCATCGATTATCTGTTCACCAGTTGCTACGTCACCGGCCGCTCTTTCGCGGTCGACGGCGGCCGACCGCTGCGCTAGTGGAAACGGCTCCAGCCGAGGATCAGCAGCCAGGCCGCCAGACTCCAGCAGATCACCGCGCCTGCCAGCGCGTAAGGCAGGCGCATTACGCCGGTGAAGTACCATAACGAAAGTAAGTAGATAAAATACGGGATGATTGACCACATGCCGAAGACGATAGTCGTGCGCAGCGCTTCAATGCCGCGCTCGCTGGCGACGATATAGTGGGCAATAAGCGCGAAGGTCGGAAATAACGGAATTAAACCGGCAATATAGTAATTTTTGGTTTTTGACAGTACGCCTATCAGTACCACCACCAGCGCTCCCAGCAGCGCTTTAATCAACAGCCCCATTTTATGCCTTAACATTTGAACAACAATTTCCCCAGCATAACGGAAGAACATTTGTTTATGAAAGATTAATGGCAGGCAATTTGCGGGCGGTGTATGTTAGCTTTTTAATTTATACGCGTAAGATATGAATAAGATCGTTTTTGTTGAGGATGAGCCCGAAGTTGGCGCGCTTATCGCCGCCTATCTGGGAAAGCATGATATGGACGTGGTCGTTGAACCGCGCGGCGACCGGGCCGAAGAGGTTATTGCTCGTGAACAACCCGATCTGGTACTGCTGGATATCATGCTGCCTGGCAAAGACGGAATGACGCTGTGCCGCGACCTGCGCAGCCAGTGGCAGGGTCCGATTGTGTTGCTGACCTCGCTCGATAGCGATATGAACCATATTCTGTCGCTGGAGATGGGCGCCAGTGATTATATCCTCAAGACCACCCCGCCTGCGGTGCTGCTGGCCCGGTTACGTTTGCATCTGCGCCAGCATGTGGCTTCGCCGTCGATGCCCGCTCCCGCAACCCTGACGCCGCATAAAGCCATTGTCTTTGGTTCGCTGTCGATCGACCCGGTTAACCGTCAGGTATTGCTCGGTGGCGACAACGTTGCGTTGTCCACCGCCGATTTCGACCTGCTGTGGGAGCTGGCGACCCATGCCGGGCAGATTATGGATCGCGATGCGCTGTTGAAAAATCTCCGTGGCGTCAGCTACGACGGCATGGATCGCAGCGTCGATGTCGCGATTTCGCGCCTGCGTAAAAAGCTGCTCGACAACGCCAACGAGCCCTACCGTATCAAGACGGTGCGCAACAAAGGTTATCTGTTCGCTCCGCACGCCTGGGATAATTAATCGGCGTCAGGAATAGACCGATATCACGCCGTGTAGTCGGTCTTGAAATTCAGCGTATTTCTCTCTGAATGCCATTTCATCGTCTTCGCCATACCAGCGCACGACCTCACGGCTGGCGAGGAAATGATCCAGCAGTTCGCCGCTCGCCAGAATCCATTGCGGTAAACCATCGACCTGCAGGCTCCAGCCTCCGGGATGATAGTGGATGAAATCATTGCGCAGCTGGTGAAGCTTGCCCATCGCCACCGTACAGTCTTCGCTGGGTGCGAATGCGCTGTTCTCCCTCGTCGCACGGTATAGCGTCATAAAGGACGGCAGTTGCAGCTTGTCGATGTTGGAAAAATCGTCGTTATAAATTTGCAGGAAAATATCTCGAGTCGACGCTTTACCGTCGGCCAGATATACCTGAAAGTCATTGCCCTGACACAGCGCCAACACCATCGCGTTCTGCAGGATGCTGTGCCAGCCGGTAATCACCCACTTCCACTGATAAGGGTCGGCGATCGCCTGCATATGGCTAAGGACCATATCGAAGGTTTTTAAAATCTCAACATCATTATCAGTATGCAAATACACGGGCTTAGTCATCTGGCGCTCTCCATCATTTAAGGGGCGCTTAAATTAACAGAGAGGCTGGCGTCTGGCAGACCGGGGAAATGGCACAATACGGCCATCGGCCATTTGGCCTGGCGCCTCTGTGAGAACTTTGCCGAGCGGGATCCTTCTCCTGTAGAATCTTTTGACGCGAGATAACCCAGTTAATGACCGGTGATGATTAATGAAAAAACTGTTTGTGCAGTTTTACCTTTTGCTGTTCGTCTGCTTCCTGGTCATGACCATGCTGGTCGGCCTGGTGTATAAATTCACCGCCGAGCGCGCCGGTCGCCAGTCGCTGGACGATCTGATGAAAAGCTCGCTGTATCTGATGCGCAGCGAACTGCGTGAGATCCCGCCGCGCGACTGGAGCAACACGCTGAAAGAGCTGGACCTCAACCTCTCTTTCGATCTGCACATTGAACCGTTAAGCAAATTCAAGCTGTCGGAAAGCTCGATGCAGCACCTGCGCGCGGGGGATATCGTGGCGCTGGACGATCAGTACACCTTCATTCAACGCATCCCGCGCAGCCATTACGTATTATCAGTCGGCCCGGTGCCCTATCTTTATTTTTTGCATGAGATGCGCCTGCTGGACGTCGCGCTGATGGCGTTTATCGCTATTTCACTGGCGTTCCCGGTGTTTATCTGGATGCGTCCACACTGGCAGGATATGTTGCGTATCGAAACCGCCGCACAGCGCTTCGGCGAAGGCCATTTTAGCGAGCGCATCCATTTCGATAGCATGTCGAGCTTCGAGCGACTCGGCGTGGCCTTTAACCAAATGGCGGATAATATCAACGCCCTGATAGCCAGTAAAAAACAGCTTATTGACGGTATCGCTCATGAACTACGCACGCCGCTGGTGCGCCTGCGCTATCGCCTGGAGATGAGCGAAAATCTGACCGAGGCCGAGTCGCAGGCTCTCAACCGCGATATCGGGCAACTGGAAGCGCTGATTGAAGAATTACTGACCTACGCTCGTCTCGATCGCCCGCAGAACGAACTCAACCTGACCACCCCGGATTTCCCGGCCTGGATCCGCGCGCACGTCGAGGACATTCAACTGGTCAATCCGCAGCGTGAAGTCGCGTTGCGCCAGCTAACGGCCGGCGACTACGGCGCGCTGGATATGCGTTTAATGGAGCGCGTGCTGGATAACCTGGTCAATAATGCCCTGCGCTACAGCCATCAACATATTCATATCAGCCTGTCGCTGGCCGGTTCACGGGCGACGCTGCGAGTGGAAGATGATGGCCCGGGTATCGCCCTTGAGGAACGCGAACGGGTATTCGAGCCGTTTGTCCGTCTCGATCCCAGCCGCGATCGCGCCACCGGCGGCTGCGGCCTGGGGCTGGCTATCGTACACAGTATTGCTCAGGCGATGGCCGGTGAAGTCCGCTGCGACGAAAGCTCGCTCGGCGGCGCGGCGTTCATTTTCAGCTGGCCTATTTACCACCAGCTTCCCGCTTTTACTTCTGCTTAGCCGAGCTTGCGCAGGCGTTACGGCCTGCGTATAGTTTATACTCAAACAGTATGTTGTAACTAAGGCGGTAATCATGGCAAGCTACGACCTCGTTGCGCGCTTAAATGACACCTTTCGTGAGCTTGAGCGCGAACTACAAACCTTCAAAGCGTCGCTGAGCCGCTGCCGTCTGCTGGCGGCGCGGGTTTTCGAATTACCCGCGGTGAGTAAAGAGGCGGAGCACGCGCCGCTGGATACCATTCAGGTCACCCAGCACGTCGGGCAAAGCGCGCTGGAGATGGCGCTCAGGCACTACAGCCATCTGTTTATACAGCAGCAGTCGGAAAACCGCAGCAGCAAGGCGGCGGTACGCCTCCCCGGGGCGATTTGCCTGGCGGTTGATACGCAACAGCAGGCAGACCTGCTGGAGAAAATCAGCGCCATTAACGCGCTGAAAGCGGCGTTTGAGAAAATAGTGACCGTCGATTCCGGATTGCCGGCCGCCGCGCGTTTCGAATGGGTTCACCGCCACCTGCCCGGCCTGATTACCCTTAGCGCCTATCGTACTCTGACGCCGCTGCTCGATCCCAGCACCATCCGCTTCGGCTGGGCCAATAAGCATGTGATTAAAAATCTGACCCGCGATGAAGTATTAATGCAGTTAGAGAAGAGCCTGCAATCGCCGCGCGCGGTGCCGCCCTGGACCCGCGAACAGTGGCAAAGCAAGCTGGAACGGGAATTTCAGGATATCGCCGCCCTGCCGCAGCGGGCAAAATTGAAAATCAAACGCCCGGTCAAGGTACAGCCGATTGCCCGGGTGTGGTATGCCGGCGAGCAGAAGCAGGTGCAGTACGCCTGCCCCGGCCCGCTGATTGCGCTAATCTCCGGCACCCACGGGGTTAGCGTGCCGGATCTCGGCGAACTTTTGAATTACGATGCTGATAACGTGCAGTACCGCCACAAGCCGCAGGCACAGTCGTTACGATTACTGATCCCGCGTCTGCATTTATGGCTGGCTAGCGAGTAGCGAGGCTGCCAACCATATCCTGCGGGCGAACCCAGCTATCGAATTCGGCTTCCGTCAGGTAACCAAGCGACAGCGCCGCGGCTTTCAGCGTCAGCCCTTCATGGTGCGCTTTTTTGGCGATCTCCGCCGCTTTATCGTAGCCGATATGGGTATTGAGCGCGGTCACCAGCATCAGCGACTCATTCAGCAACTGGTTGATTCGCTCGCGGTTCGGCTCAATACCCACCGCGCAGTGCTCATTAAAGCTCTCCATGCCGTCCGCCAGCAGGCGTACCGACTGCAGGAAGTTGTGGATGACCATTGGCCGATAGACGTTAAGCTCAAAGTTCCCTGACGCGCCGCCGATATTCACCGCCACGTCGTTACCCATCACCTGGCAGCACAGCATCGTCAACGCTTCGCACTGCGTCGGGTTGACCTTGCCGGGCATAATGGAGGATCCCGGTTCGTTCTCCGGAATGGCGATTTCACCTATGCCGCAGCGCGGCCCGGAGGCCAGCCAGCGCACATCGTTGGCGATTTTCATCAGCGAAGCCGCCAGCCCCTTCAGCGCGCCGTGGGCGTGGACCAGCGCATCCACGGTGGCCAGCGCTTCAAATTTGTTGGGCGCGGTGACGAACGGCAGTCCGCTAAGCGACGCCAGTTCCGCCGCCACCCGCACCGCATATTCCGGGTGCGTATTCAAGCCGGTGCCAACCGCCGTACCGCCCAGCGCCAGCTCTGCGAGATGCGGCAGGCTGTGTTCAATATGGCGGAGATTATGTTCCAGCATCGCGACCCAACCGGAGATCTCCTGCCCTAACGTCAGCGGCGTAGCGTCCTGTAGGTGGGTGCGGCCAATTTTAACGATGTCACCGAAGGCCAGCGACTTTTCCTGTAGCGTGGCCCGCAGCGCCTGTAGCTGCGGGATCAGCTTTTCGCGCAGCGCGATTAGCGCCGCGACGTGCATCGCCGTTGGAAAAACATCATTCGAGCTCTGGCTTTTATTGACGTCATCATTGGGATGAATTTTGCGACCCATGCCGCGCTCGCCGCCAAGCAACTCGCTCGCACGGTTAGCCAGCACTTCGTTCATATTCATGTTGCTTTGGGTACCGGAGCCGGTTTGCCAGATAGCCAACGGAAACTCCTGCGCATGCTTGCCGGCGAGGACTTCATCCGCGGCGGCGATGATGGCGCCCGCTTTATCCGCCGCCAGCAGCCCCAGATCCTGGTTAACCTTCGCCGCCGCGCGTTTGGTCAGCGCCAGCGCGTAGATCAGTTCACCAGGCATTTTCTCCGTTGAGATACGGAAATGCTCAAGCGAGCGCTGGGTCTGCGCGCCCCAAAGTTTATCGGCCGGGACGTCGATGGCGCCCATCGAGTCTTTTTCACTGCGATGCGTTGTCATTACTTTCTCCTTGGATTCAAAGTGCGTCATAGCGACAAAGCTCACCTGCTTAAAGGATTAAGTATTAACCAGATTTATTAGTTGTTTTGGTCGTTCGTGCCGCTAAGCGGCACAAACAAAAACCGCCCCGAAGGGCGGCATCGTTCACTTCACGCAGCGCGAACACTGCGACGTCTGGATCTGCTGGAAGAAGTCGTTACCTTTATCATCAACGAGGATAAAGGCCGGGAAATCTTCCACTTCGATTTTCCAGATAGCTTCCATTCCCAGCTCCGGATAAGCCACGCACTCGAGGCTGCGGATACTCTGCTGCGCGAGAACCGCCGCCGGGCCGCCGATACTACCGAGATAGAAACCGCCGTGTTTGTGGCAGGCATCGGTCACCTGCTGGCTGCGGTTACCCTTGGCCAGCATGATTTTACTCGCACCGTGCGATTGCAGCAGATCGACATATGAGTCCATGCGGCCAGCAGTCGTCGGACCCAGAGAACCGGAAGCGTAACCATCCGGCGTCTTCGCCGGGCCTGCGTAGTAGATCGGGTGATCTTTGACATACTGCGGCAGCGCTTCGCCATTATCGATAAGCTCTTTTAGCTTGGCATGGGCAATATCGCGGGCCACGATGATCGTGCCGCTCAGCGACAGACGCGTCGACACCGGATACTGCGACAGCAGCGCCAGAATCTCGCTCATCGGCTGATTGAGGTTCACCTTCACGGCTTCGCCTTCGCCGGCCTGGCGCAGGTGCTCAGGGATGTATTTCCCTGGGTTGCTCTCCAGTTTCTCCAGCCAAATGCCGTCGCGGTTGATTTTAGCTTTGATGTTACGGTCAGCGGAACAGGAGACTCCCATCCCCACCGGACAGGAGGCGCCGTGACGCGGCAGGCGGACCACGCGGATATCGTGGGCGAAGTACTTGCCGCCAAACTGTGCGCCGAGGCCGAGGTTCTGCGCTTCCAGCAGCAGCTCTTGCTCCAGCTGCACATCGCGGAACGCCTGGCCATGTTCGTTACCTTCGGTCGGCAGACCATCGTAGTATTTGGTCGAGGCCAGTTTCACCGTCTTCAGCGTGGCTTCCGCTGAGGTGCCGCCGATAACAAAGGCGATATGGTAAGGCGGACAGGCTGCGGTACCGAGGGTGCGCATCTTCTCGACGAGGTAGTTTTTCAGCTTCGCCGGGGTGATTAACGCTTTCGTTTCCTGGTACAGATAGGTTTTGTTCGCGGAGCCGCCGCCCTTGGCGATACAGAGGAACTTATACTCATCGCCATCGGTTGCATAAAGATCGATCTGCGCCGGCAGGTTGGTACCGGTGTTGACCTCTTTATACATGTCCAGCGGCGCGTTCTGCGAATAACGCAGGTTGTCCTGGATATAGGTGTTGTACACGCCCTGCGCCAGCGCGGCTTCATCGCCGCCGCCGGTCCAAACGCGCTGTCCCTTTTTCCCCATGATGATCGCGGTACCGGTGTCCTGACAGGTCGGCAGAATGCCTTTGGCGGCGATATCGGAGTTACGCAGGAATTGCAGCGCGACGTATTTGTCGTTTTCGCTGGCTTCCGGGTCGTTGAGGATATCCGCGACCTGCTGCTGGTGTGCCGGGCGGAGCATAAAGGAGGCGTCGTGGAACGCGTGTTGGGCCAGTAAGGTTAGCGCCTGAGGTTCAACCTTCAGAACTTCCTGGCCGGCGAATTCGGCGACGGAGACGTAATCACTGCTGAGGAGATAATACTCGGTGTCATCCTTTTTAAGCGGAAAAGGATCCTGATAAACAAACGGTTTGTTCGACATTGTACTCTCACTTACTGCTTGGCTGATTATGTTTCAGGCAGACACTCCATTTGCCTGTAGAAAAGCGAGTCGATCAATCTTACACAATTTTTTAACAAAAACTGAGACAAGGACGACTTTTTCTTTCAGCAGTTGCTTCTCGACGATTTGTTGGTTTAATAGAGCCAACATTTTTATGTGGAAACAGGGATTGAGAATGCAGAAGCTCATTAACTCAGTGCAAAACTATGCATGGGGAAGTCACACCGCGTTAACCGACCTTTACGGTATCGCCAATCCGGACAACCTGCCGATGGCGGAACTGTGGATGGGCGCACACCCGAAAAGCAGCTCGCGGATCCTTAACGCCGACGGCCAGCCGCAGTCGCTGCGCGAGGTCATTGAAGCCGATAAAAATGCCCTCCTCGGCGCTAACGTCGCCGAGCGTTTTGGCGAACTGCCGTTCTTGTTCAAAGTACTGTGCGCCGCCCAGCCGCTCTCCATCCAGGTTCACCCGAATAAACGCGCGTCGGAAATTGGCTTTGCCAAAGAGAACGCCGCGGGTATTCCGCTGGATGCCGCCGAGCGCAACTATAAAGATCCCAACCACAAGCCGGAGCTGGTCTTCGCCCTGACGCCGTTCCTCGCTATGAACGCGTTCCGCGAATTTAATGAAATTGTCGCGCTGCTGCAGCCGGTTGCCGAGGCGCATCCGGCAATTGGCGAATTCATTCAACAGCCGGATGCCGCGCATTTAAGCCAACTATTCGCCAGCCTGCTGAATATGAAAGGTGAAGAAAAAGCGCATGCGCTCAGCGTGCTGCAAAACGCCCTCGACCGCCAGCAGGGCGAGCCGTGGCAGACCATTCGTCTGATCGCTGAATTCTACCCGGATGACAGCGGCCTCTTCTCCCCGCTACTACTCAACGTGGTGAAACTGAATCCTGGCGAAGCGATGTTCCTGTTCGCCGAGACCCCGCACGCCTACCTGCAGGGCGTGGCGCTGGAAGTAATGGCCAATTCGGATAACGTGCTGCGCGCTGGTCTGACGCCGAAGTACATCGATATTCCGGAACTGGTGGCGAACGTGAAATTTGTCGCCAAACCGGCCGCTGAGCTGCTGACCCAGCCGGAACAACGCGGTAGCGAGCTGGATTTCCCAATCCCGGTCGATGATTTCGCCTTCTCGTTGCACGATCTGACCACTAATGAGGCCTCTCTGGCGCAAGAGAGCGCCGCGATTCTGTTCTGTGTGGAAGGCGAAGCAACGCTGCGTAAAGGCGAGCAGCGTCTGACCCTGCAGCCGGGTGAATCGGCGTTTATCGCCTGCAACGAATCGCCGGTACAGGTCAGCGGCAACGGTCGTCTGGCGCGCGTGTTCAATAAGCTTAAGTAAGTTACTGAACTTTTAATCCGCAGTTGCTAGACTTCCCCCATCATGACAACACAACCAGGCGGCATGTTCCGCCTGGTTTCATTTATGGACAAATGCTATGAAAAAAACGTTGGTCGCCGCGGGAGTTATCGTCGCGCTCGGAGTCGTCTGGACAGGCGGAGCCTGGTTTACCGGTAAGCAACTGGAAAACCGTATTGCCGAAATGGTGCAGCAGGCGAATGCCCAACTGCAGAGCAACGCGCCGGAAGCGGGCGTAGAGCTGAGCTATCAGGACTACCAGCGCGGGTTATTCAGCAGCCATCTGCAACTGGTGGTAAAGCCGCAGGCCGGTAAAGAACACAGCCTGTTGGCCGCCGGTCAAAGCCTGGTGTTTGACGAGAAGGTCGATCATGGTCCCTTCCCGCTTGCCTCGTTAAAATCTTTTAACCTCGTGCCGGCAATGGCCTCCGTCAACACCACACTGGTGAATAACGACGCCAGCAAAGCGCTGTTCGATATTGCTAAAGGGCAAGCGCCGTTCAACATCGACACCCGTATTGCCTACAGCGGCGATACCCAGTCGGCCATCTTCCTTAACCCGCTGGATTACGCTAAAGACAATGAAAAAGTTATCTTTAGCGGCGGCCAGTTCCAGCTCAATGCCGATCGCGATGGCAAAACTATCAGCCTGAGCGGCGAAGCGGCCAGCGGGCAGATCAACGCGGTCAACGAATACAACCAGAAAGTTCAGCTCAATTTCAGCAACCTGAAGGCTGACGGCGCCACCGAAATGACCGCTTTTGAGGAGCGTATCGGCAAGCAGAAGATCTCGCTTGATAAACTGGCGATCGGCGTTGAAGGTAAAGAGCTGGCGCTGCTGGAAGGCATGAATATCGACGGCCGCTCTACGCTCTCCGATGACGGCAAGCGTATCAATAGCCAGCTTGATTACAACCTTAACAGCCTGAAACTGCAAAACCAGGATATGGGCCGCGGCAAACTCACCGTTAAGCTGGATAATCTCGACGGACAGGCGTGGCATCAATTCAGCCAGCAGTATAACGCCCAGGCACAGGCGCTGATGGCGAAGCCAGAGCTGGCGCAGAATCCGGAACTCTATCAGCAGGCGTTAAGCGAAATCTTCTTTAGCTCGCTGCCGATTCTGTTGAAAGGTAATCCGTCGCTGACGATTTCCCCGCTGAGCTGGCAAAATGCGAAAGGCGAAAGCACCCTGAATCTGTCGGTGCTGATGCAGGATCCGGCGCAAACGACCGTCGCGCCGCAGACCGTCGCCGATGAACTGGACCGCAGCGTGAAATCGCTGGACGGCAAGCTGGTGATCCCGGTGGATATGGCCACCGCTCTGATGACGCAGATTGCCGGGCTGGAAGGCTATCAGCCGGAGGATGCGGCAAAACTTGCCGATCAGCAGGTTAAAGGGCTGGCGGCGATGGGCCAGATGTTCCGTCTGACCACGATGGAAGATAACGCGATTACCTCCAGCCTGCAGTACGCCGACGGCCAGGTCACGCTAAACGGGCAGAAAATGCCGCTGGCTGATTTCGCCGCCATGTTCGGCCTGACGCTCCCCACCGCCGAACCGCAGCAGTAAAAACACATACCGGGCTGCAATCAGGTTGCCCGGGCAAGGCGTAAGCCGCAGCCCGGGAACCACCTTAATCGATGGCGGCCCCTATTTTCTAATAACCAGCCGCGGCGGCATAATCTGATTACGCGCGCTGCCTTGCCCCTCCTCAAGGCGGCGTAAAATACACTCCGCCAGACTGTTCCCCATCTCACGCGCGGGGGTGGTCACCCAGGTCAAGGGAACATCATCGAGCGCCGCTTCCGGCACTTCGGCAAAGGCCGCCAGCGCGATGCGTTGCTCAAAATAACTTTCCACGCTACCCTCGCCGCTCTGCCGCCCGGCGCGCAGAAGACCGAACCACGCCCCGGTGGCGATGACGCTGTTATAGCAAAGCACCGCGCTGATGGTCGGGTTTTGCCGCAGCAGCGCGATCATGGCTTCCGCCGCCTGCTGCTGACTGGATCCACACTCGACAACCCATTCGCTATGAAACGGCAGCCCGTACTTCAATAAGGTGGCGCAATAGCCGCCCACCCGTTCGGCGCGGGTCAGGGACGCGCTTTGTCCGCCCAGCCAGGCGATGCGCTGATGACCGCGGCGAATCAGATGTTCAGTCACAATTTGCGCCGCCTGCATGTTATCCGGGCGGATCAGGTCGATATCGTCCAGGTAGCTGGCGCGGGAGGCAAAAACCAGCGGCATCCCCACTTCGGCGGCACGATCGCGCAGTTCGCCGCCCTTGTCGATAGCGCCGGCGATAATCACCCCGTCCACCCCCTGCGAGACCAGCGTTTCAAAACGCTGGAGCATTTTCTCGCCGCGATGCCCGCCCTGGGTCAGAAATACCATTTTACCCTGTGATTCCAGCGCATCGGTCAACCCGGCGGTTAGTTCGGCATAAAACGGTTTCGACAGATCGCTAACGATAAGGCCAATCACCCCGCTTTGCCCGCCGCGGAGCGACGCCGCCTGGCGATTACGCACAAAACCGAGTTGCTCAATGGCCTGATTGACGCGCTCGCCGGTGGCCGAAGAGATGCGCCCTTTACCGCTGAGCACCAGCGATACCGTACTAACCGAGACGCCAGCCGCCAGCGCCACATCATTGATGGTTGTCTTTTTTGCGATAGCCATAACGACTGGCTGACTCCCTTTGCCTTTCGATAAAACGTTTTATCAGTATGTTATCTTTATAAACCTTATTATCGCTTGATTATGTGATTTTTATCGCACTAAAAAATGATAAAACGTTTTATCTTGCCGCTACGTTACATCCTATCGACCCTTTTCAGAACCAGGATTCGTGTATGACGGCGAAAACAGCACCAAAAATTACCTTATGGGAGTTTTTCCAGCAGTTAGGAAAAACCTTTATGTTGCCCGTGGCGTTGCTCTCGTTTTGCGGGATCATGCTGGGGATCGGCAGCTCGTTAAGCAGCCACGATGTGATTACGCTGCTGCCGTGGCTAAACGTGCCGCTGCTGCAGGCGATTTTTGTCTGGATGAGTAAAGTCGGCTCATTTGCTTTTAGCTTCCTGCCGGTCATGTTCTGTATCGCTATTCCGCTCGGCCTGGCGCGTGAAAACAAAGGCGTCGCCGCTTTCGCGGGCTTCGTCGGCTACGCGGTAATGAACCTCGCGGTTAACTTCTGGCTGACGGCGAAAGGCATTCTGCCAACGACCGACGCGGCGATCCTCAAGGCCAACAACATTCAGAATATTATCGGTATTCAGTCGATCGACACCGGGATCCTCGGAGCGGTTATCGCCGGGATTATCGTCTGGATGCTGCACGAACGCTTCCACAACATCCGTCTGCCGGACGCGCTGGCCTTCTTTGGCGGCACGCGCTTTGTGCCTATCATTACCACCGTGGTGTTAGGCCTGGTCGGCCTGGTTATTCCACTGGTGTGGCCGGTGTTCGCGATGGGTATCAACGGACTAGGACATGTTATCAATAGCGCCGGCGATTTTGGCCCGATGATCTTCGGCACCGGAGAACGCCTGCTGCTGCCGTTCGGCCTGCATCATATTCTGGTGGCGCTGATCCGCTTTACCGAAGCGGGGGGCACCATGGACGTTTGCGGCCACAGCGTCAGCGGCGCGCTGACCATCTTCCAGGCGCAGTTGAGTTGTCCGACGACGCACGGCTTCTCTGAAAGCGCGACCCGCTTCCTGTCACAGGGTAAAATGCCAGCCTTCCTCGGCGGCCTGCCCGGCGCGGCGCTGGCGATGTACCACTGCGCCCGCCCAGAAAACCGTCATAAAATTAAAGGGCTGCTCATTTCTGGCGTCATTGCCTGCGTAGTCGGCGGTACCACTGAACCGTTGGAATTCCTGTTCCTGTTCGTCGCGCCGGTACTGTACGTCATCCACGCCCTGCTGACCGGCCTTGGTTTCACTATCATGGCGGTACTTGGCGTCACCATCGGCAACACCGACGGCAACATTATCGACTTCGTGGTCTTTGGCATCCTGCACGGGCTGTCGACCAAGTGGTATATGGTGCCGGTTGTCGCCGCCATCTGGTTCGCGGTGTACTACGGTATCTTCCGTTTCGCCATCACCCGCTTCAATCTGAAAACGCCGGGCCGCGATATCGAAACGGCGACTAACATCGAAAAAGCGGTTGCCGGAACGATTGGCAAATCAGGTTATAACGTGCCGGCGATTCTGGCCGCGCTCGGCGGTGCCGACAATATTGTCACGCTCGATAACTGCATTACCCGCCTGCGCCTGTCGGTGAACGACATGAGCAAAGTCGATACCGCCGCGCTGAAAGCCAACCGCGCAATCGGCGTGGTCCAGCTTAACGATCACAACCTGCAAGTGGTCATCGGCCCACAGGTTCAGTCGGTAAAAGATGAAATGGCCACCCTGATGAATACCGTTCAGGCCTAAACATACGCCCCCTTCCACGCGTAGGGGGCATTTTCGAAGGACGTTCAGATGTTTGATTTTGCCACGCCAGTCGATCGCCACGGTACCTGGTGCACCCAATGGGATTACGTTGCCGACCGTTTCGGCGCCGCCGACCTCCTGCCGTTCACTATCTCTGATATGGATTTCGCTACCGCCCCTTGTATTATCGACGCCGTCAGCCAGCGCCTGGCGCACGGCGTTTTTGGCTATAGCCGCTGGAAAAACGACGAATTTCTCGGGGCCGTCAGCCACTGGTTCGCCAGCCGTTTTCATAGCCCCATCGACCACGACGCCATCGTTTACGGCCCGTCGGTTATCTACATGGTGGCCGAAATGATCCGGCAATGGTCGAATCCTGGGGACGGCATCGTGGTCCATACTCCGGCTTACGACGCGTTTTACAAAACTATCGACGGCAACCAGCGCCGCATTGCCCCGGTGGCGCTCAAGCTTGACGAGGGTGAGTGGCGCTGCGATATGAACGAACTGGAAGCCGCGCTCGCCCATCCCGACAACCGCATTTTGCTGCTGTGCAGCCCGCACAATCCAACGGGCAAAGTCTGGAGCCGCGACGAACTGACCACCATGGCGCAACTGTGCGCGAAGCATAACGTCCGGGTTATTAGCGATGAAATTCATATGGATATGACCTGGGGAGAACACCATCATACCCCCTGGTGCGCCGTTGCGCAGGGCCCCTGGGCGCTGTTCACGTCGGGCTCAAAAAGCTTCAATATCCCGGCATTTACCGGCGCCTATGGGCTCATCGCCGATACTGCTTCGCGCGATGGCTATCTGCAAGCGCTGAAAGGCCGCGATGGTCTCTCTTCTCCGTCGGTTCCGGCGCTGGTCGCGCATATCGCCGCCTATCGTCAGGGCGCGCCATGGCTGGATGCGCTACGCGATTATCTGCAGGAAAACATGCGCTATATCGCCGGGCAGCTGAATCAGGCCTTCCCGCAGCTAAACTGGCAGCCACCACAGGCCACCTATCTGGCGTGGATCGATCTGCGTCCACTCGATATCGACGATCGCGCGCTGCAAAAAGCGCTGATTGAAGAGCAAAAGGTCGCGATCATGCCGGGTTATACCTATGGCGAAGAGGGTAACGGTTTCATCAGGCTAAATGCCGGATGCCCGCGGGTGAAGCTTGAGAAAGGGGTTCAAGGATTGATTGCCGCTCTGCGGTCATTGCGCCCTCAATTAAAATAATTTTGATATATCTCAAAAACTTTTTAACCACACAGGAGTATTAAAACAACGCTAAACAATCACGTCCGAATGACAATGCAGAGGAGGAAATGATGAAAACCTACGATCGTAACCGTAATGCTATTGATGCCGGCAGCCGGGTCATGGTGGCCGACAGCGGCGCGACGGGAGTGATTAAGGCCATTCATGGCGCCAATAAAAACAGCGAACAGCTGCGCCGCAGTGACTGCGTAGAATTAGACGGTAGCCATGAATTGTATTGCCCATTGAATCTTATTCGCCTGGGCTTTAATTAATTCCAGCGTTGTTGATTTAAGGCCGCCCTGACTGGCGGCCTTTTTCATGAGGCATTCTTCCCGCTTTTGATCTCGTCGAGTGATTCTGAAAGCTAAGCGGCGTATTATCGCGGCTCTTCAAGCCCTTTCGGGGCGAATTACCTTCTGAGTTCAGAGGCATTTCTATGACATGGCAACAATTCAAACAAGCCTGGCTAATTAAGTTTTGGGCGCCAGCGCCTGCGGTGATCGCCGCCGGTATTCTTTCTACTTACTATTTTGGCATTACCGGTACATTCTGGGCAGTCACCGGCGAATTTACCCGCTGGGGCGGCCAACTGCTGCAGATGATGGGCGTTCCGGCCGAAAACTGGGGTTACTACCAATTAATCCATCTCGAAGGTACGCCGTTAACGCGTATCGACGGCATGATGATCCTTGGCATGTTTGGCGGCTGCCTGGCCGCCGCGCTGTGGGCGAATAACGTCAAGCTGCGGATGCCGCGTAGCCGCATTCGCATTTTCCAGGCGCTGGCCGGCGGCATTATCGCTGGCTTCGGCGCCCGGCTGGCAATGGGTTGTAACCTGGCGGCTTTCTTCACCGGGATCCCGCAGTTTTCCCTGCACGCATGGTTCTTCGCCATCGCCACCGCCATCGGGACCTGGTTCGGCGCGCGTTTTACGCTGCTGCCTGTTTTCCGTATTCCGGTCAAAATTGAGAAAGTCTCCGCGGCCTCACCGTTAACTCAAAAACCCGCGCAGGCGCGTCGCCGCTTTCGTCTGGGAATGCTGGTATTTGTCGCTATGATCGGCTGGGGGCTACTGACCGTCGCCAATCAGCCTAAACTTGGCCTTGCCCTGCTGTTCGGCGTTGCTTTTGGCCTGCTCATCGAGCGAGCGCAAATCTGTTTCACCTCCGCCTTTCGCGATATGTGGGTGACCGGGCGCACCTATATGGCCAAAGCAATCATCTTCGGGATGGCGGCCAGCGCTATCGGTATCTTTAGCTATGTGCAGCTCGGCATGGAGCCCAAAATCATGTGGGCCGGGCCGAACGCGGTAATTGGCGGCCTGCTGTTCGGTTTTGGCATCGTACTGGCCGGTGGTTGCGAAACCGGTTGGATGTATCGCGCCGTTGAAGGCCAGGTACATTATTGGTGGGTCGGGTTAGGCAACGTTATCGGCTCCACCCTGCTGGCTTACTTCTGGGATGATTTATCGCCGACGCTTGCCACCAACTGGGATAAGATTAACCTGCTGACGACTTTTGGTCCGTTCGGCGGCCTGCTTATCACCTACCTGCTGCTGTTTATCGCGCTGATGTTGGTTATCGCCTGGGAAAAACACTTCTTTCGCCAGAAAAACACTTCGGCGACCCGTATTAAGGAAACCGCATGAAAGAGATCGTTCCTGATTACCGCCTCGATATGGTTGGCGAACCTTGCCCCTACCCAGCCGTGGCCACGCTTGAAGCGATGCCGGCACTAAAAAAAGGGGAAATACTGGAAGTGGTGAGCGACTGTCCGCAGTCAATCAACAACATCCCGCACGATGCTAAAAATCACGGCTATACCGTGCTGGATATTCAGCAGGACGGGCCGACAATCCGCTATCTGATTCAAAAGTGACGCGAGGGGCCGGTAGCACGCTACCGGCTGTCATTATTTGCCCGCCATCCAGCGCCGATAACGTTTAGCCTGCCGTTTCGCCGTCAGTTGCGCCGTCAGCAGCGCCCATAGCGGTGAGACCTGCGGCCGCGCCGCGCGGTGGCGGCTTAGCCGCTGCAGCTGATATTTCACCGCCGCCATATGCGCGGTGGCGGCAATGGCCTTGTTCTTCCAGTTACCCTGACGCAGCAGTGGCGCATCGAACTCCCCCTCACGCCAGTACTGCGGCAGACTGGGGACAATCGCCATCGCCGTGGCGATCCCCACCAGCGCAACCCCGCTATTCACCACCCTTTCCGCCACTTCACGCCGCCGCACGCCGCCGGTGACCATTAAAGGAATCGTCGCCACTTCGGCGATCTGCTCGGCAAACTGCAGGAAGTAAGCTTCCCGCGCCAACGTCCGCTCATCGCGCATGGCGCCCATCATCGCCGGCGCTTCGTAGCTGCCGCCGGAAAGTTCGACCAGATCGACGCCGCTTTCCGCCAGCATTTGCACCACCCTCTTCGCATCGTTAATCGAAAAGCCGCCGCGCTGGAAATCCGCTGAATTGAGTTTGACCACAACGGTAAAATCCGCCGCCACCGTCTCGCGTACGCCGCGCACGATATCCAGCAGTAGACGGGCGCGATTTTCAATGCTCCCGCCATATCGATCGGTGCGCTGATTACTGAGCGGCGAGAGGAACTGGCTCAGCAAATAACCGTGGGCGGCATGGATTTCGACGCCGTGAAATCCAGCGCGTTCCGCTAACCGGGAGGTGGTGATGAACCGTCGCGTCACATCGGCGATATCCTTCTCATCCATGGCCCGCGGCAGGCGAAAGCGCGAAGATTGCGACCCAAGATCCAGCGCCAACGCCGAAGGGGCCAGCGTCTCCTGTCCCAGGCCCGCAGGCATCTGTCGCCCAGGATGATTGATCTGCATCCACACCTGCGCGCCATTCGCCCGCGCCGCCTGCGACCAGGCGCGGAACCTGTCGAGATGTCGTTCATCTTCCAGCACCACGCCCGCCGGGCCGGTCATCGCCCTGGCGTCCACCATCACATTGCCGGTAATAATCACCCCGGCGCCCCCCTGCGCCCAGGCCTTATAGAGAGTGAGTAATTCCGTTGACGGCGCATGATCGGCATCGGCCATATTTTCTTCCATCGCCGCTTTAGCGATGCGGTTGTTAATGACGACGCCAGAGGCCAGTCGCAGCGGAGTAAAGAGTGTCATGTCAGGGCTCCAGTCAGTGTACTGGACAAACCATAACCTTAAAGTTAAGTTTAAGGTCAAGCAGCTTATGAGGAATAAAAATGAACATCGGTACTCTGGCAAAACGCAGCGGCCTTACGCCTTCGCGGATCCGTTATTACGAGCGCGCCGGGATCCTCAATACCGTGCAGCGTAAAACCAATGGCTATCGCAGCTATCCGGAAGAGGCGCTGGTGGTGCTGGGATTGATTACTACCGCACAGGCGGCGGGATTTACTCTTGAAGAAATCGCCGCCCTGTTACCGTCCGATCTCAACCACTGGGACCGACAAACGCTTCTCACCACCCTGCAACAAAAAGTGGCGGATATTGAAAAACTGGAACAGAAACTCGCGCACAGCAAAGCGCAGCTGGTAAGCGTTATTGATGAGATACAACAGAAGCCGGATGACATTGACTGCGCCGCTAATGCGCGGCGCGTGTTAACTCAGGTGCTGGATGCACAGAACCAGACCGCGAGGGAAGAATAGCTACCAACCTTTCACCGCATCACCTTTATACAATTCGGCGGCGGCATTGGCGACTTCGTCGGTCTGATAGGCTTTCACCAGGTTCTTTACCTTTGCGCTGTCTTTATTATCTTCACGGCTGGCGAAGATATTGACGTACGGCGAATTTTTATCCTCAATGAACAGACCATTGCGCGTCGGCGACAGGCCAATCTGGCTGGAAAAGGTGGTATTAATGATAGCCATGGTCACCTGTTTATCATCCAGCGCGCGGGTCAGCTGCGGCGCTTCAATCTCGACGATTTTCAGCTTCTTCGGGTTATTCACGATATCCAGCGCGGTTGGCAGCAGGCCAACCCCCTCTTTCAGAGTGATGAGCCCCTGCTTCTCCAGCAATAACAGTGAGCGTCCAAGGTTGGTTGGGTCGTTAGGCACCGCCACCTGGGCGCCGTCCGGAAGCTGTGAAATGGCGGTGATTTTCTTTGAATAAGCGGCTATCGGATAGACAAATGTGGTACCGACATCTACCAGCTTATAGCCGCGCTCCTGAATCTGTTTATCCAGATAAGGTTTATGCTGGAAAGCATTGATATCGAGATCGCCATTGTTCAGCGCCTCGTTTGGCAGGACGAAGTCATTGAAAGTCACCACCTCAACATCGAGATTATATTTTTGTTTGGCGACCTTTTGCACCACCGCCCAGACTTGCTGGTCGATCCCCGCGCTAATCCCCACTTTAATATGATTCGGATCCTGATCTTTTGGCCCACAGCCCGCCAGCAGCAATGCGCCAGCGAAAACCAATGAATGCGTCAAATTTTTCAGAGTAAATGCCATTTTCCCAGCGTCCTTTATAAAATAGCCTGCTAACGATGGCAGGAATAGTAGTCCGTGACACTATATAAAAGCGGAATATTAAGATTAAATACTGATTCTCTATGACTAATAGCGAAATGCTATTGATAAGTCGCCGCGCTGTTTTACTCCCTGCCAGTTCAACCGCGATATCTGACGCTGAAGCAATATTTTGTAACACTTGAAACACTGTTCCAACACCATTACACACATTAAAATTAAGCCTATATAATTAGCATTATAATAAATAGATATGTGAACGTTTTATATACACCAACCGTATATGAAGCCGTCTCACGCGCGCACACGACCCACAAGGAAAACCATGGAGCTTCTGGATTTGCTCAGAACCATTTTTGAGCGAGTACGTACTGATGCGGATTTTATTTCATTTACTGAAGTACTTATTGAAAATAATGTCTCTTATTACATTTATTTTGTCGCTACCGGGAATGTGAATTTTGTTATGTCATCAGATACTTTCGTTTCCCTGAAAAGCAACAGAAAGTTGCTGCGTGTTAACTCGCAGGCCTGCAGAACGCTTACCCGAGAAGCTGCGCGACGCCACTTTAGCGGTATCACCCCTTTTGATATCTATTGCGCTGAACTGGCAAATGCAGGGGTATTCAAGTGGGTGGTTGATCTTAATGAAAAAACGCGCCATTACTGGTCAAAAGATAATACGTTATTACATATGGAAAATATGATTCTGCCATTTTAATCGCAGAAATTATTAAACGCTCATCCGGATATTCAGGCGGCCCGCAGTTAGTTTTGTGGCGGGCAGTCCATCAGCCGAATTGCGCAACAAAAAGAAAAAATGGCTCTTTATTTGCGCAAAAACAGACTTTGTTCAAGTCATCTCTCTGTATCAACAGGATTTTTTCCCTACTTTTAAACAGTTCCGCTGCTGATGTATAATGTCGTGCACTTCAACTAAAAAACGAGTGCGTCCATGATTGATTCAACTTTGCCTTTAACTGACATTCACCGCCATCTTGACGGCAACATCCGTGCCCAAACCATTCTCGATCTTGGCCGCCAGTTCAATATTACTCTCCCGGCAGACACGCTTGAAACGCTGCGTCCGCATGTGCAGGTCACCAGCAATGAACCAGACCTGGTCAGCTTCCTGGCGAAACTCGATTGGGGCGTGAAGGTGTTGGCTTCTCTGGAAGCCTGCCGGCGTGTTGCCTGGGAAAACGTTGAAGACGCCGCGCGCAACGGCCTGCACTACGTTGAGCTGCGCTTTTCTCCGCGTTATATGGCGATGACCCATCAGCTGCCGGTCGCCGGCGTCGTCGAAGCGGTGATTGCCGGAGTACGTGAGGGCTGCCGTGATTTTGGCGTCGAAGCGCGTCTGATTGGCATCATGAGCCGCACCTTCGGCGAAGCGGCCTGTGAAGAAGAACTCGACGCCCTGCTGGCCCATCGCGATGGTATCACCGCGCTGGATCTGGCTGGCGATGAGCTGGGATTCCCTGGCGCGCTGTTTATGGATCATTTCCGCCGCGCACGTGACGCGGGTTGGCGTATTACCGTCCACGCAGGTGAAGCCGCCGGGCCGGAAAGTATCTGGCAGGCTATTCGTGAACTGGGCGCCGAACGTATCGGTCACGGGGTGAAAGCGGTGCAGGATCCGAAGCTGATGGACTTCCTCGCCGCTGAACGTATTGGCATTGAATCCTGCCTGACATCAAACATCCAGACCAGTACCGTCGCCTCACTGGCGCAGCACCCGCTGAAGACCTTCCTCGATCACGGCGTTCTGGCCTGCATTAACACCGATGATCCGGCGGTACAGGGTGTGGATATCATTCATGAGTACAATGTCGCCGCACCGGCGGCGGGCCTCAGCCGTGCGCAGATCCGCCAGGCGCAAATTAACGGTCTGGAGCTGGCGTTCCTGAGTCGTCAGGAAAAAGAGGCGCTAATGCAACGCGTCCTGCAGGCTCATTAAGTCAAAGCTCCGCCGCACAGGCGGAGTAAGCGGTTAAATCAGGCACAGCGCCGTCCGGTGCCGTGCCGATTCAATCCCCAGCTCAATCAGTTCCATAATCTGAATCGCCTGGCTTGCGGGTACCGGGTTTTCACCGCTACCGTTGAGCGCATCGCGGATCGCCGCATAATAAGCGGGATAATTTCCCGGCAGCGTCAGCCAGGTTTCCTCGACGCGCTCTTCACCTTCAACGCGGGTCAATATGCCGTCGCGCATATCGTAGCCCCAATCCTCTTGCGGCAGCCGCTCTCCGCTTTTCAAACGCTCTTCCTGCGGATCGAGACCATATTTCACATAGCTTCCTCGTGAACCATGGACGATATAACGCGCCGTTTCCGCCGCCGCCAGCAGCGTACTGTGCAAAATCACGCGTCGTTGCGGATAAATTAACACCGCGTGGAAATAATCCGTCGCCTGAGCGCCGGGGCGCTGCTGCGCCAGATCGACGGCAATACTCACCGGCAGGCCAAACAGATTGACCGCCTGATCCAGCAGATGAGGGCCTAAGTCATACCAGATACCGCTGCCAGGGCCGCCTAGCTCACGCCAGCGATCGCGAATTTGCGGACGATAGCGATCGAAATGTGATTCAAAGTAACTGACCTCTCCCAATTCCCCAGCGGCAATCAAGGCCTTCAGCGTGAGAAAATCGCTATCCCAACGCCGGTTGTGAAATACTGATAACAGACGCCCACGGCTTCTGGCGATGGCATCCAACTCACGCGCTTGTGACAGTGTCACGGTAAAAGGCTTATCAACAATGACGTGTTTGCCCGCCTCCAGCGCCGCTCGCGCCAGCGGAAAATGAGTATCGTTGGGGGTCGGAATGACAATGAGATCGATATCGGGATCAGCAAAGAGCGAATTCGCGGAAGCCACCACCTGGGTCGCCGGCCAGTCTGCCAGCACTTTTTGCGCGTCGCTACTGACCACAGCCGACAGCGCCATGCCCGGCGTACCGGAAATCAAAGGCGCATGAAATGTCTTGCTTGCATAACCGTAGCCTATCAGCCCTACCCGTATAGCATCACTCATGGCGTCATCCTCACAGGCAACATGACTTTAACTATAAACCGCAATCTTCCACTTATCAGTGTACGGTGTTCATCTTTGCGCCATTTGCGCAAAGCATGGGCGGTAGTACTTGCGTTGTTTCCGCGGTTTAGTAACATTTCAGTCCATTTTAACTTTACGCTTTAGAATTATGACGACTGTTTTTACCCGCATTGTAGAACTTATTGGTTGGGTTGTTTTTGGCGTTTCGGCTGTGCTGTTGGTGGTTGCGCATCAAATCGATGATTATCAGTCCCCGCCTCCGGCTAGCACCGTTCAGGCGAAGTAGCGGCAAAAAGTGATACTCGCCGCAAATCTGCAACCGGTTTCAGAAACCGGTTGCAGATTTGTCGCGCCATTCAATACACTCTCTTTATCACTTGATAAGGAGTTTTTTTGATGGGCGCATTTCCGCAAGATTTTCTCTGGGGGGCCGCAACGGCCGCCTACCAGGTTGAAGGCGGGCACGATGCCGATGGCAAAGGCCCTTCTATTTGGGATATCTACTCGCACCAGCCGGGAACCACCTTTCAGGGCACCAATGGCGATATCGCAGTCGATCACTACCATCGTTTTCGTGAAGATGTCGCCCTGATGGCGGAAATGGGGCTCCAAAGCTACCGCTTTTCTATCTCCTGGCCACGGTTATTGCCTCGTGGCCGCGGCGAAGTCAATGAACCCGGCGTACAGTTTTACAGCGATTTGATCGACGAACTGCTGGCGCACAATATCGAACCGATGATCACCCTTTATCACTGGGATTTGCCGCAGGCATTGCAGGACGAAGGCGGTTGGGAGGCCCGCAGCACCGCGGAAGCCTTCGCCGAATACGCGCGTCTGTGCTATCAGCGCTTCGGTTCCAGGGTCAAGCTGTGGGCCACCTTTAACGAAACTATCGTATTTATTGGCCACGGTTATATAAATGGCTGCCATCCACCGGCGGTACGCGACCCGGCGCGCGCCATCCAGGCCTGTCACCATGTCTTTATCGCCCACGCGTTGGCCGTTAAGAGCTTTCGTGAAATGAACATTGACGGTCAGATTGGTTTCGTTAATGTCCTGCAGCCCCATACGCCGTTGACGCCAAGCGCGGAGGATATTAAGGCCACCGCGTTGGCCGATGCTATTCATACCCACTGGTTCTACGATCCGGTACTGAAAGGCGTCTATTCAGACGATTTGCTTCGTCAGGCTCAGGCGCTGTGGAATGTACCGCGCTTCGCCCCGGGCGATGATGCGCTGCTCAAGGAAAACCGCTGTGATTTTATCGGCCTGAATTATTACCGTCGGGAGACGGTCTCCGCCACGCCGCAGGAGGGTCCAGGCGTCGGCGAGTCCGGCGTAGATGGATTATTTTATTTCGTCCGCAATCCGCAAAGTACTTATACTGAATGGGGTTGGGAAATTTGGCCGCAGGGATTAACCGACGGCATCATGATGATAAAAGAGCGCTATGGCGATATCCCAATCTATATCACCGAAAATGGTTTGGGGGCAAAAGATCCGATAATTGACGGTGAAATTGTCGACGATCCGCGAATTGACTATCTGAGTAGCCACATTAATGCGCTGGAAAAAGCAATAGCATTAGGTGCGGATGTCCGTGGTTTTTACCCCTGGTCCTTTATTGACCTGCTAAGCTGGCTCAACGGTTATCAGAAGCAGTACGGTTTTGTCTACGTCGATCACCAGCAGAACCGCGCTCGCAAACGAAAAAAGAGTTATTTCTGGTATCAAAACGTTATTGCCAGCCGAGGCGAACAGCGTTAATCTTCCCTCCCAGGCGCCGTCCGGCGCCTGATCTGGTTGTAGAATATTCTTAAATTTCTTTTTACGATGCCAGGACCCTAATCAGTTCTTGTTTTTAGTATTAGCAACCGAAATAATTCCGCCGGCCCATCAAGAAGGCGCTGTTAGTTGAAACACGGTTTACAGAAAATTGGTAATATTCGACTTAATTCCGATTATTAAATGGATACACAAATGACCGTACAGGATTATTTATTAAAATTCCGCAAAATTAGTTCGCTGGAAAGCCTGGAAAAACTTTTTGATCATCTTAACTATTCTCTCTCTGACACCAATGAAATCGTCAACATGTATCGCGCCGCCGATCATCGCCGCGCCGAGTTAGTCTCTGGCGGAAAACTGTTCGATGTAGGCCATGTGCCGAAGTCGGTATGGCGTTACGTGCAATAAAGGCTGTTATCATTCACGCCAGTTGCTTATACTTCCCGCCCTGAAATTAACTAACTGGCGTTGAATCCGGGGGTTACGATGTCCTCTCAATCTGCAGAACGTATCGGCGGCTGGCTACTGGCGCCGCTGGCGTGGTTACTGCTCGCGCTGTTCAGCACCTCTCTATCATTAATACTGTACGCGAATGCGCTGATGGCGCCGCAGACCTGGGCATTGCTGAAAGCAATGAGCTTCGGCCACCTGGCGCTATGGCTGGCTTCCCTGCTGTTCGCCGTCGCGATGTGGTATTATACCCTGTGGCTGACAATCGCTTTTTTCAAACGCCGCGCGGTGGTACCTAAGCACTACATTATCTGGCTGCTTATTTCTCTGCTGCTGGCGATTAAGGCGTTCGCTTTTTCGCCGATTTCGGATCTTCTGGCCATGCGCCAACTGTTGTTTCCGTTGCTTGCCGCAGCGTTGTTTGCGCCCTATTTTCGACGCTCTGCGCGGGTTAAGCGGACCTTCGTCAATCCGTAATAACCACACAGTTCACCTGTTGTCGCCGGTATCGATTTATTCGATAATAGGCGGCTTTTTTTCGTTTCAGGTCCAATAATGGCTGATTATTTACTGCTCTTTGTCGGTACTGTCCTTGTTAATAACTTCGTGCTGGTGAAGTTTCTTGGATTGTGCCCGTTTATGGGGGTTTCCAAAAAGCTGGAAACCGCTATGGGGATGGGACTGGCCACCACCTTCGTGATGACGCTGGCCTCGATTTGCGCCTGGTTGATTGATACCTGGATCCTTATCCCGCTGAACCTTGTTTATCTGCGCACCCTGGCCTTTATCCTGGTCATCGCAGTGGTGGTGCAATTTACCGAGATGGTGGTCCGTAAAACCAGTCCGGCGCTGTATCGTCTGCTGGGGATCTTCCTGCCGTTAATCACCACCAACTGCGCGGTGCTGGGCGTGGCATTGCTGAATATTAACCTCGGGCACAATTTCCTGCAGTCCGCGCTGTACGGTTTCGCCGCTGCCGTCGGTTTCTCGCTGGTGATGGTGTTATTCGCCGCCATTCGCGAACGCCTGGTGGTTGCCGATGTTCCCGCGCCGTTTCGCGGTAACGCGATTGCGCTGGTGACCGCTGGATTAATGTCACTGGCATTCATGGGCTTTAGTGGTTTGGTGAAGTTGTAATGAGCGCTGTCTGGATAGCCGTGATCGCCATCAGCCTGCTCGGGCTGATCTTCGGCTTAATACTGGGATACGCGTCGCGCCGTTTTGCGGTGGAAGACGACCCGGTGGTAGAAAAAATTGATGAACTGCTGCCGCAAAGCCAATGCGGTCAGTGCGGTTTTCCGGGCTGCCGTCCCTACGCGGAAGCCGTAGGCACCCAAGGTGAAAAAATCAACCGCTGCGCCCCCGGCGGCGAAGCAGTCATGTTAAAAATCGCCGCGTTATTGAATGTCGATCCGCAGCCTATTGACGGCGACGAGCAGCAGCAAGAGCCGGTTCGCATGTTGGCGGTGATTGATGAAGCCAACTGCATTGGCTGCACCAAATGTATTCAGGCCTGTCCGGTCGATGCCATCGTTGGCGCGACCCGCGCCATGCATACGGTAATGAGCGACCTGTGTACCGGCTGTAATCTCTGTGTGGCCCCCTGCCCGACTCAGTGTATTGACCTGCGTCCAGTCGCCCAGACCACCGAAACCTGGAAATGGGACCTGCAAACCATCCCAGTACGCAATATTCCTGTGGAACAACATGTTTAAGTTATTTTCCGCTTTCCGAAAAGACAAGATCTGGGATTTCAACGGCGGTATTCATCCGCCGGAAATGAAAACTCAGTCCAACGGCACGCCGCTGCGTCAGGTTCCTCTGCCGCAGCGTTTCGTCATTCCGCTGAAGCAGCATATCGGTGCTGAAGGCGAACTGTGCGTACAACCGGGCGATAAGGTTCTGCGCGGCCAACCGTTGACCCGCGGTTTTGGCAGAATGCTGCCGGTCCATGCCCCAACTTCCGGGACGGTGACGGCCATCGAGCCTCACTCGACCGCCCATCCTTCCGCGCTGGCGGAACTGAGCGTTATTATCGACGCCGATGGCGATGACTGCTGGATCGAGCGCGACGGCTGGAGCGACTACCACAACAAATCGCGTGAAGAACTGATCGAGCGTATCCACCAGTTTGGCGTTGCCGGGCTAGGCGGCGCCGGCTTCCCCACGGGAACAAAACTGCGCGGCGGCGGTGATAAAATCGACACCCTGATTATCAATGCCGCGGAATGCGAACCCTATATCACCGCCGACGATCGCCTGATGCAGGACTGCGCGGCGCAGGTCGTTGAAGGGATCCGCATCCTTGCGCATATTTTGCAGCCCAAACAGGTGCTGATTGGTATCGAAGATAATAAACCGCAGGCCATTTCCATGCTGCGCGCGGTATTATCCGACGCCCATGGCATAGCGCTGCGGGTAATCCCAACGAAATATCCCTCCGGCGGCGCGAAGCAGCTCACGCAAATTCTTACCGGTAAGCAGGTGCCGCACGGAGGCCGCTCCTCCGATATTGGCGTCCTGATGCAGAACGTTGGTACCGCTTATGCTGTTAAACGCGCGGTTATTGACGGCGAGCCGTTAACCGAGCGCGTCGTCACTTTAACCGGCGAAGCGATTAGCCGTCCGGGCAACGTTTGGGCGCGCCTTGGTACGCCGGTGCGTCATCTGCTGAGCGATGCCGGTTTCTGCGCCAGCGCGGAGCCGATGGTCATCATGGGCGGGCCGCTGATGGGCTTCACTTTGCCCTGGCTTGACGTTCCTGTCGTGAAAATCACTAACTGCCTGCTGGCGCCGTCGATAACTGAGATGGGCGAAACGCAGGAAGAACAAGGCTGTATCCGCTGCAGCGCCTGTGCGGATGCCTGCCCGGCAGATCTACTCCCCCAGCAGCTGTATTGGTTCAGTAAAGGCCAGCAGCACGACAAAGCCACTACCCATAACTTAGCGGACTGCATCGAATGCGGCGCCTGCGCCTGGGTTTGTCCCAGCAATATTCCACTGGTGCAATATTTCCGCCAGGAAAAAGCGGAAATAGCCGCCATTCGCCTGGAAGAACAGCGCGCCGCCGAAGCGAAAGCTCGTTTTGAAGCGCGACAGGCGCGTCTTGAACGTGAAAAAGCCGCGCGTCAGGAGCGGCACAAAAAAGCGGCCGTACAACCGGCGGCAAAAGATCAGGATGCCATTAACGCCGCGCTGGCCCGCGTACGCGATAAGCAGCGTGACGCGGCGCAGCCGATTGTCATTCAGTCCGGCAGCAAACCGGACAACAGCGAAGCGATTGCCGCCCGCGAAGCGCGTAAGGCCGAGGCTCGGGCGCGCAAAGCCGAACAGCAAGCCGCTGTTGAATCAACAGCCGAAGCAAGCGATCCGCGCAAAGCGGCCGTTGAGGCCGCTATCGCCCGTGCCAAAGCGCGTAAGGCCGCACAGCAGGTTGAGAACGTCGCAACTTCTGCCGAAAGTGAAACACCGGTTGAGGCTGTCCCCGCGGTCGACCCGCGCAAAGCCGCCGTTGAAGCCGCTATTGCCCGTGCCAAAGCGCGTAAGGCCGCACAGCAGGTTGAGAACGTCGCACCTTCTGCCGAAAGTGAACCCCCGGTTGAGGCTGCCCCCGCGGTCGACCCGCGTAAAGCCGCCGTTGAAGCCGCTATCGCCCGTGCAAAAGCGCGTAAGGCCGCACAGCAAGTTGAAAGCGCAGCACCTTCTGCCGAAAGTGAAACACCGGTTGAGGCTGCCCCCGTGGTCGACCCGCGTAAAGCCGCCGTTGAGGCCGCTATCGCCCGTGCCAAAGCGCGAAAGGCAGCACAACAAGCAGAACAACAATCCGCGCCGGATGCCGCCAATGACGATCCGCGTAAGGCGGCCGTCGCGGCAGCTATCGCTCGCGTTCAGGCGCGTAAAGCAACACAGCAGGCAGTTAACGAGGAATAAATGGTTTTCAGAATCGCAAGCTCCCCTTATACCCACAACCAGCGCCAGACCTCGCGAATTATGCTAGTGGTGCTGCTGGCGGCGATCCCTGGTATTATCGTCCAGAGCTGGTTTTTCGGCTGGGGTACCCTGTTGCAGATTATCCTCGCGGCCTTCACCGCATGGGGAACCGAAGCGGCTATTCTCAAGTTGCGCAAACAAAATATTGCGGCAACCCTTGCGGATAACTCCGCCCTGCTGACCGGGCTGTTGCTGGCCGTCAGTATTCCGCCGCTGGCGCCGTGGTGGATGGTGGTGTTAGGCACCGCCTTTGCGGTAGTCATTGCCAAGCAACTGTACGGCGGATTAGGGCATAACCCCTTTAACCCGGCGATGATAGGCTATGTTGTTCTGCTGATCTCTTTCCCGGTGCAGATGACCTCCTGGTTACCACCGCATGAGATTGCCGCTCAGGTGCCTGGTTTTATGGATGCGCTGCAGGTTATTTTCAGCGGCCATACCGCCAGCGGCGGCGATATGAACAGCCTGCGTATGGGAATCGACGGTATCAGCCAGGCCACGCCGCTGGATACGTTTAAAACGTCCCTGCATGCCGGACACAGCGCAAAAGAGATCCTGCAGTATCCAATTTACGGCGGCCAACTGGCTGGTCTCGGCTGGCAGTGGGTTAACCTCGCCTGGCTGGCTGGCGGTCTGTTCCTGCTTTGGCAAAAAACCATTCGCTGGCATATTCCGGTAAGCTTCCTGTTAAGCCTTGCCGTTTGCGCCACTCTCGGCTGGATTTTCTCACCGGAAAGCCTGGCATCGCCGCAGATGCATCTGCTTTCCGGCGCCACCATGCTTGGAGCGTTCTTTATCCTTACCGATCCGGTGACGGCATCCACCACCAACCGCGGACGTCTGATTTTCGGCGCGCTGGCAGGTTTACTGGTGTGGCTAATCCGCAGCTTCGGCGGTTATCCGGACGGCGTCGCCTTCGCCGTGCTGCTGGCGAATATTACCGTCCCATTGATTGACTACTACACGCGCCCGCGCGTGTATGGCCACCGTTGAGGAGTCGCGATGTTAAATAGCATGCGTAAACACGGCATCACGCTGGCACTCTTCGCCGCTGGCTCTACCGGACTGACGGCCGCCATCAATGAATTAACCAAGAACACCATTGAGCAGCAGGCCGCGCTACAGCAAAAGGCCCTGTTCGATCAGGTCCTGCCAGCGGAGAGTTATAATAACGATCTGCTGAAAAGCTGTTATCTGGTGACCGCGCCGCAGTTAGGCAAAGGTCAGCATAAAGTATGGATTGCAAAGAATAACGATGCGCCGGTCGGCGCGGTGATGGAAGCCACGGCGCCGGATGGTTATTCCGGGGCGATTCAACTGCTGGTCGCAGCTGACTTTAAAGGCACCGTTCTCGGCTCACGCGTCACCGAGCATCATGAGACCCCCGGGCTCGGTGATAAGATTGAACTGCGTATTTCTGACTGGATCACCCACTTCAGCGGCAAGGTTATCCATGGCCAAAATGATAGCCACTGGGCGGTGAAAAAAGACGGTGGTGATTTCGACCAATTCACCGGCGCGACCATTACCCCACGCGCGGTGGTAAACGCCGTTAAACGCGCGGGACTGTATGCGCAAACGCTGCCCGCGCATATCCCTGAATTCACCGCCTGCGGAGACTAAGCCATGAGCGAAGTAAAAGACGTCATTGTTCAAGGGTTGTGGAAGAATAACTCGGCGCTGGTCCAGCTGCTGGGGATGTGTCCCCTGCTTGCGGTTACCTCGACGGCTACCAATGCCCTGGGCCTCGGTCTGGCGACCACGCTGGTGCTGACGCTCACCAACCTCACCATTTCCAGCCTGCGCCGTTGGACACCGGCGGAGATCCGTATTCCGATCTACGTGATGATTATCGCCTCGGTAGTCAGTGTGGTACAAATGCTTATCAATGCCTACGCTTTCGGCCTGTATCAATCGCTGGGTATCTTCATTCCGCTTATCGTGACCAACTGTATCGTGGTTGGGCGCGCCGAAGCGTTCGCCGCCAAAAAAGGACCGGCGCTGTCAGCGCTCGATGGTTTTTCCATTGGTATGGGCGCGACCTGCGCCATGTTTGTGCTGGGGTCGCTGCGCGAAATAATCGGTAATGGCACGCTGTTTGATGGTGCCGATAGCTTATTAGGCAGCTGGGCGAAAGTCCTGCGCATTGAAGTTTTCCATACCGATACGCCGTTCCTGCTGGCGATGCTACCGCCAGGCGCTTTCATTGGCCTCGGTATGATGCTGGCGGTAAAATACCTCATCGATGAGCGTACTAAGCAGCGTAAGGCGAAAGCGGCGCAGGCCGTCTCCGTCGCCCCAACTGATGTGACAGGGAAAGCGTAAGATGAATAAAGCCAAACGCCTGGAGATCCTGACCAGGCTGCGGGATAACGACCCGCACCCAACCACTGAACTCAATTTCACCTCACCGTTCGAGCTACTTATTGCGGTGCTGCTGTCAGCGCAGGCCACTGATGTTAGCGTCAACAAAGCGACGGCGAAGCTCTATCCGGTCGCCAATACGCCAGCGGCGATGCTGGAGCTTGGCGTTGACGGCGTGAAGTCCTATATCAAAACCATTGGCTTGTTTAATAGTAAAGCCGAAAACGTCATTAAGACCTGCCGCATCTTACTGGAGAAACATAACGGTGAGGTGCCGGAAGACCGGGCGGCGCTGGAAGCGCTACCAGGAGTCGGTCGTAAGACCGCCAATGTCGTGCTGAATACCGCTTTTGGCTGGCCGACTATTGCCGTCGACACCCATATCTTCCGCGTTTGCAATCGGACACAATTTGCTCCCGGTAAGAACGTTGAACAAGTCGAAGAAAAGTTGTTAAAGGTGGTTCCGGCGGAGTTTAAAGTTGACTGTCACCACTGGCTTATTCTTCACGGCCGTTACACTTGCGTCGCGCGAAAACCGCGCTGCGGTTCCTGCCTGATAGAAGATTTGTGCGAGTATAAAGAGAAGGTTGAGTCCTGATTTTTGCATATCTGCTGAATATTACCGTCCTCGTCAGTCACCGCTATTTTCACCAACGATCGCCCGGATCCATAACCTAACCTGTGGTTATGGTTCTATTTTTCATCAATCACACCGACAATGACTCCATACTTTTGCCATTTAGATGGATAATTATGCGGTTATATAACCAGCAATCAGCGCAATCGTTTTTTACCGCTGAAAATTTTCTATGTATTTGTGATCAAGATCATCCACGCAACTCGTCGTTAAATTACTGTTGCAAAAATGCTGCAAAAAGCCAGCAATTTCAATATCAGAGCCTCAGTCACCAGGAGAATAGCCTGCTTATTTTTAGGAATATAGGCCATCCCACTGCCTTCAAGGTCAAAAAGCAGAATATATCGCCTTTATCCCCACGATGGCCGCCCGGCGCAGATTAAAATATCAGGTTTAACGAAAAGGTGAAATTTAACTCTGTATAACATTTGTATGACTGGCTAATTATAGTAGCTTGGTTATGTGTAACAGAGTATTACAAAGCTATTGCCTGATGGGGCAGGATAGTGAACATTACTTGCCGTTTTCCCTCCAAGAATAACTATAAAGGCGGCGGTCCTCCGGGATTGCGCCCCAAACAGCCCCCGTTAATATGGGATGTAAAAAAAGAGGTATATGTGTCAACTGCAAACAATAAACCAGCAGAAAGCGTGAGTTTGAACGCTTTCAAACAACCAAGAGCGTTTTATCTCATCTTCTCCATTGAGTTATGGGAGCGTTTTGGTTATTACGGCCTGCAAGGGATCATGGCCGTTTACCTGGTAAAACAGCTGGGTATGTCGGAAGCGGATTCTATCACCCTGTTCTCTTCCTTTAGTGCACTGGTTTATGGCCTGGTCGCTATCGGCGGATGGCTCGGCGACAAGGTGCTTGGTACCAAACGCGTGATCATGCTTGGCGCGATTGTTCTGGCTATCGGCTATGCGCTAGTTGCCTGGTCCGGTCACGATGCCACCATCGTCTATATGGGTATGGCGACTATCGCCGTCGGTAACGGCTTGTTCAAAGCTAACCCGTCTTCCCTGCTCTCCACCTGCTATGACAAGAACGACCCGCGTCTGGACGGTGCATTTACCATGTACTATATGTCCGTCAATATCGGCTCCTTCTTCTCTATGCTCGCCACGCCGTGGCTGGCAGCGAAGTTCGGCTGGAGCGTGGCGTTCGCGCTGAGCGTCGTGGGCATGTTGATCACCGTGGTTAACTTCGCCTTCTGCCAGAAGTGGGTTAAACAGTACGGTTCCAAACCTGACTTCGCTCCGGTGCATGTCGGCAAACTGCTGGCGACCATCGTCGGCGTGGTAGTGCTGGTCGCTATTGCCACCTGGCTGCTGCACAATCAGGGCATCGCACGTATGGCGCTGGGCGTCATTGCACTGGGCATCGTTATCATCTTCGCTAAAGAAGCCATGGCGCTGCAGGGCGCGGCGCGTCGTAAAATGATCGTTGCTTTCCTGCTGATGGTTGAAGCGATTGTATTCTTCGTACTGTACAGCCAGATGCCAACCTCGCTGAACTTCTTCGCGATCCGTAACGTTGAGCACTCGATTCTGGGTATCGCGTTCGAACCTGAGCAGTATCAGGCGCTGAACCCGTTCTGGATTATGATTGGTAGCCCGATTCTGGCCGCGATTTATAACAAGATGGGTGACCGCCTGCCGATGCCGCATAAGTTCGCCATCGGTATGGTGCTGTGCTCCGGCGCTTTCCTGGTGCTGCCGCTGGGTACCAAATTCGCCAGCGATGCCGGTATCGTCTCCGTCAACTGGTTGATCCTCAGCTACGCGCTGCAGAGTATCGGTGAACTGATGATTTCCGGCCTCGGCCTGGCGATGGTTGCTCAACTGGTACCGCAACGTCTGATGGGCTTCATCATGGGTAGCTGGTTCCTGACCACCGCAGGCGCCGCCATCATTGCAGGTAAAATCGCTAACCTGATGGCAGTACCGGAAAACGTGACCGACCCGCTGGTTTCTCTGAATGTTTACGGCCACGTGTTCCTGCAAATTGGTATCGCGACCGCAGTCATCGCCTTCCTGATGCTGCTGACCGCGCCGAAGCTAAACCGTATGACGCTGGACGACGACGCTGTCGCCAAAGCGCGCGAAACCGCAACCGCTTAAATGCTCCGGGAAAACCAATAAATTTAGGCCGCTAACATTTGTTAGCGGCTTTTTTTTTGCCCCACGGGGGACTAACATACAGGAAACTGCAGCCACGAGGAGTTACTGATGAAACTGTTCTACAAGCCCGGCGCCTGTTCCCTTGCCTCTCATATCGCCCTGCGCGAAAGCGGCCTCGACTTTACCATCGATAGCGTCGACCTGGCGAAGAAACGCCTCGAAAACGGCGATGACTACCTGCTGATTAATCCTAAGGGTCAGGTTCCCGCGCTGCTGCTTGACGATGAAGTACTGCTGACCGAAGGTGTGGCCATCATGCAGTATATTGCCGACCGCGTGCCCGACCGCCAGCTGCTGGCGCCAGTGGGCACCATTGCCCGCTATCAGACGCTGGAATGGCTGAATTACGTCGCCACCGAACTACATAAAGGCTTTACTCCGCTGTTCCGTCCTGACACCCCGGAAGACTACAAGCCAACGGTGCGCGCCCTGCTGGAGAAAAAGCTGCAGTATGTCGATGAGGCGCTACAGGATAAACAGTGGTTGAATGGGCATCGCTTCACCATCGCCGATGGCTACCTGTTTACGGTCCTGCGCTGGGGCTATGCGGTGAAACTGAATATGGAAGCTTACGCTAATATTGGCGCCTGGATGGCGCATGTCGCGGCGCGTCCGTCCGTTGCGGCGGCGCTGTCGGCGGAAGGTCTGAAGTAAATCATCGGCATGCCCGCAAGCGGGCATGCCATCGCGCTTACAGTTGCGTTGCGCTGAAGTAATGTTCCGGTTTGGCGATGCGGTCCTGCGCCGCCACCACCTGCAGTTCATACTCCTGCATATTTTTGGTTGCCAGCATGATTTCATACACTGCCGCAGTGACGTGCTCAAGGGCGTCGCGCAGGCTGGCGCCCTGCAGTAGCTTAACCAGCAGCAGGCCGCTGGTCACATCGCCCACGCCGACCGGCTGACGGCTGCCAAAATCGACCAGCGGGCGGCTAATATGCCAGGCTTCATCCGCCGTCACCAGCAACATCTCAAAGCGATCCATACTCATACCCGCCCGCGCCAGATGCTTCACCAGCACTACCTGAGGCCCTTGCGCTATAAGCTCACGGGCCGCGCTAACGGCTTCATCAACGTTGGCCACCGGATGGCCGCACAGGATCTCCAGCTCGACAAGATTCGGCGCGATGATATCACTGGCCGGCAGCGCATAGCGTACGTGGAATTCAGCCACTCCAGGAGCGACGATGCAGCCTTTTTCCGGATGCCCCATAACCGGATCGCAAAAGTATTTTGCCGCCGGATTCGCCGCTTTCACCTGACGCACGATGCCGAGAATATGTTCGCCCTGCTCGGCGGAACCAAGATAGCCGCTCAGTACCGCATCGCAGCTCTGCAGCTTATCGATATCGGCAATCCCCTGCACGATTTCGGTCAAATGCGAAGGCGGCATGACGCAGCCGGTCCATTTGCCGTATTGCGTATGGTTGGAGAACTGTACGGTATTGAGGGGCCAGACGTTGGCGCCGAGACGGCGCATCGGAAATTCAGCGGCGCTGTTGCCCGCATGGCCAAACACGACGTGAGACTGAATGGCGAGGATGTTCTTCATTTTCTTACCACAACCCTAAAAAGAAAAAAGGGCGTGGTTTCCCACGCCCTGGTTTTATTTTTTATTTCCAGCAGACCAGGCAGTAATTCTTCTTACCGCGACGCAGTAAGGTGTAGCGGCCGAACAGGCGGTCGCTATCGCTGAATACATATTCCGGATCGGACTGTTTTTCACCGTTAATGGTCACCGCGTTGGAGGCTACGGTTTTACGCGCCTGACCGCGGGACGGCTGCAGCTCGGAATCCACCAGCGCCTGCAGAAGATCGGCGCCCTTTTCCATTTCGATCATTGGCACGCCGTCTTGCGCCAGCTGTTCGAAATCCGCCTCGCTCAGGTCGCTCAGATTGCCGTTGAACAGGCTTTCGGTAATGCGCTTAGCCGCTTCCAGGCCTTCTTCGCCGTGGACCAGACGCGTCACCTGCTCTGCCAGTACGTACTGCGCGCGCGGCGCTTTACCGCTGTTCTTATCTTCTTCTTCCAGCGCATTGATCTCGGCAATGTCCATGAAGGTGAAGAACTTCAGGAAGCGATAAACGTCTGCGTCCGCGGTGTTGATCCAGAACTGGTAGAATTTGTACGGACTGGTTTTCTTCGGATCCAGCCATACCGCGCCGCCCTCGGTTTTACCGAACTTGGTGCCGTCGGCCTTGGTGATCAGCGGAACGGTCAAACCGAAGACCTGATTCTGGTGCAAACGACGAGTCAGGTCGATACCTGAAGTGATGTTGCCCCACTGATCGGAACCACCGATTTGCAGCGCCACGCCGTGCAGTTTATTCAGGCAAGCAAAGTCATAACCCTGCAGCAGGTTATAGGAAAACTCGGTGAAAGAGATCCCCTGATCGTCACGGTTCAGACGCTGCTTCACCGCTTCTTTGTTGATCATCTGGTTCACAGAGAAGTGCTTGCCGATATCACGCAGGAAGGTCAGCACGTTCATGCCGCCGAACCAGTCGTAGTTATTCGCGGCAATCGCCGAGTTGTCGCCGCAGTTGAAATCGAGGAATGGCGCAACCTGTTTACGGATTTTATCCACCCACTGCTGCACGGTATCTTCGGTATTGAGTTTACGCTCAGCGGCTTTAAAGCTCGGGTCGCCAATCAGACCGGTCGCGCCGCCGACCAGCGCCACAGGCTTATGGCCTGCCTGCTGGAAGCGTTTCAGGCATAACAATGGAACAAGATGCCCCAAGTGCAAGCTGTCAGCGGTAGGATCGAAGCCGCAATAGAGCGCGATCGGGCCTTGCGCCAGTCGCTCTGCTAACGCTTCTTCGTCCGTCACCTGGGCTACCAGCCCCCGCTCTTGCAATTGTTTAATCAAGTTACTGCTTGCCATCAAATTCTCCATGTATAAACGACTGCACCTTTGCCGGTACACGACTTTTCGCCAGACGCGAAAGGTACATAGAATAAAGCGCCGGAGCACGTAGCACCAGCGCTTAAAACAACATTTTGCGTCCTTTATGGCGCCAGACGGTCGATTTGCCAGCCATCATTTTGCCGCTGGTATAAAAAGCGGTCGTGCAGACGATGTTCACCGCCCTGCCAGAACTCCATTTGTTCGATGCTAACGCGGAAACCGCCCCAGAAACTTGGCAACGGCACTTCGCCTTGCTGGAATTTCTGTTTCAACTCGAGGAATTTACTTTCCAGGATCCCACGAGCGGAGATACGGCTGGACTGTTGGGAGACCCACGCGCCAATCTGGCTATCGCGCGGTCGGCTGTGGAAATACTTCACCACTTCCAGCGTCGACAGACGTTCTGCCTGACCTATTACCATGACCTGGCGTTCCAGCATATGCCAGGGAAACAGCAGGCTGATACGGGGATTTTTTTCGATTTGATGTGCTTTGCGACTACCCAGGTTGGTATAGAACACCAGCCCTTTTTCGTCATAGTGCTTTAACAATACGATGCGTTGATAGGGCTGGCCGTTTTCATCAACGGTCGCGACTACCATCGCCGTCGGGTCTGCGAGCTTAGCGTCGCAGGCCTGACGCAGCCAACGTTCAAATAACGTCAGGGGTTCAGCGGGAAGATCGTGGCGACGAAGGCCGCCACGGGTATATTCACGGCGCAGATGCGCGATTTGCTGCAATTCGTCGTTATCAGACATAACCATTGAGATCGTTGTCATAGGGTGGCGTTATTGTGCGCCCCCGCTACGGAAATCTCAACGTTTCGCGGTCTGTAACTGGCAGTTATCCAACACCGCGCGGTCGCGTTTATAAACGGTGGCGCTGTCGCCTTTCGACCAGAACACATAAACGCCATCAGTATAACGAGCCCCGGAAGCCGAGAGCCCCTGGGTCAGGTTTAATTGCTGATTATCATAGATAAAGCTCACCTGCTGACGAGCGTTGTTCAAATGGACGGTCAACGGTTTTTGATCGCACTGATATTCAAGGGTGTCGGTCTGCATCCGTTCAACGAATTGGTTGTAATAGCTACACCCAGCGAGCATAAAAGGAACTACCGCAATAAGAATTTTTTTCATGTGTATGCCTTCGACTTTCCCGGTCAGGAGAGCAAACCGCCCTCCCGGAATTTCGTCCAGTTTACCGGTAAATAAAAAATAGCGACTTCAGTTAACTCTGATTCTGCGCTCGATTCGCGGGATAGATGGCGCCAAGAATTGTCGCTTCGCTGGCGCCGGTGACGGAGGGAAGATTCCCCGGCAGACCGGCAAGCGCACGCCACGCCAGCCACGCAAAGGCCAACGCTTCCATATCGTCACCGCTGATACCAGCGTCATCGGTGGTCGTGACTTCAGTCCCTGGCAGCAATGCCGCCAGACGCGCCATCAACAGCGGATTCCGCGCCCCGCCGCCGCAAACTAACAAACGCTCGCAGCCGCCGCTTAACAAAACCTGCTCACTGATGGACACCGCGGTCAGTTCTGTCAGCGTGGCCTGAACATCCTGCCCCCGCAGATGGGTATAGCGCGCCAGATGCTTTTCCAGCCAACCATAGTTGAAATACTCACGACCAGTGCTCTTCGGCGCGGGTAACGCGAACCAGGGGTCGCTTAACATATCCTGCAGAAGTGGTAGTAAGACTTTGCCTTCACTGGCCCATTGCGCGTCTTTATCATAGGGTTTACCGCACTGGCGCCAGATCCAGGCGTCCATCAGCATATTCCCCGGCCCGGTGTCATAACCGCGTACCGGCTGCCCCGGAACCAGCAACGAGAGGTTGGCAATGCCGCCGATGTTAAGCACCATGCGCCTTTCAACCGGGTGCGCCAACAGAGCCTCATGGAAGGCCGGGACAAGCGGCGCGCCCTGACCGCCAAGCGCCATATCGCGGCGGCGGAAATCCCCCACAACGGTCACGCCGGTATGCGCAGCGATCTGGTTGTTATCGCCTATTTGCATGGTGTGCGGGGCATCGCCGGTCGGTTCATGCCACACAGTCTGACCATGGCAACCGATGGCGACAACATCTTCAGGCTGAAGGTTCTGCTGGCGCATCAGCGCTAATACTGCATCCGAAAAAAGCCGCCCCAAACGGGTATCCAGACGTCCCAGTTGCGACAAGGTCAGCTGCTGCCCCTGGCAAATCGCTAATATTTCTTCTTTCAGTTTGACCGGGATGGGGTACGAGAGGCTCGCCTGCTGCGCCACCATGTTTTCATTTATCGCCGCCAGAACGACATCTACGCCATCAAGGCTGGTGCCAGACATTACGCCAATAAAACGACCTGATTTCATACGCCTACCCTCATTCCATGACTTTTGCAGAACCATCAGTGCATCATAAAGCAGGGTTCAATGCTATGGCGCACTAATACTTTTTAACAATAGTTCTGCCGCGACGATTTGTTAGGTAAAGTACTTACGTTTATTCGTCGTTAAAGCGAACCTTATTATTTTTAAACAGTCCATAAGGAAGCTATGCCAGCGAACGCTTAAATGCCATATAATTGACCACATGGAAGTTCACTGGAACATTTTTGGTACACAGGAGATTCATAAATGATTTTACGTGTTTTGGCTGTCTCGATGATTGGCTTAACCCTGGCGGGTTGCGTCAGCAGCAGCGGTCTATCTGGCGATGTTTACACAGCATCAGAAGCCAAGCAGGTGCAAAGCGTGACCTACGGTACCATCGTACATACCCGTGCGGTCCAGATCCAAAGCGGCGATGACAGCAATGCTATCGGCGCGATTGGCGGCGCGGTACTCGGTGGCTTCCTTGGTAATACCATTGGCGGCGGCACCGGTCGTTCTCTTGCAACCGCTGCAGGCGCGGTTGCCGGCGGCGTAGCCGGTCAGGGCGTACAGGGCGCGATGAACAAAACGCAAGGCGTTGAGCTGGAAATCCGCAAAGATGACGGCAATACCATCATGGTGGTTCAGAAACAGGGCAGCACCCCGTTCTCCGTTGGTCAGCGCGTAGCCATTGCCGGCAGCGGCAGTCAAGTGACGGTTTCCCCGCGTTAAGCCTCTCTAATGCGGCCTTAATTGGCCGCATTAATTCTCCAGATTCATTATTTACCACCAAAATATTCATCATACATATATCAATATTATTGATATTTCTGCACGGCAACTTGCGTTTGCGCAATATTCCCCGTTAATTAATTCGTTAGCCTGAAGTGGATTTTTTCATTTAGCGACCTGCGCGTCGTTTTTACCCCCCCCCATTTTTATCGCGGGAGTTTACCTGTGCCTCTGAATTTAAATCGATTATCGCACCGCTTATTCGCTTATATCATCGCCTGCAGCCTGGCAATTATTACGATTGATATACTATCTGATTCAGTCGTTAATCGTATCCCTACGACTTCATCACCACTTTTTCCTTTGCTGACAATTATATTAATGATTTTTCACATTACTATTTCCTGCTTCATGAGCATGAAGTATTGGTGTGATAAAAGCCGTCTCTATCTGATGCCTATCGCCTTCGCCTTTGCCAGCTCCGCCTTACTGATGCTGGGCACCCTGAGCAGCTATCCCGGCTGGCTACTGTGCAACAGCGAATATATTGTTAAACAAAATGACGCGCTGATTTTTTACTCATTCCGTAATATTTTGATGGTCGTGTTGTTCATCACTGCCATTATTATATACCGCTATCGTCAGTATCTTAATCAAGCGGCCGGCGCGCATACTTTAATATTGACGGGATGTTTTATTTTTAGCGCTACTATTCTTATTTTATCGTGGTTACACTCCAGTAACAGCCCATTATTAAGCATCGATTTTATCGACGACATCACCAGCACTTTTACTCCGTTATGGCATAACTGGATGGGCTGGCTGCTATTTTTCGCCTGGGTATTTACGTTGATATTATTGGTTATACTAACCAAGCTACGTAATATCTTCTGGTATAGCGGCGCATTTTTCTGTGCTGCCTATATATTTACGCTAAACGTATTACTCACAGCGACAGGTAGTCAGCATATTATCGCCTGGAATCAGGCGCGCCTGTTCGAAACTTTGAGTACGTTATTTATGCTGTTCGTACTGTTAAGTGACGTTTTTATTCTCTATCGCGACTCTAACAACAAATACATCAATTCGTATCAGAACTCTATCCGCGATCCGCTGACCAGACTGTACAACCGCAGCTACTTTTACGACACGCTCAGCGGTTTGCTACCGCAGACTTCAGCAACACGACCGCTATCGGTCATCGTCAGCGATCTCGATCATTTTAAGCGCATCAATGACAACTACGGCCATGTTCAGGGCGACAAGGTAATTCAGTTTGCCGCCAGCGTACTACAAACTCATGTGCGCCGTGAGGATATTGCCGCCCGTATCGGCGGCGAGGAGTTTGCCCTGTTGCTGGTAAATACTGATGCTGATGATGCGCTGGCGATAGCCGAGCGAATTCGCCAGATGGTCAGCGCCGGGCAGGCATCACTGCCGGAACGGATGACGATTAGTATGGGGGTCTACACCGTTTCGAGCTCCAACATTGGGGCTGAAGAGTGCGTCAAACGCGCGGATGCGGCTATGTACGCGGCGAAAAACGGTGGCCGCAATCGCGTGGTGGTCTGGCAGGAATAAGAGAAAGGGCTTTGCGAACGCAAAGCCCTTTTCCCGGCTAGTCTTTTGCCTGAAGATCGAGGATATTGTTTTCAAGTTTACGGATTAAGTTGAGCAGCGTTTCGACTTCCTGCTTAGATACACCCGCAAGGATTTCATCACGCGTTTTGCCGATCACGTCTTCCATTTGGTTGATCAGCGGTTCCGCCTTTTCCGTGAGCTTGATACGTTTCGCCCGGCGATCGTTTGCACAAGTCTGGCGAGAAATAAGCCCTTTCTCCTCCAGTTGATCCAGCGTGCGCACCAAAGAGGGCTGTTCAATACCAATAGCCTTGGCCAGCTGGATTTGCGACTGCTCAGGAGGTAGCTGATGAATGTTATGCAGCGTGACCCAGTGCGTCTGCGTTAACTCCAGAGGTTTTAGGCGATGGTCGATCAGCGCGCGCCAAACGCGTACCAAACGTGCCAGATCAGAACCAAGTGGCGATTCCAATTTCATCTCCTTATAATTAGCTTGCTAAGTTATTATACTGCTTTTAGAATAGTGTGCAGCATTTAAATTACCAAAACAAATGAATTACTTGATTCACTAAATTCAAGACAATGATTTACAATGTGAACTAATTCATCACCAAGAACATTATCCCTGCAACGGCAAAGGATTTTTGCTTGTGAAACTGAGTCTTAACACTCCCGGATTGTCGCTACAGGACCTGGTGTTCGGCGCTTCTATCTATTTTCCCCCGTTATTTAAAGCCGTCGTGCTTGGTTTCTTTATCTGGTTAATCGTTCATCGTCAGCTACGCGACTGGATGTACGCCGGCGAAATCTGGCATCCCCTGCTGATGGACCTTTCCCTGTTTGCGCTGGCCGTTTGCCTGGCGCTGGTTCTCCTGACTCTCTTGTGATGCTCATTTCATGAAGAAACTAAAATATCTCTCAACCTTAATTATTGCCGCTATTGCGATTATCGCCGCCTGGCTGGTATGGAATTACTACACTCAGTCACCATGGACGCGGGATGGCAAAATTCGCGCCGAACAGGTCGGCATTACGCCTCAGGTTTCCGGCAGTATTTTGCAGTTGAATGTTAAAGACAACCAGTTGGTCAAAGCCGGCGACGTTTTGTTCCGCATTGACGATACCCCCTATCGCATTGCGGTTTTAAACGCTCAGGCGCAGTTGGCAAAAGCCAAAGCGGAACTGGCAAAAGCCAAAGCCGAGCAAACCAAGGCCGCCAGCGACGTTACTCGCCGCCGCAGTCTTTCGCAAAACTTCATCTCCGCTGAAGATATGGAAACCGTTAATACCGCTTTGAATACCGCCAATACCACTTATGAGGCGGCTAAAGCGGTGGTTGGCGTGGCGCAAGCCGCGCTGGAACATGCGCAGTGGCAGCTGACGCAAACCGAGGTCAAAGCGCCGGTTGATGGCTGGATCACTAATTTGTCAACGCGGGTCGGAGATTACGCCTCCGTCGGCCACCCGGTATTTGCGTTGGTTGATAGTCATTCTTTTTATGTCCTGGGTTATTTTGAAGAGACCAAACTGCGTCACATCCGCGAAGGCGCTAGCGCTCAGGTCGTTCTCTATAGCAGCAAACAAACGTTACAGGGTCACGTTTCCAGCATCGGCCGCGCCATCGTTGATCAGAGCGTCGAAGGCGGTTCGGCGCTGGTCGCTAATATTAAACCCAACATTCCATGGGTACGCCTCGCGCAACGCGTACCGGTACGTATTGAGTTCGATAAGCTGCCTGCGGACGTCACGCTGGTTTCAGGTACCACTTGCACCGTATCGATTGGCGGACAGTAATGAAGCTGCAGGCTCTGCGCTGGCAATCACTGCCGTGGTTTAAAGCCAGCCGTCCGCAATGGCGCTACGCGTTACGCAACGGCATTGCGATGTGTCTGGCGCTTAGCATCGCCTATGCGCTGGATCTTGATGAGCCCTACTGGGCAATGACCTCCGCCGCGGTCGTCAGCTTCCCAACAGTTGGCGGCGTTATCAGCAAGAGCTTTGGCCGTATCGCCGGCAGCCTGCTCGGCGCCTGCGCCGCCCTGCTGCTGGCCGGCCATACCCTTAACGACCCGTGGCTATTCTTGTTCAGTATCTCAGCCTGGATTGCGCTCTGTACCTGGGCCTGCGCGATGTTCACCAATAACGTCGCCTACGCTTTTCAACTGGCAGGCTATACCTGCGCAATTATCGCCTTCCCGGTTATTAATGTTGCCGACGCGAATGAACTGTGGACTATCGCTCAGTCGCGAGTTTGTGAAGTGATTGTGGGGATATTGTCCGGCGGGTTCATGATGATGATCCTGCCCAGTACCTCAGATGGCGTCACGCTGCTGACGGCACTGAAGAATATGCATTCCCGGCTATTAGAGCATGCCAGCCTGTTGTGGGTGCCGGAAACCACCGATGCGATTCGTAGCGCCCATGAAAGCGTCATCGGCCAGATCCTGACCATGAATTTGCTGCGTATCCAGGCCTTCTGGAGCCACTACCGTTTCAGACGGCAGAATCCCTTGCTGAATTATCTGCTTCATCAGCAGTTGCGAATGACCAGCGTCATCTCCAGCCTGCGAAGAATGTTATTGAACTGGCCGGATGCGCCTGGCAATACGCGAGCGGTGCTCGAAACGCTACTCAGCGAGCTCGCCAATCCGCACGCAAATGTTTATAGCGTGGCGCGGATTCTGGTACCGCTGGCCCCCGGCCCTAACGCCAACTATCGCCATCTGGCGTTCTGGAAACGGCTGCGTTATTTCTGTCGTATCTATCTCGAAAGCAGCCGCTGGATCCGCCGCATCGAGAACGCCAGCGCTATCACCGAGTTTAACGTCCCTTCGGCGCCGGCGCTGTCGCGTCATACCGATCAGGCTGAAGCGTTATGGAACGGCTTACGTACCTTCTGCGCGCTGGTGGCCGTGGGCGCCTGGGGTATCAGCACCCAATGGCAGGCCTGCGCCGCCGCGCTCACCCTCGCCGCCATTAGCTGCGTACTCTACTCAATATCGCCGTCGCCATTTAAATCGCTCACCTTATTGATGCGTACCCTGGTGCTGTTGTCGCTGTTCAGTTTTGTGGTGAAGTTTGGCTTAATGGTGCAGATAACCGACCTGTGGCAGTTTTTACTGTTTCTGTTCCCGCTGCTCACCACCATGCAGTTATTGAAACTCCAGATGCCGAAGTTCGCTGGGCTATGGGGGCAGTTAATCGTCTTTATGGGATCGTTTATTTCGGTCACCAACCCTCCGGTTTATGACTTTGCCTCGTTTCTTAATGATAATCTCGGCAAAATTATCGGTGTTGGTCTGGCGTGGCTTGCCTTTGCGGTTATCAGTCCCGGCTCAGATGCGCGGAAAAGTCGCCGCCATATCCGTGCGTTACGGCGTCACTTTGTCGATCAGTTGAGCCGCCGCCCGCAGCATAGCGAGCACGAATTTGAGTCTCTGGTGTATCACCACATTAGCCAGTTGAGCAGCAGCCAGGACGCGCTGGCGCGACGTTGGCTGCTGCGCTGGGGCGTAGTGCTGCTCAACTGCTCGCATGTCGTGTGGCAACTACGTGATTGGGAGACACGTTCAGACCCCCTCTCACAAGTACGCGACTTGTGTATCAGCCTGCTTCGCGACGTCATGAGCGAACGCGGCGTCCAGCAACGTCCACTTGCCTCGACGTTGCTGGAGTTGCAGCGGATCTGCGATACCCTTAACCATCATCATCAGCCGGCGGCTAAAGAGCTGGCAGCGATAATCTGGCGGTTATACTGCTCGCTATCGCAGCTGGAACAGGCGCCAATTGCCGGCACCATTACCGAACGGACTACTTAATCACCCCGCAGGCAAAACGCTCGCCGCCGCCGCCCAGCGGCTGCGGGCTATCGGCCATATTATCGCCGCCGACATGAACCATCAGCGCTTTGCCCTTCACTTCCGCGAGCGTTTTCAGGCGCGGGGCAATAACCGGTTGGTTAGCCACCCCATCGTCGTTGACCACCAGCAGTGGAAGATCGCCAAGATGCCCTGCGCCCAGCGGCCCTTCATGCTTACCGGTATGTTGCGGATCGAAATGACCGCCCGCCGCGCCGGCGGCGACCGCTTTACCGTCTTTTATCGCCGGCTGGCAGCTTCCCTCAGCGTGGATATGAAAACCGTGTTTGCCCGGCGGAAGCGCGCGTAAATCAGGAGTAAATTCAAGGCCTCTGTCGGTTTCAGTAATTTTAACGCTACCGACGGCCTGGCCAACGCTCTGGCTGGTGACAAGATTAAGGGAGACATCTTCACTGGCGGCCTGCGCGCCAGCGCAAAATGCGAGAGTGAAAATAGCGAGTAAACATCGTTGCATAACACCTCCGGATTGGCTGTATCCCTGATAAGTGTAAACCAGGTAGCGGCATCCGGAGGCGTAAGATGGTTTAAGGAACGTCGTAACCCAGCGCCGCTTTACGAATGCGGAACCACTGCTGGCGCGTCATAGGCAGTTTTTCCGCCACAATCGCCGAGCGCACGCGCTCGATTTTGCCCGAGCCGATAATCGGCAGCGGTTTCGACGGCAGGCGCAGCACCCACGCATAGACGACTTGCTCAATGCTATCTGCATTGAGCTCCTGGGCAATTTGCGCCAGCTCGTCGCGCAGCGGTTGGAAGCTCTCGTCATTGAACAGGCGTCCGCCGCCGAGACACGACCAGGCCATCGGTCGAATGCGCAACTGCTGGAGCTGATCGAGGGTACCGTCAAGCAATAGAGGCTGATGTACCGGTGAGATCTCGACCTGGTTAGTAGCCAGGGTGAAAGGCAGACGCGATTGTAATAGCGTAAACTGCGCCGGCGTAAAGTTAGATACGCCAAAGTGGCGCACTTTCCCACTATGATGTAGCGCGAGGAAAGCCTCTGCGACTTCGTCGGCATCCATCAGCGGATCCGGGCGATGAATCAGCAGTAAATCGAGATGATCGGTCGCCAGATTGCGCAGCGATTGTTCGGCGCTAAGAATGATGTGGTCGCGATCGGTGATATAGTGACCAATGGTATTTTCCGCACGCGCTTTAGTCGCAATCCCACACTTGCTAACGATTTCCATACGGCTACGCAGGTGCGGCGCTCGCTTCATCGCTTCGCCAAAAGCGGCTTCACACTGGTAATCGCCGTAGATATCGGCGTGGTCGACGGTAGTAATTCCTAGATCCAGGTGCTGCTCAATGAAACCAACCAACGCGTCTGTGGACATTTTCCAGTCCATTAGCCGCCAGTAACCCATAACAAAACGTGAAAATTCCGGCCCCTGCGGAGCCATAGCAATACGCTGAACCATAAACGCTTCCTCGACAAAAAAGTGTTCTGAGTATACGCATATTTGTCTTCAAAACAGTGAGGGTTGCTGCGGTTCTTCCGCGGGCGCCTGCTTAGCCGCGCGAATTTTACGCAGTAAACGCTGGCGGCACAGACGCAGGACCTCTTGTTTTTGCGCATCGCTCAGCTTTTGCCAATTGAAGCGCTCATCACGGCTACGAAAACAGCCGCGACAATAACCGCGTTCATCGGACTGACATATTCCCCGGCACGGACTCTGTACCGGGAAAAACTCAAGCTGCTCTGCCACCACCGCTCTCCCGTTTATTCTCTCTGTCTCTCATTGAAGACGCTCTGCCGCTCGCGCGCAACTTTTGTTGGTTTGTTATCCTCGCAGAATGATCATTTTGCTTGCATTAGACCAATCGGTCTACTACAGTGTGCCCCATGAACAGACACAGCGAATGCGATACCCGAGAACACATCCTCGTCACCGGCGAACAACTATGCATGCATCGTGGTTTTACCGGAATGGGCTTAAGTGAACTTCTGAAAACCGCGGAAGTGCCGAAAGGCTCTTTCTATCACTACTTTCGCTCAAAAGAAGCCTTCGGCGTCGCGTTGCTTGAACATCACTACACCGGCTATCTGCAGCGCCTGGTTGACCATTTTGACCATGGCGAAGGCAACTACCGCGACCGACTGCTGGCCTACTATCAGCACACGCTGAATCAGTTTTGCCAACAGGGCATTATCAGCGGTTGCTTAACCGTGAAGCTGTCGGCAGAGGTGTGCGACTTGTCGGAAGATATGCGTACCGCCATGGATAAAGGCGCCAGCCAGATTATCGCCCTGTTGGGCGAAGCGCTGGAAAAAGGCCGCCTGGAGGGTAGCCTGCTGTTTGAGGGGGAAGCAATTACCCTTTCACAGGTGCTGTACTCGTTGTGGTTGGGAGCCAATTTACAGGCCAAAATTACGCGTAGCGCAACGCCGCTGGAAAGCGCCCTTGCTCACGCCAAACAGATCATTGCAGCGCCTGCGGTTTAACAGGCGTTTTATTTAACCAGTTACAAGACGACCGGTCTACTCAGGAGTCATTATGTCAGAATCTAAATTGTTCAGCCCGTTAAAAGTCGGTGCGGTGACCGTACCTAACCGCGTATTTATGGCTCCGCTGACCCGTCTGCGCAGCATCGAACCTGGCGATATCCCTACTCCGCTGATGGCTGAGTACTATCGTCAGCGCGCCAGCTCCGGCCTGATTATCACCGAAGCGACGCAAATTTCCGCCCAGGCGAAAGGCTATGCCGGCGCGCCGGGCCTGCATAGCCCAGAGCAAATGGCCGCATGGCAAAAAATCACCGCTGGCGTTCATGCTGAAAATGGTCATATCGCCGTGCAACTGTGGCACACCGGGCGTATTTCTCATAACAGTCTGCAGCCAGGCGGCGCCGCGCCGGTTGCGCCATCGGCGCTGAGCGCAGGCACGCGTACTTCGCTGCGTGATGAAAACGGTCATGCCATTCGCGTCGATACATCGATGCCGCGCGCGCTGGAAACGGACGAAATCCCAGGCATCGTTGATGACTTCCGTCAGGCGGTAGGCAATGCCCGCGATGTGGGTTTCGATCTGGTAGAGCTGCACTCCGCGCACGGTTATCTGCTGCACCAGTTCCTGTCGCCTTCTTCTAACCAGCGTACCGACCAGTACGGCGGTAGCGTTGAAAACCGCGCTCGTCTGGTGCTGGAAGTGGTCGATGCCGTCAGCAAAGAGTGGAGCGCCGACCGTATCGGCATTCGCGTGTCGCCAATCGGTAGTTTCCAGAACGTCGATAACGGCCCGAACGAAGAAGCCGATGCGCTCTATCTTATTGAGCAACTGGCGAAACGCGGTATCGCTTATCTGCATATGTCCGAACCAGACTGGGCCGGCGGTCAACCGTATAGCGACGAATTCCGCCAGAAAGTTCGCGATCGTTTCCCGGGCGCGATTATCGGTGCTGGCGCCTACACGGTGGAGAAAGCCAACGACCTTATCAATAAAGGACTGATCGATGCCGTGGCCTTTGGCCGCGATTACATCGCCAACCCGGATCTGGTGGCGCGTCTGCAGAAGAAAGCGGCGCTGAACCCGCAGCGCCCGGAAAGCTTCTACGGCGGCGGCGCGGAAGGTTATACCGATTATCCAACCCTGTAATCCCTCCATTGATAGCGGCGTACCATCGCCGCTATACTCAAGACTCTGATGTATCAAAACAAACTGCATAGGGGAAATTATGCGCTTACTTCACACCATGCTGCGCGTTGGCGACCTGCAACGTTCTATTGAGTTTTATACCAACGTGCTGGGCATGAAGCTGCTGCGTACCAGCGAAAACCCTGAGTACAAATACTCGCTGGCTTTCGTCGGCTACGGCGAAGAGAGCGATACCGCGGTTATCGAACTGACCTATAACTGGGGCGTTGATAGCTACGAGCTCGGTACCGCCTATGGCCACATTGCGCTGAGCGTCGATAACGCGGCGGAAGCCTGCGAACGTATTCGTCAGAACGGCGGCAATGTCACTCGCGAGGCAGGTCCGGTGAAAGGCGGCAGCACGGTTATCGCTTTTGTTGAAGATCCGGACGGCTACAAAATTGAGCTGATCGAAGAGAAAGATGCCGGAAAAGGTCTCGGCAACTAAGTTAATTCGGGCGCATTCGCGCCCGTCAGGCTGCTGACAAAGAAGGAAACAGCGTGGTTTTTCCTTCTTTGTGGTTATCAGCCGAAAATCAATAAATTGATTTTCCTTGTTATTTGTCTAATGCAATCTGAAATCCCACTGATTGCATGACGTTTATCATCAATTTCATCGGGCGCGTTCGCGCCCGATGTTTTCTCCCTTCCTGCTGCAAGCCGCGGCAAAATTTGCCATAATGCGCGCTACTTTTTTCCAGCTAAGAGAATCTGATGTCCGAGAACGCTCAACTTAATGGTCTGTGCGGCCGTTTTCGCGGTTTTTACCCAGTGGTGATTGATGTTGAGACCGCCGGGTTTAATGCCAAAACCGACGCCCTGCTGGAGATCGCCGCTATTACGTTGAAGATGGATGAGCAGGGCTGGCTAATGCCGGACGAAACGCTGCATTTTCACGTGGCTCCCTTCGAAGGGGCCAACCTGCAGCCAGAAGCGCTGGCTTTCAATGGAATTAACCCAAACGATCCTGAACGCGGCGCGATAAGCGAATACGATGCGCTGCACGCTATTTTTAAGATGGTCCGCAAAGGGATGAAAGAGAGCGATTGCAGCCGGGCGATAATGGTGGCGCATAACGCGACTTTCGATCACAGCTTCACGATGGCCGCCGCCGAGCGCGCCGGGTTGAAACGCAATCCGTTCCACCCTTTCGTGACCTTCGATACCGCCGCGCTGAGCGGGCTGGCCTTAGGGCAAACCGTATTATCTAAAGCCTGCATCGCCGCAGGAATGGAGTTTGACGGCAGCAAGGCCCATTCCGCGTTGTACGATACCGAGCAAACCGCCCAGCTATTCTGCGAAATCGTCAACCGCTGGAAGCGCCTTGGCGGCTGGCCGCTAGCGCCGATCGAAGCATAAGCCATAAAAAAAGCGACTTCCGGGGAAGTCGCTTTTTCTTTGCAGCGAAGAATTACTCTGCTTTCGGCTCGTCAGCGCTGTGCTTGGCAGCCGTTTCTTTAATCAGCTGCTGCAGTTCGCCGCGCTGATACATTTCGATGATGATGTCGCAACCGCCAACCAGTTCGCCGTCAACCCACAGCTGCGGGAAGGTCGGCCAGTTAGCGTATTTCGGCAGTTCAGCGCGAATATCCGGGTTCTGCAGAATGTCTACGTAGGCAAAACGTTCGCCGCAAGCGGAAAGCGCCTGCACTGCCTGAGCGGAGAAACCGCAGCTCGGCAGTTTCGGAGAGCCTTTCATGTACAGCAGAATTGGGTTTTCAGCGATTTGACGTTGGATCGTTTCTAAAGTGGTGCTCATTGTCGTGCTTCCTTAAACATCTTTACGGCAGTAATTTGTCATTGTAGCGTCCTGGACGCAGGACCGATAATAACATTTTTTTCACTCACCACATTTTATCTTCTGTCGTCTGAAGTTGCCTTAAAAATATCACTTTGTAACGCCGCCGCGAGGCGAATTGCGCACTTTCTGTACGGGTCGGCGATTCTCTGACTTATTTTTTTGCAATCGTTAACCAAACGACATTTTAGATACAAAAGAGTATTAACTTTCTGGCTTTTTATGCTTTAGAATCATTCCGGTTTGTCATTCACCGTCAGGCATTGGTATATGTCTGTAATTTAATCAGGGGATTGCTCAGTGGCGCGGCTCAATAAAATCGCGATATCGCTCTGTGCATTACTGTTTACATCTATCTCGCTTACGCCATTGGCGCATGCTTCAGGGCATACGCACGCTTCGGCTACGCCGAAGGCGCATCCGGCGAAAGGCTCCACCGCCGAGCGTAAGAAGAAAGCGGCACAGAATAAATCTAAATCCACCGCTAAAACTACCCGTAAAAAAACCTCAAGCGCAAAGCACCCTACCCGTACTACCGCAGCAAGCCAAACCGCACTTAATCGTCAAGCCGCCGGCGCCAGCAAAAAATGCGTGTTGCGCAAAGGTTATAAAAAGCAGTGTGCGAAAACGGTAACCTCCAGCGAAGCAACGACGCTGGCGTTAAACAGCGTAAAAAGCAAATGCGTGGTGCGTAAAGGCTACAAAAAGCGCTGTAAACCTGTTGCCGATGAACCGAATCTGACGATTGCCGATGCGCACAAAGCCCGGGTGCAAAAAGCGCAAAGCACCGCGATGAATAAACTCATGGATCAGCTAGGCAAGCCTTACCGCTGGGGAGGCTCCTCTCCGCGCACCGGTTTTGACTGTAGCGGGCTGGTTTATTACGCCTATAAAGATCTGGTTAAAATTCATATTCCGCGCACCGCTAACGAAATGTATCACCTGCGCGATGCCCGCCCGGTTGACCGCGATGAACTGCAAAGCGGCGACCTGGTCTTCTTCCGCACCCGCGGACGCGGCACCGCCGACCACGTTGGCGTTTACGTTGGAAACGGAAAGTTTATCCAGTCGCCGCGTACCGGCCGTGACATCCAGATAACCTCTTTAAGCGAAGATTACTGGGTTCGCCACTACGTCGGCGCGCGCCGCGTGATGACGCCAAAAACCATTCGTTAAGAAACGCCGATCCCGGTTTGCCGCTGCGGCGGCATACCGTTCTGCTGTACATTCCCCTCCTCTTGCAGATTCAGCGGATACTGCATACGTTCCTCCAGTAGCGCGGGGTGACGGCGATAACTGGTCGGCGACATACCAAAATGACGACGGAAAGTACGGCAGAATGTCGCCTGGCCTTCAAACCCGAGCAGCAATGAGATACTCAGCGCCGAATCCTTCGTCTGTTTGAGAATGCCGGCGGCAATGGTCATTTTGCGTCGGCTCACATATGTTCCCAGCGTATAACCGGTAATCAGCGCGAACTGACGCTGAAAATACCAGTGCGAATAACCCGATTTTCGCGAGATCGCGGTAACGGGGAGCGCGGTAAAAATGTTGTCTTCGATCCATTCGATAATATCTATGACGATCGGAATGATATGTTCACTGACCATTTCATGTTTGTGCGCCATCTCTTTTCATCCATCAATTATGAGCTTTATGCTTGTTCAATAACGATTTCTTACTCCGAGGTCCGTTGCCTGCAGAGACAATTATATTTGTCATACAATTAAAATTAATCCTAATGATTATTGGGCATGAAAGTCATTCCCATTACGCATAATGCTCGCAAGCTAATGTTTTATAGCGATCTAAAAAGATAACAGGCGGTGAAGATACGAAGCGTTTTAGTCGTAGGCAGGCGCGTCGATGGGGAATTTGCGAATCATATCGCTCGCCATGCGCCAGACTGGCGAAGGCTTAATCAGTCGCGTTAGCAATGAATAACCTTTGTTGTTGTAAGTCTTTTAACTGACTTCAGCAAATGTTAACATTCTCAACACAATAACATGTAACACTCGCGACAGCGTTACACAGTAAATACTGTATTCAGGTGAATCTTCACCTAATTAATGTGAGAAAAAACAAAAAGTTATAAGGAGAGTAGCAATGTCGTTCGAATTACCTGCATTACCATATGCAAAAGACGCCCTGGCGCCGCACATTTCCGCTGAAACCCTGGAATACCATTACGGTAAGCATCACCAGGCCTACGTGACCAACCTCAACAACCTGATCAAAGGCACCGCTTTTGAAGGCAAATCTCTGGAAGAGATCGTTCGCTCTTCTGAAGGCGGCGTCTTCAATAACGCAGCGCAGGTCTGGAACCACACTTTCTACTGGAACTGCCTGGCGCCGAACGCCGGCGGTGAGCCGGAAGGCGAACTGGCCGCAGCGATTAACAAATCTTTCGGTAGCTTCGCTGATTTTAAAGCGAAATTCACCGATGCCGCGGCAAAAAACTTCGGCGCAGGCTGGACCTGGCTTGTTAAAAACGCAGACGGCAGCCTGGCTATCGTCTCCACCAGCAACGCCGGCACTCCGCTGACTACCGATGCGACGCCGCTGCTGACCGTTGATGTCTGGGAACACGCCTACTACATCGACTACCGCAATGCCCGTCCTAATTATCTGGAACACTTCTGGGCGCTGGTAAACTGGAAATTTGTTGCCGCTAACCTGGCAGCATAAAAACAAAACCGCAGCAGGGTTACCCCGCTGCGGTTTTTTCTTAGTGCGACTTAGTTATTCGCTAATGCTTCTTCTGGTTGAGAACGCCCGCCAAACAGCACCACCGCCAACGCCAGCCCGGCAATAATCGCCCCCATCACCGGCACAAAAGCATACCCGAGACCGCCGGATATCACCGCGCCGCCCGCCGCCGCGCCCAACGCGTTACCGAGGTTGAAAGCGCCAATATTCACCGATGATGACAGACCCGGCGCTTCGTGCGCTACGCGCATTACCCGCATCTGCAGCGGCGGAACCACCGCGAAGGTTGCCGCGCCCCACACGACCATGCTGACGGCAGCACCCAGTTGCGATTGCGCCAGCAGCGGAATAGCCAACATGATGGCAATCAACAACAACAGGAATCCTTTCAAAGTGCCGGAGACTGAACGGTCGGCAAACTTACCGCCCAGATAGTTGCCAAGCGAGAAACCGACGCCGATTAATACCAACATGGCGGTAACAAACAGCGGTGAAGCGTTGGTGATGGTATGCAGTACCGGAGAAATGTAGGTATACAGCGTGAACATTGCCCCGGCGCCCAGCACGGTGGTCAACAGCGCAGAGAGTACCTGAGGCCGCATTAATACCGACAGCTCGCGCTTCACGTTCGGACGCTCGCCGGCGCTACCTTTCGGCAGGGAGAACCACAGGCTTACCATCGCAATTAACCCCAGACCCGCCGTGGCCAGGAACGACATTCGCCAGCCGATGGTTTCACCAAGCCAGGTGGCAGCCGGTACGCCGCCGATATTGGCAATGGTCAGCCCCATAAACATGGTCGCGACCGCGCTGGCCTGTTTGTGTTTTGGCACCACGCTTGCGGCAACGACCGAGCCAAGGCCAAAGAACGCGCCATGATTGAGGCTGGTGATAATGCGCGACAGCAGTAGCGTCGTGTAATCCGGCGCAATAGAAGAGAGCACGTTGCCGAGGGTGAAGATCCCCATCAGGAAGATCAATGCATTGCGGCGAGCGCGATGCGACAGCAGTAACGTCATTAACGGCGCGCCAACCATCACGCCAATGGCATAGGCGCTAATCAGCATCCCCGCGGCCGGAATAGAAACATCTACGCCTTTGGCGATAACCGGCAGTAATCCCATCGGGGAAAACTCGGTGGTACCGATACCAAAGGCACCGATCGCCAACGCGAGTAAGGGAAAGTTGATTTTCATTCAGAGACTCCATCAGGCCGATTCAGGACACGGCATTACATCAGAAGCCAAAAGCATGACATCAATCACAGAAAAACAGAAGTAAACGAAATGACAAAAGATTTTTGCAGATCTGCTAATAATGGCGGGATGGGAGGGGAAGCCCCCTCCCTGCTGGAATCAGTGCAGTACCGCGGTCAACGCGGCGGCGACGATCAGACCCAGAACAATAACCGTCGTTGTCAGCGAAAACTTTAAATTTGTGTCCATCAATTTTCTCCCCTGATTATCCCCACATAGAAAGTGAGCTTGCTCATTTTTGCACAAAAATATGCAAAAATCTTCCCGGATTTAGAGTGATGCACATTTTTGCTCTTCCCCTTTGCCGCGAGATAGGACAAAATCCCACGCTAATTTGAAAGCGTATCGGCCATTGACCCCTTCCTGTCGTTCTGTGTCGTTTTCCCAGGTGTTGCAATGTTGATCATTGTATACAGGGTGTGTATAGGCAAACGTTTACGTATCGATAATCAGACGATCAGGTCAAGGTCTGGAGTGAGAAGTAATGGCAACTATTAAAGATGTAGCGAAACGCGCAAACGTTTCCACTACAACTGTGTCACATGTGATTAACAAAACCCGTTTCGTTGCGGAAGAGACGCGCAATGCGGTGTGGGCGGCAATTAAAGAACTCCACTATTCGCCAAGCGCCGTGGCTCGCAGCCTGAAAGTCAATCACACTAAATCGATCGGTCTGCTGGCCACCAGTAGCGAAGCGGCCTATTTCGCTGAAATTATCGAATCCGTAGAAAAAAGCTGCTTCCAGAAAGGCTATACCCTGATTCTGGGCAACGCCTGGAACGATCCGGAAAAACAGCGCGCCTACTTGTCTATGATGGCGCAAAAGCGCGTTGACGGCCTGCTGGTGATGTGTTCCGAGTACCCGGAGTCCGTACTCAGTATGCTTGAAGAGTATCGTCATATCCCGATGGTGGTGATGGACTGGGGCGAAGCCAAAGCGGACTTTACCGACTCGGTTATCGATAATGCCTTTGAAGGCGGCTATATCGCCGGCCGTTACCTGATTGAACGCGGCCACCGCGAAATTGGCGTTATTCCGGGCCCGCTTGAGCGTAACACCGGTGCCGGACGCCTGGCAGGCTTCATGCAGGCGATGAAAGAAGCGCATATCAATGTGCCGGAAAACTGGATTGTTCAGGGCGACTTTGAACCGGAATCCGGCTACCGCGCCATGCAGCAGATCCTCAATCAGCAGCACCGCCCAACCGCCGTGTTCTGCGGCGGCGACATCATGGCGATGGGCGCTATCTGCGCCGCCGACGAAATGGGCCTGCGCGTACCGCAGGACATTTCGCTGATCGGCTATGATAACGTGCGTAACGCCCGCTACTTCAGCCCGGCGCTGACCACTATACATCAGCCAAAGGACTCGCTCGGGGAAGCGGCATTCAATATGCTGCTCGATCGCATTGTTAATAAACGTGAAGAGTCGCAGTCCATCGAGGTACATCCGCGTCTTATCGAGCGCCGCTCGGTTGCCGACGGCCCGTTCGTCGATTATCGCCGCTAACGCCCTCCCCCCGGCGCCGGTTATTCCGGCGCCCGCAACCACTCCCGATTCAACGTTTCGCTGTCGCCAAGATAGTCAAGTAGCCAGCTCAAAGCGGGTGAGGTATCGCTTTGTTGCCAGGTCAGGCAGCAGGCGGCATCCGGGAATGGGTTTTCCAGCGTCAAAGCCGTCCACTCCCCGCTATCGATATGCGGGCGGGCAAAGTGGCCAGGCACCATCCCGACGCACAATCCTGCCGAAAGACAGGTGGCTGAAGATTCCCAATCCGGCACCACCACCCGCTTCTGGTTATCCAGCAGCCAGGTTGTGCGCTTCGGCAGCGAACGTGAGGTATCTTCGCGCACCAGGGACGGCCAGTTGCGCAACACGTCATCGCTGAGCGGCCCTTCCATCTGCGCCAGCGGATGGCTGCTGGCGACGACACAGTGCCAGTTCAGCATCCCCATATCGCGGAAAGCGTAGCGCCCGCCCACCGGAATCGAACGCGTCGCGCCAATAGCTAATTCTACCCGCCCATCGGCTAACGCATCCCAGACGCCGTTGAAAACTTCCTGAAAAACGATCAGTTCGACATCGCTAAAATGGCGATAAAAATCAACGATCATCTGGCGCATCCGCGCCGGTTTAACGATATCGTCCACCGCAATCGACAGCTGGCCACGCCAGCCGTTAGCAATCTGCTGGCACTGCTGGCGGGTGATCTGCATTTTTTTGATAACAGAACGTCCTTCCTGCAAAAACCAGTGCCCGGCGGGGGTCAATTCAACATCACGATGGCGACGTTCAAAAAGCGGAACCGCAAGCCACTCCTCCAGTTGTCGCACCGTGTAGCTCACCGCCGAAGGTACACGGTGCAACTCCTGCGCCGCGGCGCTGAAACTCCCGTTACGCGCCACAGCATCAACCACTTCTAAGGAATATTCAGACCACATATTCTGCCTGCAAAATTTTTGAATGCATGTGACAAATAATAGCGTTTCACAAGGCGGATTACACTCCCTACACTCTGCGGCATCGTACCTGCATCAGTAGAAAGAGAACGTTATGCAACAACCTGGGAAAGGATTTTTAGTGTGGCTGGGCGGCCTGAGCGTGCTTGGCTTTCTGGCCACCGACATGTATCTACCGGCCTTTGCCGCCATTCAGCAAGACCTCAACACCTCTGCCGCATCGGTTAGCGCCAGCCTGAGCTTATTCCTCGCGGGCTTCGCGATCGGCCAGCTGTTCTGGGGGCCGCTGTCGGACCGCTATGGTCGGAAACCGATTCTGCTCGCCGGGCTGGCTATCTTCGCTCTTGGCTGCCTTGGGATGCTGTGGGTACGCGATGCGACGCTGATGCTGGTACTGCGTTTTGTCCAGGCGATTGGCGTATGCGCCGCCGCGGTGACCTGGCAGGCGATGGTGACCGACTACTATCCGGCCCAGCGCACCAACCGCATTTTCGCGACGATCATGCCGCTGGTCGGGCTCTCTCCGGCGCTGGCGCCGTTACTCGGCAGTTGGCTGTTAGTCCATCTGGAATGGCAGGCTATCTTCGCCACCCTGTTCGCTATCACCATACTGTTGATGCTACCGGCTTTTCGTCTGAAGGCGGTCGTCAAACCTGCTGGCGAAACCCAGCAGAAACTTACCTTTATGTCCCTGCTGCGTTCACGTGAATATAGCGGTAACGTGCTCATTTATGCGGCGTGTTCCGCCAGCTTCTTCGCCTGGCTCACCGGTTCGCCATTTATCCTCCATGAAATGGGCTATGGTCCGACGGTGATTGGTCTTAGCTACGTGCCGCAAACTATCGCCTTCCTGATCGGCGGTTACGGCTGCCGCGCGGCGCTGCAAAAATGGCAGGGTCATCAGATGCTGCCCTGGCTGCTGGTTGTTTTTTCGCTGAGCGTAGCCGCGACCTGGCTTGCCGGAATACAGGATCATCCGTCGCTGGTTGCGTTAATGGTTCCGTTTTGCATTATGGCGATTGTGAATGGCGGCATTTACCCTATCGTTGTCGCCCAGGCGCTGAAACCTTTTCCACAGGCGACCGGCCGCGCCGCCGCCCTGCAGAATACGCTGCAGCTTGGCCTGTGCTTCCTGGCAAGCCTGCTGGTCTCAAGCCTTATCGCCACTCCGCTTCTGACCACCACCAGCGTGATGCTGATTTCCATCGTCCTGGCAGGCATCGGTTTCTGGATGCAGCAACGACGCGTACAGTTAGTGAGTGAATCATCTCACGCTTGATGAATTTTTAAAGGATATCCCGGACCAGTCATTAGCCTGCTAATATATTTTTATTGAAAGGCGGTTTTTAGCGGCCTATACTGGATCCGGCATCACATAAATAGAAAGTTTTTTAGATATTAACGGGGGCAGGACGCAGCCCGTTTAACCATGGAAGGCCTTTCGGCAAGGGTTATCTCCCTTCCTCTGTTCTACGTCGGATAGCACCCTCACGATTTTTTCGTGAGATTTCTCACAAAGCCAAAAAAGCGTCTACGCTGTTTTAAGGTTCTGATCACTTGGGCGTGATGGAGAAGCTATGAGTTCATCGTGTATAGAAGAAGTAAGTGTACCAAACGATGATTGGTACCGGATTGCAGCTGAATTATTGGGCCGTGCCGGAATTGAAATCAATGGTTCCGCACCCTCCGATATCCGGGTAAAAAACCCGCTCTTTTTTAAACGCGTGTTACAGGAAGGGTCTCTCGGATTAGGCGAAAGCTATATGGACGGCTGGTGGGAATGCGAACGCCTGGATATATTCTTTCACAAGGTATTGCGCGCCGGGCTGGATAAGCAACTCCCCCGCCACTTCAAAGATACGCTACGTATCGCTGGCGCTCGTCTGTTCAATCTGCAAAGCAAAAAACGCGCCTGGATTGTTGGTAAAGAACACTACGATTTAGGCAACGACCTTTTCCACCGCATGCTCGATCCCTATATGCAATATTCCTGCGGATACTGGAAAGAGGCCGAAAATCTGGAGCAGGCGCAGCAGGATAAATTAGATCTTATTTGTCGCAAACTGCAGCTTGAGCCGGGAATGAAAGTGCTGGATATCGGTTGCGGTTGGGGTGGGTTGGCCTATTACATGGCCAAAAACTATAACGTCAGCGTGACGGGCGTGACCATTTCGGCTGAACAACAAAAAATGGCGCAAGAGCGTTGCGCGGGATTAGATGTCAATATTCTGCTGCAGGACTATCGCGATCTCCACGAAAGTTTTGACCGCATCGTCTCCGTCGGGATGTTCGAGCACGTAGGGCCTAAAAATTACGCCACTTATTTTGAAGTTGTCGATCGTAATTTAAAACCAAACGGTCGTTTTCTGCTGCACACCATTGGCTCAAAAATTACCGATCACAACGTCGATCCGTGGATTAATAAATATATATTCCCTAACGGTTGCCTGCCGTCGGTACGCCATATCGCCGATGCCAGCGAGAAGCATTTTGTGATGGAAGATTGGCATAACTTTGGCGCCGATTATGACACCACCTTGATGGCCTGGTACGAGCGTTTCCTTGCCAGTTGGCCGGATATTGCCGATAACTATTCGGACCGTTTCAAACGCATGTTTACCTATTATCTGAATGCCTGCGCCGGTGCCTTCCGCGCCCGCGATATTCAGCTCTGGCAGGTCGTCTTCTCGCGTGGTGTTGAACACGGCCTGCGCGTAGCCCGCTAGACTCGCTAAAAAAAGCCCCCGCAGAAATACGCTTCTACGGGGGCTTTTTTAATTATTCTTCCGCGCTTTTTTGCGCCGCTTCTTTTGCCGCCAGCACGCGTTCCACGGTATCCACCACCGCCTGAGTCTGCGGATCGATTTCGATATTCACTTTATCGCCGAGTTTTTTCACCCCAAGCGTCGTACGCTGCAGCGTTTCGGGGATCAGATGCACGCAGAAACGAGTCGGGGTCACCTCGCCAACCGTCAGGCTAATACCGTCCACGCCAATGAACCCTTTATACAGGATATATTTCATCAGCGCCGGGTCCTGTACCTTAAACCAAATCTGGCGATTGTTTTCCGAGGTGAGGATTTTAACGACTTCGGCGGTGGTCATAATATGGCCGGACATCAAATGGCCGCCGATTTCATCACTGAATTTCGCCGCTCGCTCAACGTTGACCATATCGCCTTCATGGATAGCGCCAAGGTTGGTGATCCGCAGCGTCTCTTTCATCAAATCAAAGCTGATTCGCGGGCCGTCAATTTCGGTAACGGTCAGGCAACAGCCATTGTGCGCCACCGAAGCACCGGTCTCCAGGCCGTCGAGCATATGCGCCGGCAGCTCCACCACGTGGGTGCGGAAATTCGGTTTCTCATCGATGGACACCACTTTCGCAGTCCCCTGTACAATACCAGTAAACATACTTTGCTCCTGTTGAGAATCGTGACGGTATCATTACCGTTATATATACGCGGAACAATAACAGTTGACCAAACAGGTTGCCAGCGCGCATCGTGCCCCCACCATTTTTTCACTGGCTTAATGGCTAATCCTCGCTACAATAGACTGGAAATTCCTCCTGTTTTTTCTTCTTGCTGCCATTTAAGGCGGCTTTTTTAGTCTCAAAATAACAACAATATAAAGGTGTTCACGTGCAGAAGTACTTTATAGAAGCGCGTCAGTTATTAGCATTGGCTATCCCGGTCATTCTGGCGCAGGTCGCCCAGACGGCGATGGGTTTTGTCGATACGGTGATGGCCGGCGGCTATAGCGCAACCGATATGGCCGCCGTGGCTATCGGCACCTCGATCTGGCTACCTGCCATCCTGTTTGGCCACGGTCTGCTGCTGGCGCTAACGCCGGTTATCGCCCAACTCAATGGCTCCGGCCGCCGCGATCGTATCGCCCAGCAGGTACGCCAGGGCTTTTGGCTGGCGGGCTTTGTCTCCGTACTGGTGATGGTGGTGCTGTGGAATGCAGGCTATATCATTAGCTCGATGCACAACATCGACCCACAGCTTGCCGACAAAGCGGTGGGGTATCTGCGTGCGCTGCTGTGGGGAGCGCCGGGATATCTGTTTTTCCAGGTCGCGCGTAACCAGTGCGAAGGGCTGGCAAAAACCAAACCCGGAATGGTGATGGGTTTTATCGGCCTGCTGGTCAACATTCCTGTGAACTACATTTTTATCTATGGTCATTTCGGCATGCCGGAGCTTGGCGGTATCGGCTGCGGGGTCGCGACCGCCTCGGTCTACTGGGTCATGTTTGCCAGCATGCTGACCTGGGTACGCCGCGCGCGCTCAATGCGCGATATCCGCTGCGCTGAGCGTTTCAGTAAACCTGATTTTTCGGTATTAAAACGGCTGGTACAGCTGGGGTTGCCAATCGCGCTGGCGCTGTTTTTTGAAGTCACGCTGTTCGCAGTTGTGGCGCTGCTGGTTTCGCCATTGGGAATTATCGATGTCGCAGGGCATCAAATCGCGCTCAACTTCAGTTCGCTGATGTTCGTTCTTCCGCTCTCGCTGGCGGCGGCGGTGACCATTCGCGTTGGCTTTCGTCTCGGCCAGGGCTCGACGCTGGATGCCCAGACCTCCGCGCGTACCGGCGTCGGCGTGGGCGTCTGCATGGCAATGATCACCGCGATTTTCACGATCCTGATGCGTAAGCAGATTGCCCTGCTGTACAACGATAACCCTGAGGTGGTGCTACTGGCCTCACAGCTGATGCTGCTGGCGGCGATTTATCAGATTTCCGACTCCATTCAGGTGATCGGCAGCGGTATTCTGCGCGGTTATAAAGATACGCGGTCGATCTTCTTTATTACCTTCACCGCTTACTGGGTACTGGGGCTGCCAAGCGGTTATCTGCTGGCGCTGACCGATATTGTGGTGCCGCGGATGGGGCCTGCGGGCTTCTGGTGCGGCTTTATCATCGGCCTGACCTCCGCTGCCATCATGATGATGCTGCGCATGCGCTTCCTGCAGCGTCAGCCGTCCAGCATTATCCTGCAGCGCGCAGCGCGCTAACCAAAAATGCTAAATAAAAGGGCAAGCCGTTGACGCGGTTTGCCCTTTTTTTGGCGTTAAATAATAAATCGACTTAAAAATAGCGCTACTTCGCAAGCCATTTGCGCTGCGGCGGCTCATAGCGGTGGAATGCGGTCAAAATCTCCTGCACATCATCGCTAAAAGTCAGCATCTCAGCATAGCGGCGGTGCATAAACCCTTCGGCGGCCATTTTTTCCGCCATCGCCTGCAGCGGATTGTAATAGCCGTTCACATTCAGAAAAGCACAGGGTTTTTCATGAATACCGAGCTGCGCCCAGGTCCACTGTTCAAAAATTTCTTCCAGCGTTCCGGCTCCGCCCGGCATGGCAATGAAGCCGTCCGCCAGCAGCGACATTTTGTTTTTACGCTCATGCATATTCTCAACGACATGCAGCTCGCTTAGTCCGCTATGCGCAATCTCACGCTCCACCAGCCCGCGCGGCATCACGCCAATGACCCGCCCGCCGTGTTCTAACGCCGCGTCTGCCACGGCGCCCATGAGTCCTACTTTACCGCCGCCATACACGAGCTCCACCCCGGCTTGCGCCAGCGCCTTGCCAACCTGTTGCGCGTAAATCTGATAAATCGGGTTGTCCCCGGTAGAAGAACCACAAAAAATGCCAATTGCTTTCATTACTGCGCTCCGTCGTTTATTTGCCGCACACTCTAGCATAAAGTCGGTGAGCGTCTCCCCTGCCAATCCGGGCAGAAAAACGCAACGAAGCGGGATATTGCTGAAGAAATATCCTTTATCATCAGTAAAATATGTGCGACATGGATAAAAGTTCTGCAAACGCGTCTATTCTGCAAGAAAAGTGACGTTTGCCTCTTGCCACATGGCCTCCCTGCCGTTAATATGCGTCCCCGTTGTCACCACAACATTGCGTTCATAGCTCAGTTGGTTAGAGCACCACCTTGACATGGTGGGGGTCGTTGGTTCGAGTCCAATTGAACGCACCATTTGCGTTTATAGCTCAGTTGGTTAGAGCACCACCTTGACATGGTGGGGGTCGTTGGTTCGAGTCCAATTAAACGCACCATTTGCGTCCGTAGCTCAGTTGGTTAGAGCACCACCTTGACATGGTGGGGGTCGGTGGTTCGAGTCCACTCGGACGCACCATTTCAATCATTATTGATTTGGTGCGCACTTCTCTTTTTTCCTCTTGCTTTTATCTACAACGCCATCAATCGCTGTACCTGAATACTCTCCAGTTTACCGTCCAGTATCGCCAGAAAATCATCATGATAGGGCATCGCAACGTGCTGTTTCAGATCGTCTTCCGAACGCCAACGCTCAATAAACACAAATGAGATCTTTCCTTGTTGGGAAAGCTGCCTGACATCAGGGATCTCCCGGCTTTCGTGCAGGTCGTAATGCAGGCACCCTGCTTCTCTGTGCGTCGGCGGCACCATGGCTAATGCCGCATTTCTGATGGTATCGATATATTCAGGATAAGGGGTCAGCGTGGCAACAATTTTGACTTCACTCATAAGGCTTCCTCTGGCTCACCGCGTTCCCCTGGATACTATCTCTATCCAGGGAGTGAATTATTGAGCGTAGTGGTGAAGCCAGATTTACGCCAGAGTCCGCGTCAGCGCCCTTTCTCATACACCGTCATGGTAAAGACGACGGGCAACTGGCTAACATTACAATATTCATGCGGCGCATCAGTACGCGCTACCGCAGAACATCCCTCTGCCACCTGATATTGGTCATTATTCACCGTCAGGGTGAGCTGCCCCTCGGTCACGTATAGCAGCTCGTAGGTGTCGGCCGGGTGCCCCGGCGAACGGAACGATTCGCCAGGCAGCATCCGCCACTGCCAGAGCTCAAGCATATCCGGTCCGCTGGTGCCGGCCAGCAGTCTGGCGCTGCCGCCCTGCTCGCCGCGCCATAATACCGGAATTGCGTCACGGTCGATAAGATGAACCATCGGTTCACTGGCGACGTTGACAAACTCCGCCACCGACACCCCCATCGCCGCAGCGATTTTGCACAACAACGCGATACTGGGATTCGCCCGACACCCTTCGATATCCACCAGCATCCCTTTACTGACGCCTGCGCGACGGGAAAGCTCGTCGAGAGAGATCTTCTTTTCGCGTCGAAACTGCTTAATACGCCGCGATACTGCCTCATTAATACGGCTTAGGTCGTTGCTATTATCGGTCGTTATATTGACTTTATCGTTCATCGGTCGATATTATGCTCTAAATCAGTCGTTACAGGATTATGCAATGTCTCACCCATTACCGTCAATTAGCCCACAGTTAGCTGCGATCGCCCCGGGGTTTCGGGCGCTGAGTATTACCGTCAACGCTGCACCGCTACGTGAGGATTCTATCGGTGAAGCCGCGCTGGCCACAGCCTGTCAGGCGGTATTAGCCGGACAGCCCGCCTGGGCGGAAGATCATCTCGCGGCTTGGTCTACGGTATTCAAAGCGTTTGGCGCTAAGCCAAAACGCACGCCCTGCTCCGCGGAGGCGTTGCGTAAACGCGTACTGCGCGAGGGCGCCATGCCGGCAATTGACCCGGTCGTTGACCTCTACAATGCCGTCAGCCTGCGGTATGCCGTTCCGGTCGGGGGTGAGAACATCGCCGCCTATTGCGGCGCGCCGCGTCTGGTTATCGCCGACGGTTCTGAGCTTTTTGATACGATGAAGGAAGGCTTAGCCGCCGTTGAATCAGCGGAACCGGGAGAAGTCATTTGGCGTGACGATCGCGGCGTTACCTGCCGCCGCTGGAACTGGCGACAGGGAGTTCGCACCCGTCTGAGCGCTCGCGACCCGCAGATGTGGTTTATTCTGGAAAGCCTGCCGGAAATGCCGCTCGAAGCGCTGCATGAGGCCGGGCGGATGCTTACCGAGGGACTGGAGCAGATGATGCCCGGCCTGAGTCACCAGTCCACGTTAATCAGTCTGTAAAGGCAGGCGCAGGAGCAGGCGATGTCACTATTTTTAACCAGTTTTATCTTCGAGAAGAAAGAGTACGACGACGACTTTTATCAACTGGACGGCGTAATCGAACGCTACACCCGGTCGCTAGAAGGGTTTATCGGGATGGAGAGCTATCATGATGCCGCCAGCGGCAGAATCATCAATAATTACTACTGGCGTGACCGACAGTCTATGGAAATGATGATGAACCATCTGCAACACCAGCAGGCTAAAGCGCAGGGGCAACGCTGGATTGCCGGTTATCAAACCATCGTTGCCGAGATTGAGGGCAGCCATAATATGAACCTGCCCCATCCACTTGCGGAGTATCCACTACGCTATCAACCGCAACACCAGGAATAGACCGGCAAATACCGTTTCGGTTTATTCGGCCTGTTTCTGGCGAGTGACATAACGCCTCTTCCAGGCTTTCTTGCTACGACAGCAGGCGGTGGCTTTTGCCCAAGGCCGCAGCAATTGGGTATCTTGTAGTTCCTGCACCGCCGGGCTTTCACTCCAACGCGTCACTACTAAGGGGGATAGCGTGGTCATTACCATAGCGTTCTCCTTCAGGCGTTAACCATTCCGTAGTAAATTCAACAACTTCAGATAGAGAGTAGCACGCTTTACGGCAAGTTCCTTCAACATTTGTGTGGCTTTGTAAAGCCGCCACCCTATCAGCCCGCCCTATCATCCCCGCCTCCGTTTCAGATAAACATTCGCCGCCAATATTGATCATAAATTTTGAATGAGATACGCAAATTGTTTCGATTTTAAACAACCGGCATTGGTTCTATTCTTATCACATCGGAGCAACAGTGCTCCTCCCCAAACAAAAAATTTAAGGAATATGACCATGAAATCCATCAAAACTTTTGCTGCTGTTACCGTTCTGTCCCTGATGTCATTCGGTGCTTTCGCGCAGAGCGTGACGGCAACCGCTTCGACCCTCGACCGTGCGGAAGCGAAAATTGCCGCGCAGGCTGCAGAGCAAGGCGCGTCTTATAAAATCACCAGCGCCCAGTTCAATAACCGCGTCTATATGACTGCCGAACTGAGCAAATAATAGTGCGAGCATGGCGCGTCAGACATTCTCTCTGGCGCGCCGCGCTGCTTTTTAGCGAAGACAATTTTGTTGTCCCCTCCGTCGTTCACCTCTTCCAACCATTAATGAGATGTACTCTCCGCCAATGATTCAACCGGCTGGAAGAGACCGCAGCCATTAAACGCCTTTTCCATCCTGCTGCTGCTCAATAACCACTTGTTCCAGCACCACCGAGGCCTTATCCGCTATCCCAGCGCTGACTTTTGTCGCCAACACGTTAATAAATCCGCGCAGCTGCTGCGCCGTCAGGCCGTTGTGCAGGCTAATCGCGTAATGGCTCTTCAGCTGGCTTTCCACGCCGGATAGCGCTGCCAGCATTGAGATCGTCGCCAGCTCGCGCGTCGACCAATCCAGAACGTCACGCTGGAAAATATCGCCAAACAGATGTGCCTTCAGATAGCAGTCAATGGCCGGCGCAAAATCAAATAGCGGTCCGCTGACCGTTTGCCCTACCAGTTGTGTCTGATTACGGCTACCGGCCTGCAGGCTATCCCAGTTCTCCGGTAACGGGGTCGCTGTCGCCCCCTCGTTATCAATAACGCCTCGCGCCTGGCGCTCGGTTATCACCCTCATCAGGCAGGAGAGCGCATTCAGGCTCCGCGGAAAGCCGCAGTAGGCATACAACTGCACCAGCGTCTCTTTTAATTCATTTATTGTCAGGCCGATATCAAGCGCGGTCTCCAGCGCCGGGGCCAATGCCGCGATATTGCCTTCAGCGGCCAGGGCGCCAACCGGGATCAGCGCCTGTTGGCGCGCGTTCAATGGGTTTTGCATCGTTTGTTCTCCAAGCGGAAAGTATCGACAGGAGAAGAGGATTATAGAAACTTGGCAGGGCGTTGATTAGCCAGGTGTTAACGAACAGACCTATGAGATGGGCTCATGAATTATCTATTACGATGCTCAGGGCTTCCTTGCCCTGGGGGATATTATTCGAAGTAGACTTCCGGGTTTTCCGACAATGAAACGAAGGTTTTGGTGTCTTTATCCAGCGCGCGAATATCGCCGCTTTCGATATCATAGAACCAGCCGTGCAGACGCAGGGTTTTGTCACGCAGGCCAACCGCGACCGATGGATGCGTTTTAATGTTGTTCAACTGGGCAATGACGTTTTCCTGCACCATACCGTTCACTTTATCGGTTTCACTGGCCCAGGTTTTCTTCTCAACCACCGCTTTCGCCGCGTCGGAGTAGCGCAACCAGTGGGAAACGGCAGGCATTGGTTCCAGACATTGGCAGGTGGCGATGGCTTTCATCGCGCCGCAGTTGGAGTGACCGCAGATAACAATATCCGTCACGCCAAGGGCGACAACGGCATATTCAATGGTGGCAGACACGCCGCCCGGCTCCGGTCCAAATGAGGGCACAATATTACCGGCATTACGAATAACGAACAGCTGCCCAGGTTCCTGCTGGGTAACCAGTTCCGGAACCAGGCGGCTATCGGAACAAGAGATGAACAACGCTTTAGGATTCTGGCTCGACGCCAGGCTGCGGAAGAGCTCTTTGCGTTGCGGGAAAATCTCTTTCTGGAAGTTGAGGAAGCCCTCAATGATATGTTGCATAGCAGTGTCTCTTTTCTCTGTAGTAATTACGATATGACAAAGATCACATTTAGTTAGTGTATCACCGAAGCGCAGAATGGGAATCGTTATTGGTAATAGCTGCACAATAAGCACCCAACCTCTCCTTTGGGTGCTTACCTCTGTGGGTCTACATAAAGAACTTCACCGCTTGTTGCAAGGTGGTCCCCATCCCCCACAGCAAGGGTATGCCGACCGCCAGCCAGCTTAGCGTCAGCAGCAGCGGCGCGGGCGTCGGTTCCCAGCTCAGCTGCGCGTCTTTATTGATAGTATACAGGCCCCTCGCCTGCTGCTGTTGCTCCGCGGTCATGGCATATTTCTGCGAAATCGGCCGAACCAGCTGATTACAAATAAAGCCGATGATAAGCAACCCGGTCAACGCCAGCAGCGTGATGTCATATATTCTCGCGGGTTCCACGCCTTGCGCCAGCTGGTATTCACGCAAATAGTTGACCAGCACCGGGCCGCTGATCCCGGCCGCCGACCAGGCAGTCAGCAGACGGCCATGGATCGCGCCAACCATTTGTGAGCCAAATACATCGGCGAGATACGCCGGGATGGTCGCGAACCCGCCGCCGTACATAGAGATAATCACGCAGAGCGCACAGACAAAAAACGCCACGTAGCCGCCGTGGTTAATGAGCGGCAGCGTGCCGTAAAGTAGGGTTCCCAGAAAGAAGATCAGCGCGAAGGTGACCTTCCTGCCGCACATATCGGAAACAGAAGCCCAGAAAAAGCGCCCCAGAATATTAAACAGGCTGAGCAGGCCGGTAAATCCCGCCGCCATCGTCGCGATGCGCTTCAGCTGTTCTGTATTAAGTTCCTGCCAGCCCAGATCCAGCGATAGTAACTTACCGGCAAAAATCTCCTGCAGCATCGGCGAGGCCATGCCGAGAATGCCGATCCCGGCGGTAACGTTAAGCCACAGCACCAGCCACAGCAGCCAGAACTGCGGAGTGCGCCACGCGACGCTGACGTGAACCTGAATGGTTGGCTGTTTGCCGATGACTTGCTGCGCTTTCGCGCCGCGCGGATGCCAGCCCATCGGTGGCAGGCGATAGCCGAATGTCCCACAGAGCATAAACAGCGCATAAATCACCGCCAGCGCCAGAATGCTTTGCCATACCCCAGTTTCCTGACCATCGGCGAAAAAATTAATCAGCCAATTCGCCAGCGGCGCCCCCACCAGCGCCCCGCCGCCGAAGCCCATGATCGCCATTCCCGCGGCCATCCCCCGCTTATCGGGAAACCAGCGCAACAGCGTTGAGACCGGCGAAATATAGCCAAGCCCCAGGCCAATGCCGCCAATCACACCGGCGCCCAACCACAGTAGCCACAGCTGATGAAAATAGATTGCCGCGCTCGCCAGCAGCAGGCCGCCACACCAGCAAAGGGTTGCAACGAAACTCACCAGACGCGGGCCAACCTTCTCCAGCCAGCTCCCCCAGAGCGCCGCGGAGCAGCCGAGAAAAACGAAGAACAGCGTATAGGTCCAGCCAAGCAGGGAAATTTTCCAGTCGCACTGGCGGGTAACCAGTTGCTGCCAGAATGACATATCGACCGGACACTGCAGCGGCGCGCTGCCGCCGATCAGCTGCGACATTGGCAGCCAGTAGACTGAAAAGCCGTAGGCCATACCAATGCACAAATGCACCGCCAGCGCCGCCGGTGGGACCAACCAGCGGTTAAATCCAGGTTTAGCAATAATGCGGGGCTTAGCAAAAAAACGACTCAACGATGAAACGGGCGGAGTCGCGAGATTCTCATTTATCTGCACCATGTTCCTGTCCTTATCATGTTTGTTTGCCGGCTATCGCAGCAGCCGATGGCAAACGATAAAGGCAAGAACAATGCCACCTGCTGAAAAAACGAACAGAAAATGGTGACTGAAGCGAGCAAGCAGAACAGTTAAGCCAGGAGGGAGGAGTTGAAAGCTGTAAAAAAAGAGAAAATCATCGGTAGTGATTTTCTCTTTTCCGGGCATTCGGCGCGTGATGCATGCCAGATCAATAACGATCGGCGATTTTGATAAACATTGCTCTCAGAGTGATACGGGTTATCAAACCCCGACCAGTTCATATTTTTTGATTTTACGATATAGCGTCGCAATGCCGATCCCGAGTTCATCGGCGGCCTGCTTTTTATTGCTATAACGCGTCAAAGCATCGCGGATCATCTGCTTTTCCATCTCCTCCAGCGCCGTTCCCCCCTCTTCTTCTTTCGCAACGCTGGCTGGCGCCGCCCCGGTGCTTTCACGCTCGTTGACTTTGCCGCTGCTGATAAGATTTGGCGGCAACAGCGACAGATCGATCACCTCACCGGAGGGAACCACGTTAACCAGGTACTCCATCAGGTTACTCAGCTCGCGAATATTGCCCGGCCAACGGTAGTTCTTCAGTAAGGCGATAACTTCCGGGGACACGCCGGGATAAACCAGCTCCAGCCGCCGGGTGTGCAGGTGCAGGAAATAGTGAATCAGCAATTCGATATCATCCTGACGCTCGCGCAACGGCGGCAGGCGCAGTGGGATGACATTAAGCCGATAGAACAGATCCTCGCGGAATTTGCCTTCGGCAATGAACTGCTCAAGATTCTGGTTAGTGGCCGAAATAATGCGGATATCGACCGGCACCGGATGGCTCGCCCCCACCGGCTGAATTTCGCGCGATTCAATCGCCCGCAGCAGCTTAGCCTGCAGGGTTAACGGCATGTCGCCGATTTCATCGAGAAACAGCGTGCCGTGATTAGCTGCCTGAATCAACCCGGTCTTGCCGTTTGCCGACGCCCCGGTAAATGCGCCTTTGACGTAACCAAAGAGCTCGCTCTCCAGTAGCTGCTCGGGGATGGCCGCGCAGTTGATGGCGATGAAAGGCTTTGCCTGTCTGTCGCTGAGCTTATGTACCGCGCGAGCGACCACCTCTTTGCCGGTTCCACTTTCGCCGACGATCATTACGCTCGACGGGCTTGGCGCCACACGGGTAATCAGTTTTTTCAGCTGACGCATTGGCCGACATTCGCCAACCATCTGTTCAATCTGCGGGCCATCCTGCGGCGGCGCCAGATCGGCCGACGAATGCGACTGATGGAAGGCCATTAAGAACAGCCATTGATCCTGAATAGCGTGCAGCTGGCCGATAATCAGCTCTTTCTTATCATCAAAAGAAATGACGTGCTGAACGTGGCCGCGAATAAAATTTTGCGCAAAAGTCAGCGGACGAAAATGAATAGTTTTACCAATCATACTACCGTGATTCGCGCCAAGGATTTTCATTGCCGCCTGATTGGCAAATTTAACTTTTTGATCCTGGCTAACCACCAGCACGCCCTGATCCATGTTTTCAATCATGGTGGAAAACATTTTTAGCATATTGTCTCCCCCACCCTGGTCTTCTAACAGGCGGGAGACAAATATTGAAGAAACGTGTCGTACATAATCTGAGAACTCGTGGAGGTTGTCATTAATGCGCTCCTGCTGCTCGCGAGTTAGGGCGACCAGGCTAATAACCCCGACACACTGTTCCTGATAAATGACCGGAGTGCCCAGAAATGCCTTCTCTTTACAGTTCTCTTTATTGGTACACCCCTTACACAAGGGGTCAAAACGCGAATGAGTCACGACCTTTTCTTTTTTTGTTTCTATTATGTAACGTAAAAGTCGCGAATCTGTATTTAATTTTCGCCCCAGGAATTTACCGTAGGCGCCAGTACCGGCGACGCGGCACAGCGTATTGTCGACAATCTCGACCTCGAGTTGTAACACGCTGGAGAGCATGCGGGCAAAACGTTGAATCGTTGGCTGAATCTGCATTAAAACGGATAGAGAATTGGAGGGAATCATAATTGACCTTTTAATATCAGTAGCCGAAAGAGAAAAGCTGAAGATCGACTCTTTTTATTCTGCGTTTATCATACTACCGCTGCACAACTTGAAAAAAGGTGCCAACCCTGCGCTTTTTTACGGCTTAAAGAAAATATGGAAGAGGTATCACATTTTCCTCTCAATATGATAATCCACAGGCCGAAATTATCATTTTGGTGTCGAAATCACCGTCGCAGAACGATATCCACGCTCGTCTGATGGATCAAATTTAATTTATCGTGACAACTGGCGAATGAATTTCATTTCTATCAATTGACCGTTATAAGCCATTTTTCGTGACCCGCCTCGCATAATTCCCGACTTTTTCGCTCGCGCACCGCGACTGAATTACAACTGGCACGCTTATTGTTAGTGGTAATACAGCGCTGGCCGTCGCCACTTACATCAATGTCATTTCGACTGCACAGCAATCAATAAGCCGTCATTCACTACCAGGATCGAAATATGAAAACTGTTAACGAACTGATCAAGGATATCAATAAGCTCAACTCCAACCTGCATGAAAAAGACTTCCTGCTTACGTGGGAGCAATCGCCGGACGAGCTGAAGCAGGTGCTGGATGTTGCCGCGGCGTTGAAAACGCTGCGGGCGGAAAACATCGCTACCAAAGTTTTTAACAGCGGGCTGGGTATTTCGGTCTTTCGCGATAACTCGACCCGCACCCGCTTCTCTTATGCCTCGGCGTTAAACCTGCTCGGCCTGGCGCAGCAGGACCTCGACGAAGGCAAGTCGCAGATCGCCCACGGTGAAACGGTACGTGAAACCGCCAATATGATCTCCTTCTGCGCTGACGCCATCGGTATCCGCGACGATATGTATCTCGGCGCCGGCAACGCTTATATGCGTGAAGTCGGCGAAGCGCTGGATGACGGCCACAAACAGGGCGTGCTGCCGCAGCGCCCGGCATTAATAAACCTGCAGTGCGACATCGACCATCCGACGCAGGCGATGGCCGATCTGGCCTGGCTGCGTGAACACTTCGGCTCGCTGGAAAATCTGAAAGGTAAAAAAATTGCCATGACCTGGGCCTACTCGCCAAGCTACGGCAAACCGCTTTCCGTTCCGCAGGGGATCATCGGTCTGATGACCCGCTTCGGTATGGACGTCACCCTCGCCCATCCGGAAGGCTACGATCTGATCCCGGATGTTATCGAAGTGGCGAAGAAAAACGCCGCGGCATCCGGCGGCAGCTTCCGTCAGGTCACCGATATGGCGGAAGCCTTTAAAGACGCCGATATCGTTTACCCGAAATCCTGGGCGCCATACAAAGTGATGGAACAGCGCACCGAGCTACTGCGCGCCAACGACCATGACGGGCTGAAAGCACTGGAAAAAGCCTGTCTCGCCCAGAACGCCAATCACAAAGACTGGCACTGTACCGAAGAGATGATGAAGCACACCAAAGACGGTGACGCGCTGTATATGCACTGCCTGCCGGCGGATATTACCGGCGTCTCCTGCGAGGAAGGCGAAGTCACCGAAGCGGTGTTCGAAAAATACCGTATCGCCACCTATAAAGAGGCCAGCTGGAAGCCGTACATCATCGCCGCCATGATCCTCTGTCGCAAATATGCCAAACCCGGTCAGTTGCTGGAGCAACTGCTGCAGGACGCGCAAAAACGCATCAAATAACCTCGCAAGCCGGTCTGCGGGCCGGCTTCCCCGACTCCAAAGAAGGATAAGGACAGAATATGTCTGCTTTTTCGCTGAAAATGGATATTGCCGACAACCGCTTCTTTACCGGTGAAACCTCGCCGCTGTTTTCCCGTCAGCAGGCGCAACAGGCGCGTCATTTTCATCAAAAAATCGCCGGTTACCAACCGACGCCGCTGTATGCCCTGAAGGAACTGGCGGCGCTGTTCGGCGTAAAGAACATCCTGGTAAAAGATGAATCCCAGCGCTTTGGCCTCAACGCCTTCAAAATGCTCGGCGGCGCCTACGCCATCGCCCAGCTGTTGTGTGAAAAATACCGTCTCGATATTAACGCCTTCTCGTTTGATACCCTGAAATCCACCATCAAAGAGAAGATGACTTTCGCCACTACCACCGACGGCAACCACGGGCGCGGCGTCGCCTGGGCCGCCCAGCAGCTAGGGCAAAACGCGGTGGTATACATGCCGAAAGGTTCAGCGCAGGAACGCGTGGATGCCATTTTGCGCCTCGGCGCGGAATGTATCGTTACCGATATGAACTACGACGATACCGTGCGCTTTACCATGCAAACCGCGCAGAAAAACGGCTGGGAAGTGGTACAGGACACCGCATGGGAAGGTTACACCAAAATCCCAACCTGGATTATGCAAGGTTACGCCACCCTCGCCGATGAAGCGGTAGAACAGATGGCGGCGATGGGCATTGCTCGCCCTACCCACGTCTTCCTGCAGGCCGGTGTCGGCGCGATGGCAGGCGGCGTGCTCGGCTATCTGGTCGACGTCTTCGGCGCCCGCGATTTGCACTCGGTGATCGTCGAACCTGAACTGGCGGACTGCATCTATCGCTCCGGGGTAAAAGGCGACATCGTCAACGTCGGCGGCGACATGGCCACCATCATGGCCGGACTGGCCTGCGGCGAACCTAACCCGCTGGGCTGGGAAATCCTGCGCAATTGCGCCACCCAATTTATCTCCTGCCAGGATGCCGTTGCCGCCCTCGGTATGCGCGTACTCGGTAATCCCGTCGGCAATGATCACCGGGTTATCTCCGGGGAATCCGGCGCCGTCGGGCTCGGGACGCTGGCCGCCGTCCACTTCCATCCGCAGCGCCAGGCGCTGATGAACAAACTGGGGCTTGATAACCACTCCGTGGTGCTGGTCATCAGCACCGAAGGCGACACCGACGTGCAGCATTACCGCGAGGTCGTCTGGGAAGGCAAGCTGCCGGCAGCACAATAAACGTTCAATTTATTCAACATATTCATCCCGCGAAGCGGGAAATCAGGACCGGAGAGTTAATTCATGGCTAAGCACATTCCATTCAAACTGATTGTCGAAAAAGCAAACCACTACCAGCAGGATATGACCCGCTTCCTGCGCGATATGATCGCCATCCCCAGCGAAAGCTGTGACGAAAAACGCGTCGTGCATCGTATTAAAGAAGAGATGGAAAAAGTCGGCTTCGATAAAGTCGAGATCGACCCGATGGGCAACGTGCTGGGCTATATCGGCCACGGCCCGCGACTGGTCGCCATGGACGCGCATATCGATACCGTCGGCATCGGTAACATCAAGAACTGGACCTTCGACCCCTACCAGGGGATGGAAACCGATGAGCTGATCGGCGGACGCGGCGCGTCCGACCAGGAAGGCGGGATGGCGTCGATGGTCTACGCTGGAAAAATCATCAAGGACCTCGGTCTGGAAGATGAATATACCCTGCTGGTGACCGGTACCGTCCAGGAGGAAGATTGCGACGGTCTGTGCTGGCAGTACATCATCGAGCAGTCCGGCATTCGCCCGGAATTCGTGGTCAGTACCGAGCCGACGGATTGCCAAATCTATCGCGGTCAGCGCGGGCGTATGGAGATTCGCGTTGATGTTCAGGGGGTGAGCTGCCACGGCTCGGCGCCGGAGCGCGGCGATAATGCCATTTTCAAAATGGGGCCGATTCTTAACGAGCTGCAGGAGCTGTCCCATAACCTTGGCAACGATGAATTCCTGGGTAAAGGCACCCTCACCGTTTCAGAAATTTTCTTCACCTCGCCAAGCCGCTGCGCGGTTGCCGACAGCTGCGCGGTTTCTATCGACCGCCGTCTGACCTGGGGCGAAACCTGGGAAGGCGCGTTGGATGAGATCCGCGCCCTGCCTGCCGTGCAGAAGGCTGGCGCCGTGGTCTCAATGTACAACTATGAACGCCCGTCATGGACCGGGCTGGTTTATCCAACGGAATGCTACTTCCCGACCTGGAAAGTTGAAGAGGATCATTTCACCGTACGCGCGCTCAGCAACGCCTATGAAGGGCTGTTCGGTAAAGCGCCGGTGGTCGACAAATGGACCTTCTCCACCAACGGCGTTTCCATCATGGGCCGTCACGGCATCCCGGTTATCGGTTTCGGTCCGGGTAAAGAGCCGGAAGCCCATGCGCCAAATGAAAAAACCTGGAAACAGCATCTGGTGACCTGCGCCGCTATGTACGCCGCAATCCCGCTGAGCTGGCTGGCAACGGAGTAAGTTCGTACGGTTATTCCTCCCGCCGCGCGTCGGCGGGAGTCTGGAGTTTTTATGCGCGTACTGATTAAAAACGGCATCGTGGTCAACGCCGACGGCCAGGCAAAACAGGATCTGCTGATTGAAAACGGCCTGGTCAGCCAGCTCGCCGAACGGATAACCCCGACCGAACCTTGCCAGACTATCGATGCCGCAGGTTGCTACGTCATGCCCGGCGGCATTGACGTTCATACTCACTTTAATATCGATACCGGGCACGCCCGCAGCTGCGATGATTTCTTCACCGGCACCCGCGCCGCCGCCTGCGGCGGTACCACCACTATCGTCGACCATATGGGCTTCGGCCCCGCCGGCTGCCGGCTTCGTCACCAGCTAGAGGCCTATCACGGATATGCCGCCTACAAAGCGGTGATCGACTACAGTTTTCACGGCGTTATCCAGCATATCAACCATGCCATCCTCGATGAAATCCCGATGATGGTGGAAGCCGGAATTAGCAGCTTCAAGCTCTACCTGACCTACCAGTATAAGTTGAACGATGACGAAGTGCTGCAGGCGATGCGCCATCTCCATCGCGCCGGCGCGCTAACCACCGTTCATCCGGAAAACGACGCCGCTATCGCCCGTAAACGGGCCGAATTTCTGGCGGCCGGCAAAACCGCGCCGCGCTACCACGCCCTTAGCCGCCCGCTGGAGTGTGAAGCGGAGGCTATCGCGCGGATGATCAACCTCGCCCAGCTCGCCGACAATGCGCCGCTGTATATCGTTCATCTCTCCAACGGCCTGGGGCTGGATTATCTGCGTCTCGCCCAGCGGCGGCATCAGCCGGTGTGGATTGAAACCTGCCCGCAATATCTGCTGCTTGACGACCGGTGCTATGAACGCGAAGACGCGTTGGGCTATTTGTTAAGCCCGCCGCTGCGCAACGCCAGCAACAATGATGCGCTGTGGTGCGGTATCGCCGATAGCTCGATCGACGTGGTGGCGACCGATCACTGCGCTTTCTCAATGGCCCAACGCCAGCAGCTCTCCGGCGGCGATTTCAGCCGCTGTCCGAACGGCCTACCTGGGGTGGAAAACCGCCTGTTGCTCATGTTTTCCCACGGCGTCATGACCGGGCGGATCTCACCGCAGCGTTTCGTCGCGCTCACCAGCGCCACCCCCGCGAAGCTATTTGGCCTGTGGCCGAAAAAAGGACTATTGGCACCCGGCGCAGACGGCGATGTTGTCATAATCGATCCGCAGCGCACCACCACGATCCGCCATGAGATGTTGCATGACAACGCCGACTATTCGCCCTGGGAGGGCTTTATTTGCCAGGGCGCGATTCGCCAGACCTTATCGCATGGCCGGGTTATTTTCGATAACGGCACCTTCACCGGCAGCGCTGGCCAGGGGCGTTTTTTACGCCGCGATCCCTTTTCTACCGCTCACCTTCCGGTCAGCGGAACCACATCTTAAGTGAGGCATTCATGAGTAAGAAAATTGTACTCGCCCTCGGCGGTAACGCGCTTGGCGAGGATCTGGCCGGGCAAATGCAGGCCGTCAAGCAAACCGCGCAGGCTATTGTCGACCTGATAGCCCATGGCCACCAGGTGGTCGTGACCCACGGCAACGGCCCGCAGGTTGGGATGATTAACCTTGCTTTCGAAGCCGCAGCCAAAACCGAGGCCCATACCCCGATGTTGCCCATGTCGGTCTGCGTGGCGCTAAGCCAGGGCTATATCGGATATGACCTGCAAAACGCCCTGCGCGAGGAGCTGCTGTCGCGATCGATGCATATCCCGGTGGCGACAATCATCACCCAGGTGGAAGTCGACGCCAACGATCCGGCGTTTAAAAATCCGACCAAACCTATCGGCTCTTTTTTCACCGAGCAGGAAGCGGAACAGCTCACGCGTCAGGGCTACGTCATGAAAGAAGATGCCGGGCGCGGCTATCGCCGGGTTGTCGCCTCGCCGCAGCCGGTCGATATTATTGAGAAAGAGACGGTAAAAGCGCTAATGGATGCCTGTCACGTGGTGATCACCGCGGGCGGCGGCGGGATCCCGGTAATCCGCGAAGGCAATCATCTGCGCGGCGCCAGCGCGGTAATTGATAAAGACTGGGCCAGCGCTAAACTGGCGGCGATGATCGACGCCGACATGCTGATCATCTTGACCGCGGTCGAGAAAGTGGCGATCAACTTTGGCAAACCCAACGAGCAGTGGCTGGATAAGCTGTCGCTCAGCGATGCCGAACAGTTCATTCGTGAGGGTCACTTCGCTAAGGGTTCGATGCTGCCGAAAGTTGAGGCCGCCGCGTCATTCGCCCGTTCACGTCCGGGGCGCAAAGCGCTCATCACCGTATTAAATAAAGCCAAAGAAGGAATTGAAGGAAACACCGGTACGGTTATTGAAGGGTAAAAAGGTACGAAATGTAGATACTGTTTTCCCGGAGGCGGCGCGTTGCGCCTTATCCGGGCTACCAGACCGCACAGTACTGTAGCCCCGGTAAGCGTTAGCGCCACCGGGGATTTTGAGGCCACCAACACCGGCTTCATCCAGCGTAGTGAATAAATTAAAGGCCGGTCGCACGAATGGTAGGCCGGGTAAGGCGTAGCCGCCACCCGGCAAAAAAGCGGCTTCGTGCCGCTATCTACGCCACCGACAACAATACGCTTTTCTCTTTTACCCGCTGATTCATCAGCGTCATCAGCGCCTCAAGCACCCCGCCGCCGATGGCGCGCGCCTTATCGGAGACGCTGGTAAAATCGGCGCTGGCGCCGCGCGGGTCGATATCGCCAATTTTAAAGCCGCTATCGACCACTAACCCATCGCTGAGCAAACCTCGCACCATACCGCTTAGTGGCGCAATAATCTCGACCTCGCCGATAGTGGCGATGATATCGCCTTCATTAACGATATCCCCCAGCGCCACCTTCGCATGCATCACCCCGGCACCCGGGGCGCGGATCACCCGTCGTGAAGTATGCCCAAGAATATTACCAGGAATCCCGGTGTTCTCCTGGGCTTTGCCATCGTAAATCACCTGCCCTAGCCAATGGCCGCGATTGGTTTCAATTACCGCATGACAATCCACGCCGGCGCAAAAACCCGGGCCCAGCGCAATTACCGCCGGCGCCATTTCTCGTTGCGTACCAAAATTCTCTTTCGCCAGAATGGCATCCACGACGCAGACAGGGCGCAGTTCAGTCAGCGATTCGCACAGCGGATCCACCAATACCGGAATCACGCCATTCTCAATCACCTGGATGGCCTCCTGAGCGGATGACACCCGCTTCGCCATCACCCCTTCTACCGTCATTTCACCGTCGAAGACTGCCTGGGCAAAAGCGACGCTGCGGCGGATAACCGTCGGCTTCGCCACTTCCAGCATCACCACTTTGAACCCCGCATGCCACAGGCGCAGAGCCACGCCGCTGGCGATATCGCCGGCGCCGCGAATAGCGACCAACTGCTGCTGCGCAGGCGTGGCAGCCGCCATCAGCAGGCCGCCGGGCGCGCGATTTTTTACCTGCAGGATTTCCGCCAGAATGCTAATCGCTATCTCATGCGGCGTTTCGGCGCCAATGTTATAGCCAACCGGCGCGTGCAGGCGGGCAATATGTTCTGCGGCAACGCCGTTCTCCCGCAGCTGGCGTAAAAATACCTGGACTTTACGGCGGCTGGCCAGCAGCCCAAGCCAGGCGACCGGTCGTTCAATCAGTTTATCCAGCGCTTCACGGTCCTGGTTATTGGTGGCGATTAACACAAAGTCATCACCGCGGATCGCCAGGGAATCCACTGCCTCGCTGAAGGTTTCAGCATGCAGCAACTGCGTTGTCGGCGGAAAATAGTCGGGGTTCAGGCTTTCAGAATAGATATCGGCCACCGCCACCTCAAAACCCAGCAGCGCCGCGCTTTGCGCCACCGCGCGGTTAACGTGCCCGGCGCCGATCAGCACCAGCCGCGGGCGCAGGCCATGTACGCTAATATAGACCGACATCGCCCCACCGCAATCGGAGCCGACCGCATCGCTGCCGCTGCGCGCCATCCGCCCATGAAACATGCGCGACGCTTTTTCGCTGAGCGCTTCCAGCGCCTGTTCAATCACTTTACGCTCAACCATGCCGCCGCCGATGGTGCCGACTATCGAACCATCTTCACGGATTAACATCTGCGCCGAATGGCGCGGCGTTGAGCCGCGGCTATCGACAATCTGCGCCAGGGCAAACGGGCGATTCTGTGCTTCGAGTTTTGCCGCTTCAGAGAAAATATTCATAACAACCTCAATGGATATCCGCCATGCGCCCAAGCCGGGGCGTCACTCTGTTGTTCGTCGCCGCGTTATCGCGGGTTGCTCTTGTACTGCTCCCGCCCACAGTGCGTTAATCCCCCACTGCTGCAACAGCGCCTCCTCCGGTAAATTCTCATTTTGAGAAAGCTGATTCAGCAGCAGGATCCGGCGACTGGCGGGCGGAACGCCTTTAAACGCTCCCTGCGGATGCGCGATCAAGCGATGCAGCATCGGCCACCTCAGCGCTGTATCCGGCGCCGCGCCGGTTATCCGGGAAAAAAGGGGCCAGCGATGAACGGTCGCTGGCCCAACGTTTTGCCCGAGCCTCCAGGCCCCCATGACGGCAATAACGCAGCAACAGGATTGAGGTATGCAAGGTTCGTGCTCAGCTGGCGCTTTTAAGGCGAAACCGTGAGCCCCGTCAGCTTCTACCAGCACCACGTCCACGCAACCTGCGGCAACCAGCGCATCAAGCTGTTGCGGGCTAAACCCACGAACTTTACCCGCAGGGGCGAGCCATGAGGCGTAGCAGGCCTGTAGCGGCCGCAGCCAAACCTCGTCAGGCAGCGCCAGCGGATCGCGGCAAATCAGCACAGGTAGGGTTGTCGGAAGATACATGTGGGTGGTCGTGGTGAGCAGAACTCGCCGGCCAGCCTCACGAAAACGCTGCGCCAGCCACATTAAGGTACTGGTTTTACCTCCCGCGCCGACGGCGGAAATCAGCAGCGGACCATCATTTACGCCTAAATCACAAAACAGCGATTGCAGATGCGGTATATTTTCCATGCGCTGGACAGGATTCCATTATTCAGGGAGGAGTATGAAACAGGTCGATTGTATTATTACCGCCGCCGGATTGTCCTCCCGGATGGGACAGTGGAAAATGATGTTACCCTGGCGCGGAACGACAATACTTGATGCAAGTATAAAAAACGCCCTGCAATTCTGCTCGCGTATTATTCTGGTGAGCGGTTTTCGCGCAGAGGAGTTACATCAACGCTATTCGGCGCATCCGAAAATAACCCTGGTTTATAATCCCAACTATCAGCAGGGTCTGTTTACTTCTGTTTGCGCCGGCGCAAGCCAGGTGCGAAACCACTACTGTTTTATCACCCTCGGCGATTTACCCTGCCTGCCGACTGCGCTTTTCCAGCGGCTGTGGCAACAACGGGGCGACAGCGCGCTTCTTCCGCAATATCAAGGCGTACCGGGTCATCCAATCCTTATTGCCGGCACGCAGTTGCGCCAACTTATCACTCACGATGGACCCGGCTCAATGCGCAAACGGTTATTACAAAGCCGCCATCGCTGTCTGGAGTTAGATTTTCCGCAAATGGTCTGGGATATCGATACCCCTGCTGATTTTATTCGCCTGCAAAACCAGGATTAATAATGCCTTTGTCGGGAAATTATCATTGTGATATTTCGCCGTTTATTTTGAGAAATCCCGGCGGATAAAAATATAGAGTGATTTTAATTCTCATTACCATAGCGTGAGCCTATTCACAAAGCCAGGTGTTCTTTAGATCTCTCTCACATTTTTAATTATTCAAACCTTCTGCCTTTAATAACTGGTTCGATTGTTGCTCTTCCTTAACTATCCGTCGGAATAAGCACCACTAACCGGCAAATTTGATTGCACAGATAAAGGAGAGGGTTATGGGGGATATCATGCGTCCCGTCCCGTTTGAGGAATTATTGACGCGCATTTTCGATGAGTATCAACAACACCATTCCATTTTTGGTATTCCTGAGCAGCAGTTCTATTCGCCCACCAACCAACGCCGGGTAAGCGTCTTCGGCGAAAGCTGCGCCACCCCAATCGGCCCGGCCGCCGGCCCGCATACCCAACTGGCGCAGAATATCATCACCGCCTGGCTCACCGGCGGGCGGTTTATCGAGTTGAAAACCGTACAGATCCTCGACCGGCTTGAGCTGGAAAAACCCTGCATCGACGCTGAAGACGAATGTTTCAATACCGAATGGTCTACGGAATTCACGCTGCAAAAAGCGTGGGATGAATACCTTAAAGCATGGTTTATTCTGCATCTGCTGGAAGAGATTTTCCCGTTCACGCCGGCGCAAAACGGCAAGTCATTTATTTTCAATATGAGCGTCGGCTATAACCTGGAAGGCATCAAACAACCGCCGATGCAGCAGTTTATCGATAATATGATGAACGCCGCCGGGCAGCCGAAATTTACCCAGTACCGCGACACGCTGAACCGCTGGCTGCATGATGACGCCTTCCTTGCCCGCCTGTCGCTGGATGATATCCGCCCGCGGCTGGCGACGCTCGCGGAACGCATTCCGGCAAAACTGGTACAAGGGGTTACTCTCTCTACCATGCATGGTTGCCCGCCGGATGAAATCGAAGCCATTTGCCGCTATATGCTGGAAGAGAAGCAGCTCAACACCTTCGTGAAGCTTAATCCGACGCTGTTGGGCTACCCGCGCGTACGCGAAATTCTCGACACCTGCGGCTTTGACTATATCGGTCTGAATGAAGAATCTTTTGAACACGATCTTAAAATCGGCCAGGCGCTGGAAATGTTGACGCGTCTGATGGCGTTGGCGAAAAGTAAACAACTCGGCTTCGGCGTGAAGCTAACCAACACCCTCGGCACGGTCAACAATAAAGGCGCGCTGCCCGGCGATGAGATGTATATGTCCGGCCGCGCCCTGTTCCCCCTCTCCATCAACGTTGCGGCGCTGCTATCGCGTGAATTCGACGGCAAACTCCCGATCTCCTACTCCGGCGGCGCCAGCCAGCTCAATATCCGCGATATCTTTGAAACCGGGATCCGCCCCATTACCATGGCGACCGATCTGCTAAAACCCGGTGGTTACCTGCGTCTTAGCCAGTGCATGCGCGAGCTGGAACCGGCCGATGGCTGGGAAATGAATCAGGTCGACGTCAAGCGCCTGAACGCGCTGGCGGAAAAAGCGGTGAGCATGGAGTACACGCAAAAACACTGGAAGCCGGACGATCGCATCGACGTTGGCGAGCCGCTGCCGTTAACCGACTGCTACGTCGCCCCTTGCGTCAGCGCCTGCGCCATCAAACAGGATATTCCGGAATACATTCGCCTGATGGGCGAGCAGCGCTATGCCGATGCGCTGGAGCTTATCTATCAACGTAACGCGTTGCCGGCGATCACCGGCCATATCTGCGATCACCAGTGCCAGTACAACTGTACGCGTCTTGATTATGACAGCGCGTTAAATATCCGCGAGCTGAAAAAAATCGCCCTTGAGAAAGGCTGGCCGGAATACCAACGCCGCTGGCATAAACCGGCTGGTTCCGGTAGCCGTAACCCGGTGGCGGTGATTGGCGCAGGCCCGGCGGGGCTGGCGGCGGGTTACTTCCTCGCCCGCGCCGGCCACCCGGTCACGCTATTTGAGCGCGAAGCTAACGCTGGCGGAGTGGTAAAAAACATCATTCCGCATTTCCGCATTCCCGCGGAACTTATCCAGCAGGATATCGAGTTCGTTGTTAATCACGGCGTCAATATTGTCTACGGCTGCGACCCGCATCTCACCGTCGAAAAACTCCGTCAGGAGGGTTATCGCTATGTACTGGTCGGCACTGGTACCGACAAAAACAGCGGCGTGAAGCTTGGCGGCGACAACACGAATATTCATAAATCGCTCAACTTCCTGCGCGCGTTCAACCGCGGCGATCGCCTGAACGTGGGTAAACACGTGGCCATTGTCGGCGCGGGCAATACTGCAATGGACTGCGCCCGCGCGGCGCTGCACATCCCCGGCGTTGAGAAAGCGACGGTGATTTATCGCCGCTCGCAGCAGGAGATGCCAGCATGGCGCGAGGAGTACGAAGAAGCCCTTCAGGATGGCGTTACGTTCCGCTTCCTCAGTAACCCGGAGCACTTCGCCGCTGACGGCACGCTGACCGTTCGCGCCATGGCCCTCGGCGAACCTGATGAACAGGGTCGACGTCGCCCATTGCCCACCGATGAAACCTGGACGCTGCAGGTCGATACGCTGATTACCGCTATCGGCGAACAGCAGGATGGCGAAGCGCTGGCGGCGATGGGGATCCCGCTCAACGACCACGGCTGGCCTGAGGTCAATGCTGATGGCGAAAGCCGTCTGGCTAACGTCTTCCTGATTGGCGATGTACAGCATGGCCCTTCTTCGATCGTCTCGGCGATAGGCAACGCCCGTCGCGCCAGCGATGCGATCCTGAAGCGCGAGAATATCCGCAGCCACTTCGGCGATAAACAGTGGAATAACGTCGATCCCGCGGATATTTACCGCCGCAAAGGAACCATTGCTATCGCTCAGGTTGATAAAGACGACCGCGATGCCTTTGTCGCGCAGGAGGCGGAGCGTTGCCTCGAATGTAATTACGTCTGCAGCAAGTGCGTGGATGTTTGCCCGAACCGCGCCAACGTCTCAATCGCGGTGCCGGGGTTCGACAACCGCTTCCAGACGCTGCACCTCGACGCGTACTGCAACGAATGCGGCAACTGCGCGCAGTTCTGCCCATGGCAAGGCAAACCTTATAAGGACAAAGTCACCGTTTTTAGCCTCGAACAGGATTTCAACAACAGCAGCAATCCTGGTTTCCTCGTGGAACAGCAGCGGGTTCATGTCCGTCAGGATGGCCTGATCTGGCAGCTGGAAATCGATACTAAGGGTCAGTTCGCTGAAGTTCCGCCGCAGCTGGATGCCATGTGCCGCATCATCAGCCACGTCCATCAACATCATCACTATTTGCTGGGAGCCGTCGAAGTATGAGTATCTTAGTGCTTAAAAATGCCACCCTTGCCCAGCTTCATCCGGCAAAAGTGGAAGAAGGTGTCGATATCGTCATCGAAAATGACAGAATTATCGAAACAGGCGCGAACCTGAGCCAGCGTTATCCGCAGGCGCGTATTAAAGAAATGCGCGGCCGGCTGGTGATGCCGGGAATGGTCTGCTCGCATAACCATTTTTATTCCGGACTGTCGCGCGGAATTCAGGCCAATATTGCGCCGAGTCCCGATTTTATCTCCACGCTGAAAAACCTGTGGTGGCGCCTGGACCGCGCGCTGGATGAGGAGTCCTTATACTACAGCGGGCTTATCTGTTCGCTGGAGGCCATTCGCAGCGGCTGTACCGCCGTCATTGACCACAGCGCGTCGCCGAACTATATCGCTGGATCATTAAGTCAGTTACGTAACGCTTTCATCAAGGTCGGCCTGCGCGGCATGACCTGTTTTGAAACCACCGACCGTAACGGCGGCCAGCAGGAACTTCAGGCAAGCGTGGAGGAAAATATCCGTTTTGCCCACGAAATCGATCGGGCGCGGGAAAACGGCGACGAACCCTATCTGGTAGAAGCGCATATCGGCGCCCATGCGCCGTTTACGGTTCCCAATGAGGGGCTTTTGATGCTTCGCGAAGCATTAAAAGCAACCGGGCGCGGCCTGCATATTCATATGGCGGAAGACCGTTACGACGTTTCCCACAGCCACCATCACTACGGTAAAGATCTGCTGGTACGCCTGGCGGAGTTCGATCTCATCGATAGTAAAACGCTGGTGGCTCACGGGCTGTATCTGTCGGACGCGGATATTGAACTACTGAACGCGCACGATGGTTTTCTTGTCCATAACGCCCGCTCTAACATGAACAACCATGTTGGCTATAACCAGCAGCTGACGGCATTTCGCAACCTGGCGCTGGGCACCGACGGTATCGGCTCCGATATGTTTGAAGAGCTCAAGTTCGCCTTCTTTAAACACCGTGATGCCGGCGGGCCGCTGTGGCCGGATAGCTTTGCGCAGGCATTAAGCAACGGCAACACGCTGCTTAGCCGCAACTTTAACGACCGTTTCGGCCGTATTGAGGCGGGCTATAAGGCGGATTTAACCATCAGCGATTATATTCCGCCGACGCCGCTGCTGGCGGCTAATCTCGCCGGGCACATCGCCTTCGGTATGGGGGCCAGCCACGTTCATAGCGTGATGGTGAATGGCGTCATGGTCTATGAGGATCGGCAGTTCGCTATTGATTGCGATACGATTTTCGCCGAAGCGCGGAAGGTGGCGAAGAAGATGTGGCAGCGGATGGATGCATTGCCGTAATCCCATCACGCAAAAACAAAACCCGGTCGCTGTACCGGGTTTATTTTTTGGCTTCTAGCGGGGCTATAAATAGCGCAGAAACATCGTTCGGGTAGCCCGGATAAGACGCGCGGCGCGTCGCCATCCGGGACTTTCCTACAAACTCAACAAGCTGGCGCTGGCGATCGTTCTCTGTTTCTGCAGCGCCGCCAGCGCGTCATCGGTCATTAGCGATAACGCCGCCGTTGGGCATACCGATACGCAGGCCGGGCCGCCGTCTCGCTGCTCGCAGAGATCGCACTTCACGATAACCGGCGGATGCGCCGCCGATGTCTCGATAGTAATCGCGCCAAATGGGCAGGCGACGACACAGCTCTGGCAGCCAATACAACGCCCGGCATCGGCCTCGACCCGTTCGGCGCCCATCGCCAATGCGCCGGTCGGACAGACCCCAACGCATGGCGCGTTCTCACACTGATGGCACATCACCGGCACGCTCAACGTGTCGAGTCGCATCACCTTCAATCGCGGATGAAATTCCGCCCCCTCCGCCACATGCTCCAGTGCGCAGGCGACTTCGCAGGTACGACAGCCGATACAGGCCTGTGAACTGGCAAGAATAAAATGGGTCATCACCGCTCCTTATGGTCAAATCGCGCCAGCATTTCGCTTGCGGCCTGGCGCCCGGCAACCATTGCCGTCACCACCAGATCGGCGCCATGCACCGCATCGCCGCCGGCATAGATTTTGTCATGGCTGGTCTGCGTGGTGCCGCGACCTTTGCCGCCCGTCACAATCTGCCCCCAGCGGTCAAGTTTGATGCCGTGCCCCCGCAGCCACGGCATGTCATGGGCCTGGAAACCAAACGCCAGCACCAGCACATCGGCCGGGAGTTCGAATTCTGAACCGGCAATTGGCCGCGGGCGGCGGCGGCCATCCGGCCCTGGTTCACCCATTTCGGTACGGATCATCCCGACGGCGCTGACCTGGCCTTTACGGTTACGCAGGATATATAGCGGCTGAACGTTAAACTGAAACGCCACGCCCTCCTCCCGCGCGTTCACCACCTCTTTTTTCGAGCCCGGCATGCTTAACTCATCGCGACGATAGGCGCAGGTCACGCTCTCGGCTCCGCGACGCACCGCGGTGCGCAGACAGTCCATCGCCGTATCGCCACCGCCCAGCACCACCACCCGCTTACCCTTAATGTCGGTTAACGGATATTCGGCGCTCTCTTCAAGCCCCATCACCTCACGGGTATTGGCAATCAGGAACGGCAGCGCCTGAATAACACCTGGCGCGTCTTCGCCATCAAGACCAGCGCCCATCAGCCCATAGGTGCCGACGCCTAAAAAGACCGCGTCATAGTTAGCAACCAGGTCGCTGAAGGCCACGTCGCGCCCCACTTCCTGATTGAGATGGAAACGAATCCCCATATCGCTGAAGATCTCACGCCGCAGCGCCATTACCGTTTTTTCCAGCTTGAAAGACGGAATGCCGAAAGTCAGCAGCCCGCCAATTTCAGGATGTTTATCAAAAACATCAACCTGTACCCCGGCGCGCGCGAGAATATCCGCGCAGCCCAGTCCCGCCGGTCCGGCGCCGATAATAGCCACGCGTTCCCGACGCGGCGCAACCTCGCCTGTGGTTGGCCGCCAGCCCATCGCCAGCGCGGTATCGGTGATATAGCGTTCCAGATTGCCAACCGCCACCGCGCCGCCTTCGTTTTTCAGCGTACAGGCGCCCTCACATAGCCTGTCCTGTGGGCAGACCCTGCCGCAGATTTCCGGAAGCGAACTACTTTGATGACAGAGTTCTGCGGCCTCAATAATTTTGCCCTCACGCACCAGTCGGATGAAATCGGGAATATGGTTGTGTAATGGGCAGGTCCAGTTGCACCAGGCTTTTTGCGCGCAGTACAGGCAACGCTCGCTTTCATATTCGGCATCACATTCGCTAAGGCGCTGGTAGATCTCGGCAAAATGCGCTTTTCGCTCCTCCGCGGCAAGCTTCTTCGCCCCCACCCGCGGCGCTTTATCCAGGATCGCTTCGCGCCTTGCGCCACGACGCTCGGCCAGCGGCTGCCCTTGGGCGGAGCGGATTTGTCTTTCCCGCTGTAACCGCTGGAGCGCGCTCTCGTCCATTACGCGCAGCGCCTGAGTTGGACAACTGGCCACGCAGGCCTGTTCTGCGGAGGGGCGCTCGCGACAAAGATCGCATTTTTGCGCCAGCTGCGGGCCATCTTCCCCGCTGGCGACCATCTCGATTGCGCCAAATGGGCAAGCGACGACGCAGTTTTTGCAACCGATACACTCGGACTGGGTAAACTGGATGCTGTCGTTGGCGACATACAGCGCCTGAGTCGGGCAGGAGGTGACGCAAGGCGCGTCGTTGCAATGGTGGCAAGTGGTCGCAGTACTGGCATTCCGGTGGAAGACAACATGGATGCGCGGAACAAAGGCGCTGCGCTGTGCCGGCCAGGCATCCTGATGATGCGCCGTGACGCAGGCTACTTCGCAGGCATGACATCCAATACAGTTCGCAACATCGGCCACAATAAATCGATTCATTTGCTTCCCTTTTATTCTTCTGGAATAGTCTCAGGGATGGATTGCAATATTCGGGCGATATTGGGCGCTCACCTTCTGCTGCCATTCATTTTTGCGAGTCAGCTCAAATTATTACTCGCCTGTCACTCTCGAATAAATAAAAGCTCATCAAATCACCGGGATGGCATATCAAGCCCGCCCTGCCTTTTTATCATTTTTACCTTCTTAGCGCTTATTTCGCCTACCAAAATGAGACGGCATATATCTCAAACTGATATTCGCCATTTTTATTTCTGATGCCCGCTCGCAGCGTTAAACGGGCCTGCAAGAAATAAACATGCCAACCCGTGATTGATTTCACAAATATATTCTTCCACTGCCGCTTCGCTCATTTTTGGCACAGCTTACGCATAACCCTCCTAACGCATAAGCAACTCCGTGCGCGTTATACGCTGGTGAACATCATCAGCAGAGGGAGGCAATGGCCTTCGAATCGTAACTTCTGCCCTTTCAGTTCGGCACGGGAAGAAGTCGTAAAGGAGACAACTACTTCATGAAAGATTTTGCCATTCCGGCCTCACGCAATACGGCGACTGTCGCGCCGGTCGATGAGGTCCTGCCAATTACGCAAATGATTCTCTATGGATTGCAGCACGTGCTGGTGATGTACGCCGGGGCGGTGGCGGTGCCGCTGGTGGTGGGTAACGCGGTCGGTTTGCCTGCGGAGCATATTATTTTATTAATCAGCGCCGATTTGTTTATTTGCGGCGCCGCAACCATCGTGCAATCGATGGGCATCAAGCAGTGGTTGGGCTGCCGCTTACCGCTGATCCAGGGCTGTACTTTCGCCGCGCTGATCCCGATGGTGCTTATCGGCAAAGAGTACGGTATCGGGGCGATCTCCGGCTCGGTTATCGTCTCCGGCATTTTTATCCTCTGCTGCGCGCCGTGGATTAGCCGTCTCATTCGCTTCTTTCCGAAGGTGGTGATGGGTGGCATTGTGACGCTGATCGGCCTCTCTATTATGCCGGTCGCGGGAGGATGGATTGGCGGCGGCAGCAGCGAGATGGCCGGTTTCGGCGATCTCTTCTCGCTGCTGATGGCGGCCATCACGCTGGTCATTATTCTTAACCTTTATACCTTCGCCACCGGCGTGGTCAAGAACACCTCGGTGCTGATCGGGCTGGTGATCGGCACTATTTTATGGAGCTTCTTCAAGCCGCTGGATTTTAACCTCGTCAACGCTACGCCTTGGCTGCATCTGCCACAGGTGATGCAGTTCGCCCGGCCTGAGTTTCATATCGTGCCGGTCGCCCTGCTGTCGATGGTCATGGTGGTGGTGATGGTCGAAACCATGTCGTCCATCATGGCGACCGGCGATATCGTCGGTAAACAGGTCACGGCCAGCATGCTGCGTAACGGCCTGAATACCTGCGGACTGGCGACGACGATCTGCGGCTTCTTCAACCTGTTTCCCTACGCGGCCTTTGCGCAAAACGTCGGCCTGATTGGCCTGACCGGCGTACGCAGCCGCTTCGTGGTGTCGGTCTCGGGCGTCATCCTGATGCTAATGGGCATTTTCGCCAAAATGGCGGCGCTGGTGGTACTGATTCCGAAACCGATCCTCGGCGGCGCCGGTATCGTTATGTTCGGCATGGTTGCCGTTTCCGGTATTCGTACTCTCGGCCAGGTCAACTATCGCAACAATAACAATGGGATGGTCGTCGCGCTCACCCTTGGTCTCGGCATGATGCCGGTACTGGTGCCGAATCTGTTTACCCAGTTCCCGCCGATGATGCAGCTGTTTCTGCATAGCGGCATCACTATCGGCACCCTGACGGCGATTGTCGCCAACCTGACGCTGAACGGCAGCGTGCCGTTCCGTATTTCTCACGATGTCCCGGAACCGGACCCGGCGCCGCCGAGCGCGGCTGCCCGCAACATGGCCGTGCGTACGGTGCGCATGTGGCTACTGCTGCGCAAGGTACAGAAAGGTCAAACCGCCGCTGACGGCCAGGAGTGATTATGTCTATGTCGCAACGTCTGCTTTTTGCACTGTTGATGATGGCCCTGATGGCGGTTCCCGCCATCCAGGACGCCATTACCCTCGGAATTAACAGCCGTTTTATCTATCTGCTGCCGTACTATTTTTAAGGAGTCACACGATGGAAAAAGTAACCACCGTCTGTCCCTACTGCGCCGCTGGCTGTAAGCTGCGGCTGGTGGTGGACGACGGCATGGTCGTCGGCGCCGAAGCGGCCATGGGGAAAAACAATCAGGGCACCCTGTGTCTGAAAGGTTATTATGGCTGGGACTTCATTAACGATACCCAGATCCTGACCCCGCGTCTCAAAACCCCCATGATCCGTCGTAAGCGCAGCGGCAAACTGGAAGCCGTCTCCTGGGACGAGGCGCTCGATTACGTCGCCACCCGCCTTGGCGCCATTAAAGAAAAATATGGCCCGGACGCGATCCAGACCACCGGCTCCTCCCGCGGGACCGGTAATGAAACCAACTACGTGATGCAAAAATTCGCGCGCGCCGTTATTGGTACCAATAACGTCGACTGCTGCGCTCGCGTCTGACACGGCCCTTCGGT